>JAVBLT010000017.1:0-98493 GCA_031553315.1 Kiritimatiellia bacterium
GCGGTCATCTGTCGGGGGGATCTGCTCTGGAGCATATTTCGATTGATCTTTACGCTTTTTCTCGGTGCTTTTTGTTTTTGAACTTCACCCTTTCAGATCGCCGTAGCGTTGCTACGGCTCGCCTCAAGCGTTTGTCAAAACCCAAAATCACCTTCGCAAAATCCGGAAATCTCATTCGAAACCAGCTCTAGCAGTCGCTCCAAAGCACGAGCAGCGCCTTGAGCATTTCCTCTTTCTTGCCTTGCTTGTCTTTCAGGAGGTGCTGGCGGAGCTGAAGGAAGAGCGGATCGAGCAGGGGGTCTTCCTTTTTAACGAGGGCGTTGGCGATGACGATGTCTTCCTGAGGGATTCCCGAACGCTCGACCTCGTCGCGCAGATACGCGCACAACACATCGATCGAATTGGCCTGGTCGGCAAACGCCGAACAGATTTTCCGCAGGTTCTCCGATGAGATGCGGCTCTTTTGACCGCTCCATTTGTAGGGCAGTGTGTTGACAATGCCAATTCGTGAGAAAAGGCTCGAGAGTGACTCGCCTTCTTTGGTGGCCGAGGCGGTGATGGCCTGTAACAATCGCATCATACCTTAATCCTTTGTTAAAACCAGTGGTAAACTGCCGCCATTTTATCAAACGGAGATAAAAAAATAAACCAAAACAAGTGAAAATTTTTTCTTATACTCCAAACGGGCTAATAGTTCGTTTTTTTGTTGCCAAACGCCTTTGTTTTTTTCATAATAACACCCACAGAAGCAAGTGGCAGAACAACTGTTTTTTTCTTTGCAAAAAACAAAAGACGATGAAACAAGCCCATGAAATGCAATGGCAAACGACGCTTATCCCGCCGGGGCAAAACATGGCTTTTTGAAAAAAATGAAAAAAAATGAAAAAAAGTGAAAAAAAATTGGAAAAAGAGCCGCCCGTTCCGCTATTCATTGGTGCAACATGTGAGAGATTCGTTAACCAACCCTCTACAAAGGAGTGACACCATGAACAAGCACACATTGAAAATCGGAATTTTCGCCGGATTGATTCTTTTCGGCGGCGCCGCCGCCCAGGCCAGGGGCTATGGTTACGGCTGCAATTACAATTACGGCTATGACCGCACCAGCGACCGCATCAACGCCGTGGCGAACCTGACGGGCGCCGTGCTGAGCGTGTTCCGCCCCGCCGAGACCGTGGTTGTGACCCCGCCTGCGGCGGTTCCCCAGCCGGTGATCGTGGCGCCCCAGCCCGTCTATTATCCCCCGGCGCCGGTGGTCGTGCAGCCGCCGGTGGTTTACCCCGCCGCGCCCGTGGTGGTGGTGCCGCCCCCGCCCGTGGTCTACGGCGGCGGTTACGGTTGCGGCTATCAGCCGGTTCGCCGCCCCGCGCCCCCGCCTCCGCCCCGCCCGTATTACGGCGGCCAGCCCAATCGCGGCGGCCACCCCCACGGAGGCGGCTACGGAAGAGGCCGCCGCTGATCCGGCGGCCCCGTGAAGAAGAAAAGCATTGTGTTTACTGACCTGTTAACCTACGAAGGAGTGATACCATGAAGAAGATGATGATCGGATGTTTCTGCGCGCTGGCCGTGATGGGCGTTGCCCTTGCCGCGGGCCCGGTGCCCCCCTGTGAAGTGGTCGTGCCGCCCGCCGCCAACGCCAATGCGCCTCAGGTTGTGGCCGAGCCCGCCGCCGTGAAGGTGGTCGAGGGGCTCAAAGGAAAGTGCGTGGAGGCGGTTTTGATGCAGGATGCCGTGCTCGCGGCCCGCGAGGAAAACATGAAGCCGCTCAAGGCGCGCGAAATGAGCGGCGCCGTGATGGAAATGCGCGTGGGCACCGTAACGGGCATCACCGCTTCGGGCGCGGCGGGCTACAAAAAGTATCCCAACCGCAACGCCACCCTGCTCGCCCAGCGCATCGCCTATGTGCGCGCCTTCCTCGAAGCCAAAAAAGGCCTCGCGGCTTATTTCGACGGCGCGACCGTGGAAGCCTGCCAGGCGTGGGACAGAATGTATGCCGCGGTCGATACCGACACCGATTCGGGCGATGCCGGCGTGGTTAAGGGCGAAGAGCAGCTGCGCGCTTCCGTGAAAGCCACGCTGAGCGGCTATGCCGTCTTCTCCGTCGCCGAAGATCAATCGGACACCGGCGGCGAGATCTTCGTCACCGTCATCCTCACGCCCCACACCCGCGCCGCTTCCTGCACCCTCACCGGCGGCATGACCGTTTCGGCCACCTATCCCGAAGCCTACGCCCGCCTCTACAGCGAGCTCACCACCGGCCTGCTGCCCATGGACGGCGCCCGCGTGATGTTCGTGCGCAATTCCGACGGCAGCCAAACGCCCTTCTTCGTGGGCTACGGCTCCGAGCTCATCCGCAAGAACCGCCAGGGCGCGGCAACCCCCGAGGCCAAAAAACACGCCAACAACGTGTCGGCGCTCCGGGCGCAGGCCAACCTGCTCGCCCTCCTCGCCGGCGAAAGCTTCGCCTGGGAAAACGGCCACTCGCAGAAGATCGAAATGCGCGACGCCACCTCCGCCGAAGTCCTCAAAGCCATTGAGACCGGTTCCGCCTCAGGCCTCGCCCTCAACGCAAACGCCGATCAGGAAGTGAGCTCCTTCCTCAGCATCGCCAAGGAGACGGAGTTTTACAAAACCGCCACCGGCGGCCAGCTGCCTCCCGGCGTGCAATCCCAGCGCTGGGTCGACGACGCCGGCGACTGGGCCTACACCCTCATGATCTACAACCCCGGCATGACCCTGCGCGCCAGCCGCTTCGCCTCCGAAGTCAAGCTCCCCGACGCTTCCGGCGCCGGCGTGGTCGCCGCCCCCGTCCCGGCGGTTCCCGCCCCCGCCGCGCAAAACGTAAACAAGATTCCCACCGGCACGGGCCTCATCGAAATCGAGATCGATTAATGAAACGCCCGGGGCGGAACCACCCTCCGCCCCGGTTTTTCCCGCAGGAGGTTCCCATGATGCGTTCGGTGATTGCCGCCCTGGCCCTGGCCGGAATGATTCACGCGGCAGAGGTCTCGCCCGTTCAGGCGGCCCTGGCCGATGCGATTGCCCAGGCGCGCTTCGCCACAGGCGCGATGAAAGCCGCGCTCCAACAGGCGCCCGTGTTCCTGCGCCACGCCAAAGGCGAGACCGTCGCGGCGGGCGTGATTGCCCGGGCCGAAGGCGAGCTCGCCGGAATGACCGTGGCCCAGGCATCGCAAAACCCCCGCACGACCGGCGCCTGGCTCTCCGGGCGCATGGCCGGCGCCGCCGTGGAAGACAAAGCCATCGCCCGCGCCATCATCGGCAACCTCCCGCTTTCCCCCGAAACAAAACAGCTGGCCGAAGAAGGCCGCCTTCAGCTCGAAGTGACCTGCCGGCTCGACCGCCTCACCGTGAAAAACCAAACGCTGCCCACGGGCGACAGGCTCCTCTTCCAGACCCTGAAGCTCGGCGACGTGACCTGCGACCTCCCCCTTGAAACCGAACGCGTCAAAGCCCAAATCGCCCGCATCTGGCTCCTCCCCGGCCTTGAAAACGCCCTCGACGCCGCCGACGCCTCCTCCGCCCGCCGCCTCTGGAACGACCTCCAGGCCCTCGGCATCGCCCCCGAGCACCCCGAAGCCCTCGCCTACCGCCTCGCCATGCTTGAAAACGACATGCCCTCCGCCGCCCGCTGGAGCGCCGCCCTCCTGCCCCTCTTTTCCCGCCTGCCCGACCCCCTCCAGGCAAAAATCCTCAGCGAAACCTCCATTTGGGTTTACGATGCCGCCGCTCCCGGCGAGAAAGGCAACCCGCCATGGCCATTGAAGTGACATCGCGCACCATCCTCATTGAGATCAAAAAGGGCAACCCCGTCTCCTGGAACCGCTTCTTCACGACCTACCGCCCCCTCATCTGGATGATGGCCGCCCGCTACCGCCTCTCGCCCGACGAAAAGGAAGAGCTCGTTTCCGCCGTGATGACCGATTTCTTCAACGCCCAGAGCACCTTCGTCTACGATCGCGCCAAAGGCCGCTTCCGCGACTACTTTTCCCGCATCGTCCGCCACAAAATCTACGCCCTCTTCCGCGACCGCCGGCGCCGCCAGACCCGCGAAGTGCAGGAAGACGAATCCCTCCTCGACATCGCCGATCCCGCCGCCGCCCGGCTCGAACAGGAACAGTGGGACAACGAATGGCGCATGCACATCTTCCGCCAGGCCCTCGAAGAAGCGCGTAAAACCGTCGATTCCCGGAAAATCCAGGTCTTCATGATGTGGCAGTTTGAGCACATGGATCCCAAAGACATCTGCCGCCAGTTCAACCTTTCCCTCGCCACCCTCTACAATTACCGCACCCTCGTGCTCGAAGCCCTCCGCAAGGCCGTGAAAGAGCTCGACGAAGGAGGAAAAATATGAACCACATCCCGCGCGAAGCCATGGATCGCTTTCTCGACGGCCGGACCGGCTTCCTGCGCCGCCTGCAAATGAACCGCCACCTGGCCCAATGCCCCCAATGCCGCGAGCTCAAAGCCGCCTGCGAAGCCGACCGCCTCTTCCTCGAAGAAGTGACCATGAGCGTGGAAGCGTTTTCAAAATTCGAAAAAGAGATCCCCCCCTCAATGATCACGCCCCCGGCGTGTTAAGGAGCTGTTATGGGCGACACGCAAAAATCTGAAAAAGTCAAAGCCATGGAAGCCCTGGCCGACAAAGCCCTCGCCGAGCTCGGCGGCGACCTCAAGCGCGAAACCTGCTGCGGCTGCGGCGCCTACGGATCCGTGTGGACCGCGCGCGACAGCATGGGCCACCGCCTCGCCGTGAAAGTGATCCCCAAAGATCAAAACGGCGCCTGGGAGCGCGAATTCCGCGGCCTTGAGCAATACCGCAACCTCATTCCCCAGGGCCACCCCCACCTGCTCGTGATCTATCACGTGATCCTGCGCGACGACTTCTTCTGCTACTCCATGGAAGCCGCCGACAATTGCGGCACCGAGACCGGCATCTACGTGACCGATTCCCTCGCCCGCCGCCTCCTCAAGCGCGAACAGATCCCCCTCGAAGAAGTGAAGCTCTACGGCTCCGAGCTCATGGACGCCATGGAATGCCTCCACGGCGCGGGCCTCGTTCACCGCGACCTCAAACCCGAAAACATCGTCTTCGTGAAAGGCAAAGTGAAAATCGCCGACATCGGCCTCGTTTCCGCCATCCGCCCCGAGCTCAGCCTCGTGGGCACCGAAGGCTACATCAACACCGATACCCAGTATCAGCAGCGCGACGGCATCTCCCAAGACATCTACGCCCTAGGCAAAGTGCTCTACTGCCTCATGAGCGGCTACTCCGTGGGCCGCTTCCCCCAAGTCCCAGCCGCCACCAGCCGCCACCCCCTCTTCCCCGGCCTGAACCGCGTGATCCTCACCGCCTGCGAGGCCAAAGGCAAAAAACAGTATTACACCATGCGCGAATTCCGCGCGGCCTGGAGCCAGATCCGCCCCCGCGTGAGGCCGCCCGTCGTCCGCATCAGCCTCTACAGCACCTCCATCGCCGCCATGTGCCTCGCCGTGTGGTTCGCGGGCCAGGCCAAAAAACTCACCCCCGAGATCACGGGCAAAGTCATCTTCGAAGACCATTTCAAAAAAGAAACCCCCCAGTGGCAAATCAACGATTCCAGCGAGCGCGGCGCCTGGGTCTACACTGAAGACGGCCTGCGCTGGGTCTTCCGCGCCAATGGCGACGATTCCCTCCTCATGGTCCTCAAAGACCTCGTGCTCCCCGAAGACTGCACCATCACCATCAACACCACCCACAACGGCACCTCCGGCGAATACCGCGTGTTCCTCTACACCTGGACCGGCGAAGGCGACCTGCCCCCCGATTATTTCAACGTGATGGAAAACGAGCGCTCCCTCCTGCGAGACCGCCGCAAGACCATCTCCCGCGGCCGCCTGGCCAAAGGCAAGCCCATCGTGGTCGAGCGCCGCCCCGAAGACCGCGAATTCAACCGCCTCGCCTTCGTTTACGACAGCACCCTCAAGGCAAACGCCAAAACCAAAGAAGAGCTCGTCGTCCACAGCATCGTCATCACCGTACCCAACACATGAGAAAAGGAAAAACAATGAAACAGACACTGACGCATTGGATCATCTGCACCTGCGCGGTTTTCATCCAGGCCGCCGCCTGGGGAAAAGCAGTCACCGAGACCCGCACCGTGGAAGGCTGCGGCACCACCGCGAAAGCCGCCGTTATCGATGCGCTCGTCGAAGCCTCCGCCCAGGTCAACGGCCTCACGCTCACATCCCAAAAGAAACAGACCATTCTCACCGAGACAAAAGATACCGACATTGATTCCACGCTCAAGACGATCGGTAAATTTGAAGACCTCACCACCCGCGAAACCTTCGGCCTCATCCACAGCTACAAAATCCTCAAGCAATGGCAGGCCGACGGTCTCTTTTGGGCCCGCCTCGAAGTGACCTGCTTCGGCGAATACCTCGCCGGCAACCAGATCGTTGTGGCCCTCTTCCGCCACCGCTGCCCCGAATACCCCGTCCACGGCGTGCTCTTCCCCGGCGCCTCCGTGAGCTCCTCCTTCTCCCAGCAGCTCTCCAACAGACTCGTCGGCAGCCCATTCACCGTGCTCGACCGCAACTTCAGCCCCGAAGTCGCCGACGAATACAACCGCCTCTTCTCGCCCGATACCGACCCCCGCGAACGCATCAAAATGTACAGGCAGCTGGTGGCCGACTATGTGGTCGGCGGCGAAATCACCGCCCTCTCCGCCGCCTTTACACGCAATATATTTACCGATCGCCTCATTTTCGACTGCGAAGCCGCCGTCAACTACCGCGTGATTCTCGGCGTAACCGGCGAAGTGAAAGCCGCCGGCACCGTCACCGTGGAGCAGGGCGACGTCACCGGCCTGCGCCCGGGCAACAGCCCCGAAAAAATCATGGAAGCAGTCCTCGCCGTCGCCGCGCAAAAAGCCGCCGTTGAAATCCTCGCCAAAATGTTCCCCTCCGATCAAACGGAAAAGCCCGCCCCCTTTCCGGCCGCCTCGCCGAAGGCGCCCTGATCACAACGGGAAGATCGTTTTTTTCAACACCGAAAAGGATACAGACCATCATGCATAAGTTCGCCATGTTCATGGGCCGCTCGGCCCTCGTCGTCAAAGAGCTCACCATCAACCGAAACGGCCCCCAATATGTGAGAATCCGCGCCCGGAAAGGCGGCCTCGTCGCCTGGCTCCTCGCCCGGCTGGGCATCGACACCACAACCGTGTTCGACGTTTACGAGAACCGCGTTGAGTTTTCGGAAGGCTCCCTCTCGGGCCGCATGAGCCAGATGATTCCCATCTCCCACGTATCGCTTCTGGGAACGGGCTTTTTGAAACCCATCCTCCTCTTTGTCTGGGGCGTTGTTTTTCTTCTCGCGGGCGTGTCCGTCATGGGCGACACCATCATCGGCGGCCTTTTTGCGATGCTTCTGGGAATCGGTGCGTTCGCCCTGTATTTTTTCCGCAGAACGCTCGTGCTCTACGCCGTTTCAACGAGCGGCGCCGGAGCGATTCTCATCGTCAAACGCAGCCTGATTGAAAACGTGAACCTCACCCCTGAAAACGCCGGCGAGATTGTCGGCATCATGACCCAGCTGATCGAGGCCAAGGCGAAATAGTCCTAACGCCTGCTGCTGAAAGGCGTTATGCCGCCGCCTCTCCCGCCCGGAGAGGCGGCGGATGTTTACATTTAAAAAAAAGTGATTTTTATTTTGAAAATGCGAGGCCGGCTTCACTATTAAAGGATGTAACGCAGCGGTTTTGTGAAGGTCACAAGCCGCCGATGCGCAACAACGGAAAAGGGGCGACCCTTTCACAAAACGAAAGAGAGATCATCATGTCGGTATTAGGCAACGTGCTTTGGTTCATTTTTGGCGGCTTCATCATGGGTACCGCCTGGGTGTTGGCGGGGTGCCTGATTTTCATCTTTTCCTTTGGCCTGCTCACCCCCCTGGCGATCGCCTGCATGCGCATCGCGCTCTTTGCCTACCTGCCCTTCGGGAAAACACTCGTCGCGGCGGAAGACATCGGCGAAAAACGCATCCCCGGAACCATGCTTGCCAACCTGATCTGGATTATTTTCTTCGGCTTCTGGATTTCGATCGGCCACATCCTCTGTGCCATCGTCGAAGGCATCAGCATCATCGGCATTCCCTTCGCCTGGGCGCACCTCAAGCTGGCCGCCGCCGGGTTCTCGCCGCTGGGCAAGCGTATCGTCTCCTGCCACATGGCCAACGAGATCAACCGCCGCAAGGCCGGAAGAGCCCTCGATGAGAAACTCTGCGGCTGAACGGCAATGAACTGAAAACGCCTCCGCCCGCGCGCCCCGCGCGGGCGGAGCGTCACCCCAAGGATTCGCCATGAACGGAAAACACCACATCGCCTGCGGAATGTCGCTTCTCCTGGCCGCGCTCACGGCCGGCGGGTGTTTTTCCGTGCGGGAAACGCGCGACAAAGCCCTCCAACAGGTGCGCATGGGGCAATATGAAACCGCTGCGCCCGCGCTCGAAGACCTCGCCGCCCGCAACCGGGGCGGGGTCGACGAAGCCTACTGGGCCCTCTGGTCCGGCTCCGCCTGCCTTTTCCTCGGCCACGCCCAAAAAGCCTGGGATTTTTTCAAGCTCGCCGAATGGCGTTTCCATGATTACGACGACGCCCCCTTCACCGAAAAAACCGGCAAGCACCTCTCCTGGGTCGCCGTAAACGACTGCCTCCTGCCCTATCACCCCATCGGCAACGATCGCATCTTCCTCAACCTCTACAAAGGCCTCATCGCCGGCTCCCAAGGCGATTCCGATGCCGCCCGCGTGGAGTTCAACCGCGTGCGCCAGCGCCAATACAACTACCTCTACGACCGCCGCCGCCTCGCCGAGCGCCTCCGCCAGGAAGCCGGCGAAAAAGAGGAAAACCGCATTGTCGCCGCCGCCGCCCGCGACCAGTGGCTCGCGCAAAGCGGGCAAAGCCAATCGGGCGTGACCGGCGGGATCTCCGTCGGCAACGTCTCCCCCGAAAACGACCGCTACCTCGCCGATCTCCACACCCGCCAGCAAAACGCCGCCATTCAAAACGCCCCCCCGCCGCTTATCGACCACAACCGCCTCCGCCCCCTCGGCCTCCTCCTCAACCCCTACGCCGCCCACCTCTGCGGGCTCTTCCGCTGGCTCAACGGCGACCGCTCCCTCGGCGACCTCGAAATGGCCGCCGCCCTCAGCGACAACCCCTTCTTCCTGCGCGACGCCTCCGAGGCCGCCGCCGGCGCACCCCCCCCCGCCCGCACCGCCTGGGTGTATGTGGAAGACGGTCTCGCCCCCCATCGCGTGGAGCAGCGCCTCGACCTGCCCCTGGGCCTCTTCGGCGTTAAACCCGCCTACACCGGCTTCGCCGTGCCCCGCATCGTCGCCGGCCGGCCGGCCTTCGGCGCCTACGCCGTCGGCGGGCAGAGCCTCGCCCGAATCTGCGACGTGGAGAACCTCATCTGCTGCGAATTCAAGGAAGATTTCAAGCTCATCCTCACCCGCGAAATCATCCGCGTCGCCGTCAAGACCGCCGCCCAGACCGCCCTCATCATCGCCGGCGAAGAGCGCCGCCAGCACCAGAAAGACCGCGGCGAAAGCACCCTCGACGGCGACCTCATCAAAGCCGGCGGCTACGCCCTGGGCCTCTACCAGGCCATGACCACCGCCGCCGATGTGCGCGACTGGTCCCTCCTCCCCAAAAACGTCTACGCCGCCCGCGTCGGCATCCCCGCCGACAACATCCTGACCCTCACCGCCGGCGCCGCCGCCTTCCAGATCCGGCTGCCCCCGTGCGCAAACGCCATCGTCTGGGTGCGCCAGCCCGCGCAAACCATGCGCACCGCCTACCTGATCCTCCCCTTCGGCGCCCCGTAAGCGCCCGCAACACAAGGAAAACACAATGAAACAACTCATCTCAGGCATCCTTCTCATCGGCGCCCTCGCCGGCTTCACCGGCTGCGTGCACGAAGTGATCCCCCCGCCCGACCGGCGCGTGACCATCGGCCCCGAGCTGGGGAGCAGCGTCGTCGTCACCGACCTCAAAGCCGCCAACCGCCGCTCCGACCACATCGAAGCCCAGGCCAACCTCGTCAACCGCACCCGCGGCCACCTTGCCGTGCAATACCGCTTCGTATGGCTCGACGGTTCCGGCATCGAAGTGCCCCCCGCCGTCAACGCCTGGCGCAACATCACCCTCGCGCCCCAGGAGATCCGCGGCCTGACCGGCATCGCCCCCACACCCGATTGCAGCGACTTCCGCGTACACGTGAAACAGTAGCGAGGTACCCCATGCCCCGATTCGCCACGCTTGCTGTGATCCTGCTTCTTCTGGGCGGCTGCGCCCAGAAGAAAGCGTGCATCGTGGATCCGGATCACGATAGAGAATACACCACCGCCCTCGAGTACAAAGATTTCCGCGAGATCGCCGCCAAAGTCAACGACGAGCTCCTGCGCAACGCCTGGCGCCTCCAGCCCGGCGCCGTCCTCGCCATCGGCACCGTAATCAACGACACCTGCTGCCATTTCAGCACCGACCTCGTCACCGACAAAATTACCGAAGCCCTCACCAACAGCCGGAAAATCAGCGTCAGCTCCGCCGTCGCCCCCCCCCGGGCCGGAACCGAACAACTCCTCCGCGCCCTCCGCTCCATCCGCGGCGACACCGAATTCAACCCCGCCGCCATCCCCGGCACAGGCACCCTTGCCGCCCCCGACCTCGCCCTCAGCGGCAAAATCATCCAGCGCAACATCCGCCGCGACAACGGCGGCCTCCAGATCGAATACCACTACCTCTTCACCCTCATCAACCTCCACACCGGGCTCCAGCTCTGCCAGCCCTCAGGCGTCATCGTCAAAGCCATCACCCAAGACCGCCCCGCATGGTAAAGGAACACCCCCCATGAAAACAGCCGCACCCCTCCTCGCCGCCATCCTCCTCTTCACCGGTTGCCAAACCCGCACCACACGGGTCGACATCGACAACCCCGGCCCCGAAGTCACCCAAAGCCTCGCCTTCAACGACTTCGCCGCCGCCCAGGCCGACATGATCGACACCCTCCTGCGCAGCGGCCGCTTCAAAAAGCCCGACGGTTCCATCCACATCATGGCCATCGGCGAAATCACCCTCACCGGCCTCGACCGGCAAAGCGTCGACCCCGACCTGCTCACCGCCAAAATCTCCGAAGCCCTCACCGACAGCGGCCAAGTCTACACCACCTCCGCCATCGCCGGCACCCCCGGCAAAACCGAAACCCTCATCGACGGCACCCGCACACTCCGCCACGACAACGAATTCAACCCCGCCACCACCCCCCAAAAAGGCCAGCTCCTCGCCCCCGACCTCGCCCTCTCCGGCTCAATCACCGCCCGCAACATCCGCCGCGACAACCGCGGCCATCAGCTCGAATACACCTTCCAGCTCCGCATCACCGACCCGCGCACCGGCCTCCAATGGTGGCAGCGCCAAACACAAGTCATCAAACGCACCGACAGCCGCACCCTCAACGACTAACCCCGAAAGCCCCCCGCCATGAAAACACACCTCCTCGCCACCGCCCTCCTCCTCGCCGGCGCCGCCGCCGCCTACGACCCCGCCCCCGCCCAGCGCATCCGGCAGACCGGCGGCGCCGCCAACACCCACGGCCAGCACCCGACCGACATCGGTTTCCGCGAGCGCACCCAAGACAACGGCTACGGCTACGATGGCGGCGTCACCCTGTTCGACGTCTCCCTCATTACCTGGAGCATCCCCGGCCGCGCCTACGATGTCGAAGGCCTCCGCCTCAACCTCGGCGCCGCCGAAAACAAATCCATGGCCGGGCTCGACATCGGCCTCGCCTCCATCACCCGCGACTACGCCATCGCCCTCCAGGTCAACGCCATCGCCAACGTCGTCTACGGCGACGCCACCGGCGTGCAGATCGGCCTCTTCAACCGCGGCAAAAGCATGAGCGGCCTCCAGATCGGCCTCGTCAACTCCACCGAAAACCTCCACGGCATACAAATCGGCCTCATCAACATCAGCCAGCACCTCACCCTCCCCATCCTCAACATCGCCTTCTAAAGAAAGAAGCAAAACGCATGAAAAAAACAGGATTCGGCAGCATCGAGCTCATCTGCGCCCTCGCCCTCACCGGCGCCGCCGCCATCGCCCTCACCCCCCCCGCCGCCGCCGCGGAAAAAGAAGCCGAGCGCACCGCCGCCATCGGCAAAGCCAAAGCCATCTACCAGGCCATCAGCAAAACCAACCAGGAAAGCAGGCAAGGCTCCATCTGGCCCCGCACCGGCGAAACGACCGACCCTCGCGATTCCGACCGGGTCGACATCCGCCGGAACACCTACAGCGACAGCACCGAATATTTCTGGGACGCGCTCGACGGTCAAAACCTCCCCCATCCCGACCGCCATCGCCCCGCAATCGAACTCTCCTTCGACCAGCTCGCCGCCCCCGGCCAAACCATCGACCCCAAACACGGCAAATTCTTTTACGCGGAAAACATGTGGACCATCGCCGCCAACGTCAGCGAAGACCTCCCCGGCTTCATCCCCGCGCTCATCAGCCGCAACCTCGACCCCTCCGGCCTCCTGCTTTCCTTCGACGGCAAGACCGACGCCCCCCTCAAGCTCGACCCCTCCGCCCCCCTCTTCAAAACCCCCGGCTTCGTCATGACCCGCCTCGACGGCTCCACCGCCTGGCACAATCCCACCCAAGCCACCCTCAAAGGCATCTACGGCACCACCGCCTTCGACATCTCCACCCGCAAAGTCAGCGGTCAAACCCTCGCCTACCTCACCCCCCACGCCATCACCCCCCCCGCCCTCAAAAACTGAACGAAAGGATACACATATGAAACAGAACACATGGATCATGGGAGTGGTCATTGCCGGAACCGTGGCGCTGGCCGGATGCTCAACGAAAACAAAAATTGTGGCCTATGAACCGGCCGACGCCCGTGCCACAGTCTTCGACCTCGGTTGGGAAGGCGAGTTGACCCGCGCGCCCGGAAGAGCCGTCTACACCTATTCCGAAGCCTGGATCCCCTTCTTCAATCCCGATGCGACCGCCACGCTGAAAATCGAAAAACCGGGCTATAAAACCGAAACGGTTTCGATGACCGGAACCGAACAGGAATGCTGGGAAATCACGCTTCACCCGGAAGATGGCGAAACCTCGAAATAATGGGAGCAACCTTATGATGGATCACTGCTGCGCCCCGCCTCCGAAATGGACGAGGCCATGGGTGTTTGTTTTTCTGTGCTGTTTTTCGGGAATCGCCCTTGCGGGGCGTGCCCCGGTGAAAACGGCCGACTCCGTTTATGCCTACATCGAAGGCGCCGCAACGGGAGCAGGCGGGAAGGAAAACGTTCAACAGGCGGCGCTGGAAAACGCGAAAAACAGCTTTCTCCGCGCCATCGGCGTGCCCCCGGAATTAAATGCGGCCGATCTTGACCCGGCCTATACGCAGGGTATTGAGATCGCCGGCCCGGAAAGCGTCTGGGCGGAGCAAAAAGGCGGTATGTGGCAGGTTGCGCTGCAAGCCTGCTGGAGCTTGCGGGATCGGGAAAAACAGGCGCAGGCGCTGGCCCGTTTTCTTGAGGAACGCCATGCCTGCATGGCGCGTTTTCAGGAAGGGCGCGTGCAGGCCAAACAAAAAGCCTACGACGCGGCCATCGCCGCCTATAGCGCCGTCTTGGAAACCTGCGACCGTTATCCCAAGCTCGGCTTCACCCGAGCCGAAGTCTATTACCGCCTCGGCTACGCCGCCGGCCAGCGCCGCCCGACCCTGATTTTGGCCATTCGCTCGATGCGGCAGGTTCTGGTGCTTGCGCAGCCCGGCGAAACGGTTCCCGGCATGAGCGAACCTCTGATCGCGGCGGCCGGGAAAGAGCTTCAGCAATACCTTGCGCGCCTTGAGCCTCATCAGCGCCTTTTCCTCATTCACTGGGAAGCGCTCCCGATCGAAGTGCTGGTCCTGATGCGCGATTCGGCTTCCGACGCGTATGCGTGCACCCCCGAGGCGGCTTCGGAAATCGAGCGGCTCGTTCGCGATATCGGCGGCGACATCCGCGTGCTGGAAAAGGGCGAGACCTTTTCCGAGCGGCCCGGAATCATCCGGGTCACGCTGAACATCACGCTCGATTCCACCCACGCCGCCCTCCAGGCCGAGGCTCAGGTGAGCGGGCAACCCAGGCCCTTCGCCTTTGCCGCCGTGAAAACCGAGCTGGATGAGCAGGCGCAAAACTGGCTGACGCTGCGCATGATTGATCAGTTTTATGAGAAGCACCCCGGGCTCCAAATCAAAAAGGAAATGAAATGAGAAAACACCGCCGTTATACCCTCGCCCTCTTCAGCGCCGCCCTCGCCGCCTTCGCGGGGTGCGAATCGACCAAACCGCCGCCCTCGCCATTGTGCTGCCCCACCATTGAAGATTACCACAGAATCGCCGAGCAGATTGCCACAGGGCTCACGCATCAGCTGCCTGCCGATTACCTTTTCGTGTTTGGGCCGGTCAACACGCGCTACACGCCCTGCTTTATCAACATCGAGCTTTTGCAGGATTTGATCGCCGGCGAGCTCACTCGCCAGAAATCGACCCTCCGCTTCTCATCCATCCGTTCGGTTTTGACTCATGAAGCCGATACCACCGCCATCACGGCCGGCCTTGCGCAGATGAATGACCTTGAAGCCCGGCGTGAATCGCTCGCCCTGCTCAGGAAAAACGCCAAAGAACCCATCGGCGGTCTGCTGTGCGGAAGAGTGGTGTCGGACACCACCCGCACGGCCAATGGCCGGAGCAACGTGAACTTCAATTTCACTTGGACAGTGGATGACGTAACCAGCGTTCAGATCCGCGCCTCCGTCAACTGCGTCTTCCAAAAAGAAAACGTCCGCAACTGTAATGAAAGGAATCATGAATGAACATCGGGAAAACAACCGGAATCGCCTTGGCTTCGCTTTGCTTTTTAACCGCCGCACAAGGCTGCCTGCGCTTCAGCGGCGGCATTACCTCCTCCACCGTGCCGCTGCCTGATAATAAACCCTACACCGTCATCGGCGATGTCTACGAGAGTGATGTCCGTTACGGTTGGCTCCATACGCTCTTTTGCGGATTTCCCTCCGCACAGGTTGCGATTGAGCGTGCCAAAAACAAACACGCGGCCGATGGTCTCATCGATGTGACCCTTGAAAATGAAACCGGAATGATCCTGTGGATCGCCGTTCATATCCGCGGGAAATCTTTCCGGTTTACTGACGACACTTCTGTAAGCCATTGAAATACGGAGTAAAAAACGTGAAAAAAATCATGTGCGCCTTCACCCTCCTGCCGGGGGTCTTTCTCATTTCCGGTTGTTTCACCGTCTATACCGGCGTTGCGCCCAGCAACACACCCATCCACGGCAACGACACCTATCAGCTTCTCGATGATAACGTTGCCTCCGGCAGCATCTATTGTCCGTATATCCTGTATTTCCCTCTTCCGTTTTTCTGGGATACCTGGAGCGATACCGATGAACGCTGGGCCATCGAAACGCAAGGGGGCGATAATGACCCCGCCGCCATCCACCCCTTCCTGACCATTGGAAATACCAAATTCTACTGGCGCAAGGATATGGGAAAAGCCGCCACAAAAAAAGCGCTTCGCGATACTCAGGCCGATGCCCTCATTGAAGTGACCGAGCGCTACACGATTCTTGGAATCGGTTATTTCGGTGTTTATTCGACAACCGTCGAAGGTCGGCCCATTCGCATTGAACGCGACGGCGAATAATCCCTTTTCATCACACCCCATTTATAAAGGAATAAAATGAACAGAAAAATTATTTTTTCGATCATCGCCGGCGCTCTTCTTGCAGTGTGCGGCTGCCGGTGGACCCCGCCGCCGCCGCCGCCGCCGATACGGCCCGCAAATTCTGCTTTTGTCGATAAAGGCGAGGTCATTTCCGCTAAAATCAATATTATCAAAGCACAAAACATTGTGCTCCCCTCCGGGAGAATTCACGTTTTCAATACGAAATCGTTATTGAGCGACATTATCAAAAAACGCCTTGGCGAGTATTATGTTCTTGCCGACCAGCGTGATACAGATTTTTATTTCGATCTTCGCGTGCCGGAAATGAAGATTTATCTCAACCGGCAACAAGGCAACCGTTTCGCCTTTACCGTTTCCGGAAAAATTATTTGGGATGTTTGGGAAAAAGGCTCTCACCGGGCATTCGACTCTCTGGATTATGAAAAAAGCTTCAAAGAAGACTATTGCCTTGTTGCAAATTCGCTCGATGCGGCAATATCTGAAGTTTTGGAAAGAATCTTTATCGATTCGACCGACAATTTTTGCAAAGCCTATACCGGGTGGGTGGATAACAGGGCTCCCGATGTCAACACCCCGCTCACAGTCTTCATCAAAAACGGAACCGACGCCCACTATATGGGCCTTGCCCACGCCCTTCAAAAAGCCCGATTTAAGACTATCTACACCCCGCTTGCCAAAGACTATCAAGCAAAAACCGGTGGGAAAATTGCAACCTGGGATGGTCATACCGTATGGTACCCCACCCGTTATTGCGCGATCTTCTCCACAGAGCAGCGGGGGCTCGAAGAAACCGTACGCGTTCAGGTCATCGATGGCTCGCCTGACGGCGGCGGAAAGCTGATGGGAAGCGGCGAAAGAACCTATTCGGTCAACTGGCCTATGGCGGCCATCAATAAAGCCCGGATAAAAGCCGCCCGTGATGCCGCCAAATACATCGTTGTCCAAGAACAAGACGGCACCAGAAGCCCCGATTAAAAATCTTCAGAAAATTTGGAAACCCGCCATGCAGAGCCTCTATTCATTGATGAGCACACACAACAGAAAGGAATGTGCATGAAAAAAATGACCGCTCTGCTCATTGCAACCGCCATGAGCGCCCTGCTTGCCGGGTGTGGAGAAGAAACACCCTCGAAATCGCTTCAGGCCTTTTTCGAGGCCGCCTCCAACGCCGATTCCGCCGCCGTGGCCCGCTATTCCGATGATGCCATGAAGGCCATTTTCGGCGGCCTTTTCGAAAAGACCGAAGCGCGCGAAGGTCTCAAAAACGAGTTGAAAAAAATGAACTTCCGCGATGCCGTCATCGCCGATGGCGTGGCCGCGGTTCCCATGACCGTTCGCGATGGGGAAAATGAACGCTTCGGAGAGTTTTTCTTTATGCGCAAAAGCGGTTCCCATTGGAAATTCGCCCTGCTCACCCCCGAAGAAGCCGTGACTCTCTTTTACCACGCAGTCGCGAACAACGATGAAAAACTCATTGAAAAAATCGACTCGGCTGAGTTGATCCGGTCAAGTGAGTGGTTCGCCATCTGCGACAATCTGGCCGACCCCGCCGTGAAAAAGCGCTTTTCCAAGTGCCTGATTCAGCGATCGGCCGCCTCCATTGAGCCCAACATCACCCGGGTGTGGGTCCAAAACGGCAACGGCGAGATCGATTGCGTGGAGGTCGACGTTTTTAAAAAGCACGCCAGCTGGAAGATTGTGGGCCTGGAGAAGGAGGCCCGATGAAAAACTGCGCCATGATCACCATTGCGGGGCTGACGATGGATTTCATCGACCACGGGCTCCCTCCCGAAAAAGCCATCACCCTCTTGTGCAAGGCCATTGCCGCCGGCGATATCGGGATCGTGATCGATCACATCCCCGCGGCCAGGCAGCCCGCCTTCCGCCGGGTCTTTGCCACGATGATTCAAAACGAGGTGTTGCGCAGGCAGTGCGCGGCCAATGCCATTGTGGAAATGAAACGGATCAGGGCGACTGTGTTTGAAGTGCGCATCGACGAAGGCGGCACAGCGCCTAAAACCTATTACCTGAAACAGGAAAACGGCAGTTGGAGGCCCGTGCCGCCGGAACGAATCTGACCGGCGCCGTGCGCCGGCGGGGAAACAACGAAAGGAAAACGATGAAAAAATCACTGATGATGCTCATGGCCGGTCTGATGCTCTTTTGCGCGGGCTGCGGAAAAGGCCCGGAAGATGTCACCAAAGCCTTCTGCGCCGCGGTCGCCGCGGGCGATGTCGACAAAGCCATGAAATATGTCCCTGCCGACGAACAGGAGATGGCCCGCATGGGTGTCGAAAAGATGAGCGAAGATGAAAAGGCTCGCGCCGGTTTCAAAAAGGTCAGGATTCTCGGCGTCGACACAATCGACGATACCCATGCCGCCGTCCGCGTGGAGCTTGGCGGCAGCAAGAAAGAGGAATTCCGCCTGGTCAAGATCAAGGGCGATTGGAAAATCTCCAAGTAACGCACATTTACACCCGCGGCGGCGGATCGAAACTCCACCCGCCGCCTGCGGGGCATGATGGTTTTCCGTGATATGAAATGGTGTGCATACAGCCTGATCGCGTTTCTTTTGGCGGGTATGGGCCTGTGGCTGTGTTCTCGGGAAGAGGTCGCGCCGCTGCCGCCGCCGCTGGGCGCTGAAGCGGGCGATGTGGTGCTGCTGGAGGGCGGAAGCCTGCGCAGCCGCGTGGTTCGCTGGCGCAACCGCAAAACGGAGTTTTCGCATGTGGGCATCTTGGAGCCGACTCCTTCCGGGCTTTTTGTGCTGCACGCCGCGCCGAAGAAGGGATGCGTGCGGGAAGGGTGGGGGGATCTGATGCGGGATGGGCGCTTCCGGAAGGCCCGCATGTTGCGCGCGCCGGGAATCGGCGCCGATGCGGTGGCCCGGATGATGGCTTTTTGCGCGGCTGCGGTTGAGGCCGGCCGGCCGTTTGATCATTTTTTCCGCTACGGCGCGGGCGAGGGGTATTACTGCACGGAGTTTGTGCTTAAGGGTTACGAGGCGGCGGGCATCGCGCTGTTGGAGAACCTGGAAACGGGAGCGCGGCTGCTGCCCGAAGAGCTCTGCCGCTCGAAGAAACTGAATGAGGCGCCTGAGTTTTGAAAAGAGCACGGCGGGCTCAGGTCTTGTTTTTTGAATCGCCCGGAGAAAGAAAATGTGGCATTGTAATGGCGTAATTTCAATGGAAAGGCTATGCCATGAAAACACGGATGATGAGCGTTGCGATGATGCTGGCCGCCGGGCTTTGCCTGGCGCAGGAGAGGAATTGGCCGGCGGAGCTCGCCCGGGTTGAAACGAAGGGCGAGGCGTGGGAACAGGCCTATGCCGATGCGGCGAAGCGGCTTTATCAGCGCCAGCCCGACCTGAAGCTGCGGGCGGCGCTGGAGGAAAAGCTGCAGGCGGTCGGCGGGGAGGTCTTGGTTTCGCCCAAGAGCCGGGTTGCGTTCGGCAAGGAGCCGCTGAAGCTGCTGCTGGCGCATTACCAGGCGAAGAAGGCGCTGGAAACGCCGGCCGGGGAGGTGAAGGCGGCGCGATCGGCGGCGGATTTCCCGGGAGGCGTGCCGGCCGATGCGCGGCGGGTGACGGCGCGGCTCGAGCTGAAGCCGCTGCTGCCGGGCTGGCAGAGCACGGGGCTTTACGCGGCGCCGGGCGAGACCGTCACGGTCAGCGTGAGCGGTTTGCCGGAGGGCGCTGCGCTTACGGGGCAAATCGGGTGCCATGCCGATACGCTGGGGCCGCAGATCAAATCGGAAAACGATCAGATTGTGGATGGGCGGAGCCTTCGCCGGTGGCCGGTGGCGGTGCGCCGGTTTGAGCTGAAAAACGGCGACAATACCATGGCCTACGCATTGGGCGGGCTGGTGTATTTCACGGTTTCGAAAGCGCCGGAAGATGCGCGCCAGCCGGTGTGCGTTGGCGTGAAAGGCTGTGTGGAGGCGCCGTTTTTCCGGGCGGGAACCGATACCGCCGAAGCATGGGAAACGGTGCTGAGCAAGCGACCGGCTCCCTGGGCTGAGATCGATGCGGGGTGCCTCATCATGACGATGCCGGCGGGGGTCATCCGCGAGAACCGCGATTTGCCCGAGGTGTGCGCCTGGTGGCAAAAGGCTTCGGCGCTGATTTACCGCATGGCGGGGCGTTCGCCCCGTGCCCGCGTGGAGCGGGTGGTCGACGATACCCAAATTTCAGCCGGCGGCGGCCATTCGGGCTACCCGGTCATGCAGATGGGCTGGAGCAAGGGTATGACAAACCTCGCGGCGCTTAAAAAGAGCGGCCACTGGGGCACGCTCCATGAGCTGGGCCACAACCTGGGGCAGGGGGCGAATCGCGCCTTCTCGCTGCCGGGCAACGGCGAGGTGGTGTGCAACGTCTACGGCTGTTATGTGATGAACACGCTCAACGGCACGCCTTTGCGCGAAATCCGCCCCGAAGGCTGGCGCGGTGTGGAGAAGAAGATGCGCGCGGGCGAGAAGAAGATGTGGGAGGCGGGCGGCCACTTCGAGCGCCTCTGTTTCTATCTGATTCTCGCCGAAAAATTCGGCTGGGATATCTTTATCGAGGCGGTCAACGACCAGACCGAGGCTCCCGGCAAGGGACCGTGCGACAGGATGTGCGGTCTCTTCTCGAAAGCCGCGAAGGCCGACCTTGCGCCTTATTTTATGCAATGGGGTTTCGAGCCTTCGGAAGAAAGCCGGACCTTTACCGCCCAATGGCCGGCCGTGCCGGTTCTGCCGTGGCCGGTTGGCGAGTAATAAAAACAAAAAAGACCGGGTGAAACCCCGGTCTTTTTTGTGCCTTACTCGGCGACCACGGTGAATCGGGTGTTGGCGTGGCGGGCGTTCTCGGCTTCGTCGAGCATGGCGATGGCATAGTCGGCGTAGCTGATTTGGCTTTCGCCTTTGGCATTGAGCATGATTTCATCGCCGCCGGCGGTATAGGCTCCCGTGCGCAGCCCATCGGCCACGAAAAGGCCTGCGGGGCTGAGGTAGGTCCATGTGACATCGCGGCGGGTGCGCAGGGCATCGAAGGCTTTGGCCATTGCGGCGGCGATGGGTTTGTAGGCATCGGGGAAGCCGGGGGCATCCATCACGCGCAGGGTGTGTGAGGGATCGGTGTAGAGGCTTCCGGCGCCGCCGACCACAAGGAGGCGGTTGGGTTTGCCGCTCAGAATATCGGCCAGATGCGCGAGGGTGGTTTGGTGTTGGGGGAGTGATTCGGGAGCCCAGGTGCCGAAGGCATCGATAATCACATCGCATTCCTGAACGTCGGCATAGGTCAGGGAAAGGATGTCTTTTTGCAGAACCTTTGCTTCGGGGGCATTGAGTTTTTTGGCATCGCGCACGATGGCTAAAACGCTGTGCCCGCGCGCGAGGGCTTCTTTCATGATAAGGCTCCCGGCTTTTCCGGTCGCTCCGATAACGGCTATTTTCATGGGGTTCTCCTTTACTTGTGTAAGTGTGCCGTGTATGATACCTCTGCTTTGCCGATCTGTAAAGAAGGTACCTTTCGGTAATATGGTTTCTTTTTGGAAACAATGGGAGAAACGGATGTTGAAGCGTTATGAATTGCCGCCTTGCGCGGTTGAAACAGCCTTGATTCTCATGGGCGACCGGTGGAAACTGTTGATTGTGCGCGATCTGCTGCCAGGCACGAAACGCTTTGGCGAGCTCAGGAAATCGCTGGGTGGCATCTCGCAAAAGGTGCTGACGCAGCACTTGCGCCTGATGGAGGAAACGGGGCTCGTTTTACGCCGGGTCTATGCCGAAATGCCGCCGCGGGTCGAATATTCACTCACGGAACTCGGGCGAAACCTGAAAACCGTGCATGATGCGATGCGCGATTGGGGTGAATGTTATCAGGCACGATGCAAATAAAAAAGACCGGGTTTTTACCCGGTCTTTTTTCTGCCCTGTGTTGATCAGGGGTCGACGTTGGTCAGCGCGAGGGTGTCCATGTCGATCGTGCGGTAGTAGCAGTTGCGGGGTTCGCCGGCTTTGTTTTTGGTGTGGCAGATGGCGCCGCGGCGGGGGCGGACGATGTAGAGGAGGGAATTCTGCTCGCAGTTGACGCGCGCCTCGATGAGGTCGAAGGTTTCGCCGGAGGTTTTGCCTTTTTCCCAGAGGGTGTTGCGGGAGGTGCTCCAGAGGATGAGGGTGCGCTCGGCGAAGGCCTTTTTCATGGCGGTTTCGTTGGTGTAGGCCACGAGAATCACTTCTTTCGTGTCGGCGTGCTGCACGGCGACGGGGATGACGTGGTCTTTCTCTTCCCTGATGTTGCGGGCGATTTTGGCGATTTTGGCAAAATCGAGGGTGAGCTGTGTGCCTTCTTCGAGTTCGTTCATCGGGAATCCTTACTTGGCGGCGGGTTTTTCGGCGGGTTTTTCTTCTTTGGCGCGGAGCTTGGGATCGACGCCCATGAGGCGAAGGATGTCGTCGGTGATTTCAACGGAGGTGTTGAAGTAGGGGAGGGCCTGCATGTCGATGACGATGTCGATCTTTTTCGATTCGGCATAGGCTTTGATGTTTTGGCGGATGTCTTCGGAGGTTCGGCGGAGGAAGCGGGTTTCGTCTTCCTGCATTTCGCGCTGGCGGCCGGCCATTTTTTCCTGTGCGGCGCGCTCGGCGGCGATGAGGTCGCGCTGGAGCTTCATGGCGGCTTCGCGGGCGTTGATGCGGTTCTTTTCGCTGAGGACGGGGTTGTCGACTTCTTTGGCGGCTTTTTCGAGCTCCATGCCCATGGTTTCGAGGTTGGCGCGGAGTTCATCGCGCTCTTTCTGGAAATCTTTGAGCTTCATTTCGAGGGTGTTTTTATCCTGCGGGGTGTTTTTATGCAGGCGCACGAGGTCGTTCATGTCGACCACGGCGATGGTGGCGGCGTGGGCGGCGGCGGTGAGGAGGGCGGCGCAGAGGGCGGTGAGTGCTTTCATGGGGGTACCTTTTCTGTTTAGAAGCCGATCCAGAAGATGAAGGTCTCTTCTTCGGTGTCGTCGTCGTTGATGATGGGTTTGGCGAAGTCGAAACGGATGGGGAAGCCGGGGATGTCGATGCGCAGGCCGGCGCCGACGGAGGCGCCGAAGTCGCCGCCGAGGTCGAAGGCGTCTTCGCCGACGCTGCCGAAGTCGCAAAAGGCTGCGAAGCGGACGGCGGTGAAGAGGGGGATGGTGTATTCGAGGGTGCCGCAGTAGCTGGTCTGGCCGCCGATTGCGGCGTGGTCGCCGGTGCCGTCTTCATGACGGTAGACTTTGGGGCCCATGTCGCGGTATTGGAAGCCGCGGACGGTGCGGCCGCCGCCGAGGAAGAGGCGGTCGAACATGGGCACTTCGCCGTTGTAGGCTTCGACGGTTTCGGCGCGGAAGCGGGTGAGGAGCACGTGGTCGCGGTAGATGTTGTGCCACTGGCTGTAGGTGAAGCCGACTTTGTAGGTCTGGGCTTCGCCGCCGAGGCCGACGTCGGCGAAGACGCTGGATTGGATGCCGCGGGTGGGGATGAAGGGGTTGTTGCGGGTGTCGACGTTCCAGAAGACGCCGACTTTGCTGTTCAAACCGTCTTGCTGATCGCGGAAGTTGAAGGTTTCGTCGGAGTTTTTGTGATACCAGTCGCCTCGGTCTTCGTCTTTGTATTCCACGTTTTCGAAGGTGTATCGCACGCCGAAGCGGCCGATGTTGCGGTTGGCGATTTTGGCGGCCCAGGAGAGGCTGGCGGCGGTGCCGAGGCGGATTTCGTCGTAGTGGTCGTACCAGCGCATGCGGCGGTAGCCTTCCACGGTGAGGGCGAGGGGGCGGTTGAGGAACCAGGGTTCGGTGATGGAGGCTTCGACGGTTTGCACGCGGGATCCGAGCTCCACGCCGAGGCGGGCGCGCTGGCCGGCGCCGTGGAAGCTGTTGTTGAAGCCGAAGATGTCGAAATTGCTTTCGGTGACTTCGGCATAGCCTACGAGGTTGTCGATGCTGGAGAAGCCGAAGCCGAGCATGAAGTTGCCGGTGCTTTTGGTGTCGTCGACCTCGAAGACGAGATCGCGCACGCCGTTTTCATCGACCAGTTTGGTGGTGTAGTGGGCCACGGTGTTGAAGTAGTTGAGGTTGCGCAGGCGCGCTTCGCTGCGTTTCACGCGCACGAGGTCGAAGGTCTGGCCGGGGGCCACGAGGAGCTCGCGGCGGATGACTTTGTCTTGGGTGCGGCTGTTGCCTTTGATGAGGATGTCGCGGATGCGGATGAGCTCGCCTTCGGTCACGGCGAATTTCACGGCGAGGGTGTCGTCTTTTTGAGTGCCGGTGGTGATCATTTCCACGCGGGTGTCGACGTAGCCGCGTTCGCCGTAGTAGTCGACGATGGCTTCGCGGGCGGAGGCCATGGCGGCCTGCCCGGCCACGGATCCGGGCTTGAGGGGGTTTTTGCCGAGGATGGCTTCGGCGGGGAAGAGGGTTTCACCGGCGAGGGTGAGGGTGTCGACGGTGTAGCGGGGGCCTTCGGTGATGGTGAAGACGACGTCGAACTTTTCGTCTTTGCCGGGGACGGGGCGGCGCTCGGGGGGGCTGATGGCGACGTCGAGGTAGCCTTTGTCGAGGTAAAGGGTGCGCATGAGCAGGCGGGCGTCGTCGAGGTCGGAGTCGTTGATGGGCAGGTCGACGAACCAGCCGCGGGGGTCGTACCAGGGGCGGCTGCCGAAGGTGGCGGCGAGCTCTTTGGAGGTGAGGGCGGTGTTGCCGGTGAAGACGTAGTCGTGGAGGGCTTCTTTGGGGCCGGTTTCGATGGTGAGGCGCACGGTGGCGTAGCCGGTGCCGCCTTCCACGGGGATGAGCTCGGCGCCGATGGCGGCTTTGGGGTAATCCTGTTTGGCGTATTCCTCGCGAAGCTTGGCGGCGGCGGTCATCACGACGACGTCGTCGATGGGGGTGCCTTCTTTGGAGAGGCCGCTCTTATCCATGATTTTGCTTCGGGAGAGGATGTTTTTTTCGTCGATGATTTCGAGGGGGAGCTTGAGCTTGTAGCGGGGGGTGATCACGAAGATCACGTCGACCTTTTGTCCGGCGGGGGCCATTTCAATGCCCACATAGGAGAAGAGGCCGGTGTCGATGAGGGCGCGCTCGTCTTTCGAGAGCATGGTTTCAAGGGCTTTTGATTCGAGCACCATGCCCGGCTCGACGCTGCACTTGGCGAGCACGGAGGAGGGGTCGATTTTAACGGAGCCGGCGTTGCGCACGCTCACGGTGTTGACGGTCTGCGGCGCGGCGAAGGCGCCGAGCGCGAGGACCAGGGCGGCAAAGAGGCCGCAGCGCATGTTTTTTGCAACGAACATATCCATCCTTTTGGGGTTGTGTGTGGTCGATCAGGGGGGGGAGGCGTTTTCGGGGTGAAGCTGGGCTTCGTCGGGCTGGGAGCCTTCGCGGTCGGTGCGGTCGGAGAAGCGGGTGAGGCGGTCGTCGAAATCGAGGCGGACTTCGCCTGTGGGGCCGTTGCGGTGTTTGGCCACGTCGACAATGGCGAGGCGGAAATCGTCGAATTCGGGGTCGCCGGGGTATTTGCAGGGGCGGCGCAGGAGGAGGATCACGTCGGCATCCTGCTCGATGGCGCCGGAGTCGCGCAAATCGGAGCATTTGGGGCGGGCGGTTTTGTCGCCGCGCTGTTCGGGGCCGCGGGAGAGCTGGGAGAGGACGATGACGGGGACGTTGAGCTCTTTGGCCATGGCTTTCACGTTGGCGGAGATCTGGGAGGTTTCGATCTGGCGGCCCTGTTTGGCGAATTCGCGGTGGTTGAGGAGCTGGAGATAGTCGATGATGACGAGCTCGACGTTGTGCTTTTTTTTCATGCGGCGGGCGCGGGCGCGCATTTCCATGACGTCGATTCCGCCGGTGTCGTCGACAAACAGGGGTGCTTTGCTGAGGGGGACTGCGGCTTTTTTGATCTGCTGGGTCACGCTGTTGGCGCTGATGAGGCCGCTTTCAATCTGGAAGAAGGGCACGCCTGCAAAGCCGCAGAGCATGCGCAGCGCGAGCGATTCCTGCGACATTTCCACGCTGAACATCATCACGGCGTGCGGGCGGTTGTGTTCGCCTTTCATGCGGCGGCCGTAGATGTCCTGGCCGAGCATCACGCATTCGGCGATGTTCATGGCGAGGGAGGTTTTGCCTTGGGAGGGGCGGGCGGCGAGGACGATCATTTCGCCGTTGCGCAGGCCGTGGAGCTTGTGGTCGAGGTTGGAAAAACCGGTGGGCAGGCCGCGGACGCCGGTGCCGTCGATAATTCGGTCGATGTGGGCGACGGTGTTGCTCATGGCGCCGGACCAGGAGAGGCCGTCGCTTTGCTGGCTGCCCAGGCCCAGGAAGGTCTGCTCGGCCTGGGCGAGAATGAGGTCGGCGCTGCCGGCGCCTTCGTAGCAGGCTTGCTCGGAGATGCGGGAGGCGTCGATAATCCGGCGCAGAAGGGCCTTCTGGCGGACGATGTCGATGTAATACTCGGCGTGGGCGGCGGTGGGGGTGAGCTCGATGAGGCGCTCGAGGAAGGGCGCTCCGCCCACGCGGTCAAAGAGGGAGGCGGCTTTGAGGCGCTCGACCACGGTCACGGCGTCGATCGCCGTGGCGGTGCGGGCCATTGCCGCGAGGGCTTCGAAGAGAAGGGTGTGGGAGGGTTCGTAGAAGGCTTCCGGGGTGAGGCCTGCTTCGATGCAGAGATCCATGACCCGGGAGGAGTCGAGCAGAATCGAACCCAAAACACCGCGTTCGGCCTCGGCGTTGTGCGGGGGAACCCGCGTAGAAAGCGCCCCCGCGTCGTTTTTACGGGGGGCGTTGCTATCGGCCGAACGCGGCATGGGGGGGTTACTCCGCGGCGATCGTCAGCTTGATCGTCTCGGCCACTTCGGGATGAAGCTGGACGGTGACGTCGAAGGCGCCGATTTCCTTGAAGGGCTCCGCGACCAGGATCTGGGAGCGGTCAACCGCGATGGACTTGGCGGCGAGCGCTTCCACGATGTCGGCGGCGGTGACGGATCCGTAGAGGCGGGTTTCGTCGACGGTGCGGCCGGTGACGGTGATCTCCAGGCCTTTGAGCTTCGAGGCCTTGGTGAGGGCTTCGGCGCGCTGGATCTTGGAGAGCTCTTCGCGCTCTTTGCGGAGCTTTTCGAGCTTGCGCAGGGCGTTTTTGGTCACGGGTTCGCCGCGGCCGGTGGGGAAGAGGTAGTTGCGGGCATAACCGTCGCGCACGTGAACCACATCGCCGGCGACGCCGAGGTTGGTCACATCCGACATGAGCAGAACTTCTGTAGGCATTTTCTTTTTCTCCTCGGAGTTGGTCTAGGCCAACAGGCCCATGTTGCGGGCGCGGCGAATGCCTTTTTTGATGCGGCGCTGCTGGAGCGCGGTCACACCGGTGAGGCGGGCGGGAATGATTTTGCCGTAGTCGGTCATGAAACGGCGGAGGAATTCGACGTTGTTCACGTCGACAAGGTCAGCCGGTTCCATCGCGGCGGCGCGTTTGCGAGCCGTCTGATCCGCTTTGGGTTTGCGCGGGCTGCGTGTTTTTTTCATAGGCATAAAGGGAACTCCTTGCTTTCAACTGTGGGTGGGGTGGCTCAGAATGGCAAATCGTCGAGATCGGAAGCGATGTCGTCCATCATCGGGGCGGGCGGTTGTTCGGCCGGGGCGTGGCGCTGCTGCGCGGGGTGCGCGGCGGCGGGCGCGGGCTGGGAGCCGTCTTCCCTGCGGGGGGCGGGGTTGAGGAATTGGATCCTGTCGGCGCGCACGCGCAGGCGGCTGCGGGTTTCGCCCTTGTCGGTCTTCCATTCGTCGTAGGCGAGGCGCCCCTCAACGAGGATGGGCCGGCCTTTGGCGAGATACTGCTGGCAGGTCTCGGCCATGCGCCCCCAAACGGAGACGTCGACATAGGCCGTGACTTCTTTCATTTCGTTGGTCTGGCGGTTGCGGTAGGTTTCGGAGACCGCGAGGCGGATCTCCGCGACTTTGTCTCCCGCGGGCGTGGTCCGGATATCCGGGTCACGCGTCAGATTGCCGATGAGAAGAACCTTGTTGAGCGAGGCTGCCATGGTTTGCCGTTCTGAGGGTTGGGTTAGGCCTGCGCGGCGGCGGGTGCTTCTTCGCGCGCGGCGGCTTCACGCGCTTTGCGTGCGGCGGCCTGTTCGGCGATTTTGCTTTCCATGCGCTCGTCCACGGCCAGGAACTGCACGCGGAAGAGGTCTTCGATGAGGTGATAGCGGTCGCGGAGGTGGGCGAGCTGCGCGGGATCCAGCTCAAAGCGGATCTTCACGTAAACGCCGTTTTCGCGTTTCTGCATCACGCGGGCGAAGGTGCGCTTGCCCAGTTCTTCGGTGGAGAGGATCGTGCCGCCCAGGCGGGTGATTTCCCCCTGCATGCGTTCGATAAGCTTGGCCCAGCTGTCGTCCTTGAACGACTGGGTGAAGATGTACATCGCGTCGTACTTGTTCATTACAACATTTCCATTCTACTGCGTTTCAAGCGGTTCCGGCCCGGAGGCCGACCCGCCGTTGAAACGGTTCATTGCTTCGTTCAAACCGTTGCGCACCCAGCAGAGGGCTGCCTCTGCGGCGGCATCCGCGCTTTCGGCGGCGGCGGGCGCCTGGTCGGCGCCGAAGCGCCCCAGCACGAAGCCCGCGAGCCCTCGCCCTTCCGGGCGGCCCACGCCGATGCGCAGGCGGGCGAATTGCTGCGTGCCCAGGTGGGTGATGAGCGAGAGGAGGCCTCGATGGCCGCCTGCGCTTCCCGCCGGGCGCATGCGCAACCGCCCCAGGGGGAGGTCGCAATCATCCGAGAGGACCAGGAGGTCGGCCGGAGTCATGCCGTAGTACCGCATAAAGGGTGCCGCGCTTTCGCCGCTGAGGTTCATGTAGGTCTGCGGCTCGAGGAGCCAGAGAGGTTCGGAACCGGCGGCCGTGCGCGCGGCGCGTGCTTTGAACTTTTTATCGGTTTTCCACTCCGCTCCCAGTTTGGCGGCCAGCCGCTCGATCGCCGTGAAGCCGATGTTGTGCGGGGTTTGGTCGTATTCCGAACCGGGGTTGCCGAGGCCGATGATGAGTTTCACGCGCCGCCTGTGTTCTCAAACGGATTACTTCTTGGCAGGGGCTGCCGCGGCGTCCGTTTTACCCTTGGCGATCACTTCGGGGGCGGCGGCTTCGGCGGGAGCGGCTTCTTCCTCGTCGGCGGCGACCACGGTGGCGATCAGGGTGTCTTTGGGCGTTGTAATGTGGTACTTCGGACCGAGGTCGAGGTTGGCCACCGTCAACGTGTCGCCGATTTTGAGGGCGGAGACGTCGACGTCAAATTCTTCAACAATGTCTTTCGGCAGGCAGTCGACGTGGATCATGCGGGTTGCCTGTTCGAGCACGCCGCCGCCGTTTTTCACGCCGTCGGCCTCGCCGATGAGGCGGATGGGGGTGTCGACGCGGACGGTTTTGGTGAGGTCGATTTCGCCGAGGTCCACGTGGATGGCGTTGCCGGAGATCACGTGGTGCTGCACTTCGCGGATCAGCGCGGGAATTGTGGTTCCGTCGAGATCGACGGAAACGAGGAGCTGGTCGGCGTGGTGCTTGCGCATGGTCATCATGTACGCATGGGCATCCAGCTGGATCAGCGTCGCGTCACCCTTCAGGCGCGAAATCACGCCGGGGATGAACCCCGCGCGGCGCAGGCGGCCGGCGCCGTTGGAGCGGCGCTCCGTGCGCACCGTGGCCTTCAGTACGATTTCATCAGTCATTTCTTGTCCTTGTGTGTTCTATGGAGGTGTCCGGGCGCGCTCCGCTTACGAGAGGCGGAAAAGCGAGCTGACGGACTGGTTGTTGTGGATGCGTGTGATCGCTTCACCCAGGAGACCTGAAACCGAGAGCACGGTGACCGGCAAGCCAGTTACATCAAGCGGCACCGTGTCGGTCGTGACGATTTCCTCGATGAGCCCGTTGGTCGCGCGCAGGCGTTCCACGCCCACATCCGTCAACGGTACGTGCGTGACCGCGGCTCTCACGCTGGCCGCTCCGCGCTCCTTGAGGAGGCGTGCCGCCGCGCAAAGCGTGCCGCAGGTCGTGGTCATGTCGTCGACCATGATCACATCGCAGCCCTCAACGTCGCCAACGACGCTGAAGGCATCCACTTCCGTGGCTCCCAAACGCTGTTTCGCAACAATCGCCAGGCCTGTGCCCAGCATTTGCGAATAAGCGTAAGCCGACTTGACCCCTCCGGTATCGGGTGACACGACAAGCGGCTTACCGAGCTTTTTTTCGCGCAGGTATTTCACCATAACCGGCGCGGCGTAGAGATGATCCACGGGAATATCGAAAAATCCTTGAATTTGCTGGGCGTGCAGATCCATCGTCAGCACGCGGTTCGCGCCCGCCGCCACGAGGAGGTTGGCCACCAGCTTGGCCGTGATGGGCACGCGGGGCTGATCTTTGCGATCCTGGCGCGCGTAGCCGTAGTAGGGGAGCACGGCGGTGATGCGGTCGGCGGAGCTGCGGCGGCAGGCGTCCATCATGATCAGCAGCTCCATCAGCATTTCATTGGGCTGCTTGCAGATGGACTGAACGAGGAACACGTCTTCGCCGCGCACGTTGTCGCTGAATTTCACGAACGTCTCGCCGTCGGGAAAATGGCGGATGTCCACAGCCCCGAGGGTCGTGCCCATGCTTGCCACAATCTTCTCCGCCAACGGGCGGTTTGCCGTTCCCGAAAAAACCATCATGATGCGTATCGCCCTTCCTTATAAACCGTTTCTGCCGCTCGCTTCCGCAACCACTCGAAAATGGTTGCCCGACTTGGATTCGAACCAAGACTCAGGGCGTCAAAGGCCCGTGTGCTGCCATTACACCATCAGGCAGCGAGCAAACAAGCGCGCTCCAGAGACCCGAATCGCTCAGGCGCTCCATCACGCTCCGCCCCTTGCGTTCATTTTCCACCAGGCCGAAAACCGTGGCGCCGCTTCCCGAGAGAAGCACCGCCGCCGCCCCTGCCGCCTTCAGGCGATCCGCCGCCGCCGCAACCTGCGGGTAAAGACGAAAAGCCGCCGGCTCCAATGCGTTGTACAGGCACCGGGCCAGGCCGGAAAAATCACTTCTTTGGACGAAAAGGCTTACATTATGGAACAGATGAGGGGGTTTCGTCAAGGCAGAATCGCACGCACGGTAAATTTCCGCCGTCGGGCACGCCACCCCCGGGTTCAGAAGCACCATCCACAGCGGATCGGGCGCCGGTGAAAAACGAACCGGCGAGACGGTTTCCCCCCGCCCCTCCATCCGCGCATAACCGCCCAGAACGAACGCCGGGATATCGCTCCCCAGCGCCGCCGCGCATTCCAAAAGCGCTTCCGGCGGCAGGCCGAGATCAAACAGCCGGTTCATCGCGTGAAGCGTGGCCGCGCAATCGGAGCTGCCGCCGCCCAGCCCGCCGCCCAGGGGAATGCGCTTCAAAAGGTGAATCGCCGCGGGCAGCGGCCGGCCTGTTTTCTGCTCCAGCAACCGCGCGGCGCGGATAATGAGATTCTTTTCCGGGGCGCCCAGCTCCGAAATGGCAATGCCCGGCGCCGCCTCGACCGAAAGCGAGAGGGTGGGGGAGGGGGTGAAGGTCAATGCGTCGAAGAGGGAGACCGGCGCGAAAAAACTGTCGAGCGCGTGATAGCCGTCGGGGCGTTTGCCGAGAATCTCAAGGGTGAGATTCACCTTGGCGGGGGCGAGGGCGGTTAAAGTGCGGGGTGTTTCAATCATGTTGGCCTTTAATCGGAAAACCAGTCATAAGTGTCATCAATCACGCAACGGGGCGTATTTAGTGCTGAAGGTGCTTTCGAGCAAGTTGCAATTGAGCGTTTCTATTTTTTTCGGCGCTTTTCCTTTTTGAAGATCACCCTTTTCAGGTCGTCGTAGCGCGGCTACGCTTCCCTTTCAAGGGTTCGTCAAAACGAAAAATCGCTTTCATAAAATCAGGAATTCTCATTTTCAAATTGCTCTAAAGGCGGCGAATGCTCGGTGTTTTGAAAATCCGCCGCTACAATAAATGAAGAAACGCCCCGGTGTCAAGCCGGGCATAGGGGAAATGAGGAAAATATGAGAAGACGCTCTGTTTTAGGCACGTTGTTTGCGGCTGTAACGCCTGCAACGAATGGTATCGCTTCATCCCGCAAACACGCCGTTTTCATTTAACCGGTGTTGAGGAACCCGCCATGACAAACTATCTCTTTCTCGCCGCGGCGCTTCTGGGCGCCACCCTTCACGCCGCGACCACCTATTATGTTTCTCCCGCCGGAAACGACGCCTCTGCCGGCACCTCTTGGGCCACCGCCCGTAAAACCATCCAATCCGCCATCGATAGCGCCCAGTCGGACATGGGCGATATGGTCATTGTCACAAACGGCGCCTATGCTCCCATCACAGCCGATAAAACCATTGCGATTCGAAGTGTGGAAGGCGCCGGAAAAACAATTATCGACGGGGAAAAATCAAAACGCTGTGCCACGTTTTATTGCTCAGTGCCGTATCCCCCGTACAAAATTACACAAAAGAGAACAACGCTTGTTGGCTTCACCCTGAAAAACGGCGCGGTTCCGAAGGACAATTTTTTAGGAAACGTGTCGCATGGCGGCGTGGTCACAGGCGGAACATTAAAAAATTGCATCCTTTCAGAAACCGGAAAGGCGGCGGGATTTTCTTCGGACGCTGAGTATGCTGTGTATGACAGCACGCTCGAAAATTGCGAGGTCACAAACAACGAGCAAATCAAAGGCACCTTTATCAATTGCTTGATCAGCAACAACGATTCCATTGACACGTGCACATTTAAAATGTGTATCATTCGTGAAAACTCGTTCCTGTTTCAATACAGCCAAGACGGCTCGAATTCATTTGAAAATTGCACCCTTGTCGGAAACGCGGGTCAAATCGGCCTTTCGACCTTCAAAAACTGCATTTTATTTGCGAACAATTTCACGGAATATTTTTTGGGAGAGCAAAATTCCAATGAATATGAATACTGTTTCGGCGCCTTTTCAAGCGATACACCCGAAAAGGGAAACGTCGTCGGTGCGGATTATCCCGGTTTTGTCGACCCGCTCGGCGGAGATTTTCGCCTGTCATCCGATTCCCCCTGCCTTTCCAAAGGCGACCCCGGCCTCGTGGAGCCCGCTGTGGATATGAACGGCCATTCACTTTTCACCAATGGCCGTATCAACATGGGAGCCATGGGCGGCAGCGGGATTGCATCATCCGCTCCGCGGGCTCTCTTTGTGAATGCCCAAAGCGGGGATGACTCATCGGGCAACGGTTCCAGCGCCAAGCCCTACAAATCCATCCAAAAAGCAGTTGCCAGCGCGCCGCCCTTCTCGACCATCACGGTCAACAACGGAAGATACTCCCCCATCGGCACGCTTGGTTTGCCGTTGACCATTCAAAGTGTAAACGGGGCGGCTCAAACGGTTATCAGCGGCGGCAATACCAGCCGCTGTGCGGAGTTACGCAATCCCAACTCGTTTCTGAAAGGATTCACGCTTGAAAACGGATACAGCGAAACACGTGGAGGCGCTGTGCTCGGCGGTTCGCTTTCTGCGTGCACAATCAGCAACAGCAAAGCCGAATGGGACGGCGGCGGCGCCTACGGCTGCATCCTCACAGATTGCACAATCAGCAACAACAAAGCCGAAACGGAAGGCGGCGGCGCCTACGGCTGCATCCTCACAAACTGCACAATCACCAACAATAAAGCGTGGTATGGTTCAGGCGTCTCCAACTGCACGCTTGAAAACTCGAACGTTTCAAAAAACAGCGGGATCGGTTATCGTGCCAAATTGAATAACGGCGATGGCGAAGACGAATGGTCGTATGGCGGAGGAGCCGCTTACTGTACGTTGACTGATTGTGAAATTTCGGAAAACAAAGCCAGCCGCGGAGGTGGAGCGATAGGTTCGACGCTTACCAATTGCATTGTCAAGAAAAATGCGGCAAATGTGTCTGGAGGCGGTTTACTCGAGAGCGATGCGGATAATTGCTTGATCGAGCAAAATAAAAGCTATTGGGGAGGAGGTTTTCACGGAGCCTGGGGCGAGCTTGTCGAAGCCGTAAGCATCAACAGCGTGATCAAGGGAAATGAAGCCACAGAGGGTGCGGGTTCTTGTTCGGGCATTTTTATCAACTGCACGATAACAGAAAATAAAGCGAGTGACTCCGGCGGGGGTGGCATCGCGAGTTCGATTTTTTTAAACTGCGTGATCAACAAAAACAGCGCTGCAAACGATGGCGGCGGGGTGGCCGGCTACGGTGACGCAATCCTGGTGAACAGCGCTGTTTTTGACAACTCGGCAGGGTGGTTCGGAGGAGGTGTCTTTGATTCCTATTTGGAAAACTGCACGGTTTCAGCCAATACAGCGGGTGCTGCCGCGGGAGGAGCCTTTGCATGCTACGGAATCAACTCCATTATTTGGGGCAATACATGCAAAAGCTCAAAAAGCGGCCATAATTTCAATACGTATTATTGGGAAATGGATTGGGATCAAAACGGCAAACCCATTCATTCGGAAGATCGCAATTCGGTTTATGCTCCCGATTCTTTCTTTTCCTACTCTTGCGCGCCTGGTCTTTCAGGAACAAATATCGCTTCCGACCCCAAATTCGCCAATGCGGCCAAGAAAGATTTCACGCTCCAGGTCAATTCTCCATGTGTCAATTCTGGCGATCCGGAATACCGCGTGTTGTATAATTTCATCAACTACGATTATTACACTGACTTTTTTGACGTTTTGTATCCCGGCATTGCCGCAGATGCGGCCGGGAATCCGCGGATTTGCGGAAGGCGGATCGATATAGGCGCCTATGAGTATGTGGGCGCCGTGCGAAGTGTCGAGGTCAGGTCGAATCTGCCCGGCGGGGTTTCTCCGGCGGGCACGGTTAGGGTTTTCTCCGATGAGGGGCAGGTTTTCACAGCGCGCGAATCACTGGACGACCGGTCGTTTATCGGGTTTCTTGTCAATGGCGCGTGGATTTCAAGAGCCACGTCCTTTACCTGGTTCCCGGAGAAAGCGGGCGATGTGCTCACGGCGGTTTATGAAACCTATGCCGATCTCGATGCTCAGGGCGGTGTTGTCGATGTGGCCTGCGTGGGCGTGATATATGGGGAATGTTATCCGGAGCTTCCCATTCCCGTACGAGCCGGGTATGAGTTTATCGGGTGGAGCCTGAACCCGGCGGGAGCGCGCCGGGGGTGGGATCCGACCTTCTTCCGGTTCATTTCTTCAACGGAAGAACCGCCCGCCGTGGCGAAACTCGATGACCACACGCTCTATGCCCAATGGAGAGATGTGAACACGACCAATCCTGCAATCAACCACTGGAATCATTCGACCGCGTTCGCGGGTGGGGTTTACAATGGGTTCGTGTATGATGAAGAATCGGTTATGCGGGGAACCGCGGCCTTTACCGCCACGTTGAAGACCTTGAAGGTCACGGCCTCACTGGTCACGCAGACGAGGAAAATTTCATTCAGCGGAAAGATTGTGGATGCCGGAGAAGGGGTCTACACCGCCCAGATGAGCGAAAAGACCGGATGGCGGGTTTCCGTTGCGTTTGCGCGGAATACCTGCTTCGGCGAGGCCGTTTCTCCCACGGGTGAAGTCTTTGTGATTGATGGCGCGCGGAATCGCTTCACTGATAAAACGGATTTGGAGATCGCGGAAACCATCGCGCCGTTGGTCGGCTCCTACACGGCGATTCAGGAGATTGAAATGGCGGATGTGGTATCGCCCAATCCGGAACCGAAAGGAACCGGGTATCTCACCCTGACCGTCGCCAAGACCGGCGCGGCGAGAGTGGCCGGGGTATTGCCCAACGGAAAAACCTACTCCTTCTCCACAACATTGGAACCTTATCGCCAGGACGACGGAACGCTGGCCTGCGCGTTTCCCATCTTCTCGGTGCTGAGCAGCAAGCAGGGCTCACTCTCGGGCCTGCTGTGGATCACCGAAAATGAAGAAGGAGGCAAACGCATTGCGGTCGACACCGAAAACGGGCGCTCGCTGATTTGGGAAAGCAAATCGACCGCCGGCGACGACACCTATTGGACAACGCTCGACGGCGCCTTTTGGAATCCCAAGCCGATTCTCGCGCCCGAGCTCCTCTTTACCGCCGAGCCCGGCCTGATTCCGTGGTATGAGACAAAAACCGTAGACCCCTCCGGCGACCTGCGGTGGGATACCGTTGAAGGCGGCCTTGAGCTTCTCCTCAACCCCAAGGGAACCGCCTACACCGTGCCCAAAGCCCTTGCCCTTACAAAAGATGAAGACAAAAACTACATCTTCGACACCGCCAACAGCGGCAAGCTGACCTTCGCTTTCACCGCGCGAACCGGCATCTTCAAAGGCACGTTCAACGGTTACATCCAAGTTTCCGGCGCGAAAGCGCCCGTGCTTCGCACCTCCGCCGCGACCTATGCGGGGGTGTTCCTCCAAAACCCCGATGGCACCCTCGCCGGAGGCAAAGGCCACGCCCTCGTGGCCGAAACCGAACCCAACGCGAAGAAGCTGAAAATCAAGCGCTCCTTCCCGGTCGAGATTCGGTAAAGCATATTTCGAAAGCGATTTTTCCTTTTTGACAAACGCTTGAGGTGAGACGTAGCAACGCTACGGCGATCTGAGAGGGTGAAGTTAAAAAACAAAAAGCACCGAGAAAAAGCGGAAAGATCAATCGAAATATGCTCTAAACCAGTTCATTCATACGCGATGCGGATGAAACCCGCGCCTGCATCGCTCAGTTAACGGGTTGCATGGAGATTCTATCATGAACGAGATGGAGACGTGTTTAGACCGATCATTCGATGGCGCCCTTTGTCAGATTTCTACAGATCAATTCAAATGGCTTCCATGGGTTGGCAAAAATTACGCCACGGCCGAACCTAAATTATTGATTGTGGGAGAATCGCATTACTTCAACGGAAAGGATCCTGTCGAACGAAAAGAGAAGCAGGAAAAACATACGGCAGACAAAGCGTTCACGCGAAAAGCCGTTTACGAGGGTGCGATTTGCAAAGACTGGCCGAACAAAACCTTTTCGAATTTAAATCGGGTGCTCTTGAGAACAGACAGCTTCCAAAATGAAAAATTGTGGAAAAACATTGCGTATCATAATATCGTGCAACGCATGATGGATTATTCTAAAAATGAACGCCCGGCAGACGATGACTTTGTGGCCGGGTGGAAACCGCTTATCGGCATCATCAACGTGTTGAAACCGGATAACTGCCTCTTTATCGGCATCAAAGCCGCCAACACATTTAACAAAGCGATGCGGGCATTGAACGTGCAACATGCCGCTGCATCGTTTGGCCCCAGCATCAACACGACCCGCGTGCGCTACGCCTCGACGACAATTGATGGAAAAGAAACAAAGCTTCTTTTCATCAAGCATGCAAGCCGGTTTTTTTCTTGGGATCAATGGAATAAACACGTTGCCGAAACATTCCCAAAGGCCCTTGAATCTCTAAATAAAGCAGTCTTTTCAGATTAAGAAACGCTGAGTAAGGCCAGATTCCGCATTGCGGGATTTTGTTCGCGGGTTACACAGGGTATAAAAAATCTGTGTAACCTGTGAAATCGGGGTTTAAAAAACCTTGTCCAGCGCGAAGGCCGCCAAAAAACCGAAAACCGTGATGAGCCCCGCGAAATCGTGCGCCTCCTCAAAGGCCTCGGGGATCATCGTGTCGGCAATCATCGCCAGAATGGCGCCGGCCGCGATCGCCTGCGCAAACGAGACCAAAGCCGGCGCCGCGTGTTCGAAGAAAAGGCACCCGCACAGCGCCGCAAGGGCGCTGAGCAGCGCAATCGCCATCCAGATGCCGAAAATATAGGTTTTGCCGCGCCCCGCTTTCTTCATTCCGACCGAGCTGGAAAGCCCTTCGGGGATGTTGGAGATGAAGACCGCCGCCACCGCCACGATGCTCACCCCTTGGCCCCCAAGAAGGCTGAGCCCGATCACAATCGATTCGGGGATCCCGTCGATCAGCGCCCCGATGGCAATCGCGATGCCGCTGCCACCCTCCTCTGCCTGATGCGTGCCCGAGCGTTTGCGGTGCTTCGCTCCATAGGCTCCCACCGCGAGATTCGCGGCCGTGTAGATCACCGCCCCGCCCAGAAACCCCGCCGCCGTGGCCGCGAAGCCTCCTTTGGCGTAAGCCTCCTCCATCAGTTCAAACGAGAGGGCCGAAATCAGCACACCGCTTCCAAACGCCATCACCGCCGCCACCGTGCGCCGCCGCATCGGCAGATAATAGCCCATCAGCGAGCCCAACAAAAGCGCGGCTCCTGCGAGCCCGCCCCAAAACGCCGCAAGCAGTGGAATCGTCATCGGCACCTCCGAGGTTAAAAGTGACCTTACAATAAGAAAGAAACCCTCTTCTGTCAAGCGGGAGCCATGTGCGCGGTGAAAAAGGCCGCCATGCCGTTTTTTATCTTCACGAAATCCCGCTTGAAGCGGGTGAAGGAATCGGTTATAGTAAAACGAGCTTGAATTTTACAAGGAAACGGTTTTATGACCTATCTGCTGCTGATTGTTGGGGCGGTGTTTGTCAATAATTTCGTATTGAGCCGCTTTTTGGGAATCTGCCCCTTTCTGGGGGTTTCGAAGAAGCTGCCGACGGCGCTGGGGATGTCGGCCGCCGTGGTGGCGGTGATGACGCTGGGCGCGGCGGTCACCTGGTGCCTGCAAAAATATCTGCTTGAACCGCTCGGCATCGGCTATATGCAGACGATCGTCTTCATTCTGGTGATCGCGGCGATGGTGCAGTTCATCGACATCGCCATGAAGCGCTTCCTGCCTCCCCTGCACGCGGCGCTGGGGATTTTCCTGCCGCTCATCACGACCAACTGCGCGGTGCTCGGCGTGGCGATCATGACCACGGCGTATCCGTTTCTCGAAGCGGTGGTCTTTTCCTTTGCGGCGGGGCTGGGTTTCGGCCTGGCGTTGATTATCTTTACGGGCCTGCGCGAAAAAATCGACCGGGCGGATCCTCCGCGCGCGTTTCGCGGCGTGGCGGTGGCGCTGGTCACGGCGGGATTGCTGAGCCTGGCGTTTATGGGTTTCAGCGGTCTGGTCAAATAATTTACCGGAGAAGAGTATGGCGGTGACATCGGTCGTTTTGATTGTTTCGGCGCTGGCGCTGCTGTGCGGCGTGATTCTGGCGCTGGCGGCCCGTTATCTGGCGGTGCCGGAAGATCCGCGCGTGGCGGCGGTCACCGCGCTGTTGCCGGGCGTGAACTGCGGCGCGTGCGGCTATGCGGGTTGCGCCAATTACGCGCAGGCGCTGGTCGGGGGGGGAATTTCCACCTCGCTTTGCGCGCCGGGCGGCCCCGCGGTGGCCGAAGCGGTCGCGGAAAAGCTCGGCCTGGCGGTGACTTCTTCCGAAAAACGCGTGGCGCTGGTGTTTTGCGGCGGCGGCGACTCCAAGGCGACCCGCCGCGCGGCCTACAACGGCATCGCCGAATGCGGCGCGGCGGCGGCGACGGCGGGCGGCGACAAGGGCTGCACGTTTGGCTGCCTGGGTTACGGCTCCTGCCTCCAGATCTGCCCGACCCGCGCCATTCGCCTCGAAGACGGCATCGCGGCGGTCGATAGCGCGCGCTGCATCGCCTGCGGGCTCTGCGTGAAGAAGTGCCCGCGCGGGCTCATCCATCTTGTTCCGGCCGATGCGCGGCTGCATGTGCTGTGCTCCTCGAAGGCGAAGGGCCCCGAGGTGAAAAAGGTGTGTCAAACCGGGTGCATCGGCTGCACGATCTGCACCAAAACTTCGGGCGGAGCGGTCGCGATGAATGGCTTTCTCGCGGTGCGCGACTATTCGAAACCCATCGCCGAGGCCGATGCGCAGACCACCGCGGCCAAATGCCCCGGTCGATGCGTGAAAGCGGGGAAAGCATGAAAATCACCCACTCCTTCCATGAATTCGGAGGCGGCGTCCACCCCGACTACAACAAAATCACCGCCGAAAGCCCCTCGCGCCTCGTCGAGCACCCCGACCGCCTGTGGGTGAGCATGAGCCAGCACCTGGGCGCGCCCGCAATTCCCTGCGTGAAGCCCGGCGACCGGGTCGTGACCGGCCAGCGCATCGGCGAGGCGGCTCCCGGCCTTTCCGCGCATGTGCATGCGCCGCTCTGCGGCAACGTCGCGGCCATTGCCCAGACGCTCTCCGCCGCCGGCCGCCCGGCGCCCGCGATTGAGATCGCCGTGGAAAAAGGCTGCGCGGAAACCGCCTTTATGGATCCGATCGATTGGGAAAACGCCTCCAAAGAAACCCTCCTCGAACGCATCAAAGAGGCCGGCTGCACCGGCATGGGCGGCGCCGGCTTCCCCACCCACATCAAGCTCAACCCGCCCAAACCCATCGACACGCTCATCCTCAACGGCGCCGAATGCGAGCCCTGGCTCACAAGCGACCACCGCGTGATGGTCGAACAGGCCGGCATGGTGCGCCTCGGCTGCCGCATCCTGCGCAAGATTCTCAACGTTCCGCGCGTGCGCATCGCGATTGAAGACAATAAGCCCGACGCGATCGCCGCCATGGAAAAGGCCTTCGCCGATTCCCCCGGCGACATCGAAATCTGCGTGCTCCCCACCCGTTACCCGATGGGCGGCGAGAAGCAGCAGATCTTCGCCCTCACCGGCCGCGAAGTGCCCCAGGGCGGCCTGCCGATGGATGTGGGCTGCCTCGTGGAAAACATCGCCACCACCCTCGCCATTAAAGAAGCCATCGTCTTCGGCCGCCCGCTCATCTGGCGCCGCGTGACCGTGACGGGCGACGCCGTGGCCCGCCCCGCCAACCTGATCGCCCCCCTGGGCATGCGCTACAGCGACCTCATCGCGGCCTGCGGCGGCCTCACCCGGCCCCTCTCCAGGCTCATTTCGGGCGGCACCATGATGGGCTTCGCCGTGGCCGATGCCACGGTAACCATGACCAAGACCACCTCCGGCCTCCTCGCGCTCTCCCCGAAGTTTGGCGCCGCCTACACCTCGCAGGCCTGCATCGGCTGCGGCCGTTGCCTCGACGCCTGCCCCATGCACGTGGAACCCGCCGAGCTCAGCCAGTTTGTAGAGGCCGACGACATCGAATCCGCCGAGAAATACGGCGTGCTCAACTGCTGCGAATGCGGCTGCTGCGCCTTCGCCTGCCCCGCCCGCCGACCCCTCGTGCAACACTTCCGCCGGGCAAAAGCCGCCATCATGGCCAACCGCGCCATCGCCAAAAAGTAACACGGAACCGCTATGACCTCCGAAAACAACACCCCCCTTCTCTGCGTCAGCAGCTCACCCCATACCCACTCCGGCGCCAGCGTCCGCCGGATGATGCTCGACGTGATCCTCGCGCTCCTGCCCGCCGCCGCCGCCGCGATCTGGTTCTTCCGGCTCGACGCAGTCCGCCTCATCGCCGTGTGCATCGGGGCGGCGATGCTCACCGAGTGGCTCTGCCGCAAGGCCATGCGCCGCGAAAACACCCTCGGCGACCTCAGCGCCGCGATCACCGGCCTGCTCCTCGCCTTCAACCTCCCGCCCACCCTGCCTTCGTGGATGGCCGCCCTCGGCGCCGTCTTCGCCATCGGCCTCGCCAAGCAGGTCTTCGGCGGTTTGGGCTACAACCCCTTCAACCCGGCGCTCATTGGGCGCGCGTTCCTGCTCATCTCCTTCACAGGCGCGATGACCACCTGGGCCGCGCCCGCGACCTGGGTCGACGGCGTGACCGGCGCCACCCCCCTGGGCCTCTTCAAAGCCTCCATCAAAGGCTTCGATGTCGACGTGACCTGGAATCTGAAAGACTTTCTCCTCGGCAACATGCGCGGCTGCATCGGCGAGACCTCCGCCCTTGCCCTCTTCATCGGCGGCATGTACCTCATTCTCCGGCGCGTGATCACCTGGCACATTCCCGCCGCCTACCTCGGCACCGTGGCCCTCTACGCCGCCATCCTCCGCCTTTCGAATCCCGAAACCGCCATGCCGGTGGCCTTTCACCTGCTCGCGGGCGGCCTCTTCCTCGGCGCCTTCTTCATGGCCACCGACCTTGTGACCTCGCCCATTACCCGGCGCGGCCAGATCATCTTCGGCATCGGGTGCGGCGTGATCACTATGATTATCCGCACCGTGCCCAGCGGCGGCTACCCCGAAGGCGTCAGCTTCGCCATCCTCATCATGAACGCCTTCGTGCCCCTCATCAACATCGCCTCCCGCCGCCGCATCTTCGGCACAGGCAAAAAGGTCCGCGCATCATGAACGCCTTTGCGAAAACACTCTTCTCCGTCACGCTGATCACCGGCATCTGCACCCTGATCCTCGCCATCGTCAGCGGAGCCACCGCCGGCCCCATCGAAGCCGCCAAAAAGAAACAAACGCTCGATGCCAGCCGCGCCGTCCTCCCCGCCGGCCTCGCCGCGCCCCGGCTCGAAACCATCGCCGGGACCGACTTCTACGTATCGCGCAAGGCCGACGGTTCCCTCGCCGGCATCGCCATCGAAGGCCGCACCGAAAAGGGCTACAGCGGCCTCGTCACCCTCATGGTCGGCTTCACCCCCGACAACCGCCTCCACGCCTACGAAGTGCTCCAGCAGACCGAAACCCCCGGCCTCGGCGTGAAAATCGGCGATCCCGCCTTCAAAAAACAATTCGCCGGCCGATCCCTCGCCACCCTCCCCTGGAAGGTCAACAAAGACGGCGGCGACATCGACGCCATCACCGCGGCCACCATCTCCTCCCGCGCCGCCATCGCCGCCGTGGCCGACGCCGCCGCCAAGTTCGCCGCCTACCGCGCCGCCCACCCTTAACCCCCCTCCGCCATGATCCACCTGCTCCATTTCAGCTGGCTCAGCTTCGTGAAGATGCTCTTCCTCTTCACCCCCTTCTTCGTGCTCAACGTGTACCTCTCGCTCACCGCCGAAGCCGAGGCCGAAGCCCGCAAACACGTCGCCCTGCGCATCACCGCCGCCGTGTTGACCGGCGGCACCATCTTCTACTTCGCCGGCCAGACCCTCCTCAAAATGTTCGGCCTCGAGCTCGACGGTTTCCGCATCGGCGCGGGCATCCTGCTCATGGTCACCGCCCTCGACCTCGCCCTCAACAACACCATCAAAAAAGCCGACCGCGTGGCCGACATCGGCAACATCGTGGTCGTGCCCATGGCCATTCCCACCATCCTCGGCCCCTCCTGCGCGAGCTTCATCATGATCATGGGCGCCGAGCAGATGCGCGCCGGCTCCGTTTCCCATCTCTTCGCCGGCTACACCGGCATCCTCGGCGCCATCGCCGCCCTGGGCGCCATCCTCTACTTCTCCCAGCGCCTTGAGCAGATCTTCGGCCAGAAGATCATCCGCATCTTCAGCAAAGTTTCCGGCGTGATTCTCTCCGCCATGGCCTCCCAGATGATCGTCACCGGCTTCTTCAACTACATGGATCGCTCCGCCACCGGCCAAAGCGTGGGCCGCATCCTCCACAGGCTCGAGGCGTTCATCGATGCGACCGTCGCGCTTGCCCAGCGGCTTTGAATGGCCGCCCGGCAAAACCCGCGCGTGCGCCCGCTTTACTTTTCCCCGCCATTGAGCTATACTTCTGCATTTCGTTGGGAGAAAGCCGCCGCCGCATGATGAAAAACAGTTATACCCTCTTCACGCTTTTCGGAATTCCGGTCAAAATCGACCTGTCGCTGATCGTGCTGGTTGTTTTTATCCTCTTCCAGTTCGGCGGCGATCCGATCCTCGGGCTGATGTATTGCGCGGGGCTCCTCTTCTCCATCATCTTCCACGAATTCGCCCATTCCCTCGCGGCGATCGGCTTCGGCGGGCGCGTGCGCGACATCACCCTGCTCATGTTCGGCGGCGCGGCCACCGTCACCCACATGCCCCGCCGCCCCTGGCAGCAGCTCCTGATGGCCGCGGCAGGCCCCTTCTCGAGCTTTTTGCTGGCCGCGATCGCCATTGCCCTGGGCGTGTTCACGGAAGGGATGGCGCGCTATTTCTGCGCGGTGCTGGCCAGCCTCAACTTCATGCTCGGGTTGTTCAACCTCATTCCCGCCTTTCCGATGGACGGCGGGCGGATTCTCTGCGCCGCGCTTGAGATCGCCGGCTTCTCCAGGCTGAAAGCGGTCTGGTTCGCCTCGCGCATCGGCAAAGGCATCGCCGTTTTCTGGGTGGCCATGTCGATCCTTTCCTTCTTCGGCGCCACGCCGAGGCCGCCGGCCGGTTTGCCCTACTGGGGCGATTTACTGTGGTCGCTGATCTTCCAGGGCGGCCTCTTCCTGCTCTTCATCGCGTTTATGATTTATCAGGCCGCGGAAGCCGAATACCGCGCGACCGAAGCCTCCAGCTTCGGCCGCTGGAGCAACACCCGCCCGCAGGGGTGCAGCCCCCTGGCCGCCTGGCTGAGCCGCCGATCCGGGCAACCCCGCCGGGAAGGCGGCGTCTCCGAAGCCGTCATCAGCCCCCCCCCTTATGAAAAAGACGGTCGCAAGCGGATCGTGCCGCTCGACCATGGCGGCGAAAACAACCGCCCATAGAAAAGGAAAGCCATGTCACTTGCCGTTGGTATCGTAGGCCTGCCCAATGTGGGCAAATCAACCCTCTTCAACGCCCTCACCCGCGCCCAAAACGCCGAAGCCGCAAACTACCCCTTCTGCACCATCGAGCCCAACAAGGCGACCGTACCCGTGCGCGACGACCGCGCCGAAGCGCTCGCCGCCATCGGCAAATCGGGCAAGATCCTCCACGCCACGGTCGACTTCATCGACATCGCCGGGCTTGTGCGCGGCGCCAGCAAAGGCGAAGGCCTCGGCAACAAATTCCTCGCCAACATCCGCGAGGCCGACGCGATCCTCCAGGTCGTCCGCTGCTTTGACAACGACGACGTGGTGCACGTGGAAGGCACCGTCGACCCCATCCGCGACATCGAGATCATCGAAACCGAGCTCGTCCTGGCCGATCTGCAATCGCTCGAAAAACGCATCGAGCGCATCGGCCGCCAGGCCCGCGCCGACAAAGACCTCCGCCGCGAAGTCGAAGCCATGCAGCTCCTCCTCGCCCACGTCAACGAAGGAAACCCCGTCCGCACCTATCCGCGCACCGAAAACGACGCGCTCGACGCCACCCTCGCCGAGCTCCAGTTCCTCACCGACAAACCCATCATCTACGTGGCCAACGTTTCGGAAGACGCGCTCGCCGCAGACAACGAACACGTGACCCGCCTCAAGGCCCACGCCCAAGCCGCCGGGTGCGGCACCGTCACCATCTGCGCCTCCGTCGAAGCCGAAATGGCCGGCCTTTCCGACGATGAACGCAATGAGTTCCTCCAGAGCTACGGCCTCGCCGAAAGCGGCCTCGACATCACCATCCGCAAAGCCTACCACACCCTCGGCCTCATGAGCTACTTCACCGTCGGCCCCATGGAAACCCACGCCTGGACCATCCGCCGCGGCTGGACCGCACCCAAAGCCGCCGGCGTCATCCACTCCGACTTCGAGCGCGGCTTCATCCGCGCCGAAGTCATCTCATTCGCAGACTACACCACCCACAAAGGCGAAGCCGGCGCCAAAGCCGCCGGCCTGATGCGCCTCGAAGGCAAAGAATATGTGATGCAGGATGGCGACGTCGTCCACTTCCTCTTCAACGTGTAAGGGAGATCCCAATGAAAAACGGTTATGAGCTGCCCGGCGATCGCGCCACCATGCCCTCCTGGGTGAAAACAGCCCTCTTCGGAGGCATACCCACCCTCCTGCTCGTGATTATTCTTTGCGCCGCGGGCAACTGCGGCGGCAACACCGAACCCCCGCCCGAAGGCACCCCCGCGCCCGAAAGCACCCATACCCGGCCCGCCCCCGCCGCCGCACCCGGCCAGCCACCCGCTCAACCCCGGCAGCAGCCCGCGCAAGTGAAACCCAAAGCCCCCGCCACCTATTCTTTCGACGGCGCCGCCCAAGGCGACCTCGCCCTGCCCAACGCCAAAAGCTGCCTCACCGGAATTCTCGTCGACGCCGACAACCACCGCGTGCTCTGGGCAAAAGACGCCCGAAAAGCCGTACCCATCGCCTCCATGACCAAGATGATGACGCTTCTCCTCGCCTTTGAAGACATGGAGACCCGACCCGAAATCACCCTCTCCACCCCCGTAGCCGTCACCCCCGAAGCCAATAAAATCGGCGGCAGCCAAGTCTACCTCGACCCCCGCGAAACCTTCCCCTTCGGCGAGCTCCTCAAAAGCGTCGCCATCAAAAGCGCCAACGATTCCGCCTACCTCGTCGCCGAATTCCTCAATAATGGCGACGTCGCCGGCTTCACCGCCCGCATGAACACCCGCGCCGCCGAGCTGGGCATGACCTCGACCGCCTTTCTCAACTCCCACGGCCTCGCGAAAGAATTGCCCAACGGCGTCAAAAAAGATTCCCTCAGCTCCGCGCTCGACATGGTCATCCTCGGCGAACAGCTCCTCCACTACCCCCAGCTCATGACCTGGGCCTCAACCCCCATGGATTCCTTCCGCGACGGCAAAACCGAGCTCAAGAACCACAACAACCTCGTCTTCAAAAAAGTCAACGGCGTCGACGGCCTCAAAACCGGCTTCATCAACAGCTCCGGCTTCTGCGTCACCGTCAGCTGCCTGCGCGGCGGCAAACGCACCCTCGCCTGCGTCACCGGCTTCAAAACCTATAAAGAGCGCGACGCCTTCGCCGAAGCCCTCCTCAACTGGGGCTACACCCGCCTCGCCGAACCCCAAAGGAAATAATCCCATGCGCACCCTGCTCCTCACCCTCCTCGGCGCCGCCCTCCTCTTCGCCGGGTGCCTCTCCGACCGGGATCGCATCCGCAAGCGCATCGATTCCAAACCCGAAATCTTCCAACAATACCCCGAAGCCGAGCGCCAGCGCCTTGAACGCGGCGAGCTCCACGTGGGCGACGACAAAAACGCCGCCTGGTTCGTCTACGGCTCCCCCTCCCAGACCTCCACCCGCACCACCGCCGCCGGAAAAACCGAGATCTGGGTCTACACCGTGCAGGCCGTGCAAAACAACTTCCCCGAGCCGCGCCTCGTCTCCTACCCCGTGCGCACCTCCACCGGCCGCACCGTCTACCTCAACGACTACTATTACATGGACGGCACCACCTATGCCGAAGTGGAAGCCCTCCGCATCGAATTCCAAAATGACCGCGTCACCGTCATCGAAGCCGTAGACCACAACTAAGAAAACGCCGTGAAAGCACTGGCCGCCCTGCTTTTCCTCCTCCTTTCGTTTTTCGCCTTGGGCGGAAACATTGAGGCATGGATCGCCCCTGAAACCCTCCGGCAGGTAAAAGGCAAGCCCCGCGAAGAAATCTTCGCCGCCTTCGACAACACCCCCCGACCCATCGCCGCCGTCCCCTTGGGCTACGCCACCCTCCTCGACCCCGCCGTCACCAACGCCACCCTCTACTGCGGCATGGCCTACTTCCTCGATCACGCCGTCAACCACCATCCCGAGCTCCCCGCCGCCGCCTACACCAACCTTCAAGCCACCATCACCCACGCCGACAGCGTCAAGCTCGACACCCGCGCCGAAAACCGCCGGGCCCTCATGTTCATCAAAGGCCGGGAGCCTCCCTACACCATCGCCGTCGTCGGCATCGGCAAACGCAAAGGCGAAAAAATCCTCCTCCACAAAACCTTCTTTCAAACACCCAGCCCCCCCTATCCCCGCATTCCAAACCTATCTTTGGAGACGCCATGACCGCCCAAGCCTTCCTCGCCGCCGCCCTTCTCCTTTCACTCCCCGCCTCCGCCGCCCTCCCCGCCGGCGTCATCCCCCTGCCCGCCAAAATCGAAATGGCTCCAGACCCCCGGCCCGCCACCCTCAAAAAAGAACTCCTCCGCCTCTCCCTCCCCACCGGCATCCGCCCCGCCGTCCTCATGAAAGCCATGCGCTCCATCCACGAAAGCAAAGCCTTCGAACAGGTTCAGCTCATCATGCCCGGCTCCACAGCCCCCCGCGACCTCGCCCTGCGCATCGACCCCGCCCTCCCCAAGGAAGGCTACCGCCTCACCGCCGACCCCGCCGCCCTCACCATCCACGCCAATGACGACGCCGGCTGGTTCTACGGCATCCAGACCCTCCTTCAGCTCCTCACCCCCGCCGAAAACAACACCTACACCGTCGCCCCCTGCACCGTCAGCGACTCCCCCCGCTTCGCCTGGCGCGGCCTCATGGTCGACGATTGCCGCCACTTCTTCGGCAAAGAAACCCTCAAAACCATCATCCGCGAAATGGCCGCCCTCAAGCTCAACCGCCTCCACTGGCACCTCACCGACGACCAAGGCTGGCGCATCCAAATCAACGCCTACCCCCTCCTCACCGAAATCGGCGCCGCCCGCCTCTCATCCCCCAAAAAAGGCGACCGAAACACCCCCGACAACACCCCCTACGGCCCCTACTTCTACACCCAGGCCGACGTCGCCGAAATCGTCCGCTACGCCGAAGAACACTGCGTCACCATCGTTCCCGAGTTCGAAACCCCCGGCCACGCCTGCGCCGCCATCGCCGCCTACCCCGGCCTCTCCTGCCGCAAACAGCCCAAAAACGTCCGCACCACCTGGGGCGTGGAAGACGACGTGTATTGCCTCGGCACCCCCGAAACCCTCACCTTCATCGACGCCGTCATCGGCGAAATGCTCCTCCTCTTCCCCGGCCCCTACTTCCACATCGGCGGCGACGAAGCCCCCCATCAGCGCTGGGAAGCCTGCCCCGCCTGCCAGGCCCTCCTCGCCCGCGACAACCTCAAAAAAGCCGCCGACCTCCAGCCCTGGCTCGTCCGCCGCCTCAGCCGCCACCTCCAAAGCGCCCGCCGCACCCCCGTGATCTGGTGGGAAGACTGCATGGCCGGCCAGATCCCCGCCGACACCATCGTCTTCTGCTGGCGCGCCCGGCCCGGCGTCGGCACCGTCTCCGCCCAAGGCAACCCCATCGTCGTCACCTACCCCTATTACCTCGACTACGGCCAATTCCCCGCCTCCGACGGCCTCGAATACATCTACGGCCTCGTGACCTCCCAAAGCGTCTACACAGCCAACCCCCTCAAAGACGTCGCCCCCGGTCGCGAAAGCACCGTCATCGGCATCCAGGGCAACATGTGGTCCGAATGCACCTGGACCCCCGAAGAGCTCCTTTGGAAAGCCTTCCCCCGCGCCTTCGCCCTTGCCGAAACCGCCTGGTCCCCCGAAGCCGCCCGCAACTGGGAAACCTTCAAACCCCGCGCCGCCCGCTACCGCGAAACCCTCGCCGCCCGCGGCATCAAAGCCGCCCCCGTGGAAATGAAATAGAGCATATTTCGATTGATCTTTCCGCTTTTTCTCGGTGCTTTTTGTTTTTGAACTTCACCCTTTCAGATCGCCGTAGCGTTGCTACGGCTCACCTCAAGCGTTTGTCAAAACCAAAATTCACCTTCGCAAAATCCGGGAAATCTCATTCGAAACATGCTCTCGCTTCAATAAAAAACCACCCCTTTCGGAGTGGTTTTTCATTGAAGCGAGGGGGTTACTGAACCCGTCGCCGCAGGCCGATCGCCGCCACGCCCAGCGCCAGAAGCGCCAGCGAGGTCGGCTCGGGCACCACCGGAGCCCAGCTGTCGTTCCACATGGAGGGGGCGTTCATTTCCCAGCTGTCGCCGGTGATGTCGGGCGGGGTGGGCCCCACCGCAACGGGCGATCCGGAAAGGTTAAGCGCCGAAGCGCTTGCGAGGTAAGACTCCCCGTTCTGTGTGAAAAGAACCACATAATAGTAAGCGTCGTCACGGCTGTTCATTTGACCTTGAACAACGTTGGCAGACCACTCTCCGCTGATACCCCGCTCGGCCAGCGTAATCGCGCCGGTGTAGACGTCGGGCGTGATCTCGCCGATATCGCTCGCAGCCACAAGCTTTACGGATTGCACATCGCCAAACGCCCCTTCGGGCAAGCTGCCGGCAAGCACACTCCACTGGAGCACGACCGCATGCGCGGCCATGCCCCATACGGCGGCCAGCAGCGCAATTACATACTTCGTCATTTATTTTCTCCTTAAAACAATCAATTGTTACCGTTGAGGCTCACAAACCACGCCGCCTGCCCGGGCGCAAGAGCCAGCGACGGCACAACCTGCGAGGTCGCGGGATTCCACCATTCAGAGGCGCTTTTTTTGTGCCACGTTTCATAGGCCGAACCGCCCTTGAGCAGCATGACCCGGTCCGAACTCGTGCGATAAGCCTCGTGAGGCACGGCGCCTGTGACCTCGTCAAGATCCAATGCCTCGGCGGGGTCGGGGTTCCCGATCAGGTTGTACCCGGGGTTGGCGCGCGTGCCGCGATTCATGGCCGGCTGGGTGATTGCGCCGCCGAATTCCTGGCCGTACATCGCCCCGACGGCATGGGCGGTCTTGAGCCAGATTATGGCGCCGGCCGCAAACTCACCCGGGCCGGTCGCGGTCGAGCCGCTGCCTTCATCGCCCACGGCGACGGCTTTCCATGCGCCGCCCTCGACGGTGTAGACATGGTAGGTCACCGCGGGCGCCGCCGAGCTGATCCACACCTGCGCCTCATCGCCCTCGGAGCGCTCCGCAACCGGCAAAAGCGCGTCAAGCTGCGCGGGCACGTCCTCCCCGGTGATGTCGAACCCCGAAACCGGCACGCAAACAAGCTGATAACCGGCCGTTTGAGGCGCCGTCACCGGGGCGACCACGGCGGTGTTGGCGCTCTCCACGGTGGTCGTGATCGCGGCGGAGGCGGCAAAGGCGCTCATCAACACTGCTGATAAAAGTATTTTTTTCATGGCGAGCTCCTTACTTGGCCACTTCAATCTTGAAGAACTGGGCCTTTTTGGCCGGATCCACGGCGATTGCGACGCCGCCGCCATCGGCCGCGAAGGTCTGGGCCTCGGTGCGGTTTGTGACGGGCGTCCAGATTCCCGAAGAGAGATTCTCCGTGACCGAGACGGTGTAATAAACCCGGCCGTCGGCCTTTGCCGTGAGGGTGGCCACGCCGCCTTCAACCGCAAGCCCGGTGATCACCGGGGGAACCACCGTGGGAAGAATCGCCGCGCCGGAGCGGGTCGCAATGGCGGAACCGGCCGCCTGCTGAGCGGCGGCCAGGCGCACCATGCCGGGCGCTCCAGAGGGCAGCGCGGAGGCGGTCTCAGAGGCGCCGTAGGCGACCACGATGTCGCCGACCGGGGCGCCGGAAGCGTTGCGCGTATCGAGCAGCACAACCCGGAAGGTGCCGTTGCTGTAGTCCGCGCCGCTGTTGAGCTCGACCACGATGCGCCCGCAGGCGCCGTCTTTGGCTTTGCCTTGGAAGACGATTCTGGCGCCTTCAACCGCGCCGGTGTTGTCGATCGTGAAGGTCGACCCCGCCGGCACGAAGAGCAGGTAGTAGGTTTCTCCGTCGGCCACGGGGGTGCCGTCGGCATAGGTGTCGGGACCTGTCGTGGCGAAGTCGACTGTCGCATTGGGGGTGGCGGCGCAGGCCACGCCGGCGGCCCAGGCGATCAGCAGGGAAAAGAATGGCATTTTTTTCATGATGAACTCCTCTTTCTGCCGGGTTACCTGGCCACAATTCTGGCGGTGAGCCTGGCGGGCGTGGAGCCCAGGGTGTAGGGCACGCTGGCCGTGGCCACGCCGTCGACAAAGGTTCCGACCGTGGCGGTGCCGATTTCGGTTCCGTTTACGAAGATCGCCACCTTGCCGTTGATGTCGCCGGTTTTGCCGCCGTCGTTGATCATGAGCTTGACTTTGGCGGTGATGGCGCCGTTGCTGTAGCTCACGCCGGCAATACCCAATTCGTAGGAGAATGCGGCATTGGCGCCGTCGGCCACAAAGCCGGCGCCGAGGAGGTAGGCGGTTTCATGCACGGCGCGGGCGCCGGCCTCGGTCGCGGTCGTGGCCGAAACGCCGCCTTCGCTGGTCATGCTCACGGAGGTCGCGCCCATTGTGTTTTGAAGGGCGGTCTCGATGTGGGCCTGCACGGCGCTGTCGAGCGTGACCCCTTCGGGGGCGGGCGGCGGCGTGTAGAGCGTGCCGCGGAGGGGGTCGCCGTAGGAAGCGAGGATATTGTCGACCAGGCCGTCGCCCGTTACTTTCACGCCGCGGGGAATGGCGCCGCCGGCCAGAAGCGGAATGGTGGCGGTCGCGGCAAAAGAGTCGCCCACGGTGGCAACCAGGCTGGCCTCCGTCATCCGCAGCGTCACGGTGAACCAGGCCTCCGGCTCAATGCCGGCGAGCGAGAGCGTTTCGCCCTGAGACCTGATTTCGCTCCCGGTCCAATACTTCGCCGCGAGAACCGTGTTGCCGGCGCCGACGTCTTCGACCACGAAAAACAGCTTGTCGACCTCTTCCGGATCACTGCCCACATAAGCCACGTTTTGCATGGCAAACTGCATATACACCGTGCCGTTGGCGTAGGGGGCATCCTGCCAGATTTCCTGATACGGGCTTTCCGACGTGATTGTCCGCCCCTTTGTGCCGCTTCCGAAAAACGCGGCGTTTCCGCCGGTATACCCCACCGAGGCGGTTCCCTGGTCGTTTTCAAAATTCTGAATCCAGGCGCCGTCGCCGGCCGCCGGCGTGTTCCACCGGGCGGGAAGCGCCGCCGCTAAACCCGGCAGCCCCGCACCCAAAGCGGAGAAGAACGCCAAGGCAAACAAATACTGCGCTGCCTTCATTTTTTTCTCCTTAACAATAATCCATACTTCTTTGAATAGGGCGGTATAAAATGCCCTAAACCAAAACCTTGACCACACCGCACCCGCGGCGGGCATACTTTTCCATACATTTAAAATAGCACAAAAAACGGAACCGTGGGAAGCCTGTTTTTCAATTTCAGCGATTTTTTTTTACGGAAAAAGCCCGCCCGTTCATGCAAGCGCCACCCAGGCGAAAAATTGCACATTGATTTCAAATGAGTTGCGCTTGACAAAACTCAAAGCCGCAATCCGAAAACACGTGTAAAGTGAAAGCGTAAACGCGTCTGCGCATTTCCCTTCCCGCGCCCCGGGCACCCTGAAAAAAACAGCCCCCGAAAAATACTTAAAGACTCGGTCGGCCTGATCCGCGCGCTCAAAGCCTCGCGCGAAGCTGAAAAAAATAGAGCTCTTGCGAAATTGCGAAGCTACGTTTTTTTCGCACGCGGAGGCGCGGAGAACACGGAGCCGGTTTGTGAAAAATCCAAAACCACATACAGTGAAGGGGGTGTTTTTCTCCGCGTTCTCCGCGCCTCCGCGTGAGAAAATTAAATTCGCAGGAAGTCTAATGTTTTTCCGGTTTTTTTAGAAAACCCCTTTGCTCCGCCACTATTCATGGACAACGCTTCCAACCCACACAACCCGAAAGGCCCCGCCGTGAAAACCTACCTGAAATACGCCCTCGCCATGATCACCCTCCTCAGCGGCTCCTCCCTCTTCGCCCAATGCCGCCCCCCCGCCCCCCGCAACACCTGCGCCCGCGCCGCCTCCGCGCTCAGCGGCATACAATCCTCCCAGGCCTCCTCCAAGAGCCGTGCCGCCGTGCAATCCAAAAGCGCCGCAACCCAAACCGCCTCCCGCCGCTGCTCCGGCGCCCGCACCGCCTGTTTGAAAAAGACCTCCTCGAAAGCCCCCGCAAAGACCTGCTCCCGCACCGCCAAAAGCGCCCCCCGCGCCTGCAGATAGAGGATATCAAGGAAACGCTGATTAAACCCAAAGACCGGCAATCAGAATTTAAATTCTCACGCGGGGGCGCGGAGTACGCGGAGAACACACACTTTTTTCGATCCTATCTGATCCTTCTCTCTCCGCGTACTCCGCGCCTCCGCGCGAGCAAAAAAAGCACCATTCATCAGCACTTCTTAAAGGAAAGGCCTGCGGTATGACAGAAAAAACGGGATTGGATTATTTTTCGCTTGTCAGAAAACATCAAAAATTGTACTCTCTTGAAAACACATTGATTGAATTTCGCCTTTGGCTCCGCCGTTTGCGCTGCTTCCGGCTCAATTCATCACTGTTCGAGATTTTTGCGTTTACCGCATGCAATCGTTCAAACGAAAACGACCAATTTTTAGACAGAACGACATAAATGCGGAGATGCGTGCCCTCTGGCACGCTCTCCTCCGTGTTTTCTGTCTGGGCGCTTGGTCGTGCCCCGTTTGGTTCCGGAGTAGAGTCGTGCCTTGTTTAAGAACCCGATCCGAAGGGATTTCCCCTTCGATGGAAAAGACAAGGAGATGCCATGAAAATACGTGCTCTACGGTTTCATCGCCTGCTGTTCATGTTATGCGCCGCCCTGTTTGGCCTGACCGGCAACCTCGTTGCCGCCGGAACCTGGTCGCTCAATACCTCCACCGGAACGCTCACCCGCTCCGATGGATGGAAGCTGACGATTGCCGTAACCAAAAATACGACCAACTTTTCCATCACCGGTGCCACTAACTCCAGCTCCGACTATGTGCTTGATGACCTTCCTGGCTCCATTGACGGCTATACGCTAACCTCAATTGAGAGTAATGCATTTAAAGGTGTTGTAAAGTTGGATTCGGTTGTAATTCCAGACTCGGTGACATCTATCGGATATAGAGCTTTCTCGGGATGCAGTCAATTGAGGTCTGCAAAACTAGGTTCCAGTGTGAGAAGCATCGGATATTCTGCATTTTACGGAACGATTCTTACCGAGATTGAAATTCCCGATAGCGTCACCACGTTGGGTCTTGCCAGCCCGAGCGGTGTTTTTACCGGCATTGCCACGCTTAAAACCGCTAAAATCGGTAAAGGGATAACCACGCTTACCGCGCATGCTTTCAGAGGGTGCACGGGGTTGACATCGGTCGAGTTGGGTGAAAACATCGAAAAAATTGGCAATAATGCGTTTGCGGATTGTACGGCATTACGTTCGGTTTCACTGCCTGAAGGACTCATTTATTTGGAATTTTCCTGTTTTGAAAATTGTACGAAAATTGAATCTGTTGTAATCCCGGATCGCGTTATTTCTGTGGAACACAAGGCCTTCTATGGTTGTGAGCGTTTGGCTTCCGTTACGATTGGTTCTCGCGTGCAGGAGCTTGGTTATTTGGTTTTTGGCAAATCAGTGATTACCGAGATTGTGGTTCCCGACAGCGTCACCACGTTGGGTCTTGCCAGCCCGAATGGTGTTTTTACCGGCATTGCCACGCTTAAAACCGCTAAAATCGGTAAAGGGGTGGCCAAACTCTCCGGGTATGCTTTCAAAGGGTGTACAGATCTTAAGACGGTTATTCTCAGCAGTGAGGTTACTGAAATTGCGGCAAATGTTTTTTCCGGTTGCACACTTTTGAGAAATCTGTGCTTTACTGGAAATATGCCTGATTGCACTACTGTTGCTTCCTCCTTTACCAACTGTTCGGGGGTGACGGTTTACCGCCCGCTGAATGCCACGGGGTGGGGGAGCTCGCTCTTCGGTTTTCCCGTGGAGATTTGGAGCCTGCCGGTATTGTTCAATGCCAATGGCGGAAGCGAGCCTTCGCCGGTGCTGAAAACCTGTTATCCGGGATCAACCTTTAGTGCATTGCCTTCGACCGTTTCTTCGGGGCGAACTTTTGCCGGCTGGCACACGGCGCCCGCGGGAGGCGAAGCGGTGGCAAACGGGGATGATATTCCGTTTGAGTTTTACCCTCTCACGCTCTACGCGCACTGGTCGGGCGGCTCGCAGACGGCGCTGACGGTGACGTTTGACGCGCAGGGCGGATCCGTTTCGCCGGAGAGTGTCCATTATCCGTTGAACGCCGCCTACGGTGATTTGCCGGCTGCCACGCGCACGAATTATTACCTCGAAGGCTGGTACCCCAACCTTTTTGACAAGACCGGCAAGGTTGCCGCGGCTGATTCGGCGGGCGCGCAAAGCCACACGCTCCATGCCAACTGGTGGCTCGGCATCACGTTTGATGCGCAGGGCGGCACAATCGACGGCGAGGCGAGCAAGCTCGTGGGCTGCGAACCGGGCAAGCTGCTGGGCTCTTTGCCCACGCCCATTCGCCTGGGCTATTCCTTCAAGGGGTGGTATTCCGCCTCCTCGGGCGGCACGCAGGTCACTGCGGCCACCGCTCCGGTCGCCGGCTGCACGATCTATGCGCAGTGGGTGGGGGTCAATTATGATTTTGTGTTTTACAAACCCACGGCATGGGGGTGGAACAGTGACTTTTTCCTGAATTCGACCGAAACGGCCACTTCGGGGACCACGACCTTTATTCAAGGCGACCCCATCCATACCTATTATGCGTTTATAGAAAACAATAAAAACGCCTATATGGGGGTCATCACCAACCGCGTGAGCCTGAGCGGAAACGGTAAGAATGCAACGCATGATTTTGTGTATCCGAGCTTGGCGGCCAACGTCTTCTCCGGGTGCAACGGGTCGGCCTGGTCTGAGATGCAAGACCTCGCCCCGGGAAGCTACACGCTGACCATCACGCTCAATGTGAACAACACCATCGCGGAATCAAACACTGCCAACAATGTGAAAACCATCACGTTCACAGTGAAGGCACCGAGCCGGGTTGTCACGCTGACGCTGGATGCGCAGGGCGGCAAAATTTCGCCCGCCACCAAAACCGTCACCTCCGGCGAAACCTACGGCACCCTCCCCGCGCCCACGCGCACCGGTTTCACTTTCGATGGCTGGTACACGCAGCCGGGCGGCCTGGGCTCGCTGGCGACGGCTTCGACCACGGTTTCCATCGCTACGAACCATTCGCTCTACGCGAAGTGGGTAGGGCTTCCTTATTCGTTGACGGTGAAGGAAGGGCTCGCCAACGGGCAGGCTTCGCAATCCGTGGCTTCGGGCTCTTCCTGCACGGTCGTGGCGGCCACGAAGGCCGGGATGGCGTTTGATAAGTGGGTGGTCGCGCCCGCCACGGCGGATTTGGGCGCTTCCTTTGATGCGAAGGCTGCCGAAACCACCTTTGTGATGCCGGCTGTGGCGCTGACGCTGACGGCGACTTTCATCGAGTCGCCGGGGTATGTGGCGGTCGCGGTGCTGCCTGCCGATGCCGAGGGCATTCAGTGGAGCGCCGACGGCAAAACCTGGAGCGAACCGGGCACGGGGGCGCTCAAGGCCGGTAAATACACGATGACCTTCCGTTCGCTCGATGCGCGCTGGATTGCGCCGGCCAAGCAGTCGGTCGCGGTGGTGGTGGGTCAGACCGCGCAGGTCACGGCGGTTGCCACGCGGGTCAATGTGGTCGAGGTTGAGGTGCAGGGCCCCGGGTCGGTGACGATGTCGCCGGCGAATGGGCAGCTGCTGCCCGGAAAAAGCGTCACCCTCACGGCCAAGGCCGATGCCAATGCCGTCTTTGTGGGGTGGGGTACGGATTCCGAGCAGGCTCCTGAATGGAGCGGCGACTTCTTGCCAATGGGCCCTTCATTTAAAATATCCACGAATGATCCATATGAGTATCCCGCGCTTGTGGCGCATTTCCGCCTGAAATCGGAGTGCGAAGCGCCGGTTTTGGAACCTCGCCAGGAGCCGATCGGAATCCCGATGGTGGGCGTGGTCTATGAGGAAGAACTCCGAGTCAATGCTTCGGCGCTGCCGGTGAAGTTCACCGCCAAAAATCTGCCTGCGGGGCTGAAGTTTGATTCGGCAAGCTGCCGGATCACGGGCGTGCCGACGAAGGCGCAGACGGCGCTGGTGACGGTGACGGCGACGAGCGTGGTCTATCCCAAGGTGAGCGACAGCATCACCTTTGCCCTCGAGGTCTTGCCGCTGCCTGCGAGCGCCCAAGGGGTGTTCAACGGTTACATTCGCGATCACGGTGGGCGAATTCACGGTTCATTTACCCTCACCGCCAGCGCCGCGGGCAAGCTGACGGCCAAGATTGTGCAGGCCGAGGGAACGCTCTCCTATTCCGCCCCCGCATGGGATTACTTTGACGATGCCCGCCATGAGGGCTACCCGCTCACGCTCTTTGCCGAACTCACTTCGCCCAAGAGCGCGCGGCGCCTTTGGGTGGACATAAGCAATTCCGATAATGATTTCCAGTGGGGGCTCTCGGGGGAATTCGAAGACGTTACCCCCCCCGGTTCATGCGGAGGCTTGCCGGCGTTTTTCATCGATGCGCAGCGCAATCCGTTTGGCATTGCGAAAAAGGATCCGGATTATGAGCGGATTATGGGCGAGCTGGGCCGGTATATGAATACCTACACGCTCGCGCTGGGCGCGGGAGAGGCGATCGAAGAGGGGCGTGCGCAAAACACCCCCGCCGGTTTCGGTTACCTCACCGCCACCGTTTCAAACAAAGGCGCCGTGAAGCTCGCCGGAAAGTTGCCCGACGGCACCTCCCTCAGCGCCAGCGCGCCGCTGGTACTCTTGAATGAGGCGGATGAAATGTGCGTGCCGTGCTTCATCCCGCTCTATGGCGCGAAGAAGGGATCGTTTGGCGGTATGCTCGCGGGCAATGGGGATGCGGTCAGCGGTTTTGGCACGTGGCACTACCCGGGCCTCGCGCCAACCGGCAAAACCATCGCCACGGAAGACCGCTTCACGGCGGAGGTGGAATTGGCCGGCGGGATCTACTACCCCAAGAGCCAGGATCTGCGGGAGTACGACGGCGCGCTCTTCTCGGCCGAAGACCCCGGTTTTGGCGAGTATTACCCGTTTAACCTGGCGCTTGTTTCGGATGCGAAGGGCGCCTCCCTGAAGCAGGCCTTCGCCGGCAAGGCTCCCATGTTCGACAAGGCCGGCGGGATGTATCTGTACAACAATGATAATCCCTGCGTGGCCACCTTCGCGGCGACCAAAGCCACCGGCATCTTCAAAGGAAAATTCAACCTCTATCAGGAATATTCCGATGCCAAAGGAGCCCTTAAGCTCAAGACCACCTCGGTGGCGCATGAGGGCATCCTCACCCCCGGATCGCACGGCGGCAAGGGCTTTTACCTCGTGCCCGAAACCTGGATCGACCCCGAGACCGGCAAGGCCTACACCCTGAAACGCTCCTTCGGCGTTTCGGTCGAATAGAGCATATTAAGAATGAAACTTCTCTTTTTCTCTGTTCTTTTCCTTTTTGCTTTCATCCTTTCAGGTCGCCGTAGCGTTGCTACGGCTCACTTCAAGAATTCACCAAAAAGAAAAATACCTTTCGAAAAATTGAGAAGTTTTCAATCTTAACCCGCTCGAGGCGCCGTTTCCTCTATCCGCCGGGGGCAGATGCCGCCCCTGGCTTTTTATTTGTAAAAATTATCCTTATTTCCTTTTCATCGAAGATAAAAAATGATATCTTCCCGATAACCACTGATCCGGTGGAAAAAGGAAAACAGTATGAAAAAATTCAGTTGGTTTTTTGTGTTGTGCGCCCTGGGTTTTGGCGCGGATCTGCTCGCCGCTGAAAAGCAGTATGTGCTTACGGTCAAGGGCGGTTTTGCCGATGGAGCCGCTTCGGTCAAGCTCCCCGCGGGGGAAACCTGCGAGGTGGAAGCTTATTCTTCCAACGAAAATGCGGTTTTTGACCGCTGGACGATTTCTCCCGCCACCGCCGACCTGGGCGATTTCAACGCGAGGTCGGAGATCAACACCGTTGAAATGCCGGCGGTGAATGTAACGCTGACGGCGAATTTCATCACCTCGCCGGTTGAGGTTTTTGTTGAAGTCTACCCGGAAGAGGCGGTGGAGTTTATCCAGTGGAGCGTGGATGGAAAGAACTGGAACTTCCCGGGCGGTGATATTTTGAAAGCCGGTAAATACACAATGACCTTCCGTTCGCTCGATCCGCATTGGCTGGCGCCAGGCAAACAGAGCATCAAGGTGGCGGAAAATGATTGCAGTGGCGGGTATTTTTACGCTTATGCAGAGGCCGTCGATGTGATTCTTGCGCGCGCCGAAGGACCGGGAGCGGTCACGCTCTCGCCGACCAGCGGGCAGTTGCTTCCCGGTAAAACCGTCACCCTGACCGCCAAGCCCGCGAAGGGCGCCGTCTTTGCGGGGTGGATCCTGGAGGGCGAAGAGGTTCCGGAATTCAGCACCGGTTTTAAAGCGCTCACGCCTTCACTTAAAATTGATTATTCCGGCGAGAACGAGGGCCTTGAATATGTGGCTGTTTTCCGCGCGAGCTCGGCGTGTGAAGCGCCTGTTATTTCCGTTGTGCCATGCGGGGGAATCTCCGCTCCGATGGCCGGCGTGAATTATAATTTGAGCTTTGCGGTCAATGCCTCCGCGCTGCCGGTGAAATATACGGCCAAGAATTTACCTGCCGGATTGAAGATTGATTCGGTCACCGGCCGGATCACGGGCGTACCCGCGAAGGCGCAGTCGGCTCCCGTGACGGTGACGGTGGCGAGTGTGGCCAATCCGAAGCAGGTCGACACCATGAGCTTCACGCTCGGCGTGCTCCCGCTTCCCGCGGCATCCGCCGGCACGTATAACGGTTATCTGGCAAGTGAAGCAGGCACACTTTACGGCACCTTTACTTTCACTGCCAGCGCCACGGGCAAGCTGACATGCAAGGCTTCGATCGACGGCGCGGGAACCCTCGTCTGGAAGTCCGCCTACTGGAGTTCCTATGAGATTTTGGACGATGGGGCGGTGAGGCTCTATGCAGCGCCGAGCGAAATTCCGGGCATCGCCTTTTATCTGGCGCTGGATATGAGCGCCGAGGCCGGTCCCTATGAGCTCACCGGCTCCCTTGATTTCTTCAATTCCACCAATCCATGCGGGGCTGAATCCTTCTATACCGTTGTGGCGCAGCGCAATCCTTTCGCCGCCACCAAAAAAGACGCCAATTACGATTCTATCATGGCAACGCTGGGCAATTACCTCAACACCTATGCGTTTAGGATCGCCGTGAGCGAGAATCTGGAGATTAGCGAGGTGGTCCCGATGGGGTATGGGTACCTCAGCGCCGCTGTTTCCAAGACGGGCAGCGTGAAGATTACCGGTAAAATGCCCGATGGCACCGCCGTCAGCATCACGGCGCCGCTGATTCTTCTGGATGGCGGCGAAAGCGCCTGCCTGCCGTATGGGACTCTTTTCTCCAACGGGAAAAAGGGTGACCTGTTCGGTATGCTCCAGCTTAACGCCGCCTCGGATGAGGCGGATGGTTTTGCCCGATGGTATTATCCGGGAACTTCGGATAAGATCTCGATTCCCGATGAATTTTGGGTAAACGTCGACATGCTGGGGCGCAAATATGTGAAAGATGTGGATCTGCGCACCTACAACGAAAGCTTCTTTGAAATCGGTACTTTCGAACTGACCGGGATTGAAGATGATTTCATGGCTCCCGAAGGCGTGGAGCTCATCTCCGATGCGAAGGGCAGCACTCTCAAGCCCGCCTTCGCCGGAAAAGCCCCCAAATACAACAAGCTCGATGAAGCGTATGAATACAGCGAAGAAAATCCCGGCATGGTCACCTTCTCCCTCACCAAGGCCACCGGTCTCTTCAAGGGCAAGTTCAACGCCTATACCGAGTATTACGACGTCCGCGATACCCTGAAGCTTAAAACCGCCTCCATCAGCCATGAAGGCATCTTCATTCCCGGCCTCGGTGGTTTCGGGTTCTATCTCATGACTGATATGTACTACGATGAAAGCACCGGCAAGGCCTATTCCTTCAAACGCTCCTTCCCCGTTAGGATTGAAGATTGCTGTTCGGGCTTCTAACGATCCAGGCCCTGTTTCGTATCAGCCGGGGGTAGACGCCGCCCCCGGCTTTTGCTATTTTATGACGCCATGAAATCACCCGCAAAACGTTTCGTCCTTTGGAAAAAAGGCGTGAAAGACGGCCTCCCCATCGGCCTGGGGTATGCCGCCGTTTCCTTTTCATTCGGCATTCTCGCCGCCGGCAAGGGGCTGACCGCGTTTCAAGGGACCTTGATGTCGGCCACGAACCTCACCTCCGCCGGGCAGCTCGCCGCGCTCGGCGTGATGGCCGCCGCCGCGCCGTACACCGAAATGGCGCTCGTGCAGGCGGTGATCAACCTCCGCTACAGCCTCATGTCGTGCGCGCTTTCCCAAAAGCTCGCCCCCTCGACCCCCCTTCTCCACCGCTTCGTCATGGCCGCCGGCGTGACGGATGAAATCTTCGCCCTCTCCGCGGCCGTGCCCGGCCGCCTCTCCCCCTTCTACACCTACGGCCTCATGACCGCCGCCGTCCCCGGCTGGTCTCTGGGCACCCTCTCGGGCATCCTGCTGGGCGAGGTGCTCCCCCGGCGCCTCCTCAGCGCCCTCGGCGTGGCGCTCTACGGCATGTTCATCGCCGTGGTCGTGCCGCCCGCCCGCCACAGCACAATCATCGCCGGGCTTGTTCTCGCCGCCATGGGGGCGAGCGCGCTCGCGAGCCTTGCGCCGCAGCTGGCCGCCGTTTCGCCCGGCCTCAAAATCATTGCCCTCACGCTGATCATCGCCGGCGCCGCCGCCTGGTTCTTCCCCATTCCGGAAAAAGGAGGCTGCAATGGCTGACCCTTACCTCTACATCGGCGTGATGGCCGCCACGACCTACCTCGTGCGCGTGATTCCCCTGGCATTGCTGCGCCGGGAGATCCAAAACCGCTTCTTCCGCTCCTTCCTGCACTACGTGCCCTATGTGACGCTTTCCGCGATGACCTTCCCCGCCATTCTCCATGAAACGGCCACCCCCTGGTCCGCCTGGGCCGCCCTGCTCGCGGCCGCCTTCCTGGCCTGGCGCGGGAAAAGCCTCGCCCTTGTGGCTGTGGCCGCCTGCGCGGTTGTTCTGATTATAGAATGGGTTGTTTTTTAAACGTCATGTAAAAAAAATTACAAAAGACCATTGACTTCTTTCCTCTTTTTCAGTATTTTACAGCCCTCTTAAGGAAAGGAAGCACAAATGAAAACACTTGCACTCCTCAGCGCATCCATCATGAGCGCGATGGTTTATGCGGGCATTACGGATCAGACCGGCGTTGCGGCCGATGCTTTTTCAGCCCGAAACGGCGTCAGTTTTTACACCGATTCCTATGTATCGTTTGAATTCCAGGGTTCCGGCCCGGAAAGCACCCGCAACCTTCGCGAATGGCAAACCTTTGCCTTCTCCATGTATACCCTCGATGCCGCAGGCAAGATCCTTCAGACCTTCACCGCCGATTCCATGCATGCCGGCACCTTCGCCCAGCTCATGCGGAGCGGGGTCGACAAAGTCGGCTTTGCCGTTTCCAACGGCTCCGAAACCATCCACAGCACCCCCGTCTCCAGCGATAGAATCTATGTGACCACCGAGATTGCCGACGATATACTCTACATCGGCTTCTTCGTGAAAGGTTTCGGCGGCAAACCCATGGCGCAGGCCGACCTCATCTACGCCATCTCCATTGAAGGCGCCGCGCCCCCCGCCGGCCAGCCCCTTCCCGGCGTGCTCGCCTCCATCCTCATCGGCGCCGGCGTTTTTCGCCTCCGCCGCCGCAGGCCTTTTCAGGGCCAGTGATTTGTTTGACCCACCGTCATTAAAATAAATTTACAAATCGGGTTGACATCCCCCCCCGTTTCCGTTATCCTACGCGTTACCTTTGAAAAAGGAAAGGATTCTAAATGATGAAAAAGATGATTACATTGTTCAGCGCCATCGCCATGGGCGCCACCCTCTACGCCGGTATTACCGACAAGCCTACCGAAATCAACTACGATGCCTACGCCGACCGCGCCGGGCACGTCAACGGGATTCAAAACAGCGTGGTTTTCTACCAGGACTCCTACGTCGTCTACAAATACGAAGGCGTCGGCGAAAACAACAACGGCCTGCGCGACCTCACCAGCTGGGGCGACATCACCTTCTCCATGTATACCATCGATGACAACAAAAACATCATCGACACCTTCAGCATCGCGTCCGCAATGGAGCAAGGCACGTTTGCACAGCTCATGCAGGCCGGCGTCGACAAAGTGGGCTTTTCCATTTCCAACGGCTCCAAAACCATCTACTCCACCCCCGGGATCAACGGCAACAACGGAACCCGGTTGGCCACGTATATGGACGAAGGATGGCTCTACATGGGCTTCTTCGTCGACGGTTACACCCAGAACGCCGTTGACAAGGCCGACGTCATCTACGCCGTCACCGTCGTCCACGGCGGCGGCGCCAACGGCCAGCCCCTTCCCGGCGTGCTCGCCTCCATGCTCATCGGCGCCGGCGTCCTCCGCCTCCGCCGCCGCAAGTAAGCCAAGCCGCCCAGCGCGTGACAAGGCGCCCCTGTCCATTCAGGGGCGCCTGTTTTTTTGGAGTACGCTCCACGCCGGTTTCAGCCCCGGGCGGGAAAAGCGACCCGGCTCGAAAGCCCGTGATCTCCAGGGAAAGAAAACGTGAAAAAGCACCGTCCCGTTGGCGGGCCGCAGGATTTGGTTTATCATATTGTTTTGATTTTCAATGAATTACGACCAATCTGCTTTATTTGTTCGCAATTTCAGCTTTTACGCTTGTAAAACCGTGAAAAAATTGGTACTATGACCTTCCTTTTTGAGCAGCAGTAGGCTTTCGCTCTTTGATATCCGGTTGGGAACAGTAAGAGAAGCCCCGTTTCAGGGCAAACGCGATTATGGCACAGCAACTTGAACAGATTCGGAATATCGGGATTGTGGCGCACATCGATGCGGGAAAAACCACAACGACCGAGCGCATTCTGTTTTATGCCGGCCGCACGCACCGCCTGGGCAACGTGGATGAAGGCAATACCGTTACCGACTGGATGATTCAGGAACGCGAGCGCGGCATCACCATCACCTCCGCCGCCATCACCTGCTTCTGGCGCGGGCACCAGATCAACGTGATCGACACCCCCGGCCATGTGGATTTCACCATTGAAGTGGAACGCTCATTGCGCGTGTTAGACGGCGCCGTGGGCGTTTTTTGCGCCGTCGGCGGCGTGCAGCCCCAATCCGAGACCGTCTGGCGCCAGGCCGACCGCTACAACGTCCCCCGCCTCGCCTTCATCAACAAAATGGATCGCATGGGCGCCGATTTCACCCGCGCCGTGAACGAAATGCGCGCCAAGCTCCGCGCCCCCGCCGTCCCCGTCACCCTCCCCGTGGGCGCGTTTGAAGATTTCCGCGGCGTCATCGACCTCGTTTCCATGACCTGCCGCGTGTTCGACGACGCCTCCGACGGCAAGACCTTCCTCGATGAATCCATCCCCTCCGAGATGATGGAAGCCGCCGGCGCCGCCCGCGCCGAGCTCCTCGAAAAGCTCGCCGAGGCCGACGAAACCTTCCTTGAGCTCTATCTTGAGAACCCCGACCAGCCCGCCGCCGCGATCCGCGCCGCCATCCGCCGCGCCGTCATCGCCCGCGCCATGGTCCCCGTGTTCTGCGGATCCTCCCTCAAAAACAAAGGCACCCAGCTTTTGCTCGACGGCGTGGTCGATTACCTCCCCGCCCCCGCCGACCGCCCCGCCGTCACCGGCGAAAGCCTCAAGACCGGCGAGCCGATCGAATGCCCCCAGCGCCCCGACGCCCCCCTTGCCGCGCTCACCTTCAAGATCGCCACCGATCCCTACGTCGGCCGCCTCTTCTTCGTCCGCGTCTACGGCGGCGAGATCAAAAAAGGCCAAAACGTTTACAACCCCCGCCTGCGCAAACGCGAGCGCGTCATGAAAATCGTCCGCATCTTCGCCGACGAACAGGAAGAGGTCGAAACCCTCGGCGCCGGCGACATCGGCGCCCTTGTAGGCCTCAAAGAAGCCACCACGGGCGACACCCTCTGCATGGAAAACAACCCCGTGGCCCTCATGCGCATCACCGCGCCCGAACCCGTGATGTTCATGGCCATCGAGCCCAAATCCCGCGTCGACAAAGACAAGCTCGAGCAAAGCCTCGCCCAGCTCGCGGCCGAAGACCCCACCTGCCAGATCCGCACCGACGCAGAAACCGGGCAAATGATTTTGAGCGGCATGGGCGAGCTCCACCTGGAAATCCTCGTGGATCGCCTCAACCGCGAGTTCAAAGCGGCGGCAAACACCGGGCGCCCCATGGTCTCCTACTACGAGACCGTGACCCAGCCCGCCACCGTCACCCACACCTTCGACCGCGAATTCGGCGGCAAGCGGCACTATGCCCAGCTGACCGTGGCGGTATCCCCGCTCAAGCGCGGGCAAGGCCAGCGGGTGGAAATTGCCAAGGGAGCCCTCAAAAAGCTGCCCGACGCGGCCTTCGCCGCCGCGATTGAAAACGGCCTGACGGACGGCATCGTCACCGGCGTGCTTGCCCGCTACCCGATGGTAGACGTGCTCGCGCAAGTGACCGACGCCTCCTTCCTCGAAGAAGAAACCGCCACCGAAGTGGCGTTTCGCACCGCGGCCGTGATGGGATTCCGGGAGGCGGCGCTTGCCGCAGCTCCTGAATTGTTGGAGCCGATCATGTCTCTCGACATCGTGACACCGCCCGAATACGTCGGCGAAATCATGGGAGACGTCAACGGCCGCCGTGGCCACGTGTGTGACATGGAAATGCGCGGCGACGCGCAATCCGTTCACGCCCGCGTGCCATTGGCAGAACTGTTCGGATATTCGACCGTAATCCGCTCGCTTTCGCGCGGGCGTGCCAGTTATGCGATGGAACCTGGCGAATTTGCGGTCGTACCCCGGGCAGTCAGGGATAAACTACTGAACAGGTAAGTGAAGCACATGCAAAGTCAGCGTATACGCATTCGCTTGCAGGCGTATGATCACAGAGTGCTCGACCAGGCCGTGAGCGATATCATCGACACCGCCCGCAGCACCGGAGCGCAAGTTGTGGGTCCCATTCCGCTGCCTACGCGGATTGAGCGTTTCACAGTGAACCGCAGTCCGCACGTGGACAAGAAATCGATGGATCAGTTTGAAATGCGCACGCACAAGCGATTGCTGGACATCATGAGCCCGACGGCCAAAACGGTCGACGAGCTCAAGAAGTTGAACTTGCCCGCCGGCGTGGACATTACCATTCGTATTTAAAGGAACGGTGAGACCATGGAAGGTATGATTGGCAAGAAAGTTGGAATGACCCAGATCTGGAACGATCAGGGCCAATGCATTCCCGTGACCGTGATCGAAGCGGGCCCCTGCCCCGTCGTTCAAGTCAAAACGGCAGAGACCGATGGTTACAGCGCCGTTCAGCTCGGATTCATCGAGCAAAAGCCCCAGCGCCTCGCAAAGGCCCAGCGCGCCCGCTTTGAAAAAGCCAGCGTGACCCCCTGCCGCCTGCTGCGCGAATTCACCCCCGATTCGGCCGCCGAAGTCAAAGTCGGCGACACCGTCACCGTCGCCATGTTTGAAGGCGTGCAATACGTCGACATCCAAGGCACGACCAAAGGCCGCGGTTTCGCCGGCGTGGTGAAAAAGTTCCGCATGCGCGGCGGCCCCATGACCCACGGCGGCCACTCCAAGCGCCGCCCCGGCGCCATGGCCGCCCGCGACCTGCCCGGCTGGATCGAAAAAGGCAAGAAGATGCCCGGCCACTACGGTTGCGTGAAGCGTACGACCCAGAACCTCAAGCTCGTACAGGTCATCGGCAACGAGAACCTCCTGCTGGTGCATGGCGCCGTCCCCGGCCCCATCGGCGGAACCGTGATCGTGACCAAAGCCCTGAAGAAGGCGGGAAAGTAACACATGAGCACGATTAAAGTTTTTAACCCCGCAGGCGATTCCGCCGGAGAGATGAGCGTTGCCCAAGGCACCCTCGTGCTCGACCGCGGCGCACAGGCGGTGAAAGACACAGTGGTCGCCATCATGAATGGCTGGCGCGCCGGCACGGCAAGCACCAAGACCAAGGCTGAAGTGGCCGGCAGCGGCAAGAAGCCCCACAAACAGAAGGGTACCGGCCGCGCCCGCGTCGGCACCACCCGCAACCCCGTGTGGCGCGGCGGCGGCGTGGCCTTCGGCCCCAAACCCCGCGACTACAGCGTGAAGGTCAACAAAAAAGTGGCTCAGCTCGCCTTCCGGCGCGCCCTCAGCGACAAGATTGCTTCCGGCGACCTCGCCGTCATCGAGAAGTTTGAAATCGCCGAGCCCAAGACCAGGCTCGTGGCCCCCCTCCTGAAGAAAATCGGCATTGACCGCACCTGCCTCGTCGTCGTCAGCTTCGACGCGCAGAGCGCCGACGCCAACGACAACTTCTTCTACGGCGTGGGCAACATTCCCGGCGTCTTCGTCTGCTCATCCGCCGAAGTCAACGTCTACCTTCTCTGCCGGTTCAACAAGATCCTGGTCACCCGGGAAGCGATGGACGAACTTCTGGAGCGCCTGCCCCAGACCGCCACCGAGGAGGAACAGGCATGAAACAGGCTTATGTGATCCGCAGAGTGCTGGTGACCGAAAAGGGTTCGCTGATTACCGGGCAGAATCAATACATGCTCGAAGTGGCTCCCGGCGCCAACAAGATCGAGATCCGCCAGGCGGTGGAAGCCCAGTTCGGCGTCCACGTCCTCGCGGTCAACACCCAGAATTACAAAGGCAAGACCAAATATACGCGCACCCGTCACCTGACGAAAACGCCCGCCTGGAAACGCGCGGTCGTTACGCTCAAAGACGGCGAACGTATTGAAACCGTTTAATGCCGAGGAGATGGAGCCATGGGGCTTAAGACATACAAACCCAGAACACCCGGCCTGCGCTTCCGCGTATCGCAAGTGCGCGACGGTCTCTCCAAAGAGAAACCCGTCCGCAGCCTCACGATCGCCAAAAGCGCCAACGCCGGCCGCAACAATCAGGGGCGCATCACCGTCCGCCATCGCGGCGGCGGAGCCAAGCGCCGTTACCGCATTGTTGATTTCCGCCGCGACAAAACCGGCATCCCCGCCCGCGTCGCCGCGATCTGCTACGATCCCAACCGCACCGCCAACATCGCCCTCCTGCATTATGTCGACGGCGAAAAGCGCTACATCCTCGCCCCCGAAGGCCTGGCCGTGGGCGCCACCGTCGTCTCCGGCCCCGATGCGGAGCCCGCGGTCGGCAACGCCCTGCCCCTTTCGGCCATCCCGATGGGCATGTTCGTGCACAACATCGAGCTCATCCCCGGCAAAGGCGGCCAGATCGCCCGCTCCGCCGGCAACGGTTGCCAGCTCATGGCCCGCGACAACGGCTTTGCCACCCTGCGCCTGCCCTCGGGCGAAGTGCGCCTCATCAACGTCAACTGCATGGCCACAATCGGCCACGTGGGCAACGGCGACTGGAGCGGCGTGAAATTCGGCAAAGCCGGCCGCAAACGCCACCTGGGCATCCGCCCGACCGTTCGCGGCGTGGCGATGAACCCCGTCGATCATCCGATGGGCGGCGGCGAAGGCCGCACCTCCGGCGGCAGCCACCCCCGCTCACCCTGGGGCAAGCTGGCCAAAGGCGGCAAGACCCGCAACAAGCGCAAGAACAGCACCCGGTTTATCGTTAAGCGGAGAAAGTAACGCATGGCACGGTCTATTAAAAAAGGTCCCTACGTTGAGGACTGCCTCCTCCGCAAGGTGGAGAAGATGAATCTGTCCGGCAGGAAGCAGCCGATCAAAACCTGGTCGCGCCGCTCCATGGTTCTGCCGGAATTCGTCGGGCACACATTCGCCATTCACAACGGCAAACAGCACCTTCCGATCTTCATCACGGAGAACATGGTCGGTCACCGCCTTGGCGAATTCGCACCGACCCGCATGTTTAAAGCCCACGGCAATTCCGACAAGAAGTAAGGGAACTAAGCATGGAAGTGACAGCCATCACCCGCAACACGCGCATTTCCGCCCGTAAAGCCCGCCCCCTGGCCCGCCAGGTGCAGGGCCTCCCCGTGGCCGACGCGCTCAACGTTGTCGATTTCAGTCCTCAAAAGGCAGGCAAGCTGCTGGGGCAGACGCTCCGCTCCGCGATCGCCAATGCGAGGAACAACGCGAACCTCGATCCCAACACGCTCATCGTGAAGCTGGCCGTGTTCGACGAAGGCGCGCGTCTGCGCCGGTTCTGGCCGCGTGCCCGCGGCAGCGCCAGCCCCATTCAGAAGAAATTGAGCCATGTTAAAGTCGTCCTGACCGACGGCCAGTAAGGAGCGAAACCTTGGGACAGAAAGTTAATCCGATCGGTTTCCGCATTGCGCTTGACAAACAATGGCGTTCCCGCTGGTTTGCGAAGAAACAGGATTTCGGCACCCTCCTCGCCGAAGACCAGATGATTCGCGAAACCGTGAAGAAACGCCTTGAAGCGGCAGCCATCACAAAGGTCATCATCGAGCGCTACGCCAACCGCGTGCGCGTCAACATCCACACCGCCCGCCCCGGCGTCGTCGTCGGCCGCAAAGGCCAAGACGTCGACAAACTTCGCGCCGAGCTCGCCAAAGCCACCGGCAAGGAAATCTACCTCGAGATCCACGAAGTGCGCGATCCCGATGCCGACGCCCAGCTCGTGGCCGAAGGCATCGCCCAGCAGATCGTCCGGCGCATCGCCGCCAAGCGCGCCATCAAGCGCGCCGAGAAAGTGGCCATGGATATGGGCGTCGACGGGATCAAAATCCGTTGCTCCGGCCGCATCAACGGCGCCGAAATTTCCCGCGTGGAGTGGAGCAAACAGGGCAAAGTGCCCCTGCACACCCTGCGCGCCAACATCGATTACGGCTTTGCGGAAGCCGACACCACCGCCGGCAAGATCGGCGTGAAGGTCTGGATCTGCAAGCGCGAAGATTTCCAGGCTGCCCGCCCCTCCGGCCGCGGCGGCGACAGAGGAAGGAGAAACCATGCCTCTCATGCCTAAACGCGTGAAGCACCGCAAAGTGTCGAAAGGGAGCCGCAAAGGCTTCGCGACCTCGGGTGCGACGCTCGCCTACGGTGAATTCGGCATCAAAGCGCTCGAGCGCGGCTGGATCACCAACACACAGATTGAAGCCTGCCGTGTGGCCATCAACCGCCACATGAAGCGCAAGGGCAAGCTCTGGGTTCGCATTTTCCCGGATAAGCCCGTCACCAAAAAACCGATCGAAGTGCGCATGGGCAGCGGCAAAGGCAATCCCGAATTCTGGGTCGCCGTCGTCCTGCCCGGCAAGATGCTCTTTGAGGTCGACGGTATCCCCGAGAGCCTGGCCCGCGAGTGCCTGCGCCTGGCCGATACCAAGCTCGGCATCCGCACACAGATGGTTGTACGCTGATTGGGAGTGCAAAACAGACCATGAAGATCACAGAAATGAGAGAACTCAGCGCCGAAGCGCTTGCTCAGATCATCAGCGAAAAGCAGAATGAGCTGAAAAACCTTCGCCTGAAGCACAAGTCGACCGACGGCGGCATCGAATCGCCCGGCCGCCTGGCCGCGATGCGCCGCGATATCGCGCGGATGCTGACCGTTCAGAACGAAAAGAAAGCGGTGAAGCAATGAGCACGAATGCCGCAGAGCGCGGTTCGCGCAAAGTCAGAAAAGGCATTGTGGTCAGCAAGAGCGGCGATAAGTCAATCATCGTCCGCGCCGAGCGCCGCATGCTTCATCCCATCTACGGGAAAGTGGTCAAGACCTTCAAGAAGTACCACACGCACGACGAGGACAACAAGGCCAAAATCGGCGACGCCGTCACCATCATGGAGACCCGCCCGCTGAGCCGCACCAAGTGCTGGCGCCTCGTTTCCATCCAGGGACAAGAGGAGAAGTAAGCCATGATCATTGAAGAGAGCAGGCTCGTCGTGGCCGACAACACCGGCGCGAAAATCGCCAAGTGTTTCCGCATCCTCGGGCAGCGCAAACAGACCGCCGGCCTCGGCGACATCATCCGCGTGTCCATCCAGGAAGCCGCCCCCACCGGCGCCGTGAAAAAGGGTCAGGTTTGCCTTGCGCTGATCGTGCGCACAGCCCACCCCATTCACCGGGCCGACGGTTCAATCGTCCGCTTCGACCAGAATGCTTGCGTCATCGTCGACAACAAGCATAATCCGCTCGGATCGCGCGTGTTCGGACCGGTTGCGCGCGAACTGCGCGACAAGAACTACATGAAGGTTGTTTCGCTCGCGCCCGAAGTGGTGTGAGTTCAAACGCCGCTGCGTAACCGTGCGCGATACGTAAGCGTGAGCCGTAGAAATATGGAAAACATCGTTTGCGAACTGCGTCGTTGCGGGTAGCGAGTTACGGAAGAAAACATGAGTATTGCACGAATCAAGAAGGACGACATTGTCTGCGTCATTGCCGGGAAAGACCTCGGCAAGACCGGCAAAGTCCTCCGCATGATGCCGTCGAAAGGCAAAGCCATCGTCGAAGGCGTCAACATCATCAAGAAGACCGTCCGCCGTTCCCAAACGGTGCCCCAGGGCGGTATCATCGAGCGCGAAGCGCCGATCGATCTGTCGAACCTGATGCCTTACGACGCCGACGCGAAAAAAGGCGCCCGCATCAGCCGCGTGAAAAACGGCGAAACCACCGCCCGCCGTTTGAAGACCTCGGGTAAAATCCTCGGCTAAGGGAGTGAACCATGTCTGCTTTGAAAGAAAAGTACAAGAATGAAATCGCTCCCGCCCTTCGCGAGAAGCTGAAGTGCGCGAATCCGATGATGGTGCCCCGCCTCGCCAAAATCGTCGTCAACATGGGGTTCGGCATCCTTGAAAAGGATCAGCAGAAGACCGTGGTGCGCGACCTTGAGGCGATCACCGGCCAGAAAGCCCTCCTCTGCAAAGCCCGCAAGAGCATTTCAAACTTCAAGCTGCGCGAAGGCATGGTCATTGGAGCCAAAGTGACCCTTCGCGGCGAGCGGATGTACGAATTCGCCGAGCGCTTCTTCAACGTGACCCTGCCTCGCATCCGCGACTTCCGCGGCGTCCCCGTCCGCGGGTTCGACAAAGACGGCAACTACACGATGGGCCTCAGAGAGTACGTCACCTTCCCGGAAATCAACGCCGTCTCGACGGATTCCGGGCTCGACATCACGTTTGTAACCACGGCCACCGACAAAGACAGCTCCCGCGCCCTTCTCGAAGCGCTGGGCATGCCCTTCGCCGGCAAGTAAGGAATCCCTGCAATGGCTAAGACCGCTTTGATTGAAAAAGCCAAGCGCGCGCCGAAATTCTCCGTGCGCAAATACACGCGTTGCAGCCGCTGCGGCCGCCCGCGCGCCTTCATTCGCAAGTTTCAGTTGTGCCGCCTGTGCTTCCGCGAAATGGCCTTGAACGGCGAAATCCCCGGCGTCACCAAGGCAAGCTGGTAAGGAAAGGGCTTCAAACAATGATGACAGATCCGATTTCGGATATGCTGGTCCGTATCCGCAATGCGCAGAATGCGAGCCACGCCGTGGTTGAGATGCCCGGTTCCCGCATCAAAAGCGAAATTGCACGCGTCTTGAAAGACGAAGGCTACATCACCGATTACGCGCTCTCCGGCGGCACCATCCGCACGCTGCGCATCGAGCTGAAGTACAACGATAAAGCCGAACCCGCCATCCGCGGCGTCCGCCGCGAATCCAAACCCGGCCTGCGCAAATTCTGCGGCTATGCCGACGTGCCCAAGGTCCTCGGCGGCCTGGGTACCGCCGTGCTCAGCACCTCGGGTGGAGTCATGAGCGGCAAAACGGCCCGCGAGCGCAAGCTCGGCGGCGAACTGCTTTGCACCATTTGGTAAGGGAGCGAACGATGTCAAGAATCGGTAAACAACCGCTGAACGTGCCCGCAGGCGTGACCGTGACCATCGCCAACGAGCGCGACGTCACCGTCAAAGGCCCCAAGGGCGAACTCACCCGCTCCTTCCAGAAAGGCATGACTGTTGAACTCGCCGGCGCCACCCTCACCGTGGCCCGCGCCGACGACAGCCGCGCCCAGAAGAGCTTCCACGGCCTCACCCGCACCCTCCTTCGCAACATGATCGAAGGCGTAACCCAAGGTTACACCCGCGACCTCGTCATCGAAGGCACCGGCTTCAAAGCCGCCGTGCAGGGCAACAAAGCCATCCTGACCCTCGGCTTCGCCTCCCCCAAGGAATACACCCTGCCCGACGGCGTGAAACTCACCGTCGTGGCCGACGTGAACCTCCACGTGGAAGGCATCAGCAAGGAACTCGTCGGCCAAGCCGCCGCGCGTATCCGTTCCTACTACCCGGCCGAACCCTACAAGGGCAAAGGTATCCGCTACAAAGACGAGAAGATCCGCCGCAAGGAAGGCAAGACCGTCGCCTAACGGTACCTGGAGATTAACATGAGTGTCAAGAACCGCAAAGAACAGCGCACCCTCCGCCACTACCGCATCCGCCGCCGCCTCAGCCGCGGCACCGCGGAGCGCCCGCGCATGGCGATCTTCGTCTCGAACAAGCACATGTACGTGCAGTTCATCGACGACATCTCCATGACCACCCAGGCGGCCGTGTCCACGCTGAAAGAAAAAGTGGGCTGCAACGTCGCCGGAGCCAAAGTGCTCGGCGAAGCCGCCGCGCGCGCCGCAATTGAAAAAGGCATCACACAGGTCGTCGTCGACCGTGCCGGTTTCAAATTCCACGGCCGCGTCAAGACCATAGTCGAATCGGCCGTCGCAGCCGGGCTGCGCATCACCAACGAGAACGCCGCCCAGCCGGAGGAAACGAAGTGAGCCAGGATAAATTCAACCGCGAAGGTCAGAGTGACATGGACGAACACGTCGTGTTCGTCAACCGCTGCGCCAAAGTCGTCAAAGGCGGCCGCCGCTTCAGCTTCAGCGCCGTCGTCGTCGTCGGCGACAAAGACGGCAAAGTCGGCTTCGGCTTCGGCAAAGCCAACGAAGTGGCCGACGCCATCCGCAAAGGCGGCGAAGCCGCCCGCAAGGCCATGCGGCGCGTGCGCATGACCGGCAAGACCATCCCGCATGAAGTGATTGGCCTGTGCGACGGCGGCCGCGTGCTCCTCAAGCCCGCCCCCGACGGCACCGGCATCATCTGCGGCGGCGGCATGCGCCCCGTGCTCGAAGCCGCCGGCATCCGCGACGTGGTCGGCAAATCCCTCGGCAGCAAGAACCGCCTCAACGTGGTCAAAGCCACGATCGACGCCCTCCAGCAGCTCCGCTCCGCCGAAGAAATCGCCGCCCTGCGCGCCTAACGATCACCTGCCCGCGCCGGATCCCCCGCGCGCGGGCAGCGTTTTACACAAAGGATTGAACACAATGGATTTGTCATCCCTTACAAATACGCCCGGCGCCCGCAAAGCCTCCAAGCGCGTCGGCCGCGGCCGCGCCTCCGGTCACGGCAAGACCTCCACGCGCGGCGTCAAGGGCCAAGGCTCCCGCAAAGGCCACAAGCAAAAGCTCGGCTTTGAAGGCGGCCAGATGCCCCTCATGCGCCGCATGCCCAAGCGCGGCTTCAAAAACCCCAACCGCATGCCCTTCTACCCCGTCAACCTCTCCCTGCTCGACGAATACTTCGCCGACGGCGCCGTGGTTGATACCGATGTGATGGTCGCCGCCGGTATCGGTTTTTCAGCCAAAAACTTCGCCGGCGTGAAGATCCTCGCCCGCGGCGAAATCACCAAAAAGCTCACCGTGAAAGCCGCCGCCTTCAGCGACGCCGCCAAGGCCAAAATCGAAGCCGCCGGCGGAACCTGCGAAACGGTCTGACCGCGACACAACCCCGCCGTTCCCCCCGGAAAACCGGGCGGGGGCGGCCGTTTTTCCCCATGAGGTTTGCCCATGCTCTCAACCTTTGCCAACACACTGAAGATCCCCGAGCTGCGCTCGCGCATCCTCTTCACGATCGGCCTGATCGCCATCAGCCGCCTGCTCGCCCTCATCGTCACACCCGGCGTAGACCCCACCGTGTTGCGCGGCATGATACAACCCATCGACGGCGCCGGCGGCGGCCTCCTCGCCTGGATGGATATGTTCAGCGGCGGCGCCCTCTCCCGTTTTTCCATCGGCACATTCAGCATCTGGCCCTACATCAGCGCCTCCATCATCATACAGCTGATGACCGCCATCGTGCCCCAGCTTGAGCGCCTTGCCCGCGAGGGCGACACCGGCCGCAAGCAGATCACCCAATACACCCGCTGGCTCACCATCGCCATCTGCCTCGTGCAATCCACCGCCTTCGCCTGGACTATCCTCCACACCCCCGAGAGCCTGCTCGGCGCCAAGCCCGGCCAAAACCTCGTGACCCTTTCCCCCTTCATTTTCCTCATCCTGACCCCGATCTGCATGACCGGCGCCTCCATGCTCGTGATGTGGCTCGGCGATCAGATCACCTCCCGCGGCATCGGCAACGGCGTCTCCCTGATCATCATGATCAACATCTGCTCCCGCCTTCCCGCCGCCATCGCCGCCGCCTGGCGCCGCTACTTCGGCACCGGCGCGGGCGACGTCACCGCCAAGCCCGCCGAGCTCATCGTGCTGCTGCTCATCGGCTTCATCGTGCTCATGGCCACCGTGGCCCTCACCCAGGGCATGCGCAAAGTGCCCCTGCACTCCACCCGCCGCATGGCGGCCGGCGGCGGCAGCTCCTACGGCTCCAACAACACCTACCTGCCCCTGCGCGTCAACTTCAGCGGCGTGATGCCCATCATCTTCGCCGGCCCCATCATCTCCATTCCCGCCGCCCTCCTTCAGCGCCTGCCCTCCACCGGTGCCCTCGGCTGGCTCAACCGGCTCGGCCACGCCCTCAGCCCCATCGGCGGCGGCAACTCCAGCCTCCACATCATCATCTACTCCGCCCTCATCCTCTTCTTCGCCTTCTTCTGGGTCGCCACCCAGTTCAACGCCATGAACATCTCCGACAACCTCAAACGCGAAGGCTCCTACGTGCCCGGCGTGCGCCCCGGCCTCGACACCGCGGAATACCTCGACGGCGTCATGACCCGCGTCACCCTCATCGGCGCCCTCGGCCTCGTGCTCATCGCCGTGTTCCCCGAGCTGCTCACCACCGCGATGGGCATCCCCCAAGTCATCACCGGCTTCTTCGGCGGCACCAGCCTGCTCATCATCGTGGGCGTGGCGCTCGACACCCTCCGCCAGATGGAATCGCACCTGCTCATGCGCAATTACGACGGTTTCCTCAAGCACGGCCGCATTCAGGGGCGGCGCTAACCCGCCCCCGCCAAGGATTCCCCCATGGACGTTGTCATCCTACTAGGAGCACCCGGATCCGGCAAAGGCACAGTCGCCTCCCGCCTTGCCGGAAACGGCGTTGAGCACATCTCCAGCGGCGACCTCCTGCGCGGCGCCATCGCCGCCGGGAGCCCCGTCGGCATCGAAGCCCAAACCTTCATGGATCACGGGCAGCTCGTGCCCGATACCCTCATCGCCCGCATGATCGACGATTACATCGCCGCCAACCCCCCCCTCAAAACCATCCTGCTCGACGGTTTCCCCCGCACCCTTCCCCAGGCCGACATGCTCGACCGCACCCTTGCCGCCCGCGGCGCCACCCTCAAAGCCGCCCTCCTGCTCGACGTGCCCGAAGCCCTCGTCCTCCAGCGCCTCGGCGGCCGGCGCCTCTGCCCCGCCTGCGGCCAAGGCTACCACATTGAAAGCCTCCCCCCCAAACAGGAAGGCCTCTGCGACACATGCGGCGGCACCCTCGTCACCCGCGCCGACGACGCCCCCGAAACCATCCGCAACCGCCTCGCCGTCTACGCCCGCCAGACCAAGCCCCTCATCGCCCGCTACGGCGAACAAGGCCTCCTGCGCACCGTCGACGGCTCCGGCGACATCTCCGGCATCGTCATCGCCGCCGCGAAAGCCCTCGCATGATCATCTTGAAAAACAAAGCAGAACTCGAGCTGATGCGCGCCGCGGGGAAACACTCCGCCCGCCTCCTCAACGCTTTGTGTGAACACGCTCAGCCCGGCATGACCACCGGCGAGCTCGACACCTTCGCCCGCGCGTTCATCGCAAACATCGGCGAAGGGGCGGAATCCGCCTTCCTGGGTTACGGAGGTTTCCCCGGAGCGGTCTGCATCTCCGTCAACGACGAACTGATCCACGGCATCCCCGGCAAGCGCATCCTCAACCGCGGAGACCTCGTCAGCTTCGACGTCGGCGTGAAATACAAAGGATTTATCGGCGACAACGCCCGCACCATCGCGGTGGGCGGCGAAAGCGCCGTTGATGCGGATACCCTCCGCCTGCTCCGGGTGACCCGGCGCGCATTGGAGAAAGCCGCAGCGGCTGTGCGGCCCGGTGCGCGGTTATCGGATCTTTCACACCTTGTGGAAAAAACGATCACAGGCGGCGGGTGTTCGGTCGTCAGGGAATACGTCGGTCACGGCGTGGGGCGTCACCTCCACGAAGATCCGCCGGTGCCAAACTACGGGGCGCCCGGGCGGGGACCCGTTTTAAAAGCCGGAATGACCATTTGCATTGAACCCATGGTCAACCTCGGCAAACGGGACGTGCGCGTATTGGATGACGGTTGGACAGTAGTGGCGCGAGACGGGAAACCCACCGCGCATTTCGAGTATACCGTGGCAGTACTCGACGACGGAGCGGAGATTTTAACCCCCTGGATGGAAGCCGACCCCTGGCAGGACGATGCGCCCGGCGGCCCCCTTCCCGAGGAAAATTAAAATTATCCGTTTTTTTGGTAGACAGTTTGGCCGAAATACGCTATTCTGTCAGCCTTTTTGAATACAAGGAAAAGGCCATGAAAGTTCGCAGTTCAGTAAAACGTATTTGTGAGCAGTGCCGGATCATCCGGCGCAAGGGAACCGTGCGGGTGATCTGCACCAATCCGCGCCACAAACAACGCCAGGGCTAAGTTGGAGAAGCAAACATGCCAAGATTGATGGGTGTTGACGTGCCGGGTCGCAAGCGCATCGAGTATGCGCTCCGGTATATCCACGGAATCGGACCCGCGCGGTCCACAGTGATTCTGGAAGCATGCAAGATCGATCCCGCCAAGAAGGCCGACGATCTCTCGCCTGAAGAAATCCGCCAGATAATGGCCTACATTCAGGAACATTTCCGCGTTGAGGGCGACCTCCGCCGCGAAGTGTCGGGTAATATCCGCCGTTTGATGAGTGTGGGGTCTTACCGCGGTCTGCGCCACAAGCGCGGCCTGCCCGTGCGCGGTCAGCGCACCAAGACCAACGCCCGCACCCGCAAGGGCTCGAAGAAGACCGTCGGAGCGGTTCGCGACAAAGCGGCCCGCAAAAAGTAAGGATTGAAGCATGAGCGAAGAAGAAGTTAAAACCGATGCTTCCGCCGCCGCAGAAGAAACCAAAAAACCTGCGATGAGCGAGGCTCAGGCGATCCTTTCCGAAGGCGAGCAGACCGGACCGATCGTCGACGCGAAGAAGAAGCACAAACAGAAGGTCATTCCCGCGGGAATCGCCTTCATCCGCGCGACTTACAACAACACGATCGTTTCGATCGCCGATGCCCGCGGCGGCGTCATCTCCTGGAGCTCGGCCGGCAAGGCCGGTTTCAAGGGATCCCGCAAGAGCACCGCGTTCGCGGCCACCATGGTCGCCCAGGATGCCGCCCGCCAGGCCTACGCCAAGGGCATGCACGAAGTGGAAGTGCGCATGCAGGGCGCCGGCGCGGGCCGTGAATCCGCCGTGCGCGCCATCCAGTCCGTCGGCATCCACGTCACCATGATCAAAGATTGCACCCCGATCCCCCACAACGGTTGCCGTCCGCGCAAAAGAAGGAGAGTCTAATAATGGGCAGATATACAGGCCCCGTTTGCCGGCTGTGCCGCCGCGAAGGGCAGAAACTGTTTCTCAAAGGCGCACGTTGCTACATGTCGAAATGCGCCATCGAAAAGGGTGAACCCGCTCCCGGCCAGCACGGCGCCCGCCGCGGTCGCAAAATGACCGAATACGGCACCCAGCTTCGCGAAAAGCAACGCCTGCGCCGCCAATACGGCATGCAGGAAGTGCAGTTCCGCCGCTTCTTCAGAGAAGCGCTGCGCCGCCAGGGCGTTACAGGCGAAGTGCTCCTGCAGATGCTCGAGACCCGCTTGGACAACGTGATCTACCGCCTCGGCTTCGCGACCTCGCGCCGCGCCGCCCGCCAGTTTGTGCTTCATGGCCACGTCGCCGTGAACGGGCATACGGCCACGATCCCCTCCATGCTTCTTTCCGCCGGCGACGCCATTGACGTGCGTGACCGCAAGCAGAGCCGCGAAGCGGCCTCCCTCGCTCTGGAAAGCGCCACGACCCAGCAGACCCCCAGCTGGTTCTCGCTGGACCGCAAAGCCTTCCACGGCGAGCTCCTTGCGATTCCCACACGCGATCAGATCGCGCCGATCGTCAATGAGCAGGCCATCGTTGAATTGTATTCTCGTTAATCATTGGCTGGAGCCGGATGCCGCCACCCCTCGCGGGAGCGGCGTCTGGCGCCTGAAAGGACGGAAACATGCCGATTCGTTTGAGTCGCTTTGAAATGCCCAACCGTATCGTCCGCGAAGACGCCACGGCCACGGACACGTTTGCCCGCTTCACAGCCGAGCCCTTCGAGGTCGGGTATGCGCGCACCATCGGGAACTCCCTGCGCCGCGTGCTGCTCTCCTCCATCGAAGGTTTTGCGATCACGGCCGTGAAGATCGACGGCGCCAGCCATGAATTCTGCTCTTTGCCGGGTATCTCCGAGGATGTGACCGACATCATTCTCAACCTCAAGCGCGTGCTTTTCAAGAGCTTCACCCGCAATCCCCGCTGGCTCTCCCTGAGGAAAAAGGGACCCTGCGTGGTCACCGCCGGCGATTTCATGCTCGACAACAGCATCGAAGTGCTCAACCCCGGCCAAGTCATCGCCACGTGCGATGTCGACGGTGTGCTGGAAATGAGCGCGCTCGTGGGCGTCGGTCGCGGCTTCTGCCCGGCCGAGGGCAACAAAGACCCCTCCTTTGAAATCGGAATCATCCCGATCGACAGCATCTTCTCGCCCGTCACCCGTGTGAACTACGACGTGGAAAACACCCGCGTCGGCCAGCGCACCGACTATGAGAAACTCGTGCTCGACGTCTGGACCGATGGCCGCGTCTCCCCCGACGAAGCGCTGAAAACGGCCTCCGCCATTCTGCGCCACCACCTCGACGTCTTTGTCGACTACAGCGAGGAAGTGCTCGAGTTCGAGCAGTCCGAACGGAAGGAAGACGAGGCCCGCAGCGAGCTCAAGCGCATCCTGAACATGAGCGTCAATGAAATTGAGCTCAGCGTTCGTGCCGCCAACTGCCTCAACAACGCCAACATCACCACCGTCGGCGAGCTGGCGATGAAGACCGAGGCCGACATGCTCAAGTACCGTAACTTCGGCAAGAAGTCGCTGAATGAAATCAAAGACAAGCTCACGGAGCTCGGCCTTTATCTGGGATACAAGTTCGACGTCTCCCTGCTTGACCGCCCCCCGAACGCTTAAAGGAATGGTTTAGACAATGCGCCACAAGAAAGTTGCCAAAAAATTCGGCCGTTCATTGGAACATCGCATCCAGCTGATGCGCATGATGACGGCGAACCTCATCATCCAGGATAAAATCCAGACCACCGTGCAGAAGGCCAAGGAAGCCCGCAAAGACGCCGAAAAGCTCGTGACGCTCGCCCGCAAGGGCACGCTCGCCGCCCGCCGCCTCGCCGCCTCCCGCCTGCGCAGCCCCAAAGCCGTGCAGAAACTCTTCGACGTGGTCGTCCCCGCCATGGAAGGCCGCGCCGGCGGTTACACCCGCATCACCAAGCTGGGCACACGCCGCGGCGACGCCGCCGAAATGTGCATCCTCGAATGGGTCGCGATCGGCGCTCCCGCCGCCGCCCCCGCCGAGGAAGCGCCCGCCGCCGCCGAACCGGTCAAGGCCTAATGCCTGCCGAATTCAAAAGCCCGACCGCTTTCAAGGCGGCCGGGTTTTTTTGTACCGCCTCCTTTTTGGAGCAACTTCTTTTGCCTCTTGCGGGTTTTCCTTTGCCGCGCGCTCAAAATATGGTATAAATAAGTAAACGAAAGGGAGGATTTGGGTATGGCGGAATGCAAACGCGTGAAGGTCGGCGATGCGGTTTCTTTCGGCGACGGTTCTCTGGCGCTGATGGCAGGGCCCTGCGTGATCGAATCGCGCGAGGGCTGCCTGGCTTTGGCCGAGGCTCTGGCGCAGCTCGCGGCGCGCCTGAAGGTGCCGTTTATTTTCAAGGCTTCGTTTGACAAAGCCAACCGCACGAGCCTCAGCTCCTATCGCGGCCCGGGGCTCGACGAGGGCCTGGCGATTCTCGCCGAGGTGAAGGCGCGCTTCAACGTGCCGGTCGTGACCGATGTGCACGAACCCTTCCAGTGCGCGCCGGTCGCGACGGTGGCCGACGTGCTCCAGATCCCCGCGTTCCTCTGTCGCCAATCGGATCTCGTGGCGGCCGCGGGTGAAACGGGCCGCGTGGTGAATGTGAAGAAGGGGCAGTTCCTCGCCCCGGAAGACATGGTCAACGTGGTGCGCAAAATCGAGGCGACGGGGAACCGTAACATTGTGCTCACGGAGCGCGGCGCGAGCTTCGGCTATCACAATCTGGTGGCGGATATGCGCAGCCTGCTGGTGATGCGCGAACTGGGCTATCCCGTGGTGTTCGACGCCACACACAGCGTGCAGCGCCCCGGAGGATTGGGCACGGGCAGCGGCGGCGACGGCCGCTGGGCGCCCGCCCTCGCGCGGGCGGCCGTGGCCACGGGGGTCGACGGGGTGTTCATCGAAACCCATTTCAACCCTCCCCAGGCGCTTTCCGATGCGGCCAACGCGATTGCCTTCGGCGCGCTTGAAGGATTGCTGGCGAAGCTGCTGAAGATCCACGCCGTGGTGAATCAGCCCGAATAAGGAGTTGCCCGGGTGCTGACCGTGCTGTCATTGGTTTTTGCGGTGCTTTCCGGCCCGGCCGATCGCCTGGCCGATCCGGCGTTTTTGGCTTCGCTGACGGCGCCGGGCGACGACTCGGCGCGCTGGGATGCGCTGCAGGCGCTGTGGAATGCGGGCCCGGAGGAGGGCGTGCAGCCGGTGCGCCAGATCCGCCTGCCCGTGGAGCACCACGCCAATGGCCGGGTGAAAGCGCTGCTGACGGCGCGGGAAGCATGGATTTCTTCCTCCAACACGGTTCTGCGCGCAACGAGCGTGGAGCTGAGGTATCTTTCGGAAAAGGGCGCCCAGGAAGGCGTGCTGAAGGCCGAGGGCCTGATTGTAGACCGCGCGGCGCGCGCGGCCCGGGCTTTCGGCGCGGTCGAGGTGATGCTCAACGGCAACACGATGACCGGGCGGGGCGCCGTCTTTGATTTGCAGACCCGGTATATCCGGATTCTTTCGGAGGCCCGCCTGAAAACAAACCGCTTTGGCGGCGCGTTTTCGATGAAGGGTGTTTTCGAGCCGAAAAAGGGAGATGTGAATGAGTGAGCAATCGCATAAAAGCGGAAAAATCGCCCTGCGGGGTCTTTTGCTGGCGGCGCTGGCGCTGACGGTGCCGGCGGCGCTCTTCGGGGCGGCGCCGAAGAAGGCGCCGCAGGTCTCGCAGGCGGTCGGCGAAACGGAAATCACGGCCGACAGGATGGAATACAATTACGCGGAAGCCGTGGCGGTCATGTCGGACAATGTGGCGGTTCAAGACCCGCAGTTCCGGTTGACGGCGGATAAGCTCTTCGTCTTCTTCGAGGGCACCAACACGCTGAACCAGATCGTGGTGATGGGGCGGGTCAACGTCTCCAACGAAAACCGGAGAGTCACCTGCGACAAAGCCGTCTACACCAAGAGCGACGGCCGCCTCGTGATGGAAGGCCAGGCCAAGCTCAGGCAGATCCAGGAAGACGGCAAAGAATTCACGGTCGACGGCGAGCGCATCACCATCTGGGTCGACGAACAGCGCGTGGAAATCACGGAGCGCCCGAAAATCGTCTTGCCCTCGGGAAGCCTCAACAAGGAAACGGCGGCTGGCAAGGGAGCGGCGAATGAGCGGAAATGACACGCCCGATCTGCAGGCCTTCGAGCTGGTGAAGGAATACGGCACGCGCGCGGTGGTCAATGGCGTGTCGATCCAGGCCTCATGCGGCGAAGTGGTGGGCCTGCTGGGCCCCAACGGCGCGGGCAAGACGACCACATTTTACATGCTCGTGGGCCTGGTGCGCCCCAATTCCGGTCAGATTCTCTTCCGCGGGGAAGACATCACCCGCATGCCGGTCTACAGGCGCGCGCGCATCGGCCTGGGCTATCTCGCGCAGGAGGCTTCGATCTTCCGTAAGCTGACGGTCGAGGAGAATGTGCTGGCGATTTTGGAGACGCTCCCCCTCTCGAAGGCCGAGCGCCTGGAGCGGATGGAAGAGCTGCTGGGGTCGCTGGGCCTGCTCAAGGTTTCCAAGCAACGGGCCTACACGCTCAGCGGCGGTGAACGGCGCAAGCTCGAAATCGCTCGGGCGCTGGTGCGCAAACCGCAGATCCTGATGCTCGACGAACCCTTCGGCGGCGTGGACCCGCTGGCGGTGAGCGATATCCAGGCGATTGTAAAAGGATTGCGCGATCAGGGGTTGGGTGTTATCATCACCGACCACAATGTGAGGGAGACTCTGTCGATCGTCGACCGCGCCTATCTCGTCTACGAAGGGCAGGTGCTCTGCGAGGGCACCGGGCAGACCCTGATCGAGGATCCCCGCGCACGCGAATTTTACCTGGGGCGCTCGTTCCGCATGTGAGCGGAGGCGCGAAACCGGTTTAAACCCGCGCGGCGAAAGGCGCCGCGCTGAAACAAGGAGGCAGAAAATGACGATAGAAGTAAATGCTCGCCATAAGACAATTTCCGATGCGTTCCGCGATTATGCGCGGGTGCGCGCCGCGAGGATCGGTCAGCAGTTTCCCAAGGTGGAAAGCATTCATGTGGTGCTTGATTTCCAGAACCGCCTGCATATTGCCGAAGTGATTGCCCAGTGCAAGGCCGAGCAGGTCGTGGGCAAGATCTGCACGGAGGGCAACATCCGCGCCGCAATGGACAGCGCGGCGGCAAAGGTCGAGCGCCAGCTCCGCCGGATGCGCCAGAAAGCATTCCAGGTGCCGGTGCGCAAATCGGCGGCGATGGCTGAAGAAGCCTGAGCGGCGGGAGAGGCGGAAAGCCGGAATGTCTGAATTCGTCATGCGCAACAATGAAGTGGTGCCGAAGCTGACCATTGAAAAGTTTTTCAACGGTGGGCGCGAGGTGCTTTCTCTTGAAGTGCTGGCGGGGCATTCCGGGTTTCCCCGCGTGATTCCCCAGGCCTTTTTCCACCGCCCCGGCTTGGCGATTGCGGGGTTTTTCGAACACTTTCCGGCGGGGCGCATTCAGGTCGTGGGGGCAACCGAAACGGCCTATCTGAACTCGCTTTCGCCTGAGCGCCGGGTGCAGATCTGGCGCAGACTTTTCGAGGCCGGCGTGGTGTGCGCGATCGTCACACAGCCGCTGGCGCTTCCGCCCGAGGTGCCGCGCCTGGCGGAGGAGTTCAAAGCGGTGTTGCTGAAATCGGCCCTCCCGGTGCCGGAGCTGATCGCGCGCGGCCTTCTGGTGCTGCACGACCAGACCGCGCCGCAGGCTTCGCTCCACGGCACCATGGTGGGCGTGGCCGGGGTGGGGGTGCTCCTCACGGGCGAGCCGGGCGTGGGCAAAAGCGAAACCGCGCTGGGCCTTGTCCGCCGAGGCGCCACGCTCATCGCCGACGATATGACGAAGCTGACCGTAAGCCCGTATGGCGTGCTGATGGGGCGCCCCGTTCCGTACATGGCCGCCTACATGGAAATCCGCGGCCTGGGTCTGCTGCATATTCCCTCGCTCTACGGCGTGGCGGCCGTGCGCAGCGAAATGCCCCTGGATTTGATCGTCACCTTGCTTAAAACCAACCCCGAAGGCGGATGCGACTGCACCGGCGCCGATGTGCGCACATGGTCCGTGCTGGGGCGCGATGTGGCGCATCAGGTCGTACCCGTAGTCCCCGGGCGCGATTTTGTGAATATTGTTGAAACAGCGGCCTTCGCGCACCGAATGCGCGCGGCGGGAATCGACGCAGCCGCTTCGCTGGATGAATGCGTGAAGGCGCATCACCGGTCAGTTGGAGTAAAAAATGGCTAATGAATTGATGCGTGTGCTTTTATTGAAAAACAAGTATGGAATGCACGTTCGCCCCGCGGGGCTTTTTGCGAAGGTCGCCTCCAAATACCGCTCGGATGTGACGGTCGAGAAAGACGGCATCACCGTGCCCGGAAAAAGCATCATGGCGTTGATGACGCTGGAAGCCATCTGCGGGAGCGAGCTCAAGGTCAGCGCCATGGGGGAAGACGCCGAGGCCGCCCTCAGCGAGCTCGAGGCCCTCGTCGCCCGCAAGTTCGACATCCCCGACGAATAAGAGGCTTTATGGACGATCCGGAACCCGCCGGGCCCGACAATCAAACCGTGCAATACCAAGGCCTTGCCGCCTCCGACGGCTTGGTCTTCGCCCCCGTGGTGCGCCTGAACATGGCCGGCGGAGAAGCCCCCCCCCGCCGCAAGCTCGCGCCGGGCGCCATCGACGCCGAAGTCAACCGCTTCCATGCGGGGCTCGAATTCACCCGCGCCCAGATCCGCGAGCTTGTGGTCAAAACGGAAACCTCCGCATCCTCCACCGAGGCGGGCATCTTCGATTCACAGCTGATGATGCTCGACGATTCCTTCTTCCTTGAATCCGCCCTCAAGCTGATCCGCACGGAACACGTCAACGCCGAATACGCCGTCTACCAGGTTTTTTCCGACACCATCGCCGTGATGACCCGCATGGGCGACGCCTATATGCGCGAACGCGTGGCCGATATTGAAGACGTCCGCACCCGCCTCATCGCAAGCCTTGAGGGCGACGACCGCGGGCGGGGCGCCCTGAGCTTCGACCGCCCCTGCGTGATCGTGGCCGACAACATCACCCCTTCCGACGCGGTCTCCCTGCCCCAGCAGTTCATTCGCGGCATTGCCACCGAGCACGGCAGCCTCACCGCCCACGTTTCCGTCCTGGCCCGCGCGCTCGGCGTGCCGGCGGTCGTCGGCATCGGCCGCCCGCTCAACGCCATCGCCAATGGCGACGAAGTGGCGCTCGACGGTTTCCACGGCGTGCTGTGGCACAACCCGACCCCCGAAGTTAAAAACGATCTCCTCGCCGCGACCATGCAGCAGCGCGCCGCCCAGGAGCACCGCAAGCGCCTGCGCGACCAGCCCGCCGTCACCCCCGACGGCGAACGCATCACCCTCATGGCCAACACCGACCACAGCGTGGGCTTTTCGCGCATCGCCGACCAGGGCGCGGAGGGCATCGGCCTCTACCGCACCGAATACCTGTGGATCGGCATGGGGCGCGAGCCCACGGAGGAAGAGCAGTTTCACGCCTACTCCGAAGTGCTCCGCTCCGCCAACGGCAAACCCGTGACCCTGCGCGTGCTCGATATCGGCGGCGACAAATACATGGGCAACGCCCGCGAGAAGGGCGAGGCCAACCCCTTCCTCGGCAACCGCTCCATCCGTTACCTGCTCAACAATAAAGCCGTCTTCCGCCGCCAGGTCCGCGCCATTCTGCGCGCCGCGCTCCCCGAGCCCAATTGCCGGATGATGTACCCCATGATCTCCACCTTCGAAGAGCTCAAGGAAAGCAACGATTTCGTGCGGGAATGCAAAGCCGAGCTCGCGGCCCAGGGCATTCCGCACAGAACCGACGTGCCCACCGGCATCATGATCGAAGTGCCTTCGGCGGTGTTTATCGCGCAGGCCCTCGCCGAAGAGGCGCACTTTTTCTCCATCGGCACCAACGACCTGGTGCAATACACCTTTGCCGTGGATCGCGGCAACGAATCGGTCGCGCGCCTCTACCAGCCCATGCACCCCGTGATCCTCAGGATGATTCAGATGACGATCGACGCGGCCAAAAAGCACCGCCGCCGGGTCTCGATCTGCGGCGAGATGGCCTCCGACCCGCTCGCCTGCCTGTTGCTCATCGGCATGGGGATCCGCGAGCTGAGCATGTCGGCCAATCTCATCCTGCGCGTGAAAGAGATGATCTGCCGCGTGGCGCTTTACGATATGCAGCGCCTGGTCGACGATATCCGGCGCGGGAATTACGCCTCTTCCGAAAAAGTGATTGAACAGTGCCGCGCCGTGCTCAACCGCTACGCGCCCGACGTCATGCAGTGAAAAACAGGAAAACAGATGAGCGAAAGCGACGCCCTCAGCCGCGACCTGATCCATGAAATCTCAACCCGCGTGTTCGACGAACCCGGCTTCATCAAGCTCACCCAGTCGCTCCGGCGCGGCGGCAAGCTCTTCCGCGTGAGCCTGCGCCCGGTGCTCCTGCGCGGCGAAACCGCCTTTCAGGGCGAAATGATCGACGACGGCCAGACCCTCGTCAAAAACCTCACCCCCATCACCGCCCGCGAAGGGCTCGACGATCTCCTCGCCCAGCAAGGCGCCCGCGACCTTCACCTCATCACCGAAAGCGGCGACCTCCATCTGCGCGTCACCAAAAAAGGCCGCGTGCTCGTGGCCCGCAGCGGCGCCCTCCCCCCCCGAAAAGCCCCGCCCCCCACGCATGACCGCGTGAAAAAACAGCCCCTGACCTCCTTCGATTCCGCCGCCCTCCTGCGCGTGATCGGCCTGGCCGACGCCAATGGCGCCCTCAAGCCCTCCATGCGCGGCAAATACGACCAAGTCAACGAATTCCTGCGCGAGCTCGAAGCGATCCTGCCCGAGCTCCCGCCGGGGAGCGCATTTTCCTTCGTCGACTGCGGCTGCGGCAAAGCCTACCTCACCCTCGCCGCGCACCAGTACCTGACCCATGCCCGCGCGCTCAAAGTGACCGCCGTGGGCATCGACCGGCGCGCCGACGTGATCGAAGCCGCCCAAAAGATGGCCGCCGCGCTCGACATCGCCCCCGCCCTCACCTTCCAGACCCGCCCCATCCTCGAAGCCGAAATCGCCTTCGAGCCCTCCCTCGTGACAAGCCTGCACGCCTGCGACACCGCGACCGACGACGCCCTCGCCCTCGCCGTGCGCAAAGGCGCCCGCGCCATCCTCTGCGCCCCCTGCTGCCAGCACGAACTCCACAGCGCCCTCTCCGCCGGCGGCGGCCCCCTGCGCGCCCTCCTCCGCCACGGCATCATCCGCGAGCGCCTTGCCGACCTCCTCACCGACACCTTCCGCGCCCAGATCCTGCGCATCCTCGGCTACCGCACCCGCGTGGTCGAGTTTGTCGCCGCCGACGCCACCGCCCGCAACATCCTCATCCGCGCCGAGCTCGGCGTGAAGCCCGGCCGCATTGAAGCCGTGCGCGAATACATCGAGCTGCGCGACTTCTGGAGCGTAAAACCCTACCTCGCCGAGGCACTCGCCCCCGAGCTCGGCCGGTTTTTCACCTGAAACAACCCGCCCGCGTGCTTCCTTTTGTTTTCATTCCCATAAAAAAGGCCGGAATCGCTTGCCTTCAAACCCCCCGCCTGATAAAATAGGGCACAAATAGCGGATATTCAGAACTTGGAGAGTCGAAAAATGGTTACAGCAATTATTTTGGCCAGTGGAAAAGGCGAACGCATGGGCATGGGCGCCGCCGACAAATGCTTTCTCAGCCTCGGATCACGCCCGGTTTTAGCCTGGTCGCTGCTCGCCTTCGAAAAATGCAGCGACATCGACCGGATCGTCCTCACCGTGCGCAAAGAACAGCTCAACGCCGCCAAAGGCGTCTGCCAGATGTTCGGCATCTCCAAAATCCGCGCCATCGTCGCCGGAGGCGCCCGCCGCCAAGACTCCGTCCTCAACGGCCTCAAAGAAGCCGACCCCGATACCCGCTATGCGGTCATCCACGACGCCGCCCGCCCCTGCGTCACCGCCGAGCTCATCTCCGAAACCATCAAATACGCCCGCCGCTACGGCAGCGGCATCGCCGCCGCGCCCGTGACCGACACCATCAAAATCGCCGAAAAAGGCATGTTCGTGGCCGCCACCCCCGACCGCGCCGCCCTCTGGGCCGCCGCCACCCCCCAGACCTTCCAATACGAAGCCATCCTCAACGCCTACCGCCAGGCCGCCGAAAAGAAATCCGACACCTTCACCGACGACGCCTCCGTGCTTGAAGCCACCGGCGCAAAGCCCCGCCTCGTTGAGTGGACCCGGCCCAACATCAAAATAACCACCGCCGAAGATATGGCGATCGCCGCCGCGATCCTGCGCATATCCTGAGCCCACCAAGGTGCGCCATGCCACGCGAACGCCGAATCGCCTTCATCAGCGACATCCACGCCAACCTCGAAGCCCTCACCGCCGTGTTGGATGACGCCCGCACCCAGGAAGTCACCGACTTCATCTGCCTGGGCGACGTCGTCGGCTACAACGCCGACCCCTGCGCCTGCATCGCCCTCATCCGCGAGCTCGGCTGCGTCACCGTCTGCGGCAACCACGACTACTACTGCTCCGACCCCGCCGTCGACATCAACGACTTCCAGGACACCGCCGCCAGCGTCATCGAATGGACCCGCCGCCAACTCTCCGACGCCGACCTCCGCTGGCTGCGCAGCCTCCCCCTCACCGCCACAACCCAAGGCATCACCGCCGTCCACAGCACCCTCGACAACCCCAAACACTGGCGCTACGTCTTCGACGCATACGACGCCGCCGACAATTTCAACGCCCAGAAGACCCGCGTCTGCTTCCACGGCCACACCCACGTGCCCATGATCTTCAGCCGCAACGGCGACCGCCTCATACGCATCCCCCCCACCAGCGGCCTGCTCGACAAAGGCATGTACTTCATCAACGTCGGCAGCGTGGGCCAGCCGCGCGACGGCATCCCCGAAGCCTCCTACGCCATCTACGCCGCCCGCGGCCTCATGGATTGCAACATCATCTTCCGCCGCGTCCCTTACGACGTCGAGACCGCCATCGCCAAAGTCCGCCGCGCCAACCTCCCCGACAAACTCGTCGACCGCCTCTACTCCGGGCGTTAGAGCAGGTTCCGATTAAAAAGGTCTCCCCTCGTGGAACGCCTCCTCACAGCGATCCTCTCCGAAAGCGGTTCCCTCGGCGCCCTCCTCCGCGCCGCATTCCTCGGCCTCCTCCTCGTCGCCCTCGGCGGCCTCGCCCTCATGCGCCCCCGCCGGAGCCCCAACCTCCTCGCCCTCTTCTACGGCCTCCTCTTCGCAGCCCTCCTCCTCCACCAGGCCTGCTGGCAGATGACGGGGTTCCAATCCGCCCCCTTCCGCGCCCTCGTCAACACCTACGACCCCCGCCCCGCCGACACCTCCCGCACCATGATCACCCGCGGCATGATCTTCGATTGCAAAGGCCGCATCCTCGCCGCCCCCGTGGCCGGTCGGCGCCGCGCCCGCCAGACCGCCCTCGGCCCCGCCTCCTTCCACCCCCTCGGCTACAACAAAGCCGGCATTGAATACGTCATGGATCCCCTCCTCGGCGGCCTCGCCCCGCCCCCCGACCAAGACGCCGAGCGCCCCCACCAAACCCTGCGCCGCATGCTCCTCGAACCCCCCGCCGCCCAAGGCGCCGACATCACCCTCACCCTCGACCTCAACCTCCAGCGCACCGGCTACGAGCTCCTCAAAGGCCGCCGCGGCGCCATCGTCGCCCTCGATCCCCGCACCGGCGCCATCCGGGCCCTCGTCTCCTCCCCCGGGGTCGACATGCAGCGCTTCGCCCAAACCGCCAACAGCCCCGACAACCCCCAGCTCAACCGCGCCCTCCGCGGCCGCTACGCCCCCGGCTCCACCTTTAAAATCGTCATCGCCGCCCTCGCCCTCGAAGCCGGCAAAACCCCCGAGCTCGAAGCCCCCGCCGAAGGCTACACCCCCTCCCGCGGCACCCCCCCCATCCGCGACAGCGAGTATTACGCCGCCCTCCGCAAAAACCGCGCCTGGCCCGGCTGGGGCAAAATCGACCTCCCCGCCGCCTTCCTCCACTCCTCCAACGCCTACTTCGCCCGCCTCGGCGTGGAACACCTCCCCTTCCCCCTCCTCCTCGCCGCCGCCCGCCGCCTCCGCCTCACCGAAAGCCTCACCCTCGCCGCCTGCGGCGACCGCACCCTCTCCACCCTCCCCGGCGCCCTCCCCGACCTCACCCAAAACCAGCGCGGCATGGCCCATATTTCCATCGGCCAAGGCGCCCTCGAGCTCACCCCCCTCCACGTGGCCCTCTTCACCGCCGCCATCGCCCGCGGCGGCGAACTCTTCGAGCCCCGCCTCCTGGCCGGCGCCCCCCCCGCCTCAACCCGCGTGTGGCAAGCTTCAACCGCCCAAAAAGTGACCGCCATGATGCGCCGCGCCGTGGTCGAAGGCACAGGAAAAGGCGCCGACATTCCCGGCCTCGAAGTCTGCGGAAAAACCGGCACCGCCCAAACCGGCCGCGACAGCGACAACTCCTGGTTCACCTGCTTCGCCCCCCGCAAAAACCCCAAGCTCGTGATCACCGTGATTGTGGAAGAAGGCGGCTTCGGCGCCGCCGAAGCCCTCCCCGTCGCCAAAGACATGCTCCTCAAAGCCCAATCCCTGCGCTACCTGTAGCGCGCATTTTTTGATATGTTCCAACCCCCCAAGAAAGCATTTGCAAGGCGGTGCGTGATTTGCTACACTTTATCCCAGCCTTTAAACATTGAAAGGAGGCGTTGTTTATGAAACGTTTTGTTCTCGGTGCCGGTCTCGCCCTCTCGCTGGCGACGGTCTCTTTCGCGCTGCCCGCGCTCGAACAGCTCCCGGGCAACCTCGTTTTGCTTGCCGCAAGCGACGTCAGCCGCTCCACCTTTACGAAAAAGCTTGAAGAAAAAGGCGTCACCCCCGAGGCGGCCCTTAAAATGTATCCCGATGAAATCACCGCCCGCCTCAAGGAGCTCGGCGTGATGGATCTGATGAAAAACGCCAAGACCTCCGCCGTCGGCATCACCGCCGACGCGAAAAACCTGCCCAATGGCTTCATTGTCTATATGGACGGCGATTTCGACGCGCCCGGAATCATCAAAAAAATCGCCCAAACGCCTTTCATTCAGAAAGAAGTGAAAAAAGATCCCGCCGGGGAAGACGTCGCCGTGTCGATCGGTAAAACGAAGTTTGGCCCCAGCATCGTCTTCACCGCCGCCAAAGACAAGCTCCCCGCCGAGGTCGCCGAGTTTTATCCGCCGCTGGCCGAAGGCTTTACGCTCACCTTTGAAGCGACCGCCCAAAACACCCTGCGCTTCTCCAGCGCCGGCGCTTTGCCCAAGAGCGGAAGCACACTCAAGGCCGATAGCCCCTTCGCCAAGGCGTTCGTGCTTGAAAAAGGCATGGTTGGCCGCGAAGTGATCCAGCCGGTGGACAAGATGGCGGCCGCGCTGCTTGAGCGCATCGCCGCGGTGGAGCCCGAAGCCAAAGCCGAAATCGATAAAATAACCGCCATTCCGGTGGTCGACGCCTTTATCACCATGAAAGCCTGCGAAGTGGTCGCGACCGAAAGCGCCAACAGCTTCCATTACGCCGTCACCTTCACCGCCGCCTCGGAAGACAAAGCCACCGAAATTCAGGAAGCCGCCATCGGCTACAAAGTGATTGCCAAGACCGCGCTTGAAATGGCCGCCACCCAGATGCCTCCCGAAATGGCGCCCATGGTCGCCAACCTTGCAGCCGTGCTCGCCTCCGTGAAAGTCGGCGCGCCCGAAGGCCAAACCGTCACCGTCAAAGCCTCCATCACCGTCGATCAATACGTGGCCTTCGTCAAGGCCCTTGAAACCTTCACGGAGATGATGGGCTGCTGCCCCTTCGGCATGGACGACGAGATCGAGGTCGACCTGGAAGAGATCGACGCCGACGACGAATAAGCGCCTTTTTTCACCTGATACTGAAAACCGGCCTTACTTTGCCAAGTTGGGCCGGTTTTTATTTCTTAGAGCAGGTTTCGAATGAACAGCCCGCCTTCTTCGAAGCCGTGAAACAACTCATCGCAAGAAACCCATGAGCCGCCCCTTCTCACTCCTCGTTAAACCCGCCTCCGCCGACTGCAACCTCCGGTGCGACTATTGCTTTTACCTCGACCGCGCCTCGCTTTACCCCGAAAGCAACATCCACCGCATGCCCCCCGAAGTGCTCCAGCGCCTCGTGCGCGGCTACCTCGCCCTGCCCATGCCGGTTCACACCATCGCCTTTCAGGGCGGCGAGCCGCTCCTCATGGGCGAGACCTTTTACCGCGAAGTGATCCGCCTTGAGCACATCTACGGCCGCCCCGGCGCCGTGATCGCCAACAGCGTGCAGACCAACGGCACACTCATCACCCCGAGCCTCGCCGCCTTCCTCGCAAAAAACCGCTTCCTCACCGGCGTCAGCGTCGACGGCCCCCCCGCCGTCCACGACGCCCAGCGCCGCACCGCCGGCGGCCTCGGCTCCCATGCCGCCGTGATGCGCGGCATCCAAAATCTGCGCGAAGCCGGAGCCCCGTTCAACATCCTCACCCTCGTGAGCCAGGCCAACGTAGACCAACCCGAAGCCCTCTACGATTATTTGCGCGACGATTTGGGCACCTGCTTCCACCAATACATCGAATGCGTGGAATTCACACCCGGCGGTTCCCCCGCGCCCTACACCGTCACACCGAAGCAATGGGGCGATTTCCTCTGCCGCCTCTTCGACCACTGGCACGCGACCGATACACACCGCGTCTCCGTCCGCCTTTTCGACGCCCTCCTCGCCCGCCTCGCCACCGGCGAAATCCACGCCTGCACCCTCGGAACCGATTGCCGCCAATACCTCGTCATCGAGCACAACGGCGACGTCTACCCCTGCGATTTCCACGTCCGCCCCCAATACCGCCTCGGCAACATCCTCACCCACGACTGGGACGAACTCCTCGACTCCCCCCTTTTCGCCGCCTTCGGCGCCCGTAAACGCCAGTGGAACCCCGCCTGCGCCGCCTGCCCCCACCTCGACCTTTGCCGTGGCGACTGCCCCAAGAACCGCCCCCCCTCCGCCCTCAGCCACCTCTGCCCCGCCTGGAAACAATTCTACGGCCACGCCCGCCCGCGCCTCGAAACGCTCGCCCAAGCCATCCGCCGCCAGCGGAACCGCGCATGACCCGCCGCCGCGCCGCCCTCCGCGATGCCGTCGCAAGCCTATCGGTGAATTGTCGCCGCAGGTGCGCACACGCAGAATCCGGCCTTATCGGGAGAGACGCTTGAAATGGAGTTTGACGAGATGTGGCACTTTGTCGGAAAAAAGAATAGACGTTGGCTCGTCAAAGCGCTTGATATCTATCGATGAAAATCCTTAAAAAAGAATATGTTTTTTCAACGGAGCGTGATAGCATCTTCAAGCGGGAGAAGAGTCAGAGTTGTTTTAAAGACGTTTACACGACGCAAACACCGCAAGGAAAAGGAGAAAGCCATGAAAAAAATCGCTTTTGCCGCCGGGTTGGGCCTCGTCTTCGCAGCCACCCTCCTGTGTACCGCCCGCGCCGCATCCGAGCCCGCCGAGACCCCGCGCGAGACCATCGCCCTGCCCTCCGTGAGGATGGATAACCCCGTCACCCTCATGACCGCCCTCAAAAACCGGAAAACCACCCGGCAGTTCTCCCCCAAAGCCCTCACCCACCAGGAGCTCGGCGACCTCCTCTGGGCCGCAAACGGCGTGAACCGCCCCGATGAAGGCAAACGCACCGCCCCCTCCGCCATGAACCGCCAGGCCGTCAACCTCTACGCCGTCACCACCGAAGGCGCCTACCTTTACAACCCCAAAGAGCACACCCTGACCCTCGTCAAAAAAGGCGATTTCACCCAAGACGCCGGCGGCTCGCCCCTCTCCATCGTCTTCACCGCCGATGAAAAAATCCAAAAACGCGAAATTGCCGGCGTCGACGCCGCCTTCATCGGCCAAAACATCTACCTCTTCTGCGCCGCCAACACCCTCAACACCGTCTTCCGCGGCCAAATCAACCGCGACGCCATGAAAAAACACCTCGCCCTCGGCGCCACCGAAAACGTCCTCTTCGGTCAGACCGTCGGCCATCCCGCGGAGTAAACGCCATGGAGTTTGAAACCCGCTTCGAAGGCGAGCGCGCCGGGCAGGCCGCCTTCAGCCTTGCCGCACCCTTCGAGCCCATGGGCGATCAGCCCCAGGCCATCGAGACCCTCCTCGCCGGCCTTCGGCGCGGCGAAGGGCGCCTCACCCTCCAAGGCGTCACCGGATCCGGCAAAACCTTCACCATGGCCAACATCATCCAAAAATGGGCCCGGCCTACCCTCGTCATCTCCCACAACAAAACCCTCGCCGCCCAGCTCTACGCCGAGCTCAAAAGCTTCTTCCCCGACAACGCCGTCGAATACTTCGTCAGCTACTACGATTACTACCAGCCCGAAGCCTACATCCCCCAGACCGATACCTACATTGAAAAAGACGCCTCCATCAACGAAGAAATCGAGCGCTTCCGCCTCGCCGCCAGCCATTCGCTCCTCGGGCGGAAAGACGTCGTCATCGTCGCCTCCGTCTCCTGCATCTACGGCCTCGTCTCCCCCGAAGACTACCGCGGCCTCATGATCACCCTCCGCCCCGGCCAGAACATCCCCCGCGACCGCCTCCTCGCCCAGCTCGTCGAAATCCAATACCTCCGCAACGACTACCAGCCCCAGCCCGGCGTCTTCCGCGTGCGCGGCGACACCGTCGACCTCTTCCCCGCCTACACCACCACCGGCATCCGCATCACCTGGTTCGGCGATGAAATCGAAACCCTCCACGAGCTCAACCCCACCACCGGCCGCACCGGCGCCCCCATCCCCTCCCTCCTCATCTCCCCCGCCAAACAATTCGTCATGCCCCGCGACCGCATCGAAGCCGCCCTCGACCGCATCCGCGCCGAGATGAACCAGTCATTAGTCGCCTTCGAAGCGCGCGGAAAACTCCTCGAAGCCCAGCGCCTCCGCCAGCGGACCGAGTTCGACGTCGCCATGCTCAAAGAGCTCGGCCACTGCAACGGCATCGAAAACTACTCCGCCCCCCTCGCCGGCCGCCCCCCCGGCGAGCCCCCCCCGACCCTCATCGACTACTTCGGGCCCGACTTCCTCTGCATCATCGACGAATCCCACGTCACCCTCCCCCAGATCCGCGCCATGTACAACGGCGACCAGGCCCGCAAACAAACCCTCGTCGACAACGGCTTCCGCCTCCCCTCCGCCAAAGACAACCGCCCCCTCACCTTCGACGAATTCCTCGACCGCACCCCCCGCCTCCTCTTCACCACCGCCACCCCCGGCACCTTCGAAAAACAAACCTCCGCCACCACCGCCCAACAAATCATCCGCCCCACCGGCCTCCTCGACCCCCCCATCGAAATCCGCCCCCTCGCCAACCAGATCGACAACCTCATCGAAGAAATCCGCCGCGTCGTCGAGCAAGGCGGCCGCATCCTCGTCACCACCCTCACCAAACGCTCCTCCGAAGACCTCACCCTCTACCTCCGCGAAATCGGCATCCGCGTCGAATACCTCCACTCCGACATCGACGCCATCGAACGCGTCGCCATCCTCGGCCGCCTCCGCAAAGGCACCTTCGACTGCCTCATCGGCATCAACCTCCTCCGCGAAGGCCTCGACCTCCCCGAAGTCACCACCGTCGCCGTCCTCGACGCCGACAAAGAAGGCTTCCTCCGCTCCGAAACCTCCCTCATCCAAACCATCGGCCGCTGCGCCCGCCACATCCAAGGCCGCGCCATCCTCTACGCCGACACAATCACCGCCGCCATCCAAGCCACCCTCGATACCACCCAAGCCCGCCGCCAAGCCCAGCAAGCCTACAACCAAGAGCACCACATCACCCCCCGCACCGTCAACCGCACCTTCAAAGAAAAGCTCGACACCGGCTACGAATACCCCGGCGACGACGACACCCTCGCCGCCCTCTCCGTCGCCGAAACCTCCCCCGAATACGACCTCGCCGCCACCCTCCTCACCCTCGAGCAGCAGATGTACCAAGCCGCCGAAGCCCTCGAATTCGAGCGCGCCGCCCTCCTCCGCGACGACCTCAAAGCCCTCCGCAAAAAAATGGACATCACAAAAAAATGAAAATCCGCCAAGCCACCCCCGCCGACCTCCCCCAAATCACACGCCTCTTTTACGAAACCATCCAAACCATCAACGCCAGAGATTACCCCCAAGACCAGATCGACGATTGGTCCTCCTGGCATACCGACCCCCGGTGGAGCGAAAAAATAGCCAGCCAGTATTTCATCGTCGCCATCCATAATGAAAAAATCGTTGGTTTTGCCTCCCTCACCCCAACCGGCTACCTCGATTTCATGTTCACCCACAAAGACCATCAGCGCCAAGGCATCGCCAGCCTTCTTTTAAGCGAACTTGAAAAGAAAGCCATCCAACAAGGCAACCCTGAAATAACCACAGAAGCCAGCATCACCGCCAAACCCTTTTTTCAGCATCATGGATTCACCGTCAGGCAAAAACAACGCAAACAATCGCGAAACAAATCGCTCGAAAACTACCTCATGGTTAAAACCGCCCCATTTTTACCCAAAATTTAAGCGCCCTCAAATCCTCTGCATTCATTTTTTTAGCGCCAGTTTAAAAAGCAACAATCGAAATTATTCGAAAACTCAATCAGTTATTTCTTGATTGAGTTTTTTTTATTTTTCCTATTGCCAACACCCCCTGCATTTGGTACATTGCAACCCGTTTCGCAGCACGGTAGGTGGTGACGCCGCCAAGATGCGAATTGCTCTTTGAAAAGTGGAATCGCTCAACGGCATCTCTTCAGGCTCTTGGTCTGGAAGGGATGCGCAAGAACAGTAAGAAGCTTGTGCCGGATCAGGACCTATCAATAAAACCGAGAGATGAACCCGAAAGGATTCATCGGCTCAACAATTTTAACTGAGAGTTTGATTCTGGCTCAGAACGAACGCTGGCAGCGTGGATTAGGCATGCAAGTCGAACGGG
>JAVBLT010000060.1:0-6267 GCA_031553315.1 Kiritimatiellia bacterium
CGTTCGATCGCTGACACCATGTATGAATGCAATTTTCCCTTGTGAATCCTTACCTTCTTCACAGGCTCGAATCGCGCTCTCTCGGATCGCTTGTGTGTGTCTTTTCATGCACAAAATTATATTACATAAGAACGGAAAACACAACAGAAACTTGTTCTAATCAGCGTTTCTTTAATCTGCTCTCAGCTCGGCAAAGGTCGGCGGCGATGTTTCTTATTGCTCTTTTGGTTCCGGTTCGAGGCGGATGACCGTGATCTCGCTGGGTGCGAAGAGGCGTAGCTGAGGTCCCCATTGGCCGGAGCCGCGCGAGATGTAAAGGCGCATGTCGCCGATGGAATAAAGCCCCTGGAGAAAGAAGTCGTTGAGCTTCCAGCTGAAAAAGTGGAAGGGGAAGATCTGGCCGCCGTGGGTGTGGCCCGCGAGCTGGAGGTCGACTTTGCCTTCGGGCACATAGCGGGTCTCTTTGGGGGTGTGGGCGAGGAGGATGGTGTAGGGATCCGATCCGGCGGGGCGGCTGGCGAAGGCGGTGGCGTAGTCGACTTTCATGCGGCGGTCGTAGGGGGAGTTGGAGGTGCCGCGATAAGGCACGCCGGCGATGTAGAGGTCGGGTGAAATGGCTTTTCCGCTGTTTTGAAGCCAGGTGATTCCGGCTTCGCGGATGGCTTGCTCGGCCATGCGTTCGCCCACGTAGAGGTCGTGGTTGCCGGCCACGGCGTAAATGCCGTGCCTGGCGTGGAGGTCTTTCAGAAGCGAGAGATGGGGGCGGATGTTGTCGGAGCGGTCGTCGAGCGTGTCGCCGGGCAGGAGAATCAGATCGGGATTCAAGGCGTTGGTCTGCTCCACAATGCCGCGCATTTTGGCGAGGGGCAGGGTGCGGTGCAGGTGCAAATCGGCGAGGACGACGAGTGTGACGGGGGCGGTGATTTTGGGCGAATGGAGGGTGAGGGTGCGCAGTGCGGGTACTTTCAGACCGCTGTAGAGCGCGTAAAACCCGGTCAGCAGGGCGATGGCGATGGTGATCAGGTCGGCTTTGCGGATGACGGCGCGGTCGCCGAGGAAGGCGTGGAGGGTGCCGCCGCTCAGCCAGTAGGCGGGCTTCCAGCAGAGTTCGCGCGCAATGAGGAGGATGAGCAGCAGGTAGGCCGTGACGAAGAGGGTGTAGAGGGTGTGGTAATACAGGCTGTAGAGGATTCCGCTGCCGTGGCCGGAACGGTCGAAGGTGAGCAGAGGCGCGAAGAAGGCGATGATGAAAAACGCCAGAAGCGACCCTTTGGCAAGGAGGCCAAGGCCGCTGCCGGCTGTGAAGTGAAACGTCATGAAGGCGGCGCCGAAAATGGAGCAGGTCGTCATCAAAAGGGCGACGGTCATGAGGGGTTCCTTATGCGTTGAACACGGTGCCTTCGATGACTTTCCAGGGCAGGCCGTGGCGGTTGAGCGCATCCATGAAGGGGTCGGGGTCGAACTGTTCCATGTTGAAGACGCCTTGGCCTTTCCAGGTGCCGCTCATCATCATGAGCGCGCCGATCATGGCGGGGACGCCGGTGGTGTAGGAAATGGCCTGGGCTTTCACTTCGCGGTAGGATTCCTCGTGGTCGCAGATGTTGTAGATGTAGACTGTTTTGGGGGTGCCTGCGGCGTCGCGCCCCTTCACCTGGCAGCCGATGCAGGTCTTGCCTTTGGTGAGCGGTCCCAGCGAGGCGGGGTCGGGGAGGAGGGCCTTGAGGAATTGAATGGGCACAATCTCCCGCCCCTGGAATTGCACGGGGTCGATGCGGGTCATGCCGATGTTTTGAAGCACTTCGAGGTGTTTGAGGTAATTTTCGGAGAAGCTCATCCAGAACCGCGCGCGCTTGAGGCCGGGGATCCAGCGGCCGAGCGATTCGAGCTCTTCGTGATACATGAGGTAGGTGTTGAGCGTGCCGAGGTTTTCGGGCATGGCGAAGGGGTGTTTCACGGAGAGGGGGGCGGTTTCAATCCATTCGCCGCTTTGCCAGTAGCGCCCGGGGGCGGTCACTTCGCGGATGTTGATTTCGGGGTTGAAGTTGGTGGCGAAGGGCTGGCCGTGGTTGCCTGCGTTGCAGTCGATGATGTCGATTTCTTCGATGTGCGGAATGTAGTGTTTCTGGATGTAGGTGCAGAAGATGCTCGTGACGCCCGGGTCAAAGCCCGATCCGAGCAGGGCCATCAGGCCGGCTTTGCGGAAGCGCTCGTCGTAGGCCCATTGCCATTTGTATTCGAATTTGGCGGTGTCGAGGGGTTCGTAATTGGCGGTGTCGAGATAATGCACGCCGGTTTCGAGGCAGGCGTCCATGATGTGAAGGTCTTGGTAGGGGAGGGCTACGTTGAGAACCATGTCGGGCTTGAAACGCCTGATCAGGGCCGCGAGCTCGGGCACGTTGTCGGCATCGACCTGGGCGGTTTCCACGGGGCGTGGAAGCTGGGCGGCCAGGGCATCGCACTTCGACCGGGTGCGGCTGGCGAGCATGATATGGGTGAACACTTCGGGAAGCTGTGCCAGTTTGTGCGCGACCACGCCGCCCACGCCGCCGGCGCCGATCATCAGAATTCGTGCCATGATGGAATCTCCTTGAAGAATTAAAGTTCGAAATAGGTGTAGCCGCGCAGGCCGTTTTCGTAGGCCTGGACGATCTCGCGCCGCTCGGCGGGGGTAATGCGTTTGGCTTTGAGGGCCGATTCGGTGAGGCGGCGGAAGCGGTTGACGAGGTCGGGGGTTTTGTATTCCACGTAGGAGAGTACGTCGCCCACGGAGTCGCCCTCCACTTGTTCCTCATACTCCACGTCGCCGTCGTCGTCGAGGTGCACGCTGACGACGTTGGTGTCGCCGAAGAGGTTGTGCAGATCGCCGAGGGTCTCCTGATAGGCGCCCACGAGGAAGGCGCCGAGAATATAGTCTTCGCCTTCCCGGATGGGGTGAAGGGGGAGCGATTTTTTCACGTCGTGCAGATCAATGAATGTGTCGAGGCGGCCGTCGCAATCGCAGGTGATGTCGGAAAGCTGCGCGGAGCGGGTGGGTTTTTCGTTGAGGCGGTGAATGGGGAGAATGGGGAAGAGCTGGTCGATGGCCCATGCGTCGGGCAGGGATTGGAACACGCTGAAATTGCAATAGTAAATATCGGCCATGAGTTCGTCGAGGCCGAGGAGGTCTTCGGGCACATATTTGAGCTTGGGGATTTCGGCTTTGATGCGGGTGAGGATGTGCCAGAAAAGACGGTCTGCCGCGGCGTGCTGGCGCAATGAAATGAGGCCGTGTTTGAAGCCTTTTTGAATTTCTTCGCGGTAGTAGAGAGCGTCGTTGAAATATTCGGGAAGATTTTTCGTGCGCAGGTTTTTGGCCACGTCGAGCAGGTTGATAATGCATTCGGGCAGGTCGGCGCCCATTTCGCCGGGCGGGTTGGCCACTTCGTAATTGGCCACGCCCAGCACGTCGACGAGGAGGACTGAATAGTAGCCGATGAGCGCGCGGCCCGATTCGCTGATGATGGTGGGGTGGGCCACGCCCGCATCGTCGCACGCGTTCATGATGCCTTCGACCACGTCGGCGCAATATTCGGAGATGTCGTAGTTCGCGCTGCTTTCGAAATTGGTGTGGGAGCCGTCGTAGTCGATCGCGAGGCCGCCGCCGATATCCAGGATGCCCATCGGCGCGCCTTCTTTCACGAGGCCCACATAGAAACGCGAGGCTTCTTTGATGGTGTCGCGGATTTCGCGGATGTTGGGCACCTGCGAACCGAGGTGGTAGTGGAGCATTTCCAGGCAATCGAGCATGTCGTTGCGGCGGAGGCGGTCGACGGCCTGAATGAGCTGTGAAGGCGTCAGCCCGAACACGCTTCTGTCGCCGCCCGATTCCGACCACTTGCCGCCCACGCGGCTTGAGAGCTTCACGCGCATGCCGATGCGCGGGCGCACGCCGATCTTTTCGGCCACTTGCAAAATAATTTCAAGCTCCTCGACCGATTCGAGCACGAGCATCGTCTGCAGGCCCATTTTGAGGGAAGAGAGCGCAAGCTGCACGAATTCGGCGTCTTTGTAACCGTTGCAGACGATGAATGCCTCGGGATCGTGCATATAGGCCAGCGCGGCGATGAGCTCCGCTTTTGAGCCTGCTTCGAGGCCGTGGTGCCAGGGGCGGCCGTGGGTGACCACATCAAGCACCGCCTGTTGCTGCTGGTTGACTTTGATGGGGTAAACGCCGCGGTAGACGCCTTTGTAGCTGTAATTCTCAATCGCTTTGGCAAAGGACTCGTTGAGCAGGCGGATGCGCGCCGCCAGCAGATCGCTGAAGCGCAGCAGCACCGGCAGGCCGATGTCGCGCTCGTAAAGCCCCTGTACAATGTCGTAAAGCTTAATGGCGCGCTCTTTGCCGCCATGCTTGAGGTTCACGGCGGCGAACCCGTCGGGCGTGATTTCAAAATACCCGTTGCTCCATGCCGCCACGTTGTACAGCTCCGCGCTGCGCACCGCGCTCCAGCCTTCAAGCGCATCCTTCAGGCGTTTAGACATTCTCAATGACCCTTCCGAAACGAAAAACGACAACCCTCCCGGCGCTTACAAAGCGCCAAGTGGAGTAAAGTTGCCACACTTTGCTTTTTTTATCAAGGTAAAAAAACGTGATTCAAGCCTTTTCACGCTTTCTTCCGATGGCTGCGCCTTTAAATAAGGAAACCGGCCCGGGCAAGGCGGCATTCCGCCGAAGCCCGAACCGGTTTTTCTCAATGAATGCGCGATGCTTTATCGGCTGGTCAGCACGACATCACCCGATTCGGTCGCCGTGCCGCCGTCAAAGACTTTGGGATAGGTGTAGAATCCGCGGCCGGCGGTGTCGCCGGCTTGGGCCTGTCCCTCCGGTTGAAGCATGACGCCTTTATAGGTCATCGAACGACGCGTTGCCGCCGCGGCGCCGCCGGGATGGTAATCGGCAAACATTTTTCCGGTGAAAAGGCCTGTGCTTTTGTTCACCGAGAGTGAAATGCGGCCTTTGACATCCAGCTCCGATGCGGCTTCAAAGGCGCCGCGGGCGTTGAGCGCGCATTCGACCGCGCCTGCCGAGGATCCCCAGAGGCTGGCTTCGACCGGGGGTTTGACGCGGTTGACGGTGAAGACGCTTTCGGGTTTTGAATCTTCGCTGAACTTCCCGATGAGAATCCCGTTGGCGTAGTGATCGGCCAGCGCCGATTTCGTGTTGTAGAGGCCGCCCGAAACGGCGCCGACGGAACGGTCGAAGGTGCCGTCTTGCGAATAGGCTGAAGCCTTGTTCGAACGGTTGACCCAGGAGGCGGAATCGGCGGAGGTGAAGGCTCCCGTGGCCGCGTCGATGAATGGGCGCAGCGCGAACCAGCCGCCATTGTATGCGCCGGGTGCGGTGTAGAGCGCGAGGAAAGCGCTGTCGGGCGTCATCATCAAGGGGCTGGAGCCGCTGAAAGCCCTGCCGTCGGCCAGCACGCCGGAATATCGGGCGCTGCCGCTGGCGGAAACGGTCAGCGTGAAGTAGCCGCTGCCGTAGATGTCGGTGCCTTCTGCGGCGCCGTCGATCGCGGCGGTGAAGTAGCGGCCGAGGAGGGCGGCGGGAGCGAGCGGGTTGGCGGGTTTGTCGACCCACATGTTGCGGGCGGCGCTTCCGGTATAGGTCGCGTTGGCAAGCGTCATGTACGCCAGGCGATCCGGATCGATGACAATGGCGAGATCAAGGCCGGCGATTGTGTCGAGCGTGCCGCGCCGGGCGGCAAGGGCGCTGATTCTGCCGTCGGCATCGAGCGTGCCTTTGAAGGTGTAGGCGCCGGAAGGGAATTCAAGCTTTCCGGAAACGGTGCCGGTTGCGCTTGCCGTCGCGGTGAAACGGCCGACTTTGCTTCCATCGCTGCCGGCAATGAAGCCGGTGAAGGTTCCCGTGCGGAGCACATCGTCGCCGGGTTCCCAGCGGATGTTGCTGATGGCCGCCGAGCCGCCGCCTGCCTGCGCCGTGAAGGTGAGCGTTACGGTTTGCGTGCCGGCGGGCACTTCGATTGCGGAGCCGGTATAGGCTGCCGGCGTGCCGCGGCCGATGGCGTAGGCGAGGGCGCCGCCGGTGACGGCGGCATCGAAGCTCAGGCGCCCCGATCCTTTGAGCGAGACCGACATCACCGCTTTTTTACCGTTTTCGAGCGTGCCGGTGCGCAGGGCGCCGAGGTCGCCGGCGGCGAACCAGGCGTTGCCCGGGGAGGTGAACGGCACGCGGGTGATATCCTTGCGATAGGTTGTGAGCGATTCGTT
>JAVBLT010000041.1:0-54291 GCA_031553315.1 Kiritimatiellia bacterium
GTTTCGATTGATCTTTCCGCTTTTTCTCGGTACTTTTTGTTTTTGACTTCACCCTTTCAGATCGCCGTAGCGTTGCTACGGCTTACTTCAAGCGTTTGTCAAAATCAAAAATCACCTTCGCAAAATCCGGAAATCTCATTCGAAACCTGCTCTAACGAAAGCGACACAATCCGTTGAGCCGTGTGTTCTTACGAAGACGCACGGCTTTTTTCATTTCTTTATGGTTGCCCGGTCAAGCGTGAATCGGGTATACTTTGAGGCGAAGGAGTTTGATATGAAACACGCATTGCCCGCTTTCCTCTTGCTCGCATCGTTCGCGATTGCCGCCGACGACGGCAATTACAATATGCCCGAAGCCACAACCGGCGCCATCGCCTCGTCGCTTGACCTCATGGAGAAAGCCGTCGCGCCCGAAACGCTCGAAGCCTTCAAGAAGGCCAATCCGGCGCCCTTCTGGCTTTTCGGGGAAGACCGTCAGCGGCCGGTGCGCGTGCGAACCGTTCCCGCGCACTGGTTTGAAAAGGATGCGAAAAATTACGACCGTTTTCGCGGCAAGGCCCAGCCCGGCGAGTATTACGTCTTCCAAATCGCGGTGCTCAACGGCAATCAGGAAACAGGTTTTTTGCGCCCCGAAATCAAAGGAACCACCCTCCCCGTGACTTGCCTGACGATGGAACGCGTTCTTCCCGACAACCGCGGCATCGACATTTTCCCGGAGATCGTCCCACCCCGCCAACTCAAACCGCTTTGGTTCGGCGTGCAGATTCCTGAAGACGCCAAAGGAACGATTTCCTTTCAAGTGATTCTCGGCAAAAAGCCTTTCACCGTGACGCTCGATATTTCCGGCGACGTGTTGAAAGACGGCGGCATTCACGATGGCTGGCGCCTCGCCCGCCTCAAATGGCTCAACTCCGATATCGCCCACAGCGCCACCGAAGTGACCGCGCCTTTCACACCCATTCACTACGATCAGAAAAACCGCCGGTTCAGCATCCTCGGGCGCACCGTCGCGCTCGATGAAAGCGGCCTCCCCAAAAGCTACATGAGTTTTTTCAACGGCTCCAACACCGCCATCCTTCCGCAAGGGCGCGAAGCCTTTCTGAAACCGCCCGCCTTCATACTGGACGGCACGGAGTGGATTCCCGGAAAAATACGCGTCGACCCAGGCGCCGTCGCCAGTGCCTGGCAAGCCGAAAGCAAATCTAAAGACGGTGCCTTCAGCCTCACGGTCGACGGCAAACTCGAATACGACGGTTTCATGGAAATCAACATGACCGTGACCGCCAACCGCGATGCGACCCTTCCACCCGCCGCGCTCGCCTTCACGCTGACCCCCGAAGCCTCCCGCTACGATATGGGCATGGGGCGCACCGGCGAAAAAACGCCGGCCAAAGTCGATTGGAAGTGGAACGTGGCCAAGCATCAAGACGCCTTCTGGACGGGCGGCGTGAACCAGGGCCTCATGATTCGCCTCAAGGGCGCCAACTACGAGCGCCCGCTCATCAACTGCTATTACGATTTCAAACAGCTCAAGCTCCCCGAAAGCTGGGGCGGCGGCGGCATGACCATGACCAAGAATGCCGAGGGCGCTTCGCTCCGCTTCCACAGCGCGCCCATCGCGATGAAGGCCGGCGAAAAACAACACTTCAACACCGATTGGTACCTCACCCCCTTCAAGCCCATCACCCCCTCCGATCACTTCGCCGCCCGCTACTACCACAACTCGGGCAAACAGATCGAAAACTTTCCCGAGCTTAAAAAGCAAGGCGTCAACACGGTCAACATCCACCACAACCGTTTAGCCAATCCCTTCATCAACTACCCCTACAGCGACCTTTCCATCGGCAGCCTCAAGCAGCAGATCAAAGAGGCGCACGACAACGGCATCAAGTATAAAGTCTACTACACCACGCGTGAGCTCACGCAAAACATCCCCGAATTCTTCGCTCTTTACAGCATGAACGGCGAGATCATCCTCCCCCGCAAGGAGGGCGTGAAATGGCCGGTGACCAACGCCAAGGGCCCCCACCCCTGGCTCGCCGAACATGTGGGTCCCGACATCGTCCCGGCCTGGCGCGAAACCATCACCTTCCCCGAATACAAAGGGATGCTCGACCTTTCCGTGATTACCACGCCCGACAGCCGATGGAACAATTTTTACCTCGAAGGTCTGAACTTCCTCGTCGATGAAACGGGCATCGACGGCATCTACATCGACGATACCGCGCTTGACCGTAAATCCATGCAGCGCGCCCGCCGCATCCTCGATAAAGACGGCCCCGGCAAGCGTAAGGTCGACATGCACTCCTGGAACCATTACAACGGTCTTGCCAAATTCGCCAACAGCGACATCTGCTTCATGGAGCTCTACCCCTACTACGACCGCCTCTGGCACGGCGAAGGCTTCAAGGTCAACAACGCCCCGCTCGACTATATGCTCGTGGAAATGTCGGGCATTTGTTTCGGGCTCATGAGCGAAATGCTCCAAGCCCCCAACAACTGGAAAGGCCTTGTTTTCGGCATGACCCGCCGGTGGCCGTGGAGCGGCGATCCCCGCCCCGTGTGGAAAGTGTTCGACGCCTTCGGCATTGAACCGGGCATCGAGATGATCGGCTTTTGGGATCCCGCCGTCCCCGTTGCGAGCAGCTCGCCGAATGTTCCGGTAACCGTGTTCAAAAAACCGGGAAAAGTGATGCTCGCGCTGGCAAACTGGACCGACAAGCCGGAGGAAATAACCCTCGCGATCAACTGGGCCAAGCTCGGCCTCAATCCCGCCAAGACCGCCATCACGGCTCCAGAATCCAACGGTTTTCAACCCGCCCGCACATTTAAAGACGGCGACCTTATTCCCGTCGAGCCGCAAAAAGGCTGGGTTTTTATTCTTGAAGAAACAAAATAACACCCTGTTTCAGCGCATTCCAAAATCCGGCCGCATCAAAACCGCGGCCGGATTTTTCGCAGAGGGTCAAGGGGAACCGCGGGGCAAAAAAATAAATGAAATTTGCCCTTGCCCGCCTCAATGGAATTTGCTATAGTTCACCACGTTTTCGACGCCGAAGCGCCCATCGTCTATCGGTTAGGACACCAGGTTTTCATCCTGGTAAGAGGAGTTCGACTCTCCTTGGGCGTGCCATAACCGGCGTCACGGCTGAGCGCCCATCGTCTATCGGTTAGGACACCAGGTTTTCATCCTGGTAAGAGGAGTTCGACTCTCCTTGGGCGTGCCAATTCACTTTCGGTGGGGTACCGAAGTGGCCAACCGGGGCAGACTGTAAATCTGCTGTCTCTGACTTCCTTGGTTCGAATCCAAGCCCCACCACCATTTAAACCTGCTCACAAGGCAGGTTTTTTTATTTTCAATTACGCCCGAAACGGCGGGCGAGCTCGCGATAGGCGGTGAGAATCATGGTGGGGCGGCCGCGGGGCGAGGTGTAGGGCATGCGGGCGGCGGCGAGGAGCTGCACGAGCCCGGCGGCGGTTTGAGGGGTGAGGCGGCGGTGGAGGCCGGCGGCGGCCTGGCCGGCGGCTCGGGCGACGGTCTCTTCGCGCCAGCGGTCGCCGCCTTTTTTCACGCCGGTCTGATCGAGGTCGCGGGCAAGGGTGATGAGGAGCTCGCGGCAGGAAACGTCGCTGAGCACATCGGGAAGGGCATCGAGGATAAAGGTGTCGCGGGAGCCGAATTCATTCACGGAAAAGCCCATTTCCTGGAGTTCTTTCCGGTAGCGGCGCACGCGGTCGGCATCGTCGGGCGGCAGCTGAACGGTTTCGGGGAGGAGGAGCTGCTGGCTGGCGACGGGGGCGGAAGCGCTCATGAGCCGTTCGTAGATCACGCGTTCCCAGGCGGCGCGGGCATCGAGGGTGACGTAGCCGCTGTCGGTCACGAGCAACACAAAACCGTCTTCGAGGATATCGGCCACGCGTACCCATTTCCAGAGGGAGGAATCGTGTTCAGGCGTGGCGGCGGGAGGAGGGGGCGGCAGGGGATCTTCCTGAGGGGTAAACGAGGGAAGCGGAGGAAGCGGGAAGGGATAGGCGGCGGCGGGATCTTTGAGAAAGGTAAGCTGCCGGGGAGGGGGAGGAACCGGGGGCGCAAACGCCGTGGGGGGGGAGGGCGTTGCGGGGGGAAGATCACTTTCTTCGGTCACGCTGAAGGCGCGGGTGACGGCGCGCATCACGGCCAGGGTCACTTCGCTGGGTTTGCGGAAGCGGACTTCGCGCTTGGCGGGGTGGACGTTGACATCGACGTCTTCCGGGGGAAGCCCGATGAAGAGGACGGTGACGGGGCGGCGGTCGGGATCTTTTGAGGGATAGGCTTCGCGCAGGGCGTATTGGATGGCGGAGGCGGTGGCGGGGCGACCGTTGACGAAGAGGTATTGCTCGCCGGCGCCGGTGCGCATGAGGGAGGGAAGGGCGATGTAGCCGTGGATGCGGACGGGGCCTTCGGCCAGGTCAACGGGGAGCAGCGCATCGGCCACGTCGGCGCCGAGAAGCGTGCGGATGCGATCGGCGAGGGTGTCGCCTTCGGGCAGGCGGTAAAGCTCGCGGCCGTCGGCCCGCAGGATGAAGCCGAGGGCGGGGTGAGCAAGGGCGGTGGTGAGGAAGACGGTGCGGATGCGGGTAAGCTCGGTGGCGACGGCGCGGAGGAACTTTTTGCGGGCGGGGGTGTTGAAGAAGAGGTCGCACACTTCAACGGTGGTGCCGTGAGGGATGCCGGCGTCGGTCACGTCTTCAAGGGTGCCGCCGACCACATGGAGCTCGGTGCCGGCTTCGTCGCTCTCCGCGCGGGTGCGCAGGGTGAAGCGCGACACGGAGGCGATGGAGGGAATGGCCTCGCCGCGAAACCCAAGCGTCGCGATGCGGGTGATGTCTTCGGCGGTGCTGATTTTGCTGGTGGCCTGGCGCTGAAGGGCGCGGAGGGCGTTGTCGCGAGTCATGCCCATGCCGTTGTCGTGCACGGCGACGCGCTTGCGGCCGCCGTCGGCGATTTCCACTTCAATGCGTGTGGCGGCGGCATCGATGGCGTTTTCCAGGAGTTCTTTGACCACGGAGGCAGGGCGCTCAACCACTTCACCGGCGGCGATCTGGTTGGCGACCTGCTCGGAGAGCACCTGAACTGGGCGCGCCTCCGCCATCGTTATTTCCCGACGTTGAGGACGGTGAAGCCGATGGCTTTGAGCGCCTGGCGGTCAAGGCAGTTGCGGGTGTCGAAGATGACGGCGGGCTTGCGCATTCCGGCGTAGATGCGGGCGAAATCGAGCTTGGAATAATCGGCCCAATCGGTCACGAGCAGAATCGCGTCGGCCCCTTCCGCGGCGGCGTAAGGATCGGGCGTGTACGTGATGCCTTCGAGGCCGGCGAGGTCTTTTTTCGCGTTGTCGATGGCTTTGGGATCGGTGACGGCAAGCGCGGCGCGCTCTTCGGCGAGCATGCGGCAGAGCGTGAGGGCGGGGGTTTCGCGGGTATCGCCGGTGTTGGCTTTGAAGGCGAACCCGAAGACGGCGATGCGCTTTCCGGTGACGGTGTTGAAGAGGCCTTCGACGAGGCGCCTGAGGAGGCGGCGCTGCTGGTAGTCGTTGATCTGGATGATCTGATGCCAGTAATCGGCGACCTCCTGAAGGCCGAGCGTTTCGCAGAGGTAAACGAGGTGGAGCACGTCTTTTTTGAAGCAGGAACCGCCGAATCCGGGGCCGGCTTTAAGGAAGTTGGGACCGATGCGCCGATCCATGCCCATGGCCCGGGCCACCTCGTCGACATCGGCGCCGGTGGCTTCGCAGAGGGCGGAAAAGGCGTTGATGGAGCTGATGCGCTGGGAGAGCATGGCGTTGGCGGCAAGCTTGGAGAGCTCCGAAGACCAGACGTTGGTCGTGAGGATGCGCTCGGCGGGCACCCAGCGGGCGTAGATCTCGACCAGCGCGGCCACGGCCGCGGAGCCTTCGGGGGTCTGGGGGCCGCCGATGAGCACGCGGTCGGGATTGAGCAGGTCGCTTACGGCGGTGCCTTCCGCGAGGAATTCCGGGTTGGAAAGCACCTGGAAGGAATGCTCGGGGTGCTCGGCCAGAATGCGCGACATCGCCTCGGCGGTGCGCACGGGAAGGGTGCTTTTTTCGATGATGATCTTATCGCGCCCCGCCACGCGGGAAATCATGCGGGCGGTCGATTCCCAGTATTGCAGGTCGGGGGCTTTGCCGGCGCCGATGCCGAAGTGTTTGGTGGGGGTGTTGACGCACACGAAGATGATGTCGCAGGCTTCGATCTCGGCTTCCACGGCGGTCGAGAAGAAAAGATTTTTTCCGCGGCGGCGGCGAACGATTTCATCGAGGCCGGGCTCGTAAACGGGAAGGTCGGCGCTGTTCCAGGCGGCGATGCGCTGAGCGTTGATGTCGACAACGGTGACTTTGCGGTCAGGCCATTTGTCGGCAATCACAGCCATGGTGGGGCCGCCAATGTAACCGGCGCCGATGCAAACAATATTTCCATTCATGAAAAAGCATACCTTTCTGCGTATTGATTAAAAGAAACGGCCATTGGCCTGAGCGCGCTGCTGGCGCACTTTGGGTTCTTCGAGGAAAAGCGCATACCAGGCATCGCCGAAGCCGGCGTTGTTGAAGTGGGCGGGTTTGTTGTTGGCGATGGCTTCGCGGTTGCGCTTGAGGGTTTCGTTTTCGTTTTTGTCGTTGGCCTCGTTCAGCACCTTGAATGCGCCGTCGACATCTTTCCTCTGGAGCAAAATCCAGGCCCAGGTGGCGTAAAGCAGGGCGGATTGGTTGTAGCGGAGGCGTTTTTTGTTTTTGCGGAAGACCTTCTCCATCTCCGCTGCGGGCTGATCGAGCTGGTACATGCGCGCGAGCCTGATGCACATCAGCATCGGATCCATCATCACGGCGCGCGGCATGAGCCGGTCGACCAGTTTCAAATCTTTGAGCTGCCAGGCAAACTGGAGGCGCATGGTTTCGACCTGGCGGTGGAGCATGGGGATCCATTTGTAATACGGCGTGAGCTGTTCCACGCAGGCAAGGGCTTCGGCGGTCATGGCGCGCTGGTCTTTGAGGAGCTCGTCTTGCGCCTGTTTCATGCTGCTGACGGGTTTTTGCTGCCAGCGGTTGATTTTCTGCTGCATGCGGGTCTGGCCGTTTTTGAGGATGATCTGCACGTCGTCCATCACGCCTTGCATCTTTTTGCGCAGCAGCAATCCCGCGCCGATCTGCCCGGCAACGGCAATGAGCACGCCCCAGAAAATGGCCCAGCCGGGCGCGGCCATGCCGCTTGCGCCGAGGCCGGCGCCGCAGAGAACGCCTAAAATCACATTCAGTAAAATCGTCAGCATGCGGTTTTCACTCCTTCAAATCGGCCCATTCTATCAAAGCTTTCAAAAAAAGAAAAGCACCGCTTTGCAGCAGATGCTTTTCTGCGATTGCTGAAGGTTTTGAATCAGAACTGATAACCGAGGAAGGCGTAGAAAAACTGGCCTTCGGCGCGGTCTTTCGCGGCGAATTCCTTGAGGTAGCGCAGGCTGAGGCTCCATTTTCCGGGAACGAGGAAAAGGGTGGCTTCGGGGCCGGCGCTGAACACGCGGTCTTTGCCGTTGTCGGTGGCTTCGGAGCCGGTGGTCTGGGTGATTTCCCAGTTGGCGGCGGCGATGAGGCCGATGATGAGGTACTCGTTGAAGACATGGGATGCGCCGAACTCTAAACCGAGGCGGTCGCCGGGGTGGATGTCGTGTCCGCGTTTTTTGGTGTTGAGCTCGTAGAGGCTCGACACGCTGAGGAGGGTTTTCGGCGAACCGGTGGGGAAAACGGAACCGGTGACGCGGAAATCGTGCGACCAATAGCCGAGGCCGTTGTTGAGCTCGCGGCCGCTTTCGTAGGAGCCGGTGGGCGCCCAGAAGGCGTATTGGGCGGAGAGCATGAGGTATCGGCCCAGATCCCAGGTCAGGTTGGCGGGAATGGCGTAGAGGTCGGACCAGCCGTCTTTCACCTTGTCGCGTTCGAAATCGGGGCGGCTGTGATAGGCGTTGATGCTGGTGCGGCCGTAGGTGGGAAGCACGCCAAGGCTATAGGTCGCGCCGAGGATTTCAAAATCGGGCGCGTATCTCAGCATGACGATCGCCTGGGGCAGGTCAAGATCCACATCGGTCATGCCGCGGGCGATGCTGGTGTTGTAATAGGCCATGCCGGCGGCGACCTGCGCCGTGCCGCGAGCGGGCGTGATGAGATCCCACGGCCCAAACATGCCGGCGGCATAATGGCCGATTTCACCCGCGCGGGCAAAACCGGCGGGAAGAAGCGCCATGCAAAAAAAAGTGAATCGCAGAATGTTTTTCTTCATGGTTTGTTCCTTGCATTATCTGAAACCGGGCAAAACGAAGGTGACCATGGCGCGCAGGCCCCAATCGGGACCGCCGGAGGGTTTGTCGGCATAATAGCGGCCGCCGACGGAAAAGCTGACGGGCATCTTGCCGATGCGGACGACTTTGGCGAGCATGAGGTTGAGGGGGAAAGACTGTTCGTGATCGTGCCAATCGTAGGTGTATTCGGAGGTCGCGGTGACCGTCACGGCGCCCGGGAGGTGACGGGCCACAAAGGGTTGCAGAAAGGTCGCGCTCACATAATCGCGGCTGCTTTGGCCGGCGAAGGACCAGGTGTGGCTGGCGAGCAGGCCGAAGGTCCACTTTTCAAGCTCTTTGACCAGGATGACCGAAGGGCCCGCGCCCCACTTGCCTGACCCCAGGTGCGTATCGGTCGCCGTCGGCATCAGCACGACGGGGCCCGCGCCCCAAATGAGCTTGCCGGGCTTGGGGGTCGGGGCCAGGAAGAGGCTTTGGGTGAAATCGCCGAGGCCGCCTTTGCTGCCGTAGCCGAAGTTGTGGCGTTCCTCAAACAGCATCACGGTTCGGGCGACGATGGCCCAGTCGTCGTTGAGCACGTAGGGAATCACGGGGTTGACCTGGAGGTAGTAGCGCTGGCCGTCGTCCTTCACGCCGCCGCCATAGTCCCAGTTCATTTGAAAGGGCACGTTGATGATGTGCGCGATGGGGTTGCTGAGTTTCTTGGCGATTTCTTCATTGGATTGCGCCATATGGTCGCTTTCGGCGGCGTAAAGCGGAAGCGCCAGTGCGGCGAGTGAGAGGAGCAGGGCCGTTTTGTTCATGTCACATTCCTTTTGGTGTTTTTTTGACAAAGTGCGGTCTTTACATCACGTTCCGAGACAATGCGCACATGATACAACATTCCCCCGCTCCTGACCAGCTGAAATTGACAAAATCATAATTTAAATCAACCTGCTGAAATTACAAGGGCATATCAAAACACATATTACTCGTTTCAAAGCTTGAAAGCAGAGGCGTTATGTTTTATGCTCTCCGTGTGAGAGAAGTGAAAGGATTTTTACATGAAACGTTGCTTGCTGATTGCCTTGTTCGCGGCGGCGCCTCTTGTGTGCCGGGCCGCGGCGCCGCTGACGGTCACGCCGATGCCGGCGAAGGCTGTAGTCAATGAAGGCTGTTTTCCGCTGAAGAGCCCCGTCACGTTCGCCGTGGAAACGCCGGCCGCCGAGCAGGCCGCCAGGCTGGCTCAGGCGTGGCTCGCGCGCGGCACCGGGTTCACGGTCAACATCGTCAAAAAGGCCGGGCCGGGAGCCATCCGCCTGACCTTCCAGCCACAGGCCGGCGGCGATGAGGCCTACACCCTGACCGTCGCCCCCGGCGGCGTCACCATCGCCGCCCAGGCGCACGCAGGATGGTACTATGGAATTCAGACCCTCCGCCAGATGCTTCCGCCCGAGCTCGAAACCGCGGCGGCCAAACCGCGCCGCGATCCGCTCGCCCTCCCCCTTTGCACCGTGACCGACGCTCCCCGCTTTGCCTGGCGCGGCTTCATGGTCGATGAAGCCCGCCACTTCTTCGGCAAGGAAAAAATCCTCACCATCATCGACCTTATGGCCATGCACAAGCTCAACCGCCTGCACTGGCACCTGACCGACAGCGAAGGATGGCGCATCGAAATCAAAAAATACCCGAAGCTGACGGAAATCGGCAGCCGCGGCGACAATACGCTCATTAAAAAAGATCTGCGCACACCCAAAGGCCAGCCCAAATTCTACACCCAGGATCAAATCCGCGAAGTGGTCGCCTACGCCGCCGCCCGCGGCATCACCATTGTGCCGGAAATCGACATGCCCGGCCATGCCGATTCCATCAACCGTTCCTACCCCGAATACTCCGGCGGCGGCAACGACCGCCTCCCCCTCTTCACGCTCAACCCCGGCAAAGAGGAAACCTACGCCTTCATCGCCGACATCTTCAAGGAAATCGTGGAGCTCTTCCCCGGGCAATGGATCCACTACGGCGGAGACGAGGTCAACTTCGCCAACAAACAGTGGGCGAATCTCCCCGAAGTCAAAGACCTCATGAAGCGCGAGAACCTCAAAGACCTCCTCGCCGTGGAGCACTACTTCAACCGCCGCGCCGCCGCCATCGTCCGCTCCCTCGGCAAAACCTGCGAAGGGTGGGATGAAGTGATCTACGCCGGCCTGCCCACCGAAGGCACCCTCGCCCTCTGGTGGCGCCACGACAAACCCGGCGTGATGCGCGATGCGCTCAACAAAGGCTTCACCACCGTCTTCTGTCCCCGCATTCCGCTTTATTTCGATTTCGTTCAGCACGAATCGCACAAACACGGCCGCCGCTGGAACGGTTTCAACCCCATTGAACGCGTCTACGCCTTTGGCGATTTCGACGCGCTCGGCGTGCCCAACGACCGCCGCCGCCAGGTTCTGGGCATCCAGGCCTGCGTGTGGGCCGAACAGATCGCCACCCCCGCCCGGTTCGACTTCATGGCCTTCCCCCGCCTCTCCGCCCTCGCCGAAGCCGCCTGGACGCCTCAAGAGCTGAAATCCTTCCCCGATTTCAAGAGCCGCCTCGGCAACCTCCTCTTCCGTTACCGCGCCTGCGGCGCCCACCCCTTCAACCCCCTCAATCCCTCCGAAACCCCCGAAGTGGCCCCCGCGCAAACCACACCCACCCAGTACATCGACAATCCGGAAGATTGAACTTCCCGCCCAGCGCCCCGGCGCAGGGCATTTCATTTCGCGCGTGACACGGCCTCGATTTTCAACTATAATAATCGGCCATGAATGGTTTTTGCGATTTTTTCTCCGTCTTCGCCCACATCTGGCTCGACATGGCGCCCTATTTGCTGCTGGGCCTGCTGATCGCGTTTTTCTGTTCCTATGCGCTGACCGAGGCGCACACGCAGAAGCATTTGGGAGCGCCGGGAATCTGGCCGATTATCAAGGCTTCGTTTCTGGGGCTTCCGCTTCCGCTGTGTTCGTGCGGCGTGCTTCCGGTGGCGTTGGCGCTGCATCACAACGGCGCGCGGAAGGCGGCGGTTTCGGCGTTTCTTGCCTCGACCCCGCAATCAGGCGCCGATGCGTTGCCGGTCACGTGGTCGTTGCTGGGGCCTTTCTTCGCGGTCGGCCGGGTCGTCAGCGCCGTCGTCGCCGGGCTCGCCTCAGGGTTGCTGGTTCATTTCTTCGATACACCCGATGCCGCGCCGCCGCCTCCCCCGCCCGACGACTCCTGCACGGGCGTGTGCGGTTGCCACCATCACGATGCGGAGCACGACCATCATACCGGCGAAAGCCACCATCATGAGTTTCTTCCGGCCCGGCAGCGTTTCCGGGAGGCGGCGCATTACGCCTTCGTGCATCTGCCCGGCGAGATTGCGATCGCGCTGGTCGCGGGCACGGCGGTTGCGGCGGCGCTGCTGTTCTTTTTCCCGGAGGGTTCACTGGCGGGCCGTGTGCCGCAAGGGATGCCGGGTTATCTGATTGCGATGATTGTGTGCCTGCCGATGTATGCCTGTTCGCTGGCGGTGATTCCGGCGGCGGCGGCGCTGCTTGCGGCGGGAGCGGCTCCGGGGATCGTCTTTATTTTCATGACAATGGGGCCCACGACCAACGCCGCTTCGCTCATCATGCTCTGGCGCACGCTGGGCAGGCGCGCCACGCTGCTTTATACGGCGGGCATTGTGGCGGTGGCGTTGCTTTCCGCGCTGATCATCGACCGCGCGCTTCCGGCTCACTGGTTCGATCCCCCCGCGCATGAAGCGTGTTGCGGCCACGGCCATGACCACGGGCATCGGCATGGCGGTGAAGCGTTCGCGGCGGGCGCCGCGATCCTTTTCGCCGGCCTCATGGTTCACGGCTGGTTCAGAAACAGCGGGAAACATGAGGCGAAATGACGCCCGCCTCGCTCAAAACGTTTTTCAACCGCTTTGAGCGCAACCTCCGGCGGCACATGCCGCGCCGGGTTTCGCGGTTCAGCCTGCCTGCGATTCCTTCCCCCGCCGCCGGATTGCTGGCCGGGGTGCTGGCTGAAGAGAGCGCTGCGCGCCTCACGCTCCTTCTCGCGCCCGCGCCGCTCCCTGCCGAACGCCTCGCCGCCGATCTTGAGACCTTGCGCGGCCATGCGGTCGAACTGCTTCACTTTCCGGCGGTCGATGAGAGCGAATCGCTGATTTCCAGCGGTCGCCTCGCCGCCGTAAACGCTCTGCTCGCGCCGCGAACCAAGCCCTGTGTGCTCATCGCCTCGCTTCACGCATTGCTCCAGCCCGTGCCGTCGCCCAAGGCGCTCCAGCGCGCCGCCCTCGCCTTCCGCCGCGAGGCCGATACGCCTTTCGCCACCCTTGCCGAGCGCCTTTCCGCCCTTGGCTACACGCGCGCCGAAATGGTGGAAGAACCCTTGAGCTTCGCCCTGCGCGGCGGCATTCTCGACATCTGGGCGCTGGGCGAGGAGAGCCCCGTGCGCCTCGAATTCTTCGGCGACACCGTGGAATCATTGCGCACCTTCGATCCGCGCACCCAGTGCTCCGTGAAGCCTTGCGCTTCGCTCACCGTACAGCCCGGCCCGGGCACCGCGCTCGAAACGGTCATGCTTTCAGACCTTCTCCCGCAGGAGCTCGCCCGGATCGACTACGATCACGCGCTCATCGAAACCGCGCTGGATCAGTTTCAAGACCGCCGCGCCGCAAAAAAACTCATCGCCGCGCTCGATGCAAAAAGCAGCCGCGTCTGCATCGTCGGCGAGCCGCCGCCGCCCGGCGTGGGGCTTTTGCCGATCGACATCGCAGGCATTCCCGGCGTGCGCGATCTCGGCGGCGAAACCGCCCTTCACCCCGAGCTTTACGCCCGCACGCGGAGCCAGCTCCTCCTCCAGCTCGATGAATCGGCCCGCGGCGGCGACCGCGTGATCATCGGCGCGGATAACGCCGCCGCCGTGGAGCTCATCCTGCGCGAGCTCCCGCCCGACACTCCGGTCGACTGTCGCGTGCTGCCGGTATCGGAAGGATTCACCGATTCCGCCGCCAAAATCCGCCTCGTGGCGCAAAGCGATCTCTACCCCTCCAGGCGCGCCTGGCAGGCCCGCCCCAGGCGCACCTCCGCCCCCGCCGGGCAGCGCCTCGAATACGCACTCGACGTGGAACCCGGAGAGCTCGTCGTCCACATAGAGCACGGCATCGGCCGCTTCGCGGGCCTCACCGAGCTGCTGCTCGACGGCAAAAAGACCGAAGTCTTCACCGTGGAATACGCCGAAGGCACCCGCCTCCATGTGCCCACCAGCCACGCCCACCTCCTCAGCCGCTACATCGGCGCCTCCGCCTCCCACGTAAAACTCCACTCGCTCAACGGCAAACGCTGGCTCAAGGAAAAGCTCGACGCCGAGCGCGGCGTGGCCGACCTGGCCGCAAGCCTCCTCGAAACCCAGGCCAGGCGCAGCGTGCGCCCCGGCTTCGCCTTCAACACCCAGGCGCACTGGATCGCTGAATTCGAAGCGATGTTTCCCTATCAGGAAACCCCCGACCAGCTCCGCGTGATGGAAGAAATCAAGGCCGACATGGGCCGCCCCGCGGCGATGGACCGCCTCATCTGCGGCGACGCGGGCTACGGCAAAACCGAAATGGCCATGCGCGCCGCCTTCATTGCCGTGATGAACGGCAAACAGGTCGCCCTGCTTGCCCCCACCACCGTCCTCGCCGAGCAGCACTTCGAGACCTTCTCCGACCGGATGGCCAGCTTCCCCGTTCGAATCGACGTGCTCAGCCGCTTCCGCACCACCGCTCAGCGCGCCAAAACCCGCCAAGACGCCGCCTCCGGCGCGATCGACATCCTCATCGGCACACACGCCCTCCTCTCCGAAAACCTCCCCTTCAAAGACCTCGGCCTGCTCGTCATCGACGAAGAACAGCGTTTCGGCGTCACCCACAAAGAAAAAATCAAACAGATCCGCAACCTGATCGACGTCCTCACCCTCTCCGCCACCCCCATCCCCCGCACCCTCTACCTCAGCCTCACCGGCGCCCGCGACATGAGCCTCCTCCAGACCCCGCCCAAAGAACGCGTCGCCGTCGAAACCCGCATCCACCGCGATTCCGACGCCATCCTCACCACCGCCATCCAGCAGGAACTCAACCGCGGCGGCCAGGTCTACTACCTCTATAACCGCGTGATGACCGCCGGGCACATCCACCGCCGCGTCGCCCGCCTCATCCCCCGCGCCCGCATCGCCCTCGCCCACGGCCAAATGCCCGCCCGCGACCTCGCCGCCGTGATGCAGCGCTTCGAACACGGCGAGATCGACATCCTCATCTGCACCACCATCATCGAAAGCGGCATCGACATCCCCCGCGCCAACACCATCCTCATCGACCGCGCCGACCGCTTCGGCCTCGCCGACCTCTACCAGCTCCGAGGCCGCGTCGGCCGATCCATCGTCAAAGGCTTCGCCTACCTCCTCCTCCCCGAACACGGCGCCGTCGACCCCGACGCCCGCCGCCGCATGGAAGCCCTCAAAAAACACAGCGGCCTGGGCGCCGGCTACAACCTCGCCCTCCGCGACCTCGAAATCCGCGGCGCCGGCAACCTCCTCGGATCCGCCCAAAGCGGCCACATCGCCGCCATCGGCTTCGGCCTCTACTGCCAGCTCCTCCGCCGCACCGTCGCCAGAATGAAAGGCGAAAAGCCCCCCACCCTCGTCGACGTCGCCCTCAATCTCGACTTCATCACCCTCTCCCCCGGCGACGCCACCCCAAACGCAGCCTGCATCCCCTACTCCTACATTGAAGACGAACTCCAGCGCATGAGCCTCCACCGCCGCATCGCCGAAGCCGTCGCCATAAACGAAATCGCCGCTCTCCGCAAAGAGCTCGCCGACCGCTACGGCAAGCCCCCCCCGCCCGTCACCCGCTTCCTCGCCCTCTCCGAGCTCCGCATCCAGGCCGCCCGGGCCCGCATCTCCCGCATCGAAACCAAAGAAAACCGCATCTTCCTTTACAACGCCCGCACCCAAGCCCCCCTCACCGTCAACGGCAAACTTCCCCGCCTCGCCGGCGCCACCCCCGACCGGAAAATCGCAGCGCTCGCAGCAACGGTGAATGACGCGTTAAAGCAATTTGCAAATGAGAACTCCTGATTTTTGAGCGCGGTTTTTCCGTGGCGACCGATCCGCCGCAGTGTGCAATCGGCTCCCTTCAACTTTTTTTCGCTTCGGCTCGACAATCCTCTCCTTTTCCGTGATAATACCGGCGTTGTTCGATTTCACACACGAGGCACCCCATGAATAGACTCACCTTGCTCACCCCCGCACCCTCCACGCTCCACCCCGCGCTCTCTCTTGACGCCTGCGACCCCGCCGCGCTCGCCGCCGCCGTTGAAGCACTCCCCCCCTGCCGCGACGAGGTCGACTGGAACGCCGTCGCCGAAATCGCCGCCGCCCTGCGCACCCTTCCCGCCCTCCCCGAAAACGCCCGCCAGGCACTCGCCCGCCTCGACGCCATCCTCGCCCGCCGAGGCTTCCCCATTCCGCCCCCCGCCGACGAACTCCCCCTTGGCTGAAGGAGCCCCCCATGACCGACAACACCATCCTCCTCACCGCCTGCACCCTCGCCCGCGCCAACCGCCTCGACGCCGCCGAAGAGCTCATCCTCAGCGACCCCCGCCTCAACCGCCTGCCCGCCGCCCTCGACCTCCTCGCCCGCATCCGCGCCCGCCAGGGGCATATCGCCGACGCCCGCCGCCTCTGGAACGAAATCCTCGCCATCGACCCCGGAAACAACGCCGCTCAAGCCGCCCTCAAAGCGCTCGATACACGCTTCCGCATCCCTAAAGGCACACTTTTCATGGTTGCAAGCATCGTCATTCCCGTGTTGTTTGTCATAACCATCGGATCCTGCGTGGCGATCAAAAGCAAGCTCGAAGCCCTCCGCCAGGCGCCCCCCGCCGCCGAAACCACCCCCGAACCCGCGCCCGGCACGCCCGAACCCGTCCTCCGCGAATTCACCTCACCCTCACCCGGCGTCGACATCGCCGAAATCCGTCCCGGAGCCATCCGCGCCACCATCCGGCACATGCCCACCGGCGAAGACCTCAAAGCCGTCAACGACCTCAAAGCCGACCTCGCCCCCCTGCGCCATGTGCTCGTGACCTCCGCCTTCTTCTCCCACAAAGCCTCCAGCCGCAAGATCCTCAGCGAGCTCCTCTGCGAAGGCCTCGGCATAGCCCCGACCCAACTCTACATCGCCGCCGGCGCCGATACCCCCGGCGACTCCGTGCAGATCGACCTCATCGAAGAGACCGAGCTTCCCGCCGACACCATCACCCCCGAGCCTCACTCCCCCGCGATGATCGAGCTGCAGGAATTCCTCGTTGAACCGGTCGACGACGTTCTTCCGCCCGCACCTTAACATTGACCTTTGAACCGCCCTCTGTTACACTCCTCCCTTTTACTGAATCCACATGAGGTCTTTTATGTTCCGACGCCACTTTTGCACCCTGATTCTCGCGGCTCTCCTTGCCGCGGCCGCCTCCGCGCAGAATAACAACGACCCCCTCATCCTCAAGCTTAAAGGCGGCGACAGGCACACCCTCAGCCTCGCCAACCTCGCCGCCGCCGGCGAAGCCGGCACACTCTTCAGGCAAACCCTCCAGCGCGACCTCGAACGCTCAGGCTGGTTCAAAATCGTCCCCTCCGGAGCAAGCGTCAGCATCGAAGGCACCGCCTCCGGCAGCGGTTCCATCGCCGCCGCCGTCACCGTGACCTGGCCCGGCAAACGCTTCACCTGGAACCAAAACGCCTCGCAGAGCGACGCCCGCTTCCTCGCCCACGCCCTCGCCGACGACATGGTCAAACACATCGCCGGCGCCCCCGGCATGGCCACAGCCACCCTCGCCCTCGTCCGCCGGACCGCCCCCAACGCCGCCGACCTCTACGTGTGCGATTCCGACGGCGCCAACCTTCGCCGCATCACCAACGACAACGCCTCCATCGTGGGCCTCCGCTGGTCTCCCGATCAGCAGAACCTCTATTTCACCTCCTACCGCACCGACTACGGCATCATCCACCGCGCCAACCTCGCCACCGGCAAAGTCAGCCCCCTCGCCAACTTCAAAGGCTTCAACGCCGGAGCCGCCGTCAACCCCGCCGACCCCGACAAAATCGCCCTCATCCTCTCCCATCAGGGCAACCCCGAGCTCTACATCCTCGATTCCCGAAACGGCGGCCTCACCCGCCTGACCAACACCAAAAACGGCTCCGAAGCCAGCCCCTGCTGGTCGCCCGACGGTTCAAAAATCGTCTACACCAGCGACCTCGGCACCCGCACCCCCCAGCTCTACATCGTCGACATCGCCACCCGGCAATCGCGCCGCCTCACCTACAACGGTTCCGAAAACGTCTCCCCCGACTGGGGCGCCAACGGCCTCATCGCCTTCGCCACCCGCCGCGGAGCCCCCTACCAGATCGCCGTGATCGACCCCGCCAAAGGCGAAGCCTCCACCCGCCTCCTCACCGCCCGCAACGACACCTGCGAATTCCCCACCTGGGCCCCCGACGGCCGCCACATCGCCTACTCCCGCACCCAGGGCAAAACCGCCTCCGTTTTCGTGATCGATTCCCTCGAAGGCTCCACCGACCAACCGTGGGTCGTCGCCTCCGGCCAGGGCGAATGGGTCTTCCCCGCCTGGTCGCCCCGCAAAAAGTAACCCCCTTTACGGCAATCTCCGTTGCCGAACGGCACATCAAAACGACACATAGAAAAGGTAGCGACATGAACGTAAGAGCACTCATACGCGTAACGGCCCTCCTGGCCATGGCCACCCTGTGCGGCTGCGGCGACATCTTCACCAAAAAGCGCGGCGGCGCTTCGGCGACCGATCTCGACGGCGGTTACAACGCCGGCAAGACCGATCTTCAAGACGCCCTCATCAATGTGCAGGACGACGCCTCCGGCGCTTACGGCCTTCCCTTCGACCAGGATCCCTCCCGCCAGCTCCTCTCCAACGTGACCCTCGACCCCATCCGCTTCACCTTCGACAGCTACCTCGTGCCCGCAAACGAAATGCCCAAAGTGCAGGCCGCCGCCAACTACCTCCTCGGCAACCCCGGCCACGTCATGATCATCGAAGGCCATTGCGACGAACGCGGCAGCAACGAATACAACCTCTCCCTCAGCGAACAGCGCGCACTCGACGTGAAGACCAAAATGGTCATCTTCGGCGTCGCCGAAAACCGCCTCCAGACCCGCGCCTACGGCGAAGAGCACCCCGCAGTGAGCGGCAGCGGCGAAGAAGCCTGGCGCCTGAACCGCCGCGGCGAATTCAAAGCCTACAAATAAGCGCCAAGGCCGCACGCGGGCGCGTGCGCCGAAGCCCCGCCCGCGCGCCGCTTCGTTTTTAAGGAACAGGCATGTTTGGAACAGATTGCGGTTTTGCCGAATGGATAGTGATCTTCATCGTGGCGGTCATCGTCTTCGGGCCCAAAGGCCTGCCCGGCGTCGCCCGGAAAATCGGCCGCTTCATGGCGATGATCCGGCACGCCTCCGATGAATTCAAAGCCCAGGTCATGGCCATGGATCAGCAGATCGAGGAAACCGCCAAACGCGAGCTCCAACCCATGACCGCCGCCGACGGCGCTCCGGCCGAAGAACCGCCCCTTCCCCCCGGCCCGGAAGCCTACGATCCCACCTATGAAGCCTTCTACCCCGAGCTGGCCGGCGACGCCCCCGCCGCCGAAGAACCGCCCGCCAAGGAGCCCCCGGCGTGAAAGTCAACGCCCTGATCCGAAAAGTCTGTAAAAAAGGCTCCCCGCCCGCTGAAGAAGGTTACACCGATCCGCCCCGCCCCTTCATCGAGCACTTCATCGAGCTGCGCACCTGCCTCATTCGCTGCGTGGGCTCCTGGTTCGCCTGCGTGCTCATCATGGGCCCCTTCGCCCCGACCGTCATGAGCATCCTCCAAAGGCCCCTCCTCCGCTCCGAAGTGAGCAGCCAGATTTCCGTGGAAGGGCTCGATGTGACCATCGGCATGGAAATGCTCCTCAAAATCATGCTTTGGGGCGGCACCCTGGTCTCCTTTCCCTTTTTGCTTTTCTTCATTCTGCGCTTTATTTTCCCCGGCCTGAAAGCGGGCGAAAAAAACATGATCCTCTTCACCCTCACCACGGCCGCGATTCTCTTTACCGGCGGCGTGTGGATGGGCTTCGCCTTCACCATCCAGGTCGCGGTCGAAGTGTTCATGGCCATCGCCAAATGGATGAACATCAACGTGCAGATCCTCCAGGTGCAATCCTACATCGGCATTGTGCTCAAGACCCTGCTCGCCTTCGGCATTGCTTTTCAGATCCCGCTCATCCTCCTCGTGCTGGGGTGGCTGGGCCTGGTTTCCTCCGAGACCCTGCGCAAACAGCGCAGCTATGCCATCGTGATGATTTTTGTGATCGCCATGGTGCTGACGCCTCCCGAACCCGTTTCGCAAATCATCATGGCTCTGCCCATGTGCCTGCTTTATGAAGTGTGTATTCTGCTCATCCGCGCCAAGGAAAAAATCAGAGGTCAATAGTGGGTTTTGAATCCGGCAACGTCAACTTCCGCCTTTTTTATCTCCAGCCGGAATTCGATTCCTCCCTGGTGGAGCGTTTCGCCGCGCACGCCATGCCCCCCATCGCCACCCTCGGCTACGAACCCATCCACGGCTGGGCGGGCGCCGACCATCCGCTTGACCGCGAGATCACCGAAGAGCATTGCTGCTTCACGAGCGCCATCCACCTGACCTATGTGACCGCGGAAAAGAAAATTCCGCCCTCGACCCTCACCGCCTTCTGCAAGGTGGAAGAGAGCATCGAGCGCAAAGCGAGAGAGATCGAGTTCCTTCCCCGCGCCGTCAAAATGGAAGTGAAACAGCGCGTGACCGATATGCTGATTAAAGACGCTCTCCCCGTCTTCGCCACGCTTCCCCTCGTGGTCGACCTGCGCAACCGCCTCCTCCTCGCCGCCGCCATGAGCGACGCCCAGGTCGACAAGCTCCTCCCCGCCTTCAAGGAAACCGCCGGCACCATGCCCGTGCTCCTCACGCCCGAGACCGCCGCCCTCCGCCGCCGCCAGATGAACGTCAACGACATGATCCCCGTGCTCTACACCCCCGACGACCACATCGAAGTGCCCTACGAAATCTCCCTCGGCACCGACTTCTTCACCTGGCTCCTCTTCTATTGGGAAAAAGAAGGCGGCGCCTTCCCGCTCGACGGCGACACCTGCGGCATGATGATCGAAGGCCCCCTCACCTTTTACCATGAAGGCGCCGGCGCCCACGAAGCCGTGCTCCGCAAAGGCACCCCCCTCGACGGCCGCGAGCTGGGCATGGCCCTCTACTGCGGCAAAAAGCTCCGCAAGGCCAAAGTCACCTTCACCCGCGGCGAGACCATCGTCTCCGCCACGCTCGACGCCGCCGACTTCAGCTTCCGCGGCATGAAGCTGCCCAAAGGCGAACAGGGCGACGCCGTCGGCCAGTTTCAGGAGCGCATGGCCGGCATTGAATTCTTCTGGACCTGCTGGCTGACCCTCTTCGACCGTTTCCTCGACCTGCGCGCCAACCCCGCCGCGTGGGAAGCCACCGTTGAGAAAATCAAAAGCTGGATCGAGGCGCGGGCCAACCCGCCCCGGTTTTAAGGAGCACCCCTATGGCGAAACGAATCGGCGTGATCGGAACCGGGCGCTTCGGCGAATCGCTTGTGCAGAGCCTTGCGGAGCAGGGCGCTGAAATCCTGCTCATGGATATGGATCGCGAAAAGGTCCAGAACCTCGCCGAATACGTCAACAAAGCCATCGAGGGCGACGCCACCAACATCCGCGCCCTGGAAGACGCCGGCTTCGCCACCTGCAGCGTCGTCGTCGTCGCCATCGGTGAAAACATCGAAGGCAGCATCATGGCCACCGTCAACTGCAAAGAGCTCGGCATCGAGACCGTCGTCGCCAAAGCCGCCTCCGACGTCCACGGAAAAGTCCTTCGCCGCGTCGGGGCCGACGTCGTCGTCTACCCCAACCGCGACCGTGCCCAGCGCCTCGCCCGCGCCCTTCTTTCCACCAATCAGGTCGATCTTTTTGAAATTTCCGACGGTTTCAGCGTGGCGGAAATCGCCGCCCCCGAATTCCTCCACAGCCACTCCCTTGCCGAGGTCAACGTCCGCCAGAACTACGAGATCACCGTGCTGGCCGTGCGCCGCCTTTCGGTCGACGACCCCGTTTCGCCCCGCCAGGTTTTCGTGCCCGGCCCGACCGACATCATCCGCGCCGACGACCGCCTCCTCGTGTTCGGCCGCGACAAGAAAATCGACGCTTTCGCCCAAAACTGATTTATGAAAAAGCTCCTTTTTCTCTTACCTCTCTTCCTCTTCGGCTGCAAGCCCGGCGCGCCCGAAACCGGCGCCATCCGCAGCACCCAATGGTTCGGCATGGGCACCGCCGCCGCCCTCACCGTCCCCGAAGCCGAAGCCCAAACGCTTGCCGATACCCGTAAAACGGTTCAGGCCGCCTTCGACCACGTGGAAAACGAACTTTCCCTCTTCAAACCCGATTCCATCGTCAGCCGCATCAACGCCGCCGCCGGCACCGATGAGACCTTCATGCCCCCCGTTTCGCTTTCCGCCTGCATGGATCACGCCTGGAAACTCTGGAACGAAAGCGGCGTCTTTTCTCCCCTTCTTAAGCCGCTCATGAAAGAAGCCTGGGGCTTTTACGCCGATCATCCGCCCGAAGAAGCGCCCTCCAAAGCCCTGCTCGACCAATTCGCCGACCGGATTGACCCCAATGCCGTTTTTGATGCGACCGAAGAAGGGTTCCGGCTCAAAGTGAAAGGCGCCGCGCTCGATTTGGGCGGCATAGCCAAAGGGTATGCGGTCGATGCCGCCTACAAAGCACTTATCGCAAACGGTGTGGAAAACGCACTGATCGATTTGGGCGGCAACCTCCGCGCCATCGGCATTCCCCGCCCCGGCGCCAAGGGGTGGGTCACGGGAATCCGCAATCCCTTTGACCGTTCGCGCATTCTCGGACGTTTTCCGCTCCGCTCCGGCGAAGGCGTGGCCACCTCAGGCAACTACGAGCGTTTTGTGACCATCGCAGGCAAGCGCTATGCCCACATCCTCGACCCGCGCACCGGAATGCCCGTGACCGGCATGGCCGGAACCACCGTGATTGCGCCCGAAGCCGTCGTTGCCGACGGTCTCTCCACCACGCTCTTCATCCTCGGCCCCGAAGAAGGCCATGCCTTTTTAAAGAAATATTACCCTCAAGCCGAAGCCATCTGGATTCCCGATGCCGACCGCCGCGAACTCCTTGCCACCCCGGGCTTTGCCGCCCGCATCACCCTCAGCGATAAAGCCTTTACCCTGAAAGAACTCAAATGACCGATTTCCCCACCCTCGCCGTCCGCATCGCCACCCTGAGCGATGCCGATGCCATCTACGCACTCATCAAAACCTACCCCGATGAGCTCATCGTGCGCCCGCTCAACAACATCGTCGAAAACATCGACCGCTTCAGCGTGGCCGAGCTCGAAGGAACCATCGTCGCCTGCACCTGCTGGCAGATTCTCCCCGAAATCGGCGATCCGCAGGGCGCCACAGTGGAGCTTCAATCGGTGGCGGTGCGCAACGATTTACGCGGCCACAGCGTGGGCACCCGCCTCATTGAATTTGTTCTGCGCCGCGTAAAAGCGTTTCGCCCCGCCCAGGCGCTCGTGCTCACCTTCGAGCCGGCGTTTTTCGGAAAGTTCGGCTTCAAGAAAGTGTCGAAGCAGCAGATCATCCACAAAATCTACCGCGGCTGCATCTACTGCACCAAACACACCGATCCCTTTACCTGCCCTGAAATCGCCATGATCCTCGATCTGCGCGAACAAAACGGATAACCCGCCATGATGAACGACCTCCTCCGCACACAGGCCATCCTCGCCATCGCCGAAACCGAACCGCTGCTGACCGCGCCCAACGCCGACGGCCGCGCCCCCCAGGATTTCTTCGGCGACATGGTGTTCAACGACGATGTGATGCGCGCGACCCTCGATCCCGAAATCTACGAGACCGTCCGCCACGCCATCGACAACAACCAACGCCTCGATACCCGCGTGGCCGATGCCGTCGCCCGAGCCATGCGCGACTGGGCCATGCAGAAAGGCGCCACCCACTACGCCCACGTCTTTTACCCCCTCACCGGCCTCACCGCTGAAAAGCACGACGCCTTCATCAATCCCGGCCGCGACGGCCGCATGATCGCCAACTTCACCGCCAAACAGCTCATCCACGGCGAGGCCGACGGTTCCAGCCTCCCCTCCGGCGGCCTGCGCGCCACCTTCGAAGCCCGCGGCTACACCGCCTGGGACATCACCTCCCCCGCATACCTCCTCGACGCCGCCGGCTGCCGCACCCTCTTTATCCCCACCGCCTTCTTCGCCTCCACCGGCGCCGCCCTCGATAAGAAAACCCCGCTTCTGCGCTCCTCCCAGGCCGTCGACCGCCAGGCCCGCCGCATCCTCGCCCTCCTGGGCGACGCCGGGGAACACGTCTTCACCGAAGCCGGCTGCGAACAGGAATACTTCCTCATCGACCGCCGCCTTTACCTCGCCCGCCCCGACCTCATCAGCGCCGGCCGCACCCTTTTCGGCGCCAAGCCCCCCAAAGGCCAGGAGATGGAAGACCAGTATTACGGCGCCATCCCCGAGCGCGTGCTCGCCTTCATGGCCGATGCCGAGCGCGAACTGCTCCACCTCGGCGTGCCCTGCAAGACCCGCCACAACGAAGTGGCCCCCGGCCAGTTTGAAATCGCCCCCATCTTCGAAGAGGCCAACATCGCCTCCGACCACCAGCAGCTCGTGATGAGCGTGCTCCAGCGCATTGCGCTGCGCCACGGCATGGTCTGCCTCCTCCACGAAAAGCCCTACGCCGGCGTCAACGGTTCCGGCAAACACATCAACTGGTCGCTCGGCACCAAAACCCGCGGCCTGCTCAAAGCCGGAAAAGACCCCGCCGAAAACCTCCACTTCCTCACCTTCTGCAGCGCCGTCATCGCCGCTGTGGATAAACACGGCGCCCTGCTCCGCTCCTCCATCGCCCACGCCGGCAACGACCACCGCCTCGGCGCCTGCGAAGCGCCGCCCGCCATCATCTCCATCTTCCTCGGCCAGCAGCTCACCGCGATTTTCGAAGGCATCGCCGCCTACGGAACCGCCGCGCCCTGCCCTGAAAAAGCACCCTGCCCCTCCATTGGCGTGGGCTTTCTGCCGCCGCTGCCCAATGGCGACGGCGACCGCAACCGCACCAGCCCCTTTGCGTTCACCGGCGGCAAATTCGAGTTTCGCGCGGTGGGTTCCTCCCAGGCCGTCGCCGGGCCCATCATGATTCTCAACGCCATCATCGCCGAAGCGCTTGAAACCATCGCGGGCGACCTCGAAACCCGCCTCGCCGAAAAGGCCGATGTGAAGACCGCCGTCTACGCCACAGTCGCCGACATCTGGAAAAAGCACAGCCGCATCGTCTTCAACGGCGACAACTACAACCAAAGCTGGGTCGAGGAAGCCGAACGCCGCGGCCTCCCCCACCTGCGCGACTCCGTCGAAGCCATCCACGCGCTCGTCTCCCCCGAAGCCATCGAGACCATGCTCCGCACCGGCGTGCTCACCGAGCGCGAGCTCCGCGCCCGCCACGAAATCTACCTCGAGCGCTATGTCAACGACATCGGCGTGGAGAGCCGCCTCACCGTGGAAATGGCCCGCACCCTCCTCCTGCCCGCCGCGATGGAAGACCTGGGCCGCCGCGCAGCCGCCATCAAAAACCTCAAGGATCTCGGCCTGCCCGTCAACACCTCCACCCTTGAAAAACTGGCGGGCTGGACGGCTTCCATCCACCCCGAAATCGAAGCCCTCGAAAATGCTCTCGCCCAGACCCAGGCCATTGAAGAGCCCCTCGAACAGGCCCGCTTCACCCGCGATGTGACCGTGCCGGCCATGAACCGCGTGCGTGAAGTGGCCGACAAGCTCGAAGCCCACGCCAACGACCGCCTCTGGCCGCTGCCCACCTACCAGGAAATGCTTTTTATCCGATGACCGCCGCCTTTCAAGCCTGCCTCGCGACCCGTTTCCTCGGGCGCGCCACCCACTGGTTGGAGACCACCGCCTCCACCAACGGCGATCTGCGCGCTCTGGCGGAAAACGGCGCGCCCGAAGGCATGCTGGTGATTGCGGAGAGCCAAAGCGCGGGGCGGGGCCGTTTTGACCGCGAGTGGCAATCGGCCGCAGGGCAAAACCTCACCTTCTCGATCCTGCTCAGACCGGAAGCGCCGATTGAAACGCGCATCACCCTGCCGCTCGTCATCGGGCTTGCCGTGGCGGAAACCCTGCGCGGCCTTGGAATCGAGGCGGGCGTCAAATGGCCCAACGATGTGCTCGCCGGCGGGAAAAAAGTCTGCGGCATTCTCTGCGAAAGCTGCGCCGACGCCGCCATCATCGCCGGAATCGGCCTCAATGTGAACCAGGCCGCCTTCCCCGCCGCCATCGCCCACCGCGCCGCCAGCCTCTGCACGCTTCTCGGAAAACCCCTTGACCGCCCCGCCCTGCTCGCCGCCCTCTGCAACACCCTCGAACCGCTTTATTCCGAATGGCTCGCCGCCGGCCTCGCGCCGCTTCTGCCCCGCCTGCGCGCGCTCGACTGCCGCCGCGGCCGGCGCATCGCCATTCAGCAGGATGATTCTTCCCCCCGCGTTGAGGGCATTTGCCTGGGCATTGCCGACGACGGCGCCCTCCTGATTCAAACCGGTTCCGCCTCCGTTGAACGCATCGTCAGCGGCGAAATTCCCTTCACATGATCATCATCACCCCCGTTCGCAACAAAGCGCACTACGACCGCTATCTGGTGAACAATCCCCACGTGGCCGGCTGCGATCTGGTCATGCTCGACAACACCGTCGAAAACCGCTCCATCACACAGCGCTACAACCGCTTTCTGGATGCTTACGCCTTTTCAACCCCCGCCTGGTTCATCTTTTGCCATGAAGACTTCGAGCCGAAGGAATCCTTGAAAGACGCGCTGGCGCACGCCGACCCCGCCTCCCTCTACGGAACCATCGGCGTGGCGATGCGCATGATCGCAGGCCTCTGGCCGCGAAAAGTCTTTCTCGGCGAGACGCTCTGGTCGCCCGTCATGAAGGGAAAAAAAGTCCCCTTCGGCACACCCTGCGATACGGTCGACTGCTGTTGCCTGATTGTCCACTCATCCCTGATTCAGCAGACCCGGCTGCGCTTCGACGAAGCCCTCACCTTCGACCTCTACGCCGAAGATTTCTGCATTCAGGCCGCCGCCCAAAAGATTCCCACCCGCATTCTTCCCTTGAAATCGCTTCATCATTCCGGCGGCGCCATCGGCGAACGCTATCGCAAACAGCACGCCTACCTCAATGAAAAATACGCCGGCAGCTGCCACACCGCCACCTCCTGCGCCTATATCGGCACCCCCGGCCTGCGCCTGCGCCTCGCCACCCGGCTGAGAAGCCTTATATCAGGCGATCCCCGCACACGACGGCACGAGGCGTGAAAGCAAAGAGCTTGCCGCGAACGGCTCCCTCGCCCGGAACCTCGCAGGCCACATACTCGCCGCACCAGCCCCGGGCGGTTTCACCCTCAGCCTCAATCAGCACGGAAAGCGGCCGGCCCACAAGCGAAGCCACATAGGCGGCCCGTTGCTTTTCGGCCAGGGCAATGAGGCGCTTCGCGCGGGCTTTGGCCAAAGCGGGGTCGACCTGTTCCGGAAAAGCGGCGGCGGGGGTGCCTGGGCGCGGGCTGTAAGGGAACACATGAAAGTTGCTGAAAGGGTAAGCCTCGGCCAGCCGGAACGTCGCCTCGAAATCGGCATCGGTCTCGCCGGGAAATCCGGTAATCAGGTCGCAGCCGAGCGCAAGGTTCCCGGGCAGGCGATCGAGCAAACGCCGTAAATCGGCCGCGAGGTAGCGCCGCCCCATGCGCGGCAGCACGGCATCCGAACCGCTTTGAAGGGGCAGGTGAAGAAAGCGGCAAAGCCGCTCCGGCCAACGCTCGAAAAGGCCGGGGAGGGCGGCGTCGAGAATTCCCGGCTCAATGGAGCTGATGCGGAAACGCCCCTTGCCGGGAAGCCGGCAGAGCGCGTCGATCAGCTCCGGCAAACGGCGGCCGCCATCGGCGTAACAGGCGAGGTTGCAGCCTGTGACCACAATTTCCTCGTATCCGGCGGCGAGAAAGCTTTTCGCCTCGTTGAGGCACTGCTCAAAGGGTTTGCTTCTGGGTGCTCCGCGCGTGTGCGGGACAATGCAGTAGGCGCAGAAAAAGGAGCAGCCGTCTTGCGCTTTGAGCAAAGCGCGGGCCGTGCGGAATGGAACCACGCCCGCGCGCGGTTCGAGCGGCGCGGCAAAGCGTTCGAGCAAAAGCTCGGCGAGGCGGTCTTTATCGGCGGCGGGAATGCGGATAACGCCGCCGGAGCCGCCGGTTTCGATTCCTGCGGGCGTCTCCCCCGCGCACCCGGCAAGCACCAGAAGCAACGCCGGGGTTTGCCTGCGCAGGCGCCGCACCAGGCGGAGCGCCTCCTTCTCGGCCTGGGCCGTCACGGCGCAACTGTGGACAATCAGAAGATCGGCGGCGCGCTCATCGGCCTCAAACTGCCACCCGGCCTGCGAAAGGCGCTGAATCCAGGCGGCCGCTTCGGCGTGATTCAGCCGACAGCCGAAAATCCGAACGGCAAACCGCACCTCAAAGCACCTTTTCGGCAAGATCGGGGCGGGCGGAGGCCACGGCGGCCATGATCGGCTTCACGCCGGCATAGAACCAGGCGTCGAGCTTCTGCACGGTGCCGTCGCTGAAGTGCAGCACGGCGATACGTTTATCATCCCACTGCGCCCAGTCGACGGTCTTCAGGTCGCCGAGTGAAAACGTTTTGGCGGCGGCGGCGGAGAAGGGTGCTTTCCGGAGAATCGAAAAAGAATGATCCTCAAGGCGGAAACGCGTCAACGAACGGCGATAGAGGAAGAAAAAGAGCACAAGCGCAAAAAGAAACGTCAACGCCGCCGTGACAAACTGCCCTTGGATATCGTGCGGGCTGTAGACCTTTTCGGCGAGCACCTTGACCGTGTCTGCGCGAAGCGTGGGGGAGCCTTCGGCGTCCTGCGAAAGGGTCTTGAGCTTTTCGTAAAGACCCTTGGGCGGTTTCATGCCGGCCTTTTCAAAGGCTTCGGTCAGCGGCATGAGGCCGTTTTCGTTCTTTGTGATGAGCTCCCTGGCGCTTTTGCCGCTTTCAATCAACGCCTGCCCAACGGGCGCCACGCGTGCATTGACCTGGTTGTAACCGATAAAGCCGTCGTAAAGCAGCCAGAGGCACCCGGCGCAAAAGAGAAGCCCCACGGCGACCATGCGCACGACATAGTCCTTATTCAGGCTTGTTTTGATTTCCATAACACACTTCCTTATTAGTTTAGTTCAATTTGAATCGTCGCCACAGGGTTTTCGGAAAGATAGGCCACGGTAATTCCGTTGACGCGTAAAACGGTTTTGGCCGCCTTCATCACTTCGGCGTCGTAGGCCGCATCGCCGGAGGATCGCGCGAGCGTGCAGCTCCTCACGCTGCCGGAAGGCTCAAAAATCACTTTGAGCAACGGTTTGCCCACGTCGGAGGCTCGCACGCCCTGCCTCAGCATGGCGGCTTCAAACGCATTCAAAATCGCCGCCCGGTAGAGCGAAGCTTCATTGGGCGGAATTTTGTTCTCCGTGGCGCCGCCCTTGGCTCCCATGCCCAAATACTTCGCGATCTCCTCGGGGGAAAGCGCTTTTTGGGTGGCGGCCTTGGTTTTGTCGAACTTCGCGGGATCGGCATCGGGCGTGACAATCTTCTGTTCCACGCGTTTGCCCTTTTGGAAAGGCTTTTTCACCGGCGGCGGCTTGGGCGGGTCAATGGGTTTGGGAGGATCGGGAACGACCTCGGGCTCGGCCGGTCGGGGTTCGGGCTCCGGTTTGGGCGGGTCGGGAATGACTTCGGGTTCGGCAAGCCTGGGCTCAGGTTCCGGCTCGGCGGGTTCAGGGTCTGGCGCGAGCGCGGCCGGCATGGTGTTTTCATCCGTCACAATCACGAATTCACAGGGGAAAATTTCTTCCTGTTTAGGCGCGAAACATCCCTGAACAAGCGCGAAAATCACAATCAGGGCCAGCAATGAAGCATGCCCGACAAATGAAACGCAATAGGAAACCGATTCAGCGCTCGAAGCCATTCACACACAACCTTATTTAGGTTCATTAATAGATTGTGGTATGATAAACCAAACGAGGCTGAATGACAAGGCTACATTTCAGGCAAACCACCCGCGGGCCGCTTCCAGCGCGCGTGCGCGGTGCGAGATGCCGTTTTTGACCTCGGCGGAAAGCGCGGCAAAGCTTTCCGTGTAGCCGTCGGGCACGAACAGCGGGTCGTAGCCGAAACCGCCGCAGCCGGAAAGCGCGGGAAGAATCACGCCCGGGCATTCGCCGCGCAGGGTCTTGAGCGAACCGTCGGGAAGCGCCAGCGCAAGGGCGCAGACAAAGCGGGCGCGGCGGTCGGGCGCGCCGGTCAGGTTTTTCAGCAAGAGCGCATTGTTTTGGGCGCTGTCGCCGTGAAGGCCGGCATAGCGCGCGGAATGAATGCCGGGAGCGCCGCCGAGCGCGTCGACCTCAAGGCCGGAATCGTCGGCCAGCGCGGGCAGGCCGGTCGCGGCGGCCCAGGCGCGGGCTTTGATCGCGGCGTTTTCTTCAAAGGTCGAACCGTCTTCCACCGGATCGGGCACATTCGGCCAGGCCCCGGTTCCGATGATTTCAAGGCCGGGGAGCGAGAAAACGGCGCGGATTTCGGCAAGCTTGTGCGCATTGCGCGTGGCGATGACCAGTTTCATGGCGGGCTCCGGTAAATGCGAAACCCCCGGCGGAAGCCGAGGGCGGGCGGGAATGGAGCCAACTATCGGGATCGAACCGATGACCTGCGCATTACGAATGCGCTGCTCTACCAGCTGAGCTAAGTTGGCCGAAAACGGTGCGGATTATGGCAAATCCTCCCGTGAAGGTCAATCTCAAAACGCTCAATGCGTGAAAATCACTCCGTGAGGCCCTGCATGTGGGGGCAATTGCGGTGGCGGGTATCGCAGAAAGGCATGTTTTGGGATTCCCCGCAGCGGCAAAGCGTCACCCGGTTGCGGATTTCGTAGGTCGAGCCGTCGGCGCTTTCAATGGGAATGCCGCCTTTGACCCAGAGCGGGCCCAGACAATCCGCCGCGGGGTCTTTCACGGGGCTGATTTCCCGGGGCAAGGCGGGTTCGATCACGGAACCGTCTTTCTCCACGGCGGTGAGGCGGCCGGCGGAGCAGTTGCAGGCTTCTTCAATCGCGAGGGCCTTGTTTTTAGGGTCGCCCGATTTTTCGGCGAGCTGCCACACGCGTTTGCCCCTGTCGCAAAAACGAAGCGAAGCGCAAAGATTTTCGTTGTCGAGCAGGTTTAAATCTTCGCCTTCATAAAGCACGGCCTGGTCAATATACGGTTCGCGCGAGGCGGTTTCCGCGCCGCTGAAGCCGCAGGCGGCGTGAGCGCCGTCGCAAAAGGGCCGTTTTTTGGAGCGGCCGCAGCGGCAGAGGCTGTAATTTTCGGGCGCGGCGTAATCCCGGCCTTCCTCCCAGCATTCCGATACGCCGTGCCGGTCGGCCCTGATCACCGCGTCTTTCAGCGGCGCGCCGCCGGAGACCAGATAGGGGCCGTTTTTCAAAATCCTGATTTTCTTTCCGCTCATCGCGCCTCCACGTTTCGTTCGCATCACTTTACGCCGGGATGACCGTAAAGTAAAGGTCAAAAAATCTGAACGGCATTGACCCAATGTTTTCTTTACTCTTTACCCGAAGCGCGGTATCCTTTTGCGCCATGGCTGTTTTCTGGATCAACAACCCCTTCGACCACCTGCCCGCGGAAGGCCGCCGGCCGCAACGCTACACCCTCCTGTGCCGCGCGCTCGCGGCCCGGGGGCACCGGGTCGTGTGGTGGAGCAGCGATTTCAACCACGCCATGAAGAAAAAACGCAACCTTCCCGCCGTGTATCAGGAGGCGGGCGGTTTCGAGGCGCGCCTCATTCCCACCCGGCCCTACGCCTCCAACCTCGGCCCCGCGCGCATCCTCAGCCACCACGCCTACGCCAAAACCTGGAAACGCCTCGCCCTCAAGGCCGTGGCTGAAGGCGAGCTCGAAAAACCCGACCTGGTGCTGACGAGCCTCCCGCCGCTGGAAACCGCCGGAGTGGCGCGCATCTTCCGCAAGCTCTGGGGCTGCAAAGCAGTGGTCGATATCATGGATGCCTGGCCCGAAACCTTCCACCGCCTCATTCCCCTGCCCGAGCCGCTGCGCACCTCAGCCGGGAGGTTTCTTTTCGCAGGCCTCCACCGGAACGCCTGCCAGGCCTATCGCCTGGCCGACGCCGTGACCGCCGTGGGCCGAACCTACCTCAAGCTCGCCTCCCAATACGGTTGCAAAACGCCCATGCACCTCTGCTACCACGGCATCGCCCGCATGACGCGCGACGCCGCCTTCCGCTACACCGCCACGCCCGACGACCCCCTTCGCCTCGTCTACGCCGGCAACATGGGCCGATCCTACGACCTTGAAACCGTCATCAAAGGCGTCGTCCGCCTCGTCGCCGAAGGCGCCCCCGTCCGCCTCGACCTCGCCGGAACCGGCCCCGAAGAAAAGAAGCTCCGCCAGCTCGCCCAGCCCTGCAAAGCCATCCGCTTCCCCGGCTACCTCACCAACGAAGCCCTCGCCCAGCTCGTCAGCGATGCCGACGTCGGCCTCATTCCCATGATTGATTCCTCCTGGGTCGCCGTGCCTTACAAACTCGCCGACTACGCCGCCGCCGGCCTGGCCGTGCTCAACAGCCTCTCGGGCGAAACCCGCGGCCTCCTCGACCGCTACGGAGCCGGCAGCTTTTACCAGGCGGGAAAAACCGAGGGTTTTTGCGACGGCATCCGGCGCTATCTCGAGCGCCCGGCCCTGCTCGCCCAGCAAAGCCTGGGCGCGACACGCCTTGCCAAAGAACGCTTCATGATGGATCAGATTTATCCGTCGTTTGTGAGTTTTCTTGAACACATCCTGCGTGATTGAACGCCAAAACCTGCATTCAAAAGAAAGCAGCGTCTTCCCGTAAGCATTTTTTTGTTCTCCGGCGCTTTAAAGCCTTGCCTTTGACCCCCGTTTTCCAGTATCATTCAGTTAATTCGCATTCTTTCAAAACTGAAACGTGGAGACAGGGATGAACAAACCGAAATCCTTTTTTGCGGCAGGCCTGCTTGTCGCGGTATTGGGGGCATGCGTGGCAGGAGCCTTGGCGCTTCGAGCCTCCTCGCGCGAAACCGTGTTGAAACTCGCGCACGGTCTCGACGTGGCCCACCCCGTGCACCAGGGCATGCTCTTCATGGCGGATCGCGTCAAAGCACTCACCGGCGGCCAGCTGAAGATCGACATCTACTCCGGCGGCGTGCTCGGCGGCGAAACCGAGTGCCTCGAACAGGTGCAGATGGGCGCCCTGGCCATGACGAAGGTCTCCACGGCCGCATTGGAATCATTCATTCCGGCTTATAAAATCTTTGGCGTCCCCTTTCTTTTCCGCGACGGCGGGCACTACCTCAACGTGCTCCACGGCGCCATCGGCGAAGCGTTCCTGACCCGCGGCCGCCCCGCCAACTTCATCGGCCTCTGCTATTACGACGCCGGCTCCCGCAGCTTCTACTCCACCAAAAAGAAGATTTTCAACGAACCCGACGTCGACGGCATGAAAGTGCGCGTGATGAACAGCAAAACCGCGTTCGACATGATCGAAGCCATGAGCGGCAGCCCCTGCCCCATCACCTGGGGCGAGCTCTACACCGCCCTCTCCCAAGGCACTGTCGACGCCGCCGAAAACAATCCCCCCACCTTTCTCACCAGCCGCCACAACGAAGTGGCCAAATACTTCTCCCTGACCGAGCACCAGCGCATCCCCGACATGCTCATCATCAGCACCGAAGTGTGGGATGCCCTCCCCCCCGCGCACCAAGCCGCCCTCGGCAAAGCCGCCAAAGAATCCGAAGCCTACCAGCGCAAACTCTGGGCCGAAGCCAACGACAAAGCCATGGCCACCCTGCGCGAACTGGGCACCGAAATCATCACCCCCGCCGAAGGGCTCGACCTGGACAGCTTCCGCAAAGTCTGCGTGCCGATTCTTCAAAAACCCTTCTACGCCGACGTGCGTGAACTCTACACCCAGATCCAGGAGGTCCGCTGATGGATATGCCCGCCAAATGCCGCCACGCCCTCGTGCGCGGCCTCGAAGCCCTGATCATCGCCATCGTCGTCCTCCTCACGTTGGACGTGCTGTGGGGCATCGTCACCCGCGTGCTCGCCAATCCCGGCGTGCTTGATTGCGTTCGATCCGCCTTCGGCGAAGGCTGGCTCTTCCGCGAGCTCAAAACCGGTCAGGCGCCTTATACCGACGAAGTGGCGCGCATTCTTCTCGTGTGGCTCTCCATGTTTGGCGGCGCGCTCGCCTTCGGAGCCAAAGCCCACCTGGGGGTCGATTTTTTCGTGGGCCTCATGCAGCCGCAGGCACGCAAAGGCCTGGCGCTTTTCGTGCAGGGGCTTGTGTTTTTCATGGCGGTCGCGGTTTTCATCGTCGGCGGCATCACCGTGGCTCACGGGCAGATCACGCAGGATCTCACCACCGTGCCTTTCCTCACGCGCGGCATGGTCTATGCCTCCATGCCGATCAGCGGTTTCTTCATCTGCCTTTTTTCCATTGAATCCATCATTGAAATCCTCCGCACGCCTGCGGAAGAGCTCGGTGCGCAAACACAGTCGGAGGGTTGAGTCATGGTTGCCATTCTCTGTATTCTGCTGATTTCCTTTTTTGCGATGTTGGTCATCAACACCCCCGTGGCGGTGGCGATCCTTCTGGCCTCCTTTCTCGCGCTCTTCGCCGATAAAGACCCCGCGACCACCGTCGCGGCGCTCAAGATGTGCAACGGCGTCGACAGCTTCCCGCTGCTCGCCATTCCGTTTTTCGTCTTTGCCGGCATCCTGATGGGCAAAGGCGGCCTCGCGCGGCGGCTGATCGACTTCGCGGCGCTGGGCGTCAGCCGCCTTCCCGGCGGTCTGGGCTACGTCAACACCCTCACCTGCATGCTCTTCGGATCCATCTCCGGTTCCGCCGCCGCCGCCGTTTCCTCCATCGGCGGGTTCATGATCCCCGAGATGAACCGCAAAGGCTACAACCGCGAGTTCAACGTCGCCGTCACCGCCACAGCCGCCACAACCGGCCTGCTCATCCCCCCCTCCAACTGCATGATTGTTTACTCCGTGGCCGCCGGGTCGGTTTCGATCGCCGGCATGTTCATGGCCGGCATCATTCCGGGCATCCTCGTGGGGCTCTGCATCATGATCGCCTCGGGCATCGTCTGCGCCCGCAACGGCTACGGAAAAGTGACCGCCCAGGATCGCACGCCCTTCTCCTTCCGCGAGGCGGCGATCATCTGCTGGCGCGCCATCCCCAGCCTGCTGCTGGTCGTGCTGATTATCGGCGGCATCCTCTCGGGGCTCTTCACGGCGACCGAAGCCGCCGCCGTCACGGTGGCCTACGCCTTCATCCTCACCGTCTTCTGCTACCGCGAAATCAAGCTGCGCGAGCTTCCCTCCATCTGCCTTCAGACCGGCATCACCACCGCCATGGTCATGCTGCTCATCGGCGCTTCGAGCGCCATGTCGTGGATCATGACGATCGCCAACATTCCGCAGACCATCTCAAGCGCCCTGCTCGCATTTTCCGACAGCCCCATCGTCATCCTCCTCGCCATCAACCTCATGCTGCTGGTCTTCGGGTTGTTTATGGACATGACCCCCGCCCTGCTCATCTTCACCCCCATCCTCCTGCCCGTGGCGAGAAAGCTCGGCATCAGCGATCTTCATTTCGGCGTCATCATGATTGCCAACCTCTGCATCGGCCTCTGCACCCCTCCCGTGGGCACCTGCCTCTTCATCGGCTGCAGCGTGGGCAAAACAACTATCGCCAAAGTAACCGCAAAAGCAATCCCCTTCTTCATCGCCATGCTGACCGCCCTCATGCTGATCACCTACATCCCGTGGCTTTCCGAGTGGATTCCGCGCATCACCGGCTTTCTGAAATAATCACACCAAAAAAAGGAACAACACCATGATTCTCAACCAATTCGCCCTTACAGACAAAGTAGCCGTCGTCACCGGCGGCGCCCGCGGCATCGGCCAGGCCTACGCCCTCGGCCTCGCGGAAGCCGGCGCCGACATCGCAATTGTCGACGTGATTCCCGCCGATGAAACCGCCGATCTGGTCAGGAAGCTCGGCCGCAAAGCCGCCTCCTTCACCGTCGACCTCTCCAAAGCCGACGAAACCGCCGACGCCCTCATCGCCGATGTGGTCAAAGCCCTCGGCAGCGTCGACATCCTCATCAACAACGCCGGCATCATCCGCCGCGAGCCCTTCACCGAGCACAGCGCCAAAAACTGGAACGACGTGATCGCCATCAACCTCAGCGCTCCCTTCTTCCTCAGCCAGGCCGCCGCCCGCCAGATGATCGCCCAAAGCAAAGGCGGCAAAATCATCAACATCGCCTCCATGCTCTCCTTCCAGGGCGGCATCCTCGTTCCCGGCTACGCCGCCTCCAAAGGCGGCATCAAGAGCCTCACCATGCTCATGGCCAACGAACTCACCAAGCACGGCATCTGCGTGAACGCCATCGCCCCCGGCTACATCGCCACCGACAACACCGCCCCCATCCGCGCCGACCCCGTGCGCAACCAGGCCATCCTCGACCGCATCCCCGCCGGCCGCTGGGGCACCCCCGACGACCTCAAAGGCGCCTGCGTGTTCCTCTGCTCCCCCGCCGCCGACTACATCACCGGCTACACCCTCGCCGTCGACGGCGGCTGGCTCGCCCGTTAACCCCATCATCCGGAGATTTCACCATGAAAACCATTGAAGCGGCAGACAGCCGCTCCTACCGCCGCATGACCACCGACGAGCTCCGCGAAGCCTTCGTCATCGAATCGCTCTTCAAGCCCGGCGAAGTCAACCTCGTCTACACCAGCGTCGACCGCGCCGTCGTCGGCGCCATCGTGCCCACCGCCGCGCCCCTCAGGCTCGAAGGCGGCAAGGAAATGGCCTGCGACTTCTTCTGCGAACGCCGCGAAGCGGGCATCATCAACTTCGGCGGCCCCGGCAAAATCACCGTCGACGGCGTCACCTACGCCATCGGCACCCGCGAATGCCTCTACATCGGCCAAGGCAGCAAAGAAATCGCCCTCGCCAGCGACAATGCCGCCGCCCCCGCCCAGTATTACCTCGTTTCCTACCCCGCCCACGCCTCCCACCCCACCACCCACTACACCCAGGCGCAGGCCAACCAAGTCAACCTCGGCACCGCCGCCCAGGCCAACCAGCGCACCATCTACCAGTTCATCCGCCCCGGCCGCATCCAGAGCTGCCAGCTCGTGATGGGCTTCACCCAGCTCCACGAGGGCAGCGTGTGGAACTCCTTCCCGCCCCACACCCACGACCGCCGGACCGAAGTGTACTGCTACTTCGATCTCCCCCCAAACGGCCTCGTGATGCACTGCCTCGGCGAACCGGATGAGACCCGCCACGTCATCCTCCGCGAGAAAGACGTGGTCATCTCGCCCCCGTGGTCCGTCCACTGCGGCGTCGGCACCGGCGGCTACACCTTCGTCTGGGCGATGGGCGGCGAAAACCAGGTCTTCGACGACATGGATCATTGCGACATGCCCGCCTTCCGGTAAGGCGGTCTTCTGAACGGAATGACCTTGACCCGATTCGGTTTTGCTCGTAAACTAAGGCTCGTTGAGTGAGTCGATTTCGTTTTCAACCGGGCAAACAGGATTAACATGATTCAACACCTCGCCGTTATTATGGATGGCAACGGCCGCTGGGCCAAGCAGCGCGACTTTCCCACGCTTAAAGGCCACGAAGCCGGTTCCGAAACCGTCAAAAGAATCCTCGGCTACTGCCGCGATGCCGGCATCCGCTACCTCACGCTCTATGCGTTCAGCGTGGAAAACTGGTCGCGATCCAGGGAAGAGGTGGAGGGGCTCATGTCGCTCCTCGCCCATTTCATGGCGGCGCAGGAACCTTTGCTTCATGAAAACCACGTGCGGCTGCGTGTGCTTGGCAGGCCTCAGGATCTTCCCGAGGCGTTGCAGCGCGAGCTTGCCCGCGTGGAGGCCCAGACTGCGGCGTATGAACGCCAGCTGATTGTTGCGCTCAGCTACGGCGGGCGGACCGAGCTTGCCAACGCGGCCCGCCGCATTGCGCAAGAGGTCAAAGCGGGGCGCCTTGATCCCGAAACGGTCGACGAAGCCTGCGTGGCCAAACACCTGTATTTGCCCGACGTGCCCGACCCCGAGCTCATCGTGCGCACCAGCGGCGAAATGCGCCTGAGCAACTTCCTGCTCTGGCAGGCTTCCTATTCCGAGTTTTACACCACCCCCACCCTCTGGCCCGATTTCGAAAAGACCGATTTCGACGCGGCCCTCAACGCCTTTGAGAAACGCCGGCGCCGTTTTGGCGGGCGCGCATGAAGCGAAGCGCCATCCTATCGGCATGGGTTCTGCTTGGCGCGGGGTTTATGAATTTTCAGGTGCCCGCGCCCATTCAAGCCGAACAGGAAGCGCCGCTTCCCGCAGCGCCGAAACTGAACACATTGCCCACGGTGGTCACGCAATCGTTCGCCGTTGTGTCGCTCAAGGCACACGCCGCCGGCCTCTACAGCGTGGCGGCCTCGCTCAACGGCGCGCCCTGCCGCCTGCTCCTCGACACAGGCGCTTCACACACAACCTTTACCCGCGCCTTCATCGCCGGGCATTTCCCTTACGAGCCTCTCAGCGCCGTCGCGCTTGCCTCAGGGAGCAACGTGACCTCCGCCACGCAACGCATCACCGTGAAATCGCTGCGCGTGGGCGAAAGCGAATTCACCGCCTTCGCCGGAGTCGTCCTCCCCATCGACCACCTCAGCCAGACCGTGGGCGAACCCGTCGACGGCATCCTCGGCATGAACGTGCTGCGCATGGCGCCCTTCATTCTCTCCTGCGGAAAAAGCGCCTTTCAATGGGTTTCAGCCGACGAGCGCGCCCACTGGCAGGAGCGCGAGCTCTACGGCGAGCTCAACGACCAGGGAACCTTCACCCTCAACGCCCGCCTCCGCGACCGCCTCATACCGATGGTGATCGACAGCGGCGCCAACAAAAGCTTTGTTTCCGAAGCCTACTGGTCAAAAAAGCAAAACCGCCCCGCCCGCCTCGCCATGGCCGACATCAACGCCAAGGCCGGCACGGCGCCCGCGACCTACTTCGCCGGCATTCCCGAGATTCTGATGCTCGGCCCCGGCGTGATGCTCCGCGAAGCTGCGCCGGTTCTCTTCGAGGAGGAGCGCCTGGGCATTTTCGGCACCGATTTCCTTCGCCGCCTCGATATTCTCATCGACGTGCCGGTCAACCGCATCTACGCGGTCGAGCACAAGCGCCCGTAGGCTAGAGCAACTGTTTTTTTTCGGGGGTGAAGGCGTAGACGTTGCCGCCGAAGTCGACCAGGAAGAGGGTGTTGCCGGAGACGGCGGGGGTGGCGAAGACGGGAGCGCCCAGCTGGCGGCGCCAGAGGTAGTCTCCGGTGGCAAGGTCGAGAACGTGGAGAGCGCCGTCGGAGGCGGCGAGGAAGACGGCATCGCCAACGAGGATGGGGCTGGTTTCGACGACGGGGGCGCCGGGGCCGACGTAGGGCGGGGTGTGGATCAGGGCGGGTTCGGTGCGGCGCTGCCAGGCAAGATCGAGGGTGGCGCGGTGAAGGGCGATGAGGCCGCCGGTGGCGCTGCCGAAGAGGATCAACTTTTCGGTAAGGAGGGGGGTGGAGGTCACTTCAAGGTTTTCATCGAGCTTCTTCGAGGTGAGCACGTTGCCGGTTTTGGTCTCGAGGATGAAGAGGGAATCTTTGGAGATGAGGTAGGTTTTGTCACCGTCGATGCGGGCGGAGGAGGCGCAGGCGCGGAAGGCGGGGGAATCGAGCTTCCAGAGCTGTTTGCCGGTGGCGGCGTCGTGACCGTGGAGTGCGCCCCATTGAGCGCCTTGGATGAGGACGCCGTTGCCGACTGCGAGGGTGCCGGCGGTGCCTTCGCGCTGTGCCCAGGCGGTGTTTTCCCAGAGCTTTTCACCGGAAGGGGTCCAGGCGGAGAGGCCTTTGCCGGCGCCGGCGTAGACGATGCCGTCGGCAACGGTGAGGCCTTCGACGAGGGCGGGGAGGCCGGCGACGGGGAGTTTGCGCTCCCAGCGGAGGGCGCCGGTGGCGGTGTCGAAGGCGTAGAGCCAGCCTTCGGCATCCTGGGCGAAGAGGGTGTCGGCGTGGATCGCCATGTTGTTTTTGATGGAGTTTCGCACGGGGGCGCGCCAGAGGATGGCGCCGGTGGCGGCGTGAAGGGCGAAGGCGGCGGCCTGGCCGGTGAGGTTTTCATCCACGGTGCCGATGAAGACTTTGCCGTCTTTGAAAAGCGGCGAGGCCATGAAGATGTTGGCTCCGGTGTTGCGGATCCAGGCGGCGGCGAGGGGTGCTTTGAGGGCGGCGGCGTTTTGGCCGGAGTGGGTGCTGTCGGCGAGGAGGGCGGGCCAGGGGGCGCCGGGGGCGGGGGGCTGGGCGGGGAGGGGTTTGCGGAATTCATCGCGAATGACGGAGCCGTCGGCAAAATAAACGTGGATGGCGAGGGTGGTGTTTGTGGGGACGCCGGTGGCGGTCCAAGACCAGTCGGTCATGCGCGCGAGGGGTGTTTCGGGGGTGGTCGCGAGCGGTTTTTTGCTGTAGTCGCGGGTGAACCAGGCGATGCTTTTCACGGGGGACGCGCTGCGGTAGGCGTTGACGGCGAGGGTGCCGTCGGCGGCGAGGTTGGCGCCGAAACAGCGGTTGATGCCGGCATAGCGGAGCTCGGAGGCGAGGTTGCCGGCGGGGTCGGCGCGGAGCACGCGGAAAACGGAGGCGGAGTGGTCGATGCCGCCTTTGTCGGGGGCGGCGGTTGCGAAGGTGGTCACGCCGCTCTGCCTGCGCGTGAAGTTGGTGTGCCAGTGACCGTGGATCCAGGCTTTGAGGTTGAAGTCCTGAAGGGGAATGCCGCCGTAGCTGAAGCTGAGGAGGTCGTGGTTGAAGACGACGACGGGCTTGCCGGGGGGAAGCTGGGCGAGGTCGTTTTTGAGCCAGGCGGCGACTTCGGCGGTGGTGTAGGAGGGGCGGTGGTCGCCGCCGGGCATGGGGGTCATGAGGTAGTGGATGTTGCCGGCGTCGAAGGAGTACCAGGCGGGGCCGTAGATCGATTCAAAGAGGGCTTCGCCGTATTGTCCTTGAACGAGGTCGTGGTTGCCGATGCCGTAGTAGACGGGGCAGGCCATGTTGTGTGAATTCATGAGCGGAAGGTGGGCTTTGAGGCCGCCTTCGTAGCAGATGTCGCCGGTGTGGACGATGAAGGCGGCGCGCTCGTTTTTGGCGTAATCGCGGATGTTGTCGGCCCAGAGGTCGTGTTTTTTGTCGGCGCCGCGGATCTCGGTATCGGCGATCTGGACAAAGGCGTGGGAGCCGTCGGGGGCGATGCGATCCCAGGGCTCGAGGGTGAAATCGTAGGTCGTTTTGGCGGGGTCGACGGGCTGATAATAGGCGTCTTTCGCGCGGTAGCCCGAGGGGGTTGTGACGGTGACGAACCGGGCTTTGGGATGGTCGCCGGGAAGCGTGAAGGCGCCGTCGGCGGCGGTTTTGACCACGTTGAGGCCATCGGTGACGGCGACACCGGGCATGGGTTCGTTCGCGGGGGTCGCCACGCGGCCTGTCAACGCGGCTTCGGCTGAGGGGGCGAGAAAAAGCAAGAGGCAGAAGGGAAGTGGTTTCATAATCAAAGCTCGATTGCGATTCGGAAGAAACGGTGGGCGTTGATGAAGACGGCGGGGATCTGGAGCCTGCCGTTGCTGAAGGCGGGGTTGCCTTCGGCCAGGTCAAAGGAAAGTGTTTCGGGGGGGGCGGTGAGGGAGGGGTAGCCGTAGAGCGCGAGGCGGCCGTTGACGGGGCCGTTTTTGGGCAGCTGGCCGATGAGGAGCTTCAGGTCGAACGAGACGCTTTCGGGGGAGGGGGCGAAGGCGGAGATGGTGAGGCTTGGCGCGATGCCGGGCAGCGGTTTTTCATTCACGAGGTGAGCGGTTTTGAAATCGGCGGCGGGCACGGAGGCGAAGTTGAGCGTGCCGAAGCGGGCGGCGTTGGCTTCGGCCCAGCATTCGTAATCGCCGGTTTCGGCACAGTCGCACAGGGCGGGAGGCAGGCACGCGGCGGAGGGGGCGCGGATGATGAGGGTGTTGCCGTTGAGCACGCGGTGGATCCAGCCTTTGGAAGCGAGGGTCGTGCCGTCGAGCCCCACAATGTTAATGGGGCCAAGCGTCAGCGATCCTTCGGTGGAGAGCACAATCTGGGGCACGGGAAGGTCGCTGGGCAGGGGAATGCGCAGCGTGGCGCCCGGCTCGAAGATGACGTTTCCCGCGAAGGCCGCGGAGCCCGAATCAAGCTGGAGCGCGGCGGCGATGGCGGTGTTTCCGGTGTGGCCGCAGAGGGCGGGGAGGGAAAGCGTGCCGTCGGCCACGCGCAGGCTGCCCGATCCCGAGGTGGCGCCGCGCAGGGCGATCTGGCGGCCGGCGCCGGGCGAAACGGTGACCGCGCCCGCGAGTGCGATGGGGTTGAGGGTTGCCCAGGATGCGGCGGCGGCGAGGGTCGCGCCTTCTTCGAGGGTCACCGAACCGGCGGCGATCGTGAGGCCGCTTTCGCCGAGGCGGAGGGTGCCGGAAACGGTGAGGTGGCTCACGCCTTCTTCCATGCCGAGCAGGCCGGCGGCATCGAGCGTGCCGCCGCGGGCGACTTCAAGGGCGGCGCGGCCGTGCCAGCCGAGCACGAGGGGTTTTCCGAGCACGGTGAGCGAACCGCCGGAGGCCACGGTCAATGAGGCGTTCGAGTCGATAAAAGGCGCGAGGATGGAGGCGGCGTTGAAGCTCATGGCGGTATCGGCGGGGTTCAGCGTGAAGGCGGAGCCGATGGTCAACGCGGTGTTGGCGCCGCCGCGCAGAAGGCCGGTGAGGGTGGCGCTGCTTCCATTCAAAAAGGTTGCATCGGCGTTGTCGTCGAGAAAGAGATCGCCGACGACGAGTGTGCCGGAGAAGCGGATCGGTGCGGCTCCGGCAAGGAGCAGGCGCTGGCCTTCGCCGGAAACAGCCCCGGTAAACGCGAGGGGGCTTCCACGCGTGCGGAACACGCCCCCGCCCGATTGAAGCGCCACGGCGCGGCTGATCGCGGCGGGCGAGGCGGCGCCGATAAGCTGGGCGTAGCCGGCGAGGGTGAGCGCGGAGGCGCCGAGCGCGGAATCGGCGGTGACGCCGCCGGGGCCGATGACGAAAACGCCGTGCGAAAAGGTGTTGGCGCCGGAGAGGGTGAGCGCATCGGAACCTTTGATCACAAAGGCGTGGTCGGTGGCGGAAAGAGGGGCGGAGAGAAGGGCGGGGGCGGTGTGCGAGGAGAAGTCGAGGTCGATGTCGCCATCAAGGAAGGTGACGGCGGAGGTTCCGGAAAGGGTGAAGGGGGAATCGCCCTTTACGGTCAGGTTGCAGGTGGAGACTGGTTTGTCGACGGTCAACGCGGGGGCGCTGACGGTTGCGCGGGTGGCGACGGCGGCCGTGGCGTTGGTCCAGGATGCGGTCTTTTCACCGACCTGCCAGGCGTTGGCCTGATGCCAGCTGCCGGAAAGGGTGCGGCTGAAGACGGTGTCGCCCGCTTCCGCCACAATCTGCACGGCGGCGATGCACCCTCGGGCACTGCCGCTTCTCAAGCCCGAAACCGTTAAGGCGGGGGCGGTCAGGTGCTCCACTTTGAGCACGTTGACGCCTTCCTGGCAGGTCAGCGCGGCTTTGGCGGAGCCGGCGTTTCCCCATGCGGCGGTTCCCTGCACGGTCGCGGAACCATCGCCGCGATAAGCGATGCCGTCGATCGTCACAGGGCCGAAAGCGGCGCCGGCGGTATCGGTCGAGCAGTAGACGTAGACGGTGTAGGCGCGGTAGGGAATGCCGGAGAAGGCGACGGTCGGGCGGGGGTAACTGGAGTTGTCATCGATGTAGCCTTGAAAGAGGCGCGCGGAGGGGAGGCTCACGGCATTTCCGGTCGTCTGGTAAAACCCGCGCGTGCCGGAGACCGCGATGGAGGCGCCGCCGACCAGCGCACCGGTCGAATCGAGGACTGAGGAGGTTGAAAGCGATGTGCCGGTCACATAGAGTTCGTTCCAGTTGATTCCCGGCACGGGGTGAAGGCCGAAGGATTCGGCGGAGTTGACAATGGAGGAGGATGCGACTGCGGCCTTGAGGTTGAGGCTGATGCTGTTGCCAGGGCGCGACACGGGGTCGGCGGTGATTTCGGGCTGATAAAACCCGGGCTGGCCGGGGGCGTAGTGGGCGCGCCGCCAGTTGAGCGGGTCATTGGCGAAGGCGGCGGTATCGATGCGCACCAGCGGCAATTCGCCGGTCGGCCAGGGCGCTTTGTCTTTAAAGGCGACCTGATCGGAGAGCACCTGGGGCGCCCACGGGAAGGGGTGGTCGGGAAGCTCGGCCTCGTTGGCCCTGTCGGGGAAGGTGAAGGAGAGGGTGCCGGAGGCGGCGAGGGTGCCCGACCAGGGGCCGACGATTCGGGTGGCGTTGGCCACGTCGTGGGCGGTTCGGAAGGCGTGAAGGGCTTCGGCATCGGCGGGGTCGAAGCTCACGGCGAGGATGCGTTCGCCGGCGGCCAGGGTTTGGTTCGTGGCGAAGGTAAACGAAACCATTCCCGAAAGCATGCAGGGGAAGAGGCCGAGGCTGGGCTTTTCGGGGTTGCCGCGACCGGTGGAAACGGGGGCGCCGCCGATGTTGGTCAGCTCCACATAGGGATGGGGGCCGCTGTCGACGGCGGAAATCACGATGGGGCCGACGAGGGGCGCGGAGTTGGCAAAGCCGAGGGTGAGGCTTTTCATGAGCGGATAGGCGATTTGCCCCTGGCTGTTGAGGTAGCGCCCGATGGAGATGCCGTTGGGCGTGGCGCCGAAGTCGAAAGAGTCTTGATAGCCGGTGAGGAAACCGGAGGCGTCGGCGGCGGTCAGCACGGCGGATTCGCCGTTGGCGCTGAAGTTGAAGAGGGAACCGAAGTGGGCTTCGGTGAAGACGGCATAGGCGCCGGGCTGGAGCACGCGGTTGAGGGGGATGCGGTATTTTTGGGGGGTATCGGGATTATCCGAGAGGTACCAGCCGCCGATGTCGACAGGGGCGGCGCCGATGTTGCACAGCTCCACGGAATCCGCCTGCGGCGGGTCGGTGTGGGCGAGAAGCTCGGTGATGACGACGGTTCCGGAGGTGCGCGCGGCCGGTTTGGGAATGATTCCAATTGCGCCGCCGTTGCCGGAGGGGTACCAGGCGGATTTTTTGTCGTATTGATTCACGGGCCAGATCCAGGGGTCGCGGGCGATGAGCGAAGCGCCGAGCTTGAGGGTGGAGGGATACCAGGCGGGGTCGTAGTAAATATCCTGAATTTTTTCGCCGGCGGCATCGACGATGCGGAGGTCTTCGCCGCTGTTGCTGAGCGAGCCGCCGCCGAAGACGCCGTCGGCACCCGGCACGAGCGCGGCGCTTTTGGCGAGGAGGAAGGTGGCGCCGGGGGCAAGGGTGCGCCCCGCGGGGAAGGTATAGTCAATGCCCTTGGCGAAGGTGACGCCGGTGAGATTGATGGAGACGCCGTTGGTGGAGATGTTGGCGAGCTCGATGTATTCGGCGTCGGCGCCGGCCGCATCGGGCGGGGCATACATGAGCTCGGTCACGCGCAGGTAGCGCTGCGGGTCGCTCTGATGATCGGGCAGGAGCGTTTCGGCGGCGATGAAGCCAGCGGTGTCGGTGATGGCGAGGGCGGAGGGGCGGGAACCGAGCTTGCCGCTGTAGTTGCCCTGCACGAAAAGGCTCTGGCCGCCTTTGGGTGCGGCGGCGCGGGCCAGGAAGGCGCGCCGGTTGGGGGTGAGGTAGAGCGTGCCGCCGGCGGGGATGACGGTGCCGGGGGTGAAGGTGTGGTCGACGTCGCCGGAGAGGACCCAGTTGGAGATGTCGAGGGCGATGGCGTTGGGGTTGATGATCTCGATGTATTCCTCTTCCTGATCGCCGCCGGCGGGAGAGGTTTCGATGGCGCCGAAGGCAAGCGAAAGCCCGGCGGGCTGGGATTGGGGAATGCCGGCGTTGAAGGCTGTGCCGTAGCCGAGGGTTTTGGCGGTGTTGGTGATGCTGTGGGTGATGTAGAAGTGGCGGCGGCGCGGTTCGAGGTAGTTGTCGACGAGCAGGCCGACGCCTTGGGAGAGGCTGTAGGTGGAGGGCCACACGTAGATGGCGGTGCCGGTGCCATGATCCCATTTGGCGCGGTCGCGGGCGGCGGCCACATCCATGGCGTTGGTGAAGGCGGCGATGGCGGAGCCGAAGGGGGTCTGGCCGATGGGGGTTCCGGGCTCTTTGAGGTACTGATCCATGAGGGTGCGCAGGCGGCGGAGGTACATCTGGCGGAAGGCGGGGTTGGCGTAGATCACATCGAACCCGCGGTTGCCGCCGTTGATGGCGCCGCCGCCGGTCCGGTGCGCGAGCACGCCGTAGCCGCCGTAGAGGGGGTGCGATTTGAAGTCGTCGGCGGCGGCGAGCTCGCCGATGCGGCCGCGGGCGGAGTCGTCGCTGTAATACCATTGGCCGAAGGAGAGGTGCATGTCGTAAGGCACGGGGCGCCAGGTTCCCAGGCCGTGGGTGTCGCCATAAAGGCAGAGATTGGCCCACACGTCGTCGCACTCTTGTGTGATGCGGGTGGCGGCGAGGTAGTTGACCCACACGGGCAGCTCCATCATGTCGTAGGCGTTGCGTTCGCGGGCGCCGTTTGCGGGGGCGATGGCGTTGATGAAGGCGGTGTAGCGGGTGTGGTCGGCGAGGGCGTTTTCGGGGAGTTTCTTTTCGAAGCCTGCGGTGCTGCTGGTGCTTTCGAGGCGGCCGACGCTCTTGTAGAGCTCGCCGCCGACATCCCAGCCGAAGCCTTCGATGAGCTCGTCGGTCATGCGGCTGGAGTGGAAGGCGAGCTGGTAGAAGTCGCCGTTGAGCTGGAGCTGCACGGGGTAATGGAAGGGGGCGGGAACGCCGGCCTGGTTGAGGAACCAGAAGGCGATGCTCTGGCGGATGAAGCTGGGGTCGCTGTATTCGGCGACGAAGGAGCTTTTGCGCACGCGGTCTCCGGCGGCGGTGTGGCGGAGGCCGAGGCCTTTGTTGAAGCGCAGGCCGTGGGATTTTTTCCGGAAGGAGGCGGTGGTGTTGCCGCGCAGGTCGATGCGGATGTTGTCATAGAATTCGCCGTCGTGGAAAATGGAGCAGCGGGCGCCGAGACCGGAGGTTTCGGTGACGACGGCGTCATACTGCTTATCCATCAGCGAGAGGTTGGCGTCGCTCGCGAAGATATGGTAGAGCGGAAGCTTGGAGGCGACGCCGCTCCTGACGATGGTTCCGTGATACTCGGGGGAGTTGAAGGGGTCGTTGAAGGCCGGGTCGCGCCATTGCGTGCCGGTGGAGTCGGTCAGCAGCACGCGGTAGCGGAGCATGTGGCCGGCGGGGGGAAGCGCGGCGGCGGGAATGGTGGCTTCCCACGTGGCGAGAAGCCCGTTTTCCCCTGTTTTTGTCATCGGCAGATTGACTTCTGCATCGAAATCGGATCGGTGGATGAGGCGGGCGGCCGAGACGGGGGTCTGGGCGTTGAGCGCTTTGGAGACGATGCTTACCTTGACGCTCTCGCCGGGCGCCGGCACGGCGGGCGTGTGGCCGGCCTGTGCGACGGTGGTGCCGACGGGGGTCGCGCCGGCGGTGTTGTTTTCCGCGCCGGGCGTCATCGCCGGCATAAGGGAATAGAGGGAGCCGCCGGCGGAGGGCTGCATCACGGAGAGGCCGAGGTTGAAGAAGAGCGGCGAGGAAACGGCGCTTTCGCGGGCGAGGTGGAAGGCCAGGATATTCTCGCCCTGGCGGAGCAGGTCGGCGGGAATCAGGAAAGAAGAGGTCTGCGAAGGGTCGTGCGCGGCGGCGGCGGAGGCGGACCAGCCGGCGTAATACGGCATGTTGGCGCGGAAGAGCTCGGCGCCGTTGAACCAGATGATGAGACCGTCTTCATACGCGATGGAGGCTTGGGCGTAAGTGGCGGTGGAAAGGGTTGCCACGGTGAAGGGGATGCGGCCGTAGAGGGAGTTTTGCGAGGGGTCGAGGGGGAGGACGGTATCGGCCTCGATGCTTTCGCCGGGAAGGAGGAGCTTGGCGCCGGCGGTCTGGGAATTGTAGAGGCGGGTGAGCTCGCTTGGGGAGAGGAGGCCGGAGTAGATGCAGAAGTCGTCGAGGAAGCCGCTGTAACGGCGCCAGTAGGCGTCGCGGGAGGAGGCGATGCAGTAGTCGATGTTGCCGGGCACGGTGAGGGCGGCGAGCGTGGCGGAGGAATCGATGGCGCCGTCGATGGCGATGGTCACGTTGCGGGTTGAGGCCTGCACGCTGACGGCGATGTGGCGCCAGGCGCCGTCTGAAATGCTTTTAACGCTGGCAAGCCCCGCGCCGGCGGCGGGCTGCACGAAGATTTTACCCGCGTCGCTTTGTGTGATCACGAAGCCGGAACCGTTGGCGCGGGCATCGAAAAGCATGGCCGCTTCGGATCCCGCGCCGAGCGTGCCGGAGGAGTTCATCCAGAAGGCGACGGTGAGCTCGCCGCCGGAAAAATCGGTGGAGGTGGAGGCGGGAATGATGAGTTTCTGATTGGGATTGGCGGCGAAGGAGGCCACGGCGGCTCGCCCGGCGTGAGCGGGAACGGCGGTCACATAGGCGGCGGAAGCGGCGGTGTGGGTATCGCCGGCGGTTCCGGTATCGGTTCCGATTTCCTCGAAGGTGTAGGCGACCATTTGGCGGTTGGAAAGGGTGTCGCCCATGATGAGGTTGACTTCGCCGGCGGCGAGGGAGCGGTTGTAAATGCGGAAATCGTCGATCAGGCCGTTGAAGGCTTCCCAGCTGGTGCTGTCGTAAGCGCCGCCGAGGCAGACGGGGATCGCGCTCTGGAAGGACCAGTCGACCACCACATCGCGTTCAAGGGCGAGGGCGCCGTCGATGTAAACCTGAAAGGCGCCGTTGCCGCGCTGCTCCTGCACCACGGCCACATGATGCCAGGCGTTGTCGTCGATGCGGCCCGGGCAGGCCAGTGTATCGATGCCGTTGGCGGCGCTGCGGGGCTGGCAGGTGAGCTGGCCGAGCTGGTTCACATAGATGATGTTTCCCTGGCGGCTGAGGGTTTTGGAGGGGCGGCAATCCATAATCACGCGGCCGGCGCCAATGCCGGCGCCGATGTTTTTATAGGGGAGCCTCACCCAAAACGTCATGGTGACGACCGGGCTATCCATGCCCAAACCGGCGGAAGCGGGAATGGAAAAAGGGAAGGAGGCGAGCGCGCCGTAGCGGGTGACGCCGTTGGCATCGCCGGAAGAGACCGCGAACGACGCATCGTCGGCAACGTTGAAATCCACGCGGCAGGTGAGGCCGGCGGGTTCGAGCTCGGCCGATCCCGCCGCGCCGAGGCTGCCCCGGGCCGTTTGCCAGCTTGAGGCCTGGAAGGCGTTGGAGACCCACGAAAGCCCCAGATCGGAGGTCGGAGCAAAAACGGAATAGCCGGTCGCAGGGGTAATCACATCGACGGGTTGATAACCGGAAGAGGCGAGGCCGAAGCTGACGTCGTCGCTCATGGCGGCATCGGGAAGCTGCACGCGGTCGATGATCGCGGTATTCTTGTACAGCCAGATGACGGGGGCATCGGCGCCGCCGGCCTTGGAGATGTTGAAGGGGGCGATCATCGGTTTGCCGGGCGTGGCCACGGCGTCGGGATAGTCGTCTTTATTGCAGTAAATGACCAGGTAGCCGTTGGCCACGATGTTGGTGACCGGAAAATCATATCTGACGATTTTGCTATCGGCCTGGCTGATTTTTTTGGAACGCAGCGACCAGCCGGAGAGGCTTACGGAAGAAGCCGTGGAGTTGTGGATTTCGACCCAGTCGGACTCAAAGCCGGAGGGGTCTTTGGCGGCGGTGGCGGCGCACACTTCCGAGATGACAAGCTGCGCCGAGGCCGAGGCCAGGCACCCCAGCACACCCATCCACAACACACACGCTTTTTTCATGCACACCTCACATCTGCGCCCAGCTCCCGCAGGCATTGGGCAAAATCGGGAAATGATTCGTTCATGGCCTCGGCTCCATGCACCGCGACCGGTTCTTCGGAGACGAGCCCGGCAAGGGCGAGGCTCATCGCGAGGCGGTGATCGCCGTGGGCCTCCGCCGCGCCGCCGCGCACGGGGCCGCCGGAAAGGAGGAATCCATCGGGAAATTCACGCACCTTCACGCCCAGCTTGAGCAGTTCGCCGCACATCACGGCGATGCGGTCGCTCTCTTTGTGGCGCAGTTCTTCGGCGTCTCTCACGCGCGTTTCGCCCTCGGCGCAGGCGGCGGCAATGGCAAACGCGGGAAATTCGTCGATCATCCGCACAATCAGATCGCCGCCGAGCTCCACGCCCGTGAGGCGGCTGCCGCGGATCACGAGATCGCCGACAGGTTCCCCGGCCATCTCCGATTCACCTTCCACGGCGATTGAAGCGCCCATCAGCCGCAGCGCTTCGATGATCCCCGTGCGCGTGGGGTTGAGGCCGACCCTTTCAAGGCGCACCTCCGACCCCGGCACAATCGCCGCGGCCACCATCAGAAACGCCGAAGAGGAAATATCCCCCGCCAACGCGGTGCAAAGCGGTTTCAGCGGCGCGGCCTGCGGGTAAACCGTGACCTTGCCCGGCGCGGTTTCAATCTTCGCGCCCATTGCGGCGAGCATCCGCTCGGTGTGGTCGCGGGAGGGGCCCGGCTCGGTCAGCACGGTCGGGGAATCCGCCGAAAGCGCCGCCAGCATCAGGCACGATTTGACCTGCGCGCTCGCCACGGGCTGCGCATAGGCGATTCCCTTCAACGCGCCTCCCTTCATCGCCACCGGCGCGCCGCCGTTGGGAGCCAGCTCAATCTGCGCGCCCATCGCGGCGAGCGGATCGGCAATGCGGTTCATCGGGCGGCGGCGCAGGCCGGGGGAACCCTCGAGCACGCAGGGAATGCCGGCGCCGGCAAGGGCTCCGGCAAGCAAACGCAAGGTGGTGGCGGAGTTGCCGCAATCGAGCGGCGCGGCGGGGGGCGTAAAGCCGCGAAGCCCTTTACCCGCCACGCGCAAGGTGTGATCCGGCGAAAGCTCCCACGCGATCCCCAGCGCGGTGAGCGAGCGAAGCATCGCCCGCGTGACGCCTGAAACCAAAAACCGCTCAATCACGCTCTCGCCCTCCGCCAGCGCGGCGAAAAGCGAAGCCCGGTGCGAGAGCGACTTGTCGCCCGCAGGCCGGTAAGCCCCTTTGAGCGGCCTTCCTTTTTTGACCGTGAGAATCATTCCCCGCCCTCCTCCTTCGCCCGGGATGTGGCCTGGCCAAGCTCCCCCAGATCGGCACGCGAAGCGCCGCAGGCGGCCAGCACCTGATCGGTCGTTTTGAAATGGCATTTGGCCGCGTCGACCAGCGCGGCGGGGCCGTGTTTGCGCACGACCGCCTCGGCCGCCGCCTTGACCTGGGGCGACGCGCCTTTGGGCAGCTCCACGCCCAGCTTCGCGCCGAGCATCCGAAGCTGGGTCAGAAAAACCTCGCGCGCCAGCACCGAAGCCGCCGCGACCGCGATATCCGATTCGGCCTTGTGCATCTGCTCCAGCACGATCGATCGCCCCTTCTTCATCAGCGCCCGCTCAATGACCGCCTTCGTGCGCCCGAACTGGTCGGCCACCGCCCGCGGGCAATCGGGCACGGAATCGAGCATGTTTTCGATGGCGCGCGCATGACCCCAGGCGAGGAGGTTGTTGACGTTGCGGATTTTCAGGTAGAGCCTGTTGTAGGCCTGCGGGCCGATCATCACGATTTTAAAGCGGGTGGGCGTGAGGAGCTGCCGCGCCTTCGCGCCGATGGCAAGCGATTGTTTGTCGTTGAGCAGCTTGGAATCCTTCATGCCCATGGCCTGAAGCTCGGCGGCGATTTCGGGGTTCACATAAACCGCCGCGATCACGAGCGGCCCGAAAAAATCGCCCTTGCCGCTTTCATCGCTGCCCATGTGCGGCGAGACCGATTCAGGGTTCAACACCTCTTCATACCCGACCGCCGCGCTCTGCAGCACAAGCGGTTCCAGCGTAAACAGCACAAACTCCTCCGCAAGCTGCCCCTGCACGAGGCACTTGCCGCTTTTGTAAAGGTTCACAATGAATTTGTCGCCCTTAGCGGCAATCCGCGTGTGAGGCACCTCCACGCGGCGGTAATTGCCCGCGACCAGCAACGCGGTCAGCAATTCCTGTTGGTCAGGCGTCAAAGTATACGTAAAAGAGGTTTTCGAAGGAGTATCCATAATTCACCTATGATAAACCAAACCATCCCCCGTGGCAACCGGAAACGCTTGTCAGCGCCATTCAAAGCGTGTATTATTCACCCATGAACGCTTTTTTCGATTTAGACGGCACCCTGATTGATTCACGCGCGGATCTCGCGGCCAGCGTCAACCTCACGCGCGCCGCCTACAGCCTCCCTCCCCTCCCCCAAAGCCAAATCGTCGCGGCGGTGGGCGAAGGCATGACCAACCTCCTCACCCGCACCTGCCCCGAGCTTGCCGGGAAAATCGACGCCGCCCTCCCCGTGATGCGCGCCCACTACGCCGCCAACCTCACCGGCGCCACCACCCTTTACCCCGGCGTGGAACCCATGCTCCGCGCCCTGCGCGCCAACGGGTTCACACTCGCCGTAGTCTCCAACAAACCCGCCCCCTTCATCGCCCCCATCCTCCGCCGCTTCGGCCTGCTCGAAGCCTTTTCCGCCATCGTCGGCGGCGGCGACACCCCCCTGCTCAAACCCGACCCCGCCCCCCTGCTCCTGGCCGCCCAACGCATGAGAGCCCCCCTCACCCCCGCCGACTGGGTCATCGGCGACCACCACACCGACCTCGCCATGGCCCGCAGCCTCGGCCTGAAAAGCTGCTTCTGCACCTACGGCTTCGGCGACGCACGCGGCGAAACAGCCAATGCCGCCGCCGCCTCCCCCGCCGCCGTGACCGCCTGCATCCTCGGCAAGGAGGCCGCATGACGCTCCCCCGCGCGCTTCCCGCCGCCTGCGCCCTGCTTGCCCTTGCCGGAGCCCTCCGCCTCACCCCCCCCCCGCACGCCCTTCAAACCAGCCACCCCCCCCTTTCCCCCGGCATCGACCTCGCCCTCATCGCCCTTTCCGGCGCGCGCGGCATCATCTCCGAAGTGCTCTGGTATCAGGTCGCCACCCTTCAGCGCGAAGACCGCTACATCGAAATCGTGCCGCTCAGCGAATGGATCACCCGCCTCGACCCCCGCGCCACAGGCGCCTGGCGGTATCAGGCATGGAACCTCGCCTTCAACGTAAGCGCCATGCTTCCCGAAGAAGAACGCTGGCCCTGGGTGCAGCGCGGCATCGGCATCCTCAAAGAAAGCGCCCTGCGGTGGAACCCGGGCGCACCCGGCATCTGCAACGAACTCTCCTGGTTCTACTCCTTCAAAATCGGCGGCACGTTCGACGCCGCCCACCTCATCTACAAACGCAACCTCGCCCGCGAAGCCGCCCCCCACCTCACCCCCGCCGGCCGCCGCACCGCCGCCTCCACCCCCTGGTTCACCGCCCAAGGCATGAACCCCGCCTCGATCGACGCCCTCGAAGCCGCCTACGCCCCGCTCGACTGGCGCCTCCCCGAAGCCTACGCCCTCTATTGGTCTCACGAAGCCCTCCGCCTCGCCGCCCTCCTCCCGCCCTCACCCGACACCACCTTCGAGCTTCTCGAAGCCAAACGCACCTCCCTCTACCTCCTCACCGCCCTCATCGACCGCGGCACATTCACCGGCGATCCCGCCAAAGGCGGCTGGGCCACCGCCCCCGCCCTCCCCCTCGTCCTCCCCCTGCTCGACCGCACCCAGGCCTATCTCGACACCTACGGCCCCCACGCCACCGCCGCGCTTTTCAACCACCTCATTTCCCTTGCCGCCGCCCACAATCGCCCCGACCTCGCCCGCAACCTTGAGCGCGCGCTCGACACCTTCAGATGAACCCCATTTTCCTTCTTGCCTTATCCCTTCTCCTCCTGCCCCCCACCGCCCGGCTTTTCCGCCGCTCCTATTCGCTTTCTCTTCTTGCGCTCCTTTTCGCCGGCATCTGTTTCAGCCAAAAAGACCACCTCAACCCCCTGAGCCGCCTCCTCTCCTCCCAGCAGCACGCCCTCCCCGATTCCGATGCCGACGGCTTGCCCGATGAGATTGAAAAATCCGGCCATCTTCCCCTCCCCACCCCCTTCGCCTGGTACCAGCACCCCGAAACCGACCTCTTTCAGCCCTGGCAGCGCTTCACCGTGGCGAGCGATTTCAAAAACATCGGCGGCGATCTTTTCATTTCCCCCGCCGGGTATCTCTCCTTCGGCCGCCCCCTCAACAGCCCCACCCTTCAGGATTATCCCCTCACCAACACCCTGCGCCGCGCCATTCCCCAAATTGCCTTCGCCCAAGGCTCCAACCGCCACATCCCCGGCGAAACCGCCGCCAGCCTCATCTTCGACCACTGCGTCGGCGTCGACTACGACAGCGGCGGCATCGACCTCTCCCAATTCCTCCACCCCACCTCCAAGCCCTACCTTTCCGAATTCTCCTGGGATGTCGGCAACAACGAAATC
>JAVBLT010000049.1:0-27716 GCA_031553315.1 Kiritimatiellia bacterium
CTGGGTCACGGCGAGGTCGAGCTCGCCGGCCTGTTGGAGGCGCCAGGCAAAGACGCGCAGGAGCGCGGCGTCTTCAATCCGCATCTCGGCGAGGTTGGAGAGCATGCGCAGGCCGATGCGTTTTTCGCCGTCTTTGAGGAAGAAGTCGGCGCAATCGAGGAAGAATGCGGGGCTTTTCTCAAAAGCCTTCCGGTTTTCAAAATAAACGCCCTCACGCTGGTTTTTCACCGCGCCCTGAATGGCCTTGAGGTAAGGCGTTTCGGGATTCCACGCGGTAATGTGCACGCGGGGGGATTCGGAACGTGCCTCGCTTCTGCTCGAATCGCCCCGGTTGGCGAGGGTGCCGCCATCACCCAAAAAACGCCCCCCCTGACTGATTCCGCCTGAAGCAATGGAGTGGAGAACCACCTCATTTCGATCTCGCGGCGTTGAAGGCAATGTCTCCACGCGGAGCATTTCAAGCGACTCCAGTTCTTCGGCAAGCGCGGCTTCCGACGGTGAGAGCGTGACGTTGCTTCGCTCCGCCGCCGGCACTCTGACGCCTTTGCTTTTGGGCCGAGGCGCTTTGCCTTCCCACCAGGCCACGCGCTGATTCCATATTTCGATGAGCTGAGCGAGGTTACGATCGGCGGCATCGCCGGCGGTTTTGCCTTTGCGGGCGATGGTTTCGTCCCACTGGGCGCGCATGTCGGCGAGCTGGGCGGGCGGGCGGATTTCGTGGCGGAGGTATTGACCGAGGTTTTCCAGCACGATGAGCGACGTGGCGGGCGAAACCACCCCGAAGCGTTGGCCGAGCTGAAGGAGCTCCTCTTCATTGTGTCCGGCACGGGCGGAGAGATGCGTCACGCGCGCGGCGGCCCACACGGTGGCGAGAAGCGAACCGGTTCCGGCGGTGGCGGCATCGAGCTTGAAGGGGGCGGAGCGGGAACCATCGGAGTAGACGATGCGCAGCTCGGCGGCGGGCGCGGTGAGGCGGCCTGTGAGCGTGACGCGGCCATTGGCCGCCGCGCCGATGCCTTGAATGCCGGCAACGCCGGTGCCCTCAATGCCGGTGACGCGGTGAGGAGGATGGAAAAAGCGCTCCCGCGCGGCGTTGGCGTCGAGGTGCTGAAGGTCGATGACGTCTCCCTTGCAGAGCTGGCGCAACGCCTCGCGGTCGCCGGTCGATTGCGAAGTCACCGCGGTGAAGCGCGCTTGGGCTTCGGGAAGGGAATCGCCGAGGGTGTCGAGGCCGTCGGTGAAAAGCAGCCAGTGCCCCTCTTGAACAGCGGCACAGAGGGCGTTGAGATCGGTGCCGCCGTCGTAGCGGATGGCTTTGACTGCGGCGATGAAGGCCTCGGCGCCGGTGAAGGTCTGCACCGGTTCCGCCCTGTCGCGGAACACGCACAGCTTGAACGCCTTGCAACCGGTTGCCAACTTTTCGAGCAGGGCGATTTCTTGGGTTAAATCAGCGGCGGTGCGGCTGGCGGAGGCATCCCACGCCACGGAGAGGGTGCCGAGGGTGAAATCGGGCCTTCCGCCGATGACCGGCGGCAGGTCGCTGAGCATGAGATACGTGTCGCCGCGTTCATCGCGCTCGAGGGCGAAGAGCTGCTTGGGCAGCTTGGGGAGCGCCACCAGGATATCCGCGCCGGGCGTGGCGTTTTCAAGCGAGGTTTCCGCAACCCAGGCATTGCTCATCTGCGCGAAACGCAGATTCCCGAAGCCCCCGATTTCGGGCTTCACACCGGGATTGCCCACGTGAATTCTGATTTTCAATTTACCGATTTCCTCACGCGGCAAACCCAGCGCGAGGGCCGCATCGCCCTTTGAATCGGAGGCCAGCTCGGTCACATAGCGCAGCCTGACGGTGCGGCTGGCATTCGGCGGCAGGGGATAAATCCGCGTGCGGTAGACATTGCCCTTCACATGCTCCACAATGCCGGGATCGACCCGGGCGCGGGTCTCCGTTTCAAAGGCCACGCGCGCCTTCTCCTTTTTCACGACCACGCCGTCGACCAGCGTGCCGTTCACATCCAGCGCATAACCGCAGACGACCGCGCCGTCGGGCAGCGGAAAGACCAGATCGCCCTCAAGCTGCCGGTCGTTGGGATTGAAGAAGGTGAGCGTGGTTTCCACCTCGGCGTGAAGCCCGGTGATTTTGGCCGAGACCGCCATCTCACGCGTCTGCATCGGAGCCTCGGGAATCGTCTTTTGAAACGCCAGGTGCGGCGGTTCCACCGGGCGCGGCACGACAACCACCTGAACAGGATCGGGTGAGGGAAGCGGCGCCTCCTGAGCCGTCAGCGTGAAAAGCGGCGCAATTGTTGCAAAGAACAATGCGGCCACCGCCGCCGCCGAGACCGGCCAGCCGTTGCGTTTCGGCGGCGCGAGCAACCGTTCCACCCGCGCGGAGAGACCATATTCCGATTCACTCAGGCACAGCGCCCCCTCGGCGGGAATTCCCCGCTCCGCCATCTCCACCAGCGTGCGCGAATAGGCCACACGCCCCGCGTTGTGGCCGCCCAGCGCGCGGCAGCTCAATTCATCGCACCGCGCCTCCGCGTGAAAACGCCTGCGCCGCGCCATCCATTTCGCCACCGGGTTGAACCAGTGCAGCGAAGCCGCAATCTGCCAAAACGTATTCATAACCAGGTCTCCTTTTTTTAGATGCGTCAGCTCATGATAAACCACATGTTTCAACTCTTCCGGCCTGCATTGCGCCACCCGCCGCGGCATCACCACCAGCGGCCGAATCACCCCGATGACCATCGCCGGAAAAGGCGCATCGGTAAAAAGAAAAACAGGCCGGCACCGCAAACCCACCCGCCGCCGCGCCTCCACAAATACCTCCGAAGCCCGTTCCGGAACCGCGATTTCCTCATGCAGCGCCCGCCGATACGTCCGCCACGAAAGCCCCAGCAGCCGAAGCGTCGTCACCGCCGCCCCCGCCGCCAGAATTCCCACCGCCCACCCCCAAACCGGCGAAGACGGCAACGCCCCCCACGGCGCCGGAATCGGCAACACCAACCGAAGCCCCAGCAGCCCGTAAACCGCCAGCGAAACCTTCCCCCCTCCGAAGCGCCGCTCCAGAAGATAAAACGGCACCCCGATTGCAATCACCGAAAGCGAGCTCCAGAGCCACATCGAAACCACCATTTCCGGGCGCAGAAAATCATTCATTCCCCGCCTCCTTCAATTTATGATCCAGCAGCCTTTTCAGCCTCATCAGCTCCTCAGCCGGCAAATCTTCATTTTCAATGAAATACGCCGCCCCCAACGCCGCCCTTCCCTCGAAGAACCGGCTTAAGAAATTCCGCCCCTCATCTCTCACCACTTCATCGCGGCTATGCGCGGGAACGAACACAAAGATCCCGTGCACATCGAACCGCCTCACCACCCCCTTCGCCAAAAGCCTTTCCAAAAGCGTCCGCACCGTCTGCAAACTCCCCTTGCGCGCCTCCGGCAAATGGTCAAACACCTCCCTCGCGCTCAATGGGGATTTATCCCACAGCGCCTCCAGCACATCCCACTCCGCCCGCGTGACCTTCGATTGCTTCTCAGCCATAAAAACCCTCTCTTCCTTAACAGATGTAGACACAATACTACATATGTAGTTTTGTGTCAATGGCTGTAGTAAAAATAAATTTCAGGAATCGGCCCTTTCGGTTTGATCCCACGTGCATTTTCAGGCGTGTGCAGCATTGCAAATCACGAAATGAAAACATATTTTAAAAAGAACTTGTCATATTTTGATTTTCCGCCTATTCTACATCGAATGAAAGATAAGTTGGCATGATGCGGGCATCAGGAAAAAACAGGCAGGACATCGTCAACCGGTTTGAGAGTAAATATCTCATTCCGCGTGAGCTTATTCCCGAGCTTCGCCGCTTCATCGCCCCCTTCACCGCCCCCGATCCCCACGGGCGCGGTTCGCCGCCCGAATACACCATCACCACCCTTCAGCTCGACACCCCCCAGCTCGCCTTCCACCATGCCAAGGAGTGGGAGGCGGTCGACCGTTTCAAGCTGCGCGTGCGCACCTACGGCGAACCGGGCAGCTCGCCGGTCTTCACCGAGATCAAAGCCAAATACCGCGACACGATTGTAAAGACCCGCGCCCAGATTCCCTTTTCCGCCTGGCGCAGAGAGCTGGTCTTCGCTCCCGGGCTCCCCCGGATCTTCAAGAGCGAAAAGCAGGAGATCGACTTTCTGAAATTCAAGCTCCTCACCCAGCAGACCGGCGCCGAACCCGCCCTCCTCGTGCGCTACATCCGCGAATCCTATGTGGGCACCCTCGACCACTATCTGCGCGTGACCTTCGACCGGGCGCTTGAATACCAGGCCACCCGATCCTGGACCGACTTCGGCCGTTCCGGCCTCTGGCGCTGCATGGATTCCGCCGAAGCCCAGGCCCAGGAACGCTCGCAGACCGTGCTCGAAATCAAAACCCTTTATGAAACGCCGCTTTGGGTCGTAGACCTCGTGGAGCGCTTCCAGCTCAAAAAAGGCGGCAACTGCAAATATTCCACCGGCATCTGGCGCGAAGGCCTTTTCAGAGGCATTCCCCAAGGCCGCGACAACGCGCTCGAAGCGCTCGACTGGAGCTGAACAGCATGAACACTACGGCTGATTACATGGCGATGATGTTCGGCAGCGGCGAACCCGTGACCCCCGCTTTCGTGGCCGGATCCATGCTGCTGAGCTTCCTGCTCACCTTCGTCTACGCCGTGGTCTACCAGAAAACCTTCAACGGCTTCTCCTACTCCCGCTCCTACATCCACTCGCTCGTGCTCGGCGGCATGATCACCTGCCTGCTCATCATGGCGGTGGGCGACAGCATGGCGCGCGGCATCGGCATTCTGGGCACGCTCGCCATCATCCGCTTCCGAACCCCCGTCCGCGACCCGCGCGACGCGATGTTCCTCTTCGCCTGCCTCGGCACCGGCATCGCCTGCGGCGCCGGCCTCCCCGCAGTCGCCATCACCGCCACGCTCATGATCAACGCCGCCATCCTCTTCCTCCACTACTCCCCCTTCGCCTCCCGCCGCAACTACGAAGGCATGCTCCGGTTCATCCAGCAAAAAGACCCGGCCGCCGACGACGCCGTGAAGCAAACCCTCCTGCGCTGCTGCTCCTCCTTCAGCCTCATCGGCGTGCGCGACGCCATGCAGGGCGACGCCGCGGAATACTCCTACCACCTCCGCCTCATCGACCCCAGTTATCAGAAAGACGTGATCCACGAACTCAAAAAGATCCCCCAGGTCACCGACCCCGTCCTCCTCATGCAGCGCACCACCGTCGAGCTCTAACCGATGAAGCACCCCCGCGAAACCACCCGCCTCCCCCTCTCCCTCCGCCTGCGCGCCTGGCGCCGCGGCTGGGTGTACCTGTTCTGGCTTCTGCTCATCCCCGCCGCCTTCGCCCTTCTGCCCGAAGACCGCACAGCCAACCGCGCCAACGGCGTGGTCGAAGCGCGCACCCAAACCGCCGGCCCCTCCGAAACCGGCCAGATCGCCGAAATCTGCGTTGTGCCGGGCCAACGCGTTGAAAAGGGCGACCTCCTCGTGCTCTTCCACGCCCCGCAGACCGAGCTCGACCTCGCCGACCGCGAAGTGCGCCTCGCCGAGCAGCGCATCGACGCCCGCCGCCGCGAGCAAAACCTCCAGGTTCTCCTCGTCCGCGCCCGCCAGGCTCTTCAGGATGCCGAAACCGCCCTCGCCGAAACCGGCATGGAGCATATCCGCGAAGAAGCCGAGCTCCACGGCCTGCGCGAAGAGCTTCAGCGCCAAACCGCCCTCACCGCCCAAGGTCTGACCCCCTCCGGCGACCTCGCCAAGATCCGCCCCCAGGTCGCCGCGCTTGAAGAGATCGCCGCCCACTACCCCGCCCTCATCGCCGCCCTCACCGCCCGCAAAGCTCAGGCGCAAAAAGAGATCGCCGAAATCCAAACCTGGATCGCCCGCGAAAAAGAAGCCTCCCTGACCGAAGCCGCCCAAATGGAAAGCCTCATGCACACCGCCGCCGACCAGCTCAAAGAGGGCCCCGTCCGCACCCTGCGCGCCGTCGAAGCGGGCACCGTCTCGCGCATCCGCCACCAGGTGGGCGACATCGTGCCCTCCGGCGAGCCCGTCCTGCGCATCTCCACCGAAGGCCCCACGCAGGTCGTGGGCATGTTCCTGGCGCACCAGCTGATCGGCATCGCCCGGGGAACCCGCCTTCACGTGTCTCCTTACCACCGCGAACGCCGCACACGCTACGAAGCCGAAGTCACCCTCATCGAGCCCGAATTCCTCGATCTGGCCGATCCCTTCAACCCCGTGCCCCGCTACCCGGTGCGCGGGCGCCGCGTTCACATCCGCGTCTTCGATTCCGCCGCGCTCGTCCCCGGCGAGAGCGTCGCCATCATCCTCCCCTCGCCCCCGCTGCCCCAACGCATCGCCGCCGCGTGGAACCGCCTCAAAGACCGCTTTACCCGCTAAACCGCGTATGAAAAAACACCTCTTGCTTTTTCTGCTCCCCCTGGCCGCCTGCCGGGCGCCGCAACCGGAGCCCGCCGCCCCGCCGCCGCCCCAAACCGCTCCGCCGGCCGCCCCCCTTGAAACCGAATACACCTGGTTCCGCCTCGCCGAGCTCGCCGCGGCCAACAGCTGGGAAATCCGCAGCCTCGCGGGCGAAGCCCAGGCCGAACGCCTCTGGGGCATCACCCGCGCCCAGACCCGCGATCCCCGCCTCCTCGGGCTTTACGACCGTTCCAGCGGCAGCGCCTGGGAAGACCGCCTCGCCGGCCACCGCTCGGCCGACGATTCCTCCTATTCCGCCGGCGGGCGCCTGCGCATCTACACCTCCAACCCCTTCGTCAACCGCCACCTCCGCGCCGAAGGCACCGGCCGGGCGGAGGAGCTCATCGGCAAAGCCGCCGCCGTCAAACACGACCTCACGGAAGACGCTCTCCTCCTTTGCATCGAAATCCACCGCCTCGAACAGGAACGCACCCTCGCCGCCGAAACCGAACGCCTGCGCGAAGCACTCCTCCAGCGCACCCAGCGCGCCGCCGAAGCCGCCCTCGTCACCTTCTACGAAGTGGCGCGCGACGAACTCGCCCTTGAAAACACCCGCGCCGCCAACCGCGAGCGTGAAGTCCGCATCACCTCCCTTCGCCGCGAGCTCGCCGCCCTTTGCGCGATCCCCGTTGAACACCTCCGCATCACCCCGCCCGCCATCGACCTGCCCACCCTCTCCGCCAACCTTCCCCCCGCCGCCGACCTCTACGCCCAGGCCATCGCCTCCCACCCCCAGCTCCTCATCGCCCGCAGCCTCAAAAAGCAAGCCCAGGCTCAGATCGACACCGCCCGCGCCACCCAGATCCCCTGGTTTGAATATGTCGACGCCGGCTACGGCCGCGCCCGCGGCACCGGCACCGAAACCACCGCCGCCCCCGCCGGCGCCACCACCCTCAGCGGCAGCGACCAATCCAGCGAATGGCAGATCCGCGCCGCCGTCACCATCCCCGTCTTCTCCTGGTTCTCCTCCGCCGGCCGGCAGGCCCGCCTCCGCCTCCAGGCCGCCCAAGCCCGCGAACACGCCCTCTTCGAACACATCCACCGCGAAATCAACGGCCTGCGCGCCGATCTCCTCGCCGCCTCCGCCGCCTACACCCAGGCTCTCCAAACCTTCGCCGACTACGAAACCCGCCTCCACAGCCGCATCGCCCCCCTTCGCCAGGCCACCTTCGCCGACCAGGAAGCCTTCCTCAAACTCGAGCTCGACGAACTCGAAGTGAAAACCCGCCTCCTGCGCATGGAAGAACGCTGCCACACCGTCTACGCCAGCCTCCTCACCACCCTCTCCCGCACCGCCGACATGAGCCAGGCCCCATGAGGCTCCCCATCGACCGCATCGGCGACCCCGCCCCCGGCAAACCCACCGTCGTCATCCTCCACGGGCTCCTCGGCTCCCGGCGCGACTGGCTCCCCATCGCCCGCCGCCTTTCACACGCCGCCGCCTTCATTCTCCCCGACCTCCCCAATCACGGCGACGCCCCCCTCCTCGACCCCTTCGCCATGACCGCCGCCTGCCAGGCCATCCGCCAGACTCTCCGCGACCACGCCATCGACCGCCCCATCCTCCTCGGCCACTCCCTCGGCGGAAAAATCGCCATGACCCTCGCCCGCGACACCCCCCAGGCTTTCGCCCGCCTCATCATGGCCGACATCTCCCCCCGCGCCATCCCTCCCCTCCACCTCTTCATCCTCCGCGCCCTCCTCGCCCTTGACCTCGCCCGCTGCGCCACCCGCCCCCAGCTCGATGCCGCCCTCGCCCAAACCCTCCCCGACCCCGCCCTGCGCGCCTATCTCCTGCGCAACATCACCCGCCGCGGCCGACACTTCGCCTGGGTTTCCCCCCTGCGCATCCTGGAGCGCGATTTCGCCATCGTCAGCGACCCCGTCGATTTTCAGACCCCCTGCCCCATCCCCGCCCACCTCATCGCCGGCGGCCGATCCCCCTTCATCACACCCGCCGATCACACCGCCCTGCGCGCCGCCTTCCCCAACCTCACCGCCCACACCCTCCCCCACGCCGGCCACATGCTCCATGCCGACGCCCCCGGCCCGCTTGCCGATCTCCTCGCGCACGTGATCGGAAACAAGGAACCGGCTGTTCAACCGAACCCCGATCAAAAGCTGTAGGTGAGCGAGATGCGGGCTGTACGGCCATTGGCGGGGTAGAGGGAGTAATGGGAGGAGCCGGAGTAGGCGTACCAGTAGCCGTAGGTGGCATAGGTTTTGTCGAGGAGGTTGTCGACCGAGAAAGCGAGAGTGAAAGCGCGGAAGGCGTAGCGGATGCCGAGGTCGAAGGTGGCGTAGCCGGGCATGGGGTCGGCGATGTTGGCGTTGTCGCCGCTGTAGTATTGGTCGGAGACGGCGCGGGCGGCGCCGGTGAGGGTGAAGCCGGCGGGGAGGTCGAGCTCGCCGTAGAGGGAGAAGATGCAGGCGGGCACGAGCGGAACGGTTGCGCCGTCGTTGGCGCCGTCGGCGAAGCGGGGGCGGGCGTATTCGCAGGCGGCCTTGAGGAGGCCGAGGCCTTGGCGCTGCCAGGCGAGGGCGGCTTCGGCGCCGAGGGTGCGGGTGCGGTCGAGGTTGTCGTTGACCAGGGTGAGGGCGTTGTAGGAGATGCCGTCGCGGATGTCGTTGCAATAGAGGGCGAGGGTGGCTTCCCATTCTTTGGCGAGGCGCCAGGCGAGGCCGGTTTCGAAGGAGGCGCCCCATTCGGGATCGAGGTTGGGGTTCACGCCGACGGGGGCGTAGCCGGTGTAGAAGGCTTGTTCGTCGAGGGCGGGGGCGTGGTAGAGCATGCCGGCTTTGAGGTAGAGCTTGAGGGAATCGGCCGGGCGCCAGAGGAGGGAAAGATCATAGGCGAGGCCGTGGTGGGAAGAGGCGGCGTCGGAGGAGAGGCGGCCGGAGTAGGTGTCGGCCCAGACGGGGCCCGTGAGGCGCTGTTTTTCGGCGCGGAACCCGGCGGCGAGAGAGAGGGAGCCGGTCAGGAAGAATTCGTTGCGGATGTAGGCGGCGAGGGTGGTCTGGTCGAGGTCGCCCCGGGCGAGGATCCGGCGGGTTGCGCGGTTGGCTTTGGCGGTGCGGAGGCGGTCGTAGGTGAAGTCGATGCCGAGGGTGAGCTCGTTGCGGTGACCGGCGAGGGTGAAGGGAAGGAAGAGCTTGGGGTTGAGCTGGAGGGTATCGAGGGTTTGGTCGGTGCGCTCGATGAGGAGGGCGGGGGCGTAGCCGGTGTTGAAATCATACGTGGCGTCGCGGCGGGTGAGGCGCCAATCGAGCGAGAGCTCGGCGGCGTTGCGGAAGGCGCCGGTGAGGGAACCGTCGGCGCCGTAGGTTTCGCTGCGGTATTGGTCGTGGCGCCGGGCGGGATCGCTGTAGACGGGGTTGGCGCGGAACTGGGCGAGGGTGAGGGCGCCGGGCATGGCGTAAGCGGCGTTGAGGTAGTCGAACCCGAGGGCGACATCGAGGCGGTCGGAGGGGGTGAGGAGGAGGTCGGCCCGGGCGTTGTAGATGTCGTAATCGCTGTGTTGGCGCCAGCCGTCGCTGCTTTGCCGGCCGAGGCTGAGCGCGTAGGAGGCGGCGCCGGTCAGAGGGCCGGCGAGGGTGGCGGAAAAGAGGAAGGAAGCGTCGCTGCCCGCGGAAACGGTGATTTCGCCTCCGGTTTCACCGGCGGGCTCTTTTGTGATGATGTTGATCACGCCGGCTTCGGCCATGCCTCCGTGAAGGACGGTCTGATTGCCGCGGATGATTTCAATGCGCTCGATGGAGGCCACCGGCACGGCGAGCAGGTTGGCGGCCTTCATGTCGGGGTTGTTGAGGCGGCGGCCGTTCACGAGGATGAGGACGCGGGTCTGGGAATTGTCCCCCAGGCCCCGGAGCGCGATCGCGGCTTCGGTGGGGGCGCCCAAAGCGTTGCGGAGATAAACCTGCCCGAGGCGCTCGACGGCCTGCACGGTATCGGTCACGCCGGAGCGGGCGATCTCGCCGGCGGTGACGACCTGAACGGAATCGGGCATTTCGCCGGGCGTTTTGCCCGTGCGGCTGGCGGTGACGACGATGGGGGGAAGCTCGGCTGCGTGAATCAGGGCGCAAAAACAGGCGGCGAAGGGAAGCAGGTTTTTCATCGGGTCTCTTTCTCTCGTGCGGAGTGAGGCGGGTGATGAACCTGCTTAAAAAAGGCACATGCCAACGGGGCATGTGATATGAAGACAACCTGTTTTCGCGCAGGGTTCATCGGCCGCAGGGCACGTCTCCCGGCTTTACGGTTGCGCGACAGCGCCGGATTTTCACCGGCTTCCGTTTGCTCTGCGGCGTTGAAACAAGGCGGGGAGAATAGCGTATCGCCGGGGTTCTGGCAAGGCTAAACGTGATGTGCGATACTAAAATGCATCATCCGTTCTACGGAAGGGACACGCCGATTTTAAAAAAACCGCGCGTGGCGGAGCGCGGGATGGCGTGGCTGTTGCTGGGCGGAGTGGCGGGAATGTCGCCGATGAGGGTGGCGAAGGGGGTGGAAAGATTCGGGGTGTGGAGGATGCTGTACACGCGGCCTTCGGCGGAGGGCCAGCGGAGGGTGATGGTGTCGGGGGCTTCGGAGGCGCCGTTGAGGAGATCGCGGATGCTGAAGGTGGAGGCGGGGTCGGCGGGGTCGGTGCCGGCGATGTATTCGCCGTAGTTGCAGAGGCCGTCGCCATCGGCGTCGGCGTCGGGGTCGGTGCCGCCCTCGGTGAGAAAGTGGTGGCGTTCCCAGTCGTCGGGCAGGCCGTTGCCGTCGCGATCGAACTCGTCGGTGAAGGAGAGCCAGACGGCGTCGGCGAAGACGTAGCTCACGGCGCAGCCTTCGGTGAGAATGCGCACGCCGGCGGGCTGGCCGGCTTTGAAGGACCAGGTGCCGAGAGTCATCCAGGTGGCGTTGTTTTCGCCGGAAAGGTCGGCGTTGACGATGGTTCTCCCGTCGGCATGGGTGATTTCCACGGGGACGATTTTTGAGCCGCTGGCGCTGAGGCGGTGGATTTTTACGGTATAGGCGCCGGTGCGGGCGGGGGTGGCGGTGAAGCGGACCCAGGTGCCGGCGGAGCTGGCGGCGTTTTTAAGGGCGGTGCCGCCGTAGCCTTTGCTGGTGGCTTGGGTGGCGATCCAGTTGCCGGAGATTTCAACGCCGGCGGGATCGAGGTTGTCGATGATGATGTCGTCGGGCATGGGGATCCAGCGGAAGGCGTCGGCCATGACGTATCCGGTCGTGCCTTTTGTGATTATTTTGGCGGATCCGGTCGTGCCCTGGCTGAAGCGCAGGCCGGTGGCCACGGTGTTCCAGACGCCGGAGTTTTGGCTCATGTTCACGTAATTGGTTCGGATTCCATCGGCATAGGCGATTTCAACGGGCACGCTCGGGGCGCGGTCGCTGGTGCCGTTCCAGATTTGCTGGAGGGTGTAGACGCCTGTCCGGGGGAGGGCGGGGGTGTATTTGACCCAGCGGTCGTCGGAGGCGATTTTGTTGTTGTGAAGGTAGTTGGCGCCGAAGCGGCCTTTTTCCCAATCGCTGGTCACCCAGGTTCCGCTGACGTGGGCCTCGAGGTTGTCTACGGCGACGGCGCTTTCTTCGTTGAGGGTGCTGGGGCGCTGGGGCCAGACGCCGCCGATGAGGAACTGGAGCTCGGTGGTTTTGGCTTTGCTGCGGTAAATGTCGCGCGGGGAGCAGGCGTATTTTTTGCAGAGCGAGGCTGCGTAGCCCACGGCGACGCCCATCTGGCCGGTGGTGTTCATCACGCGGCTGCTGCCGGAGGCCACGCGGCTGAAGCTGGCGTGGCGCCCGGCGATGAAGAGGTTGGGCACATCGGCGGAGCAGAGGCTGCGGTAAGGGAAGTACCACTCGCCGACCTGGTGGTGGGTGGTGTCGCTGAGATAGCTGGTGGCGGTGGTGAAGTGAAGGTCGATGCTCCAGTTGGCGGAGCCCACGGCGTCTTCGAAATATTTTTTGGAGCGCACGTCGTTTTCGGTTACGATGTAATCGCCGAGAAGGCGGCGCGATTCGCGTTTGCCCGCGATGTAGGGCACCCATTCGAATTCGCGGTTGGCGTTTTCGGGTTTTTGCTTGGCGTTGTAGAAGTTGCCGTAGATGGCGCGCAGGAGGTGGTCGCGGATTTCCTCGGCGTGGGCCACGGTATCGAGGTGCATGCCGTATTCCCACTGCCAGTTGCCTCCGGTGAGGGCGCTGGTTTTCGCCACGGTCAACGCCCAGGGCACTTCGGGGAAGGTGCTGGGTTCTGAACCCGTTTTGGTGCGCCACATGAGGGAGGAGCCCATGACCTGTGAATCGGCGGCGGCGGGGGCGAGCGATTCGTTGTAGGTCGATTTGGCTTCGCGGCCCATGAAGAAGCGCGCGCCGGCCCATACGCCGACGGAGCCGTCGCCGGTGCAGTCGGCGAAAAGCGGGGCTTCGAAACGGATGCGTTCCGGGGAATCGGTGCGGCGCGCGTCGACGGCGGTGATGGCTCCGCTGGAATTGGTGACCACCCCGTAGGCGTGATAACCGGTGAAAAGCGTGAGCGTGGGATATTGCGCGGCTTTGGCCATGCGCCTGGCATCGTAGGAGGAAGCGTCGATGGTGTTGCTCGATTCGTTTTTGATGGCAAGCACGATGGGGTTGTTGCGCGAGGTGCCTTCGGTCTTCACGCGGATTTCATTGCTGGCGTTGCCGCCGAGCATGGGGCGGTCTTGAATGAGCGCCACGCTGAGCCCCTGCTCGGCCGCGGCAATGGCGGCTCCGGTTCCGGCGATGCCTCCGCCCACGACCACAAAATCGAAAATCGAAACCGGCAGGGGCGAGGCGTCTTGAAACTGCAATTCGCGCCACGCCGAAGGTTGTGCGGAAAGATCGTCGGTGAAATAGAGGGCATCGCAGCGGCCGTCGAAGCCTGTGAGGTCGTGCAGTGCGACCGTCACGCCGGGCGAGGCGGCGGTGAAGGTGCCGGCTTCGACCCAATCCCATGCGGCGGGAGCGACACCCAATTCGGCGGGAAGGTATTGACCGTCGACGGCGATCCGGAAGCGGCCCGGCTTTACGCCGTCGAAATCGGGCGTCCAGTCGCGGGTTCTGGCCCAGACCTTCCATGTGCCTGACCCCGGAAGCGTCACCGGAGTTGAGGCATCGGCCACCGGCGCGCCGCACCCGTGGGCAAGCAGGTAAGGCGACCCCATCTGTTCGATGGATTGGGTATCGATCACCCAGCCGCCTTTATTGGCAAAGAATTCGGTTTCGAGGAAAAGCCCGGCGGCCTGGGCGCATCCGGCGCTTAAAAAAAACAACGCGCTTGAAAAACGAAACATAAATCGACCTCACTTTTCTGCAAAGTAACATCTCTTTTGATTTTCAACAAGCGGGTTTCACATGGTTTTCAGGGAGTGCGTACAAAAAAACACATTCGCGTGCGGGTTCTTGCGCGTTCTGCCGCCGCACAGAACCCGTCTACGCACGCTTCATTCTTTCCTTGCTTCGCGGCAGGCTTCCTCGGCGGTTTTATCGCCGATGTAGAGCTGGGTAACGATGGCGGCGCCGCCTTTGAGCGCCACTTCGATCGAGGCGGGCGGAAGGTTGGTGTTGGCGGAGCGCCGAACCATGGTCTCCACTTCGGGAGCGAAGCGTTCATCGAGATAAAAACGGTTCAAATGGGTTTCGAAACGGGGCGGGTCTCCAAGGCGCACGCGCATGGAATCGGGTTTCCATGTTTTGCCGATTCCCGCGACGCGGGCATAGGGTTCGCCTTGCGGCGTTTCAAAATACACATAGGCAATGTCGTTTTTCTTCAGCCCGCAATCAATCTCACAGTCGGCAGCCAAAGCCGGCACGGAGAGGGCCACATAGCGGCCGCAGAAAAAATCAAGCGGATCCACGGGTTTTACTTCGAGGCGGATTTTTGTGCCGCGGTTCACGACCTGATAATAGTTCCAGACCATGCAGGCCGGCACGGCAAGCTGCGCGAGAAGCGCGAGAAGCACCCAGCGGCGTTTGAGAAAACCAATCATTTTTCACCTCCCGCCAAACGGCTGAAAAAGAAATTGACCCCGAAAAAGGCAAGGCCGATACCGATAAAGCTTAAACCTTTAAAGGTCAGCGACGCATTCCACGCGACCACATGAGCCGCGCCTGAAAAGAGAATAAAGAACAACCCGACGTTGCCCCTGAGCCTGCGCCCGGTAAAAAGCCCCGTCAGCAGCAGGCAAAGGCCGACCAGACCGGCAAGTTCGGCAAAAAATAAAAAACAATCCGATCGGTTCAAATCCGCCAGGGCTCCACAAAACAACGCGATTGCCGCGGCGGGAATCGCCAGCATATAACGGCGCGAGGGGCGTTTAAACAAAATAAAGCACACGGAAATCAGCATGATAAGCAACAGGGGCGCAGCAAGCCAAAGCATTTCCGACCTCGGAAGGTCAAACCCCGCGAGCGACGAGAAGAACCCGAAGAAACACACGCCCCAAAAACCGATCACCTCCAGCGGCCGATGAACCAGCCGGCGTTCATTTTTGGCACACAGCGCCCCCCCGGCCGCATACACCGTCGCGGCAAGCAGAAAAATGAGCCACACCCAGGCTTCGGAAACGTAGCGGTCAAGATCGGCGATGCAGAGCGCAAACGCCAAGGCGACCGCCACCCACAGGCTCAACAGCCAGCGCCAGGTCAACTCCAAGGCGGAAAGCGGCATTTCCGAACAAAAACGGCTCTTTTGCCAAAGCACCGGCCCAATCAGCGCGGGAAAGGCGAAGAGGAAGAAGAGGCCCCGCCAGGCATCGGTATCCCAATAAAAAGCCCCGGCCGCGAGCGAGGCGACCAGATACGCCACTGTAACGGTGAAACCCCGCGTGGCGTAAACCACGGGAATGAGGAGAACGAGCGAGGCGCCGAGAAAGGCGATGCCATCGGAGGGGAGCTGATAAATCCGAGCCACCAGCGCCACGGCCTCAAAGACCGATGCCGCCCAGAAGATACCGGTCACTTCCAGCACCTCGGGGCGCTTTCCCCACGCCCGCTCACGCGACCACACCGCAAACGAACCTGTGACCGCAAGCGGGATAAAAGCCACAACGGTCTGCACCCAGCGGGGAATCCACGCCCAATTGGAAGCGAGCAGGGTAATCACGCCTGTACCCATCAGGAGCGCGCCCAGCGAACCGAGAAAATAAACGCTCCCGTTCTTGAAAGCGGAGCTGTTGTATTTCGCATCGGCATACGCTTCAATCTGTTGAGCGGTTTCGGCGGTGATGATTCCCGCCTCGCGCAGCTCGGGAAGAACCGCAGTGATTTCGCGCCATTTCCGTTCCATAGAAAATCCTCCCTGAAGTTCATTTCACTATAAGGGAAAAAACCGCGAAAAGCAAGCGCCGCCGTATCGGCAAAATTGCTCTTGCGTATCGCAGGGCAAGTGTTTATACTATTTCGCCATTTCACCCATTAGAGAGGTTTTTAAAATGGCTAAGATTGATTTTGGCGGCGTGGTCGAAGTGATCACCACGCGTGGCGAATTTCCCCTGAAAAAGGCGCAGGAAGCGCTTAAAGACGAAGTGATCGCCGTGATCGGCTACGGCGTGCAGGGCCCGGCCCAGGCGCTCAATATGCGCGACAACGGCCTCAACGTCATCGTCGGCCAGCGCAAATCCGAGGCTCCCAACAGCAGCTGGAACCGCGCCGTCCGCGACGGTTTCGTGCCCGGCAAGACCCTCTTCGACCTCGAAGAAGCCACCAAACGCGGCACCATCATCATGATGCTCACGAGCGACGCCTCCCTCAAAGCCGTCTGGAAAAAAATCAAGAAACACGTCACCCCCGGCAAAGGCCTCTACTTCTCCCACGGCTTCGGCTTCGTGTACAACGACCTCACGAAAATCGAAGCCCCCGAAGGCGTCGACGTTTTCCTCGTGGCCCCCAAAGGCTCCGGCACCTCCGTCCGCCGCAACTTCCTCAACGGCGTGGGCATCAACTCCAGCTACGCCGTCGCCGTCGACGCGACCGGGCGCGCCCTTGAGCGCACCCTCGCCGTAGGCATCGGCGTGGGCTCGGGCTACCTCTTCCCCACCACCTTCGAAAACGAAGTGACCTCCGACCTCGTGGGCGAGCGCGGCGTGCTGATGGGCTGCCTCCAGGGCGTCATGGCCGCGCAGTACGACGTGCTCCGCGCCAACGGCCACTCCCCCTCCGAAGCCTTCAACGAAACCGTGGAAGAGCTCACCCAGAGCCTCATCCGCCTGGTCGACGAAAAGGGCATGGACTGGATGTACGCCAACTGCTCCGCCACCGCCCAGCGCGGCGCGCTCGACTGGGCCCCCAAGTTCAAAAAAGCCACCCTCCCCGTCTTCAAAGCCCTCTACAAGGCCGTGAAGACCAAGAAAGAAGCCAAGCGCGTGATCCGCGCCTGCGGCGGCCCCGACTATAAGGAGAAGCTCGACGCGGAGCTCAAGGAAATCCGCGATTCCGAGCTCTGGCGCGCCGGCGCCGCCGTCCGCTCCCTCCGCCCCAACGAAGGCGCGAAGGCCAACGCCGCCAGCGCCGACGGCGTCTGCGGCCGCGGCTCAAACTGACCGGGCAGCTCCGAACAAAACGCCGCAGGGTCGCACCTGTGGCGTTTTGCTTTGCAAGACCCCGCCATGAAGCGCCTCCTCCACAACCTTCATACCCGCTTCGGAGACCTCTGGTGGTACACCGCCCTCGTCTTCATCGCCTACCGCGTCGCCGACCTCATCAACGCCGTCATCGGCCTCTGGCTCGTCCCCCGCTACGTCAGGCCCGAAGAGCTGGGCGCCGTCCTCCCCCTCACGCAGGTCGGCCTTGCCCTGGGCGTGCCCCTGAGCATCCTCCTGCTGCCCTTCTCCAAATACCTCAACCGCTACGCCTCCAACGGCGAATGGGGCAAAGTGAAAAGCCTCCTGCGCGATGTGTTCCTCCTCACGGGCGCCGTCTTCATCCTCATCCTGGTTGCCGCCTGGTTCATTCTGCCCGCCGTGTTCCTGCGCATGCGCGTTGAAAACGGCAGCCTCGGTCTGCTCATCGTCGTCAGCGGCATCGTCAGCGCCCTTCTTCCCGTGTTCACCGGCGCGCTCCAGGCGCTCAAACGCTTCAAAATCATCTCCCTCAACAGCCTCGTTTCCGCGCCCCTGCGCCTCGCGACCATGCTCATCGCCCTGCCCGTGCGCGGGCTTTCCGGCTATTTCACCGGCCAGATTGTGCCCGCCCTCTACGCCATCGGCGCCACCTGCTTCAGCCTGCGCGGCCTCTTCACCCGGAAAATCGCCTTCGAGCCCTACCTGCGGGCCGATTTCCGCCCCATGCTCCGCTACCTCGCCCCCGTAGCCGCCATGGTCAGCGCCGGCGCCCTCCAGACCGGCATCGAGACCTTCGTGATCCGCCACCGCCTGCCCGACGCCGCCTCCGCCGAATTCTACATCATCTCCCGCTTCGCCGAAATCGCCGCCTACGGCGGCGCCACCCTCATGTTCGTGCTCTTTCCCCTCGCCGCCGAGCGGCACAGCGAGCACCGCTTCACCACCCGCCTCCTGCGCCACGCCATCCTCGGCACCGCCGCCAGCGGCCTGGGCATCGCCCTTCTCCTCGGGCTCTTCGGCGACCGCCTCCTCAGCCTCATCCCCCAGGCCGCCCCCGCCCCCGGCGCCGCCGCGCGCATGGCCCTCCTCGCCGTGATCTACACCCTGCGCACCTGCACCGGCTGCTACACCAGCTGCGAAACCGCCTGCGGCCGTTTCCGTTTCCTGCGCGGGTGGAGCGCCGTGATCCTCCTCGAAACCACCCTCCTCTACGCCCTCAACGGCTACACCTTCTTCCAAGGCATCCTCCCCGAACCGTGGATCAGCGCCATTGCCCGCTTCAACCCCGCCCGGCTCGACTTCGCCCTCGGCATGATGCTCGCCGCCTCCCTTCTCCACACCCTGCCCATCATCCCCGCCCTCCGCAGAAAAGAAAACTGAGCCCCCCGCCAGATTTTCATTGACCCAAAACAGCGGAAAAGGTATAGTACCACCCGTTTCGCGCGGGTGTAGCTCAATGGCAGAGCTCCAGCCTTCCAAGCTGGCTACGAGGGTTCGATTCCCTTCACCCGCTCCATTGATTTCCGAGCCGGGGTGGCGAAATGGCAGACGCAGTGGACTCAAAATCCACCGCCCTTTAAAGGCGTGGGGGTTCGACTCCCCCCCCCGGCACCACCTTGACCGCGCAAGCCCGGCGGCAAGGCATGCAAACGCGGGCGGTTAGCTCAGTTGGTTAGAGCTCCTGGTTTACACCCAGGTGGTCGGCGGTTCGAGTCCGTCACCGCCCACCAAAATGTGAATATGACACGCTTTATCGTCAAATTTCTCCTTACTGCACTGGTCCTGGGAGCCGCTGTCTGGTACGGCCTGCCCCGCGTATACACCGCCCTCAACCCAAAAGAACCCTACCGCGTCGTCATCATCGAGACCGCCTCCGCCAACGCCCAAATCGACCCCGGCCCCGAGCCCGAGCCCGAGCTCCCCACCGTCATCCAGCCCCTGCCCCCGGCCGGCACCACCCTTGACCAGGAAAACACCCTCCGCCACAGCGACCCCGACTACCCCGCCGTCGCCCGCAAAGGCGATCCGCCCATGTGGGGCGTCACCGGCGCCCAGACCGAAGCCCTCACCCTCAGCGGCGAAACGCTCATCCCCGTGCCCGGCGGCATCCCCGTTGCAATCTTCACCGAAAAAACCATCGGCGAAACCCGCTACATGATCAGCCGGTTTCTCACCCCCCCCAGCGGCGCCCCCGGCGGCAAAATCCTCATTCCCCGCGCCGCCCTCGCCGTCTACACCGGCGACCACACCCGCCTCAATGCCCACGACATGCAGCGCCTCACCCGCTTCTTCACCCTCACCGCCCTCATCAACCAGCGCGCCACCGAGCTCCAGCAAGCCCTCAACAACCAAAACCCCCACGCCGCCGCCTACGCCGCCCTTTACGACGACTATCAAAAACTCATCGCCGACCAGAAACGCCTCGCCGAAGCCCGCAAACAGGCCAGCGGCTCCATCATGGTCAGAATCGAAGACAAACTCCGCGAGCTCAACGCCCGCGCCCGCGTGCTTCAAAGCGAGCTCAAAACCGCCCAGGAGCACTACAAAACCTGGATCAAGACCCATCCCCGCCCGACCCCCGGCGCCAGCTGGGCGGGCGACAGCGAAATCGCCGCCATGATCCGCGAATGGCAGAGCCAAAACATCGGAATCGAACGCCTTACCGCCGTCTCCATCGCCACCCTTTACCTTGAGCGCCGCGTACCCGCCCAACAGTCAGGATTTTAGTGTTGAAGTGTCAAAAAGAGGCAGAGCCCCGCGTTCTGCCTCTTCCTTATGTAAAGAAACAAAAATGAACACCCAGAAACAAAACAATGAACTCGCCTGCGTACTGATCAACCCCTACACCCTCTACAAATCACGCACAGGCGGCGTCATCGCCCGCTACCAAAGCCGCACAGGCCTGCGCCTGGCCGGCACCCGCATGCTCGAGCTCACCCCCCAGCTCGCCGAAGCCCTCGCCGCCTGCGCCACCCAAAGCGGCCTTTGCCAAGACGGCCTCCTCAGCGACTACATCCGCCGCAACTACACCCCCGGCCCCCGCCACCGCACCCTCATCCTCCTCTTCGAAGGGCCCGACGCGATCAGCCGCGTCAAAGCCGTCACCGGCACCCCCCTCCAAAGCGGCCTCGAAGGCCTCACCGTCCGCGACACCTTCGGCGACCTCGTGCGCGACGAAACCGGCCGCATCATCCACTTCGAGCCCGCCGTCATCTGCGGCTCCACCCCCCAGAACACCGCCGCCCTCCTCGCCACCCTCGGCCCCTTCATCGAAGCCAGCTCCCCCATCATCCCCCGCACCGAAGCCCCGGAAAGCCTCCAGCGCAGCCTCGTCATCCTCAAACCCGACAACTGGAACAAACCCTCCCTCCGCGCCGGCACCATCATCGACCTGCTCTCCTCCGCCGGCCTGCGCATCATCGGCATGAAAAAATTCGCCATGAGCCCCGCCCAGGCCCAGACCTTCTACGCCCCCGTGCGTGAAGCGCTCACCAACCTCTTCCCCCGCCTCTACACCGAGCGCCTCACCCAGCTCGCCGTCGCCGAATGGGGCTTCACCCCCACCCCCGAGCAAAGCGCCCAGGCCTGCAAAGCCCTCGCCCCCGCCTTCGGCGACAGCGAGTTTAAAAAAATCATCCATTTCATGACCGGTCGCCACCCCGACAGCTGCCCGCCCGAATTCCTCGATTGCGAAGGCCTCAACGAAAGCCTCGCCATCGTCTACGAAGGCGTCGACGCCATCTCCCGCATCCGCGAGATCCTGGGCGCGACCGACCCCGCCAAAGCCCGCCCCGGCTCCATCCGCAGCGAGTTCGGCTCCACCGTCATGATCAACGCCGCCCACGCCTCCGATTCACCCGAAAACGCACAACGGGAAATGCAGATCATCCAAACCGCCAGCGACGCGCCCTTCCGCGCCCTCATCAGGAACCACCATTCATGAAACCCTTCAACACCGCCATCACCGCCATCCAGCCATCCGCCACCCTCGCCATCTCCGCCGAAGCCGCCCGCATGAAAAAGCAAGGCATCAAAATCTGCGCCTTCGCCGCCGGCGAACCCGATTTCGACACCCCCCAGGTCATCAAGACCGCCTGTGAAAAAGCCCTCGAAGCCGGCCAGACCAAATACACCGGCGCCTCCGGCCTCACCGAGCTCCTCCAGGCCATCTCCGACAAACTCCGCGAAGAGAACCACATCGCCTACGAGCCCTCCCAGATCGTCGTCAGCAACGGCGGCAAGCACGCCCTCGCCCTCGTCTTCCAAACCCTCATCAAACCCGGCGACGAAGTCATCGTCCCCTCCCCCTACTGGCTCAGCTACCCCGAAATGATCCACGTCGCCGGCGGCAAAACCGTCATCGTCACCACCACCGTCGCCGACAGCTTCAAAATGACCCCCGCCATGCTTGAAGCCGCCATCACCCCCAAAACCGTCGCCGTCGTCATCAACAGCCCCTCCAACCCCACCGGCATGATGTACTCCCCCGCCGAGCTCCGCGCGCTGGGCGACGTCGCCATCCGCCACGGCATCGCCATCATTTCCGACGAAATCTACGAAAAAATGGTCTACACCGGCACCTTCGCCTCCATGGCCTCCTTCTCCCCCGCCCACTACGACCACACCATCACCGTCAACGGCTTCAGCAAAACCTTCTCCATGACCGGCTGGCGCCTGGGCTACACCGCCGGCCCCAAGCCCTTCATGCAAGCCCTCGCCGCCCTCCAAAGCCACTGCGCCAGCGCCCCCAACACCTTCGCCCAGTGGGGCGCCGTCGAAGCCCTCCACAAAGCCGGGCCCGCCGTCGATGAAATGATCCAGGCCTTCCAAAAGCGCCGCGACCGCATCTACGAGCTCATGTCGGCCATTCCCGGCGTGGTGTGCCCCAAGCCCGAAGGCGCCTTCTACATCTTCCCCAACATCCAATCCTTCGGCCTCACCTCCATGGAATTCGCAAGCCGCCTCCTGACCGGGCAGCACGTCGCCGTCGTCCCCGGCATCGCATTTGGCAACGACAACTGCATCCGCCTCAGCTACGCCTGCTCCATGGCCAACATCGAAGAAGGCATGGCCCGCCTCGCCGCCTTCTGCGCCTCCCTCCGGAAGTAACCCGCCTTCATCTTCACACCATGCGACCTCCCCCCGCGCCCACGCGCGGCGGGAGGTCGCTTTCATTTCGCACGCCTGCGTATTCCCGATCACGTTCCACCGCGAAACCGGTCGCCGAACGTCCTCTATTTCCCTTGACTTCCCCTCAACCTGCATACTTCAAAATACACCTCTTTCCGGCCTTTCCAAAAAAAACTGGCGGCAAAAAAAAACCTCTTTAAACTGGATAAAAGAAAGCCCGGAAAATTTCAATAGCGTTGTGCGGAGCATATTCGGGAAGAGGAAAAAAAAATAATGAAAAGCGTGATGAGTTTCAGTGTTTATGTCTATCGGGCGGCGACCGGCCTCCTGGCCGGTTCCATCAACCTCAATTTCACCCCCGATGCCAATAAAGGCAACATTCTCGCCGGCACCAGCACCGGCCGCAACCCCCTCGTCTGGACCCTCGAAGGCAGCGACAACGCGACCGACTGGGTCCTCCTCGACCACCAGGCCCTCACCCATGCCGAAATCGCCGCCTGGAACAGCGCGGGCAGCTCCGGCACCAACGGCGCCGCCCCCGGCCCCAACCAGGCCCGCTCCTTCCCGCAAACCGCCAACCCCATTCTCACCGTAAAGGCCGGCGCCACCCTCGGCGGCGCCGGCAGCGTGGCTCACACCCTCGCCCTTGCCGACGGCGCCACCCTCCTCAAAACAGGCGCCCCCGCCGATGGCCTCACCGTGGCCGGAGACATCACTCTCCCCGAAAGCGGCGCCGTGACCATCGCCCTCCCCATCGAAGCCCACACCCTCGCCAAACAGGTCATCCTCAAAGGCCAAGCCGTCAAAGGCCTCAAAACCGACCGCTTCACCGTACCTGAAGGCTATCTCGCCGACACCGATGCCACCTGCCTTTTCATCCGCAAGCGAGCAGGCATCCTCGTTGCCATCCGCTAGGAGAACACCCATGAAACACACACTCGCCGCCGCCGCCCTCTTCGCCGCCGCCGCCCTTCAGGCCGGCTCCATCAGCATCAACTTCTGCCCCCTCGCCAACGCCGGCGACACGCAGCCCGGCACGCCCTACGGCCTCATCCCCGTAGACGGCGCCAACTGGAACGCCGTAACCACCTGCGCCAACGTGAGCACCGGCGTGTTTCCCGCGGGCACCCCGCTCAAGAACGAAAGCGGCGCCGGCAGCCCCGCCTCCGCGGCGCTCATCTCCCACGCCATGTATGCCTCCACGGGCATGACCGGCCATGATGTGCTGTTAAGAACCAGCGTGCGCGATTATCCCGATTCCGAGCACAAGGGCTACCCGCAGGTTAAAGTGGAAAACATCCCCTATGCCCGGTACGACGTCTTCATTTACATGTCGAATGCCGACTACCCGAGAAACACCCCTCTGACCATCGCCTTCAACGGCGGCCCCGACAGCGACTACTACACCATGAGCGGCATACAGACAAAAACCACAACCAACCAAAGCGAAGGCTGGGGGTCCCGCACCGTAACCGCGCTTACCCTCGGTGAAAACTGCATCCGCATTCCCGACTGCACGGCGGGCTCCTTCATCGTGAAGGGCTACCGCAACGATTCCACCCGCCGCGCCAACATCTGCGCCATGCAAATCGTGGAGCGCAAAACCCTGACCTTCACCGCCGACACCTCCATCGACGCGGCCGACTATGCGGGCTCCACGCTCAACCTCGTCAACGAAGGCCCCGTCGGCACGCAGCTCACCTTCACCGGCCCCTTCAGCGCCAGCGCCCTCTATTTTTCCGGCAACCCCTTCTCCGTGAATCTGACCGAGCCGCTCACCCCCGTCTACGCCGGAATCAATACCGACATCATGCTAAACGTCGACCCGTTCCTCACCGATGTGACCACGCCCCGGGAGTTTCAGCCGCTTACCTCCCCCACAGTGAAAGGCGCCGCCTCCGGTTCCGCCGCGACCCGCCCCAACGCCCGCTTCGAAACGACCGCCGCCATCACAAGCACCGGCATCACCGTCTTGGCCCGCCAGACGCTTCCCGGAGCCGGCGTCAACGCCATCAGCCTCAACCTCGCCATCGACGGCAACAACGACGCCACCCTTGCCAACCACAGCGGCAACGTCGGCATCTATCCCGTCGACGCCTCCCGCTGGATGGACATCGCCGGCGCCGGCAACCTCGGCGGCTACCCCACCGCCACCGTCACCAACATCCTGACCGACAGCACCGGCGCCGCCCACCCCGGCATGAGCGTGAAAATCTGCTCCAGCGGCGGTTTCTGGTCCTACGGCGGCTACTCCACCCTCGCCGCCCGCCTCCTTTACCGTTACCTCAACGACAACAACAGCGACTCTCAAAACCCCGGAACCAACTATTGCGGCGTGGCCGTCACCGGCATCCCCTACGAAAAATACGCCGTCATCGTCTACTACAACTCCAACAGCACAAGCACGACCACCTTCGCCTCCCCCAGCATCAACGGCACCTGCTACATGGGCGACGCCGCCCTCAAAGCCACCGTCCCCGTCAGTTCCCCCACCAACTACTGGGGGCAATGCGGTATCCCCCAGCTCCTCGAAGGCGTCAACACCCTCATCGTGACCGGCCTCAACAACACCGACAACCCCGACGCCGTCATCTGCACCCCCTCCAAAATCGTCGGCGCAAAACGCACCTCCATCTCCGCCGTCCAGATCGTCGACATGAGCGTCATGGACAACATACAGACCTTCCGCGCCACCCTTCCCGGCGGCCCCGTCAACTTCTCCCAGATCGCGTGGGAAGACGGCGCCACCTTCGCCAACGGCATTGCCAACACCGCCGCCATCACCCTCCAGGCCGATACCGCCCTCACCCTCGACCTGCCCGAGCTGACCTTGCGCAACATCACCATCGTCGGCAGCGGCGCCCTCCGCCTCCACACCCCCGGCGGCGCCATCCAGGTCGCCGAATGGGATCTCGGCGGCCTCAACACCCTTGAAATCAACGAAGACGCCTCCACCTACCTCCCCGCCCCCATCGCCCACCACCCCCAAACCACCCTCTACACCACCGCCACCACCCAAAACCTCACCACCGCCCCCGGCCAGAACATCGAGCTGCGCGCCGGCACCCCCGAAGCCCCCGCCACCTACAACGTGACCTACGCAGGCGGCGCCATCCGCGTGCCCGCCGGCCACTACATCTACAACACCACCGCCGGCGGAACCACCCAGACCAGCCTCGAATTCGGCCCCCAGGCCACCCTCAAAATGGGCCCCGACGGAACAGGCAACATCTCCATCGGCAAAATGGACGCCCTCATCAGCGGCGGCGCCATCACCGCAGGCCGCTTCATCGCCGCCCAAGGCCTCAACAACCCCAACAGCCCCTCCACCATCCTCCAGACCGGCGGCGACATCACCCTCTCCCACGCCGAAGGCAACCTCGTGCCCGGAAGCAACAGCCAGGCCTTCATCCTCGGCAACTGGACCGGCAGCCCCTGCACCTACACCATGACCGGCGGCAGCATCACCGTGCCCAACGGCACCCTCAACCTCGGCAACGAAAGCCCCGCCACCCTCACCCTCACCGGCGGCCGCATACAGCTCGCCGGCATCATCGGAAACGACAAAACCACCCGCACCCTCAACCTCAACGGCGGCGAGCTCGCCCTCGGCGAGCACGGCATCGCCACACCCGCCAACAGCGCCTTCACCCTTGGCGGCGGCGAATTGACCGCCCTCGCCTCCTGCCCCGTGACCAACGCCTTCACCGCCGCCGACGGAACCACCTCCACCCTCTCCGCCGCCCCCGGCGCCACACTCACCTTCACCGAACCCCTCGCCGGCATGGGCAACCTCCTCACCGGCAACCCCGAAAAAGACCGCAACGGCACCGTCGCCATCAACGGCGGCGACATCGCCGGAAACATCACCGCCCAAAGCGGCACCCTCGCGCTCAACGGAACACTCACCGGCCAGCGCCTCCACCGCCACCTGCGCCTCACCGTCACCGCCTGGCCCAAAACCAACCCCAACGGAAACCTCAACGACATCAACAACGGCCTCGTCATCGCCGAATTCATCCTCCTTCACAACGGCCAGCCCGTGGCATGGGGTTCAGGCAAATCCGCAGCCTCGACCCCCGCCCCCATGCAATACTACGAAACCAAAAACATATTCGACGCCAGCTACACCAACGCCTACCTCTGCAAACCCGGCGCATCCGTAAACGAAATCGTCATCACCATCGACCGCGACACCACCGCCCCCTTCGACAGCTACCAGATCCTCGCCGGCACCAACAACGGCCGCAACCCCACCGCCTGGACCCTCGAAGGCAGCTACGATAAAACCGTCTGGGTTCCCCTCGATTCACAAAACATCCCCCTCAGCGACATCGTCGCCTGGACCTCCGCCGGCGGCGACCCCGCCACCATCGGCCCCAACCAGGCCCGCACCTTCCCCCTGGCCGCCGCCCAAACCCCCACCCTCGCCATCGGCCCCGGAGCCACCCTCACCGGCACCGGCGCCACCGCCCACACCCTCGCCCTCCAGGCAGGCTCCAGCCTCCGCAGCACCGGAACCCCCGCCGAAGCCCTCACCGCCCTCGGCCCCGTCACCCTCCCCGCCGAAGGCACCGTCGGAGCCCTCATCCCCGAAGGCGCCAGCCACACCAAAAAGTATTACATCCTGCGCGGCCCCGCCACCGAAACCCTCGACCTCGACCGCTTCACCCCCGCCGACGGCTTCCGCATCGACCGCGACGCCGGCGGCATCTTCCTCCGCCTGCGCATCGGCACCATCCTCACCCTCTATTGATTTTCAAAAAGGATCCCGCCATGAAACACACACTCAGCGCCGCCGCATTCCTTGCCGCCGCCGCCCTTCACGCCGGCTCCATCAGCATGAACTTCTCCCCCGCCGACAAAACCGGCGACATCGTGGCCGGCACCCGCTACGGCCTCCTCCACGTCGACGGAGCCCACTGGAACAAAATCACCGCCGTCCAGCAAAACGGCTTCCCCGCAGCCACCGCCCTCGTCAACGAAAGCGGCGCCGCCACCGAAGCCACCGTCGCCATCAGCTCCAACACCATGCAGAATTACAACGACAGCGCCCTCGCCCCCCTCCTGCGCTCCGCCATCCGCGATTACGGCGACGCCACCCACGACGGCTACCCCCAGGTCAAAGTGGAAAACATCCCCTACGGGCGCTACGACCTCTACGTCTACATGTACAACGACGTCTACAACCAAAACACCGGCCTCACCCTCAGCTTCGACGGCACCGACGACACCGACCATTACTATATGGACGGCATCATCACCAAAACCTCCACCGAACACACCGGCTGGGGCAAACGCACCAAAGCCCCCCTCACCCTGAAAAGCACAGGGGGAGTTGAGAAAGCGGGAAAAGGGCGGAAAGCACTGGCAGGGAGCGGGTTAGCGCGGATTGAGGGCGGATTGCTTAGTTGAGAATGGAAAGGGCGAAAAGGGGCAATCAATCAATATGTTGAGAAT
>JAVBLT010000004.1:0-17493 GCA_031553315.1 Kiritimatiellia bacterium
TCCGGATTTTGCGAAGGTGAATTTTGGTTTTGACAAACGCTTGAGGTGAGCCGTAGCAACGCTACGGCGATCTGAAAGGGTGAAGTTCAAAAACAAAAAGCACCGAGAAAAAGCGGAAAGATCAATCGAAATATGCTCTAAAGCGGGTTTCGTTTGACCGGCTCGCTTTTTTTCGGCGCTTTTCCTTTTTGAACATCGCCCGCGTAAAATCCGGGCATTTCAATCGAGGGTTGCTCTATTTGCTGTCTTCCGTCACGCGCATCAGCTCTTCGACGGAGGTGAATCCGTTGAAGACCTTGCGCCAGCCGTCCTGGCGGAGCGTGGTCATGCCTTCTTTCATTGATGCCTGGCGGATTTCGGAGGAGGAGCGCCGCCCGATGATCATCGAGCCGATCGCCTCGCTCACGTGAAGCAGCTCGAAAATCGCGCCGCGGCCGCGGTAGCCTGTGCGGGTGCATGCGTCGCACCCTACGGGTTCGTAGACGAAATTCTGCGGCGGGGGGTAAGGCTGATCCCAGAGGTTCATATCGAGCGGGCGCTCTCCGCGGCACTTCGGGCAAAGGCGCCGCGAAAGCCGCTGCGCCAGCACGCCCGCCACTGCGGAGGCCACGAGAAAGGGCTCGGCGCCCATGTCGATGAGGCGGGCAAAGGCGCCGGCGGCGTCGTTCGTGTGAAGCGTGCTGAAAACCAGGTGGCCTGTGAGCGATGCGTTGATCGCGATTTCAGCGGTCTCGCCGTCGCGGATTTCACCGACCATGATGATGTCGGGATCCTGGCGCAGGAACGCGCGCAGCGCCCGGGCGAAGGTGAGGCCGATATCGGAGCGCACGAGGACTTGGTTGACGCCCGGCATTTCATATTCGATCGGGTCTTCCGCCGTCATGATGCGCACGTTGATTTTGTTGATTTCATGCAAGAAGGCATAGAGCGACGTCGATTTGCCAGACCCTGTGGGTCCCGTCACCAGAATGATGCCGTTGGGGCGGTTGATCAGTTTATTGGTCACATCCAGGTCGCGCCCGCTCATGCCCAGATCCTTGAGCTTCACGAAGTTGCCCGCCTTTTGGAGCAGGCGCAGGCTCACGCTTTCGCCGTAGGCGATCGGGCATGTGGACACGCGGATATCGATGTCTTCATTGTTGAGGCGGATGCCGATGCGGCCATCCATGGGCATGCGTTTTTCGGCGATGTCGAGGTTCGCCATGACCTTCAGGCGTGAAATAATCGCGGCTTTGAGGCGGTTCAGCTGCGGCGGCACGTCGACCTTGTGCAGCATGCCGTCGATCCGGTAGCGGATCCGCAGCTCGTCTTCCATCGGCTCCACGTGGATATCGGTGGCGCCCAGGCGGTCTGCCTCCGCGATGATCTGGTTCACGAAGCGCACGATCGATGCTTCCTGCCCCATCTCGTTCACATCGATTTTGGAGATGTTGGCTTCGGAATCCACCTCGTAGCGGCCGTCCTCGATCATCTTTTCGATGGCTTCCGCGCCCACGCCGTAATATTTTTTGATGCCTTTGTCGATTTCCTCCCAGGCGCAGACCATCATCCTCACCGGTCTGCCGCACGCCAGGCGCAACGCATCGGCGGCCCGGATATTCATGGGGTCGAAGACCGCCACCACCAGCGCGCCGTTTTCGATTCGCAGCGGCAGCACGTTGTACTGGTAGACCGCGCGCGCGGGCAGGCTCGAAAGTGCTTCATCGGTGGGGCGCGTTTCGGCGATTTCCACATATGAGAGCCCCAGCAGCGGCGCCAGCTTTTTGAGAAAATCTTCCTCTTTCGCCATTTCAAGGCGCGCCACCACGCCGGGAATGCCTCGACCGTCTGACTTATCGGTCGACAATATCGTTTCAATTTGAAAATCGGTGAAGAGCCCCGTTTTTTTCAAAATGGCGCTGACAAAAGCATCTGAAGAGTTCACAGGCAGTCCTTTCGGCGGTTCATGGCGGCTATTCTATCTCAAACGGTTGCCCTGTGGCAAGTATTGGCTGCCGCGAGACTTTTTTTGAAGCGGAGGCGCCGAAACCCGCCCCCGCGCGATCCGGGCCTGATGAATCCTTTTATGATGTTTTAAAACGCGCGAAAAGATGTTTTTTTAATACACAACCCATTCAACATCAATTATTTTTAAAAATATCTTGCTATTTTATTTCCATTCGGGGTATTCTTTCAGCAGAAGCATTCCACTCATAAAAAAGGAGCCTTGTATGCTTGTTATTATTCACGGTTGGAGCTCGCATTGCGGGAAAATGGTCAACGTGTGCACGGCGATTGAAAGTTTGCTCGGTATCAGCGCCGCATCGATCAGGCTGGGCGATTACCTGTCGCTCGACGACAACGTCACCTTCAACGATTTAACCGATGCCCTCGACCGCGCCTGGAGGGATTTGAAGCTTCCCCCGGGGGAAAAGGCCGATGTCATCGTCCACAGCACCGGCGGCCTCATCATCCGCGATTGGCTCGAACGCCGGTACGGCAAACACCCGGAGACGGCCCCCGTCAAACACCTCCTGATGCTCGCCCCCGCCAACTTCGGCTCCCCCATCGCCCACATGGGGCAGAGCGGCCTGGGGCGCATCTTCGCCGGCTGGGAGAGTGAAAAGGGGTTTGAATCGGGCAAAGAGCTTCTCAAGGGGCTTGAGCTCGCCAGCGCCTACAGCTGGCAGCTCGCCAACCGCGACCTTTTTTCCGAGGAAGCCCGCAAACACGATCAGGATCCCGCTGAAGGAACCGCCCGCCTTTACGACGCGGGCAACATCATGTGCTCCGTGCTGGTCGGCGGCGAAGGGTATTCCGGCATAAGCGCAATCGGCAACCGCCCGGGGGGCGACGGCACGGTGCTTTGGGCCACCGCCAACCTCAACGCCGCCAAAATCACGGTCGATCTAATAGGAAAGGAATCCAAAAAACGCACCCGGGGAATCGTCGCCGACACGCACTTCGACCCGACCCTGTTTGAGGATCAAAACCGCAAAGCATTGTGCGCCTTTTGCATCGTCCCCGGGTTCGATCACTCCAGCATTGCCGATTACGGCGAAAAAATATTCTCCTCCGAAGCGAAAGAAATGCCGCCGGAATTGAAGGCATACATACTGGAAGCCTTGACGGTTGAAGAAAAAGATTTTGAAACCATGAAAGGCGCCTGGTCGGAAAAAGCCGCGGCGTTCATTTCAAAAAAATTACGGGACGACCGGGAAAGCCTTTTGGAATCGCTGGTGAAATCGAGAATCATTTCATCATTCATCAAGCCCTCCAAGGAGGAAACCCCGGAAAAGGCTGAAAAAGAAACCATTTACGATGTCAAAGGCGGGTATCAACACTGCGTTGTGCATGTGGTCGATCATCACGACGCGCCGGTCGGCGACTATGTTGTCGAGCTCTACGCCGCCACCGCCAATGAAGCGTACGACGAGGAAAAACTGACAAAAAAAATTCAGGAAGAAGTGATTCTCTCCGTCCATTCTTTTTCCGACGACCCCTCCTACCGCAGCTTTTACATCGACTATGCGCGGTTGACCGACGTGCTCGATTCCCTCGAGGAAAATGACTCCCAAAAAAGAAAATACCTGCTTAAGTTCAGCGTGACCGCGCGCCCTGAAATCTCCGACGAACCGGCCGAAGCCAAAAGAAGGCATTCCGTCGGCTACAAAACCGGAACATCGTATGACGTGGGGTCTTTCTCATTTTCGCGGGAACAGGCGAAAATCTTCTTCTCCGGAACCCGCACCATTCTGATCACCATTAAAATCAGGCGTTATCAGAACTCCAACGTGTTTACACTCGACAAAAAAGAAACCGCCCAAAAGAAGAAAAAGGATCGAAAATAGAAACCCCTCCTGCATACCGGGGTGACCGATGAAAGGGAAAAGCGGGTTGCGTGCCATTGACGCCGCCCGCTTTTCTTCCTATCATCCGCTTCACATGAAAGCGAGGTTTGCGATGCGAGTGTTTCTGGTGATGTTTTTTGCCGCGTTTGCGGCCTGTGCCCGCGCTGAATTTGCCGCCGCGAAACCGGTGTGGCCCGCCGGCCGGGAAAAGCAGATGAACAGCTTCGCGGGATTTTACGCGGAGGTGGAGGGCCCTGAAAAGGCCATCGTCCGCTTCACCGGATCCAGCATCTGCCGGCTCTTCGTCAACGGCGAGTTTATCGGCTACGGCCCGGCCCGCGGCCCGCACGGCTTTGACCGGATCGACGAATGGCCCGTTTCGCTCAAGCCCGGCGCAAACAGCATCGCCATCGAAGTGGCCGGCTACAACGTCAACGCCTGGTACCTCCTCGACGAACCCGCCTACCTTCAGGCCGAAGTGGTCGCCGGAGATCGCATCCTCGCCGCGACCGGCTCCGGCTTCAGCGCGCTCTCCCTGCCGCATAAAATCAAAAAAATTCAGCGCTACAGCCCCCAGCGCGCCTTCGCCGAAGCCTGGCGCCTCACCCCCGATTCCGACGCCTGGCGCACCGGCGCCCCCTTTCAGCCGCTGGTTCTCGCCGAGCAGCCTCAACAAAAATTCCTGCCCCGCATCGCGCCTTATCCCGATTTCAAGCTCCTCCGCCCAGTGAAGGAAATTGCCGGCGGCAGCGTCAAAACCGTGCCCGGGCGCGATGTGTGGATGGATAAGGCCACCTGGCTCACCCCCTCCTTAAAAGGGTATTACACCGGCGAACAGGAGGCCTCGCCCTTCTTCGAGGTGCAGCGCATGGAGTTCCTCCCCGCCGACCCCGCCCTGCCCGACACCTGGCGCACCTTCGATTTCGCCTCCAACCGCACCGGCTTCATCGGCGGCACACTCCGCTGCGAGACCCCCTGCCGGGTCTACTTCGCTTTCGACGAGATCCTCACCCGGGGCGACGTCAGCGTCACCCGCATGCGCTGCGCCAACGTTGTGGGCTACGAGCTCACCCAGCCCGGAACCTACCGCGTGGAGGCCTTCGAGCCCTACACCCTGCGCTACCTCAAAGTAATCACCACCGGCGGCAGCTGCGCCGTCTCCGGCCTTTACCTCCGCGAATACGCCAACCCCGCCGCCACCCGCGCCGCCTTCGCCTCCTCCGACCCCGATCTCGGGCGCATCTTCGAAGCCGCCCGCGAAACCTTCAGACAGAACGCGGTCGACGTCTTTACCGACTGCCCCTCCCGCGAGCGCGCCGCCTGGCTGTGCGACTCCTTCTTCACCTCTCGCGTGGCCCTCGACCTTTGCGGCGACACCGATATGGAGCGCCTCTTCTTCCAAAACTACCTCCTGCCCGAAAGCTTCCGTTTCCTCCCCCAAGGTATGCTCCCCATGTGCTATCCCGCCGACCACAACGAATGCTCCTTCATCCCCAACTGGGCCATGTGGTTCGTTATCCAGCTCGAGGAATACCTCGCCCGCAGCGGCGACCGCGCCACGATCGAAGCCCTCAGACCCCGCGTGCTCGCCCTGCTCGATTTTTTATCGAAATATAAAAACAGCGACGGCCTCCTCGAAAAACTCCCCTCCTGGGTCTTCATTGAATGGTCCCGATCCAACGAACTCGTGCAAGACGTCAGCTACCCCTCCAACATGACCTACGCCGAAGCGCTCTCCTGCGCCGCCCGGCTCTATCGCCTGCCCGAGCTTGAGGCCGAGGCCCAAACGATCCGCGAGACCATCCGCAAACAATCCTTCAACGGCGCCTTCTTCGTGGACAACGCCACCCGCCGGCCCGACGGCTCCCTCGCAATCGGCACAGAGGCCACCGAAACCTGCCAGTACTACGCCTTCTTCTTCCGCACCGCCACCCCCGCGCTCTACCCCCGCCTCTGGAAGACCCTCGTCGACGATTTCGGCCCCCGCCGCCGCCACGCCAACAAGCACCCCGCCATCGCCTTCTCCAACGCCTTCATCGGCAACTACCTCCGCCTCGAGCTCCTCTCCCGCGAAGGCCTCGCCGCCCAAATCCTCGCCGAAAGCAAGGGCTACTTCCTCCACATGGTCGACCAGACCGGCACCCTCTGGGAAAACGACTCCCCCTCCGACAGCTGCTGCCACGGCTTCGCCAGCCACGCCGCCCATATCCTCTACCGCGACGTGCTCGGCGTGGCCGCCATCGACCCCGTAAACAAAAAAATCACCCTCCGCTTCAACGACGTGCCCCTCGAAAGCTGCTCCGGCACCATCCCCATCGGCAAAGAGGCGCTCACCGTGGCATGGCGTAAAAAAGACGGCAAACTCATCCACACCGTGGAAGCCCCCCCCGGCTTCACCGTCATTGAACCGTGAAAGGCGTTCGAGAGCCAGCCGTTCCGCCGGCCTTTTGCATCCTCGAGAATGCGGTGCGTACACCGGGTTCTGTCGGGCTTGACTTTTCTCATCTAAAAATTTATACTCCTTCCGTTAAACGCTTTGAAAGGATTGATGATGAAAACGTTTTTTGCAGCCCTTGCTTTGCCCGCCGCGCTTTGCGCCCAGCTTAAAGAACCCCCTTTCCCCTACCCCTTTGCCGCCCGGGAGGAGATCTATCGCGAAGGGTGGATCGACCTCAACAAGAATGGTAAAAAAGACGTCTACGAAGATCCCGCCGCTTCGACCGACGCCCGCCTCGACGACCTGCTCGCACAGATGACTCCTCGTGAAAAAATCATGCAGCTCGTCACACTCTACGGTTTTCCCCACGTGCTCAAAGACAAGCACCCCAGGGAAACCTGGAAAAGCGAAGTGTGGGCCGACGGCATCGCCAACATCGACCAGCACGGCGACGCTTTCGGCAATGGCGGCGGCGACATGAACACCACCCCCGAGCGCAACGCCCTTTACATCAACAACACCCAGCGGTTTTTCATCGAGCAGACCCGCCTGGGCATTCCCGTGGATTTCACCAACGAAGGCATCCGCGGCGCCTGCGTGCGCGGAGCGACCAGCCTCCCCAGCCCCAACGCCCAAGGCTGCATGTGGGATACCGCCCTCGCCGAAAAACTCGGATACGTGATGGGCAAAGAATCGAAAGCCGTCGGCTATACCAACGTCTACGGCCCCATTCTCGACGTCGTCCGCGATCAGCGCTGGGGGCGCTGGGAAGGCACCCTCGGCGAGGATCCCTTCCTCGTGGCGGAAATCGGGAAAAGCATCAGCATCGGCCTTCAAAAGGGCGAAGTGGCCAACTCCCCCAAGCATTATGTGGGTTACGGCGAAAACAAGGGCGCGCGCGGCTGGGATTCGCGCACCGACCCGCACATCACCGGGCAGACCTTTGAGGCGATCCACTTCTACCCCTTTATGCGCGTCTTCAAAGAAGCTTCGCCCCTTGGCGTGATGTGCGCTTACAACGACGTCAACGGCCAGCCCGTCGCCGCCAGCCGCCACCTTCTTCACGACCGCCTGCGCGGCGAGCTCGGCTTCAAAGGGTATGTGGTTTCCGACAGCGGCGCCGTTGAGCGCCTGAACAACTCCCACCGCGTGGCGGCGGATTTGAAAGACGCCCACCGGATGCGCGTCGAGGCCGGCCTCAACGTGTGGACCACCTTCTCCCAGCCCGCCCGCGTGGCGCAATGGCTCAATGAGCTCGTCGACGAAGGCGCGCTCACCCAAGCCTCGCTCAATGAGGCGGTGCGCGATGTGCTCCGCGTAAAATTCCTCCTCCGCCTTTTCGACGCCCCCTACGTGCCCGATCCCGCCGCCGCCAATGCCGTTGTCGGGTGCGAGACCTTCCAGAACATCGCCCTTCAGGCTTCCCGCGAAGCGCTCGTGCTCCTCAAAAACGAAGCCTCCGCCCTCCCGCTCAAACCCGGCCTCAAGAAGATCGCCGTGATCGGACCCAACGCGAAAAACAACGGCGCTCCCCGCCATTACGGCCCTGCAGGCTTCAAAGCCGTCACCCCGCTCGAGGCTCTTAAAGCCGCATTCGAAGGCAGCGAAACGGAAATCACCTACGCCGAAGGCTGTAAAATCGTCGACGCCAACTGGCCTGATTCCGAGTTGATTCCCGAGCCGCTCACCCCGCAGGAAGAGGCCGAGATCGCCCAGGCCGCCGCCCTTGCCCGCGAGGCGGGCGCAGCGATCGTCTTCCTGGGCGACAGCGCCACCCGCACCTCCGGCGAGAGCCGCACCCGCAACAGCCTCGAGCTCCCCGGGCGGCAGCTCGACCTCCTGCGCGCCATCCACGCCACCGGCGCCCCCACCATCCTCGTGCTGATTCACGGCCGGCCCATGTCGATCAACTGGGCGCAGAAATACATCCCCGCCATTCTCTCCTGCGGTTTCCCCGGCGGCCACGGCGGAACCGCCATCGCCGAAGCGCTGACCGGGAAGTATAACCCCGGCGGCAAACTCAACGGCACCTGGCCCAAAACCGTGGGGCAAATTCCGCTGAACTTCCCCGCCAAGCCGAAGTCCAACGCCGAGCCCAACGTCAAAGTCACCTCCCGCGCCCACATCCCCGGGCCGCTCTATCCCTTCGGCTTCGGTCTTTCCTACACCACCTTCGACCTCGCCAACCCCAAGGTTGAGCCCGGCGAAGACGGCTACACCGTCGGCATCGACGTCGCCAACACCGGCGCCGTCGCCGGCGACGAAGTGATCCAGCTCTACATCAGCTACACCCAGGCCCCCGTCAACTGGTTCGACCAAATGCTCCGCGGGTTCGCGCGGGTGCACCTCAAGCCCGGCGAGACCCGCACCGTGACCCTTCCCCTGCCTGCGCGGCATCTCGACATCGCCATCGACGCCGAAAAATGGATCCGCCCCGCCACGCCCTTCGAGATCCGCCTCGGCACCTCCTCGACCGACATCAAATACCGCATTCTGATGAAAGACGGCAAACCTGTCAAGACCGAGCGCGTCGACCCCGCCAAAACGAAATCGAACGACGACCTGAACCCGCTGACCGCTTAGAGCATATTTCGATTGATCTTTCCGCTTTTTCTCAGTGCTTTTTGTTTTTGAACTTCACCCTTTCAGATCGCCGTAGCGTTGCTACGGCTCACCTCAAGCGTTTTGTCAAAACCAAAATTCACCTTCGCAAAATACGGAAATCTCATTCGAAACATGCTCTAGGGAAACACTGATCACGCATTGGAAATTCGCAGAAAGCCTATTTTTTCGCAAGATCTGAATCGAGCTCGCGGTCGAGCGCGGCGACCTCTTCGGCGGCGAGGCGCTCGAAAACGGGGTCGTAGATGAAATGCCCGGATATTCCCGCGAGCGCTCCCGGCTCAAGCTCGATTGCCATGAGCGCATCCGGCGCGATGCCGTTATCCAGGGTGATGCCGAAGGCTGAGGCGGGCTTGAAGCCGAAGCGGGGGTAGTAGGCGGGGTGGCCGAGGATGAGGATGGCGCGGCAGCCGAGCCGGCGGGCTTTTTCGAGAGAGTGGCCGATGAGGGCGGCGCCGATGCCCCGCCGCTGGAATTCGGGCTTTACGCTGAGGGGGCCGAAGGTGAGGGTCTCGATGGTTTTGCCTTGGAGGGTGGCGATGCCGCTGCGGGTGTAGGCGATGTGGCCGACGATTTTTCCGCTGTGTTCCGCCACGAAATCCAACTCGGGAACGAAGGCTTCGACGGTTCGCATTTTGCGCACAAGGAGGTGTTCGTCGCAGCGTTCGCGGCCGGGAAGCCGGAGGTCGCGGAAGGCTTCGCGGGTGAGTTTCTCCACGGCGCGGTGATCGGCGGGGGTTTCAAGGCGAATATTCATTGCGGCATGGTAACACAAATAAGCGGCCGTTTCCACTGGAAACGGCCGCTTATTTATCAGTTTGAGGCGGATCAATAGAGGGTGATGAGTACGCCGGCGCGTTTGTCGAGGAAGATGCCGGCGGCGTCGCGCGCGATCCGCCATTTTTCAGGGATTCCGGTGAAGGCGGAGCTCAGGGGACCTCCCTGCGGCGCGGCGGCGGTCTGGATGAGGTAGACTTTCACCTGGTCGGCGAGCGCCTCGGGAGCGATGTCGAGCGCGACGGTGCCTCCGGAGGGCAGGGTGAGAGTGCCGACGCTGAGAATCTTCATGGGGGCGCTGAAGGCGAGGGTTGAGCCGGCCTGGAGGGTGAGGGAGCCTTCGATGGTTCCGCCCACGTTGGCGAGGGTGCCGCCGTTGGCGAGGGTGACGGCGCTGTCGCTTTCGGCGGCGGCGAGGGTTCCGGTCACGGCGAGGGTGGCGTTGGCGCCGATGGTGAGGGTTTCGATTTTATCGCTTTTGCCGTTGCCGATTTCAACGTTGGCGAAGGTATAGGTCTGGGGGGTGTCGCCGGTGAGGATGGCGCCGACGGCGGCGGGGGTGGCGCCGGTGTTGTCGCTGCGGTGGCGAACGGTGAGCGTGCCCATGTTCGCGCCTGTACCGCCTTTGAAGGTGAGGGTGTGGCCGTTGACCCACAGGTTGAGCGGAAGATCGGCGCGGCCCGAGAGGGTTCCGGCGACGGTAAGGTTGCCGTCGATGGCGGCGTTGACGGCTTTGGCGATGCCCAGGCTGAGGGTGGGCGCGGTTTGGGCGCTTTGAGCCACGGTGATTGCGGAGGCGAGGGTGTCGATGGATTTTCCGGTGAGGGTGGCATCGGCCATCACTTCGAGCTGACCGCCGAGGGTGGTGGGCGCCGTCTCTCCCTGAAGGCGGAGGGCGCCGCCCCATGCTTCGGCGAAAGCGCCGCCTTCGCCTGCGATGCGGATGGTGCGGGTTTGGGCGTTTTCCATCCAGAGCTGGGCGCCGGGCATGACTTCGATGACGGCTTTGTCGGAAAGGGCGGAGCCTTTGAAGCGGATTTTGGGGTATTGGGTCGTGTCGTGCGAGGTGGCGGCGAGCTGGCGGAGGGTGCCGGTGAAATAGTTGCCGGTGCCGAGCGTGACCTTGCCGTCTGCATTCATGACCACTTCGAGGGTGCCGCCGCCGGAGAGATGGGTCAGGGTGGGAACGGCGGTGGCGGTGAATTGGGCGGTGCCGGCGGGGTCGATCTGAATCTTTCCGGGGGTCGTGGCCTGGGTGCCCAGGTCGGCGATCCCGTTTCGGACAATCAGGTTGCCGGCGAGGGTGCTGTTGTCGCCGGTCAATGTGAGGGTGGCGGCTTCCTGGAGGAGGGCGGAGCCGGCGAGGGTGCCGATGGTGAAGCTGCCCGGGCCGGCGATCAGGGCGGGGGCGATGCGGGCGGAGGGCGGGGCGGGCGGGGCAAAGGAGTCGGCCTTGGCGGAGTCGCCGCCCCAGGTGTTGGGAACGACGGGGCCGGCGAGGGTTGCGGCGTCGAGCAACGTCCAGGTTATGCCGTCCGTGCTGGCATGGAGCTGCCAGGCGGTGGCGTTGCGGCCGTCGGCGGAGCAGAGGCGGTAACCGTTGAAGGCGACGCCGCCGGGGATGGTGACGATGGCGGCGACGAGGCCGTCGCTGAACCGCGCCGGGGTGGTGTTGTTGATCCAGAGCTTATTCCACTCGTATCGCCCGTTTGTGGTGGGGGTGGTGTCGCTGGATTGGCCGTAGTAGCCGTCGATCAGAGCGGCGGGGGCTTCGTTGAGGGAGCTGTTGTTGCCGTTGGCGTTGCCCGGGGTGAGGGCGACGGTGGAGCCGGCGGGCCATGCCACGGGGGTTGTACCGTTGAAGAGCATGAGCTCGCCGACTGCGGCATGACCGGCGGTGTCGCTCGCGGTGAAGGTGAGCTTGAGGTAACCGGCTTTCACGGTGGCGCCGGGGAGCGCGCCCAGGGTGGCGATGGTTTGGACGGTGCCTTCGGCGGCGGTGATTTTTTCGGCCTGCACGGGGGCTGTGAAGGCGGCGCTGAGGGTGGCGGCGAGGGCGGTGGCCTGGATGGCTCCGGCGCCGGTGAAGGTGTAGCCTTCGCCGGAAACGGTCATGCGGTCGGGGCGGACGTCTTCCCCGACGACGACGTCCTTGGCGGAGACGCCTTCGGGGAAGACCACGATGTCGCCATGGGCGAAGGCGGCGGGGGCGGAATCTCTGAGCCAGTTGGCGGCGGAGGTGTCCCAGACGGCGGAGCCGGAGGCGCCGTTCCAGATGAGGGCGGAGGGAAGAGCCATGGCTTGGGCGACCTGGGCGGCGTCATAGGTGGTATCGTCGACCAGGACGCGGGCGACGGAAAGCCCGGCCGAGCCGATCCAGAGCTCGGCGCAGGAGGTGGGGATGAGGTCGTTCCAAAGGCCGACGGTGGCGGCGGCGCCGTCGATGTAGATTTTGATGCCGTCCGTCCACCAATTGCTTGAGGTGGGTTCGGGAAAGGCGACTGCGACATGGAACCAGGTGTTGGCCGAAACGGCGAGGGAGGAGGCCTGGTCGGAGTCGCCGACTTTTCTCAGGCCGATTTTGCCGTCGCTTCTCACAAAAAGGGAGACGCCGTAGCTTTTGACATTGGCCTGGGAGGCGTCGCCGACGATGCGGAAGAGTTCGCGTTCGCTTCCGACGGAGGGCACTTTGAACCACCCGGCGTAGGTGCCGCTCTTCACGGCGCCGGTGTTGCCTCCGCTCCAATATTGAAAGATCCGCCCTGAAACCCAGGGATTATCCGCGGCGGGCAGTTTCACGGCGGCGGGCAGCACGGTGGCGCCTACGGGATCGGGGCCGGCTTCGGTGCCGGAGAAAGCGTTTTCATACACCACGGCGGCTTGGGCGGCCGATGCGAAAACAAAAACCAAAGCACTGATCATGCTTCCTGATTTATTGAATGACGACATATTAATCTCCTTAACGCCGGCGAAGTGTTTTACTCACCTACATGTTTAAGGGTACCTGATTCATTTTAAACCGTCAAGCCAAAGAGATGCGGTTTTTCAAAATTTATTTAAAGTGGATACAGCTGTATCGGAACATGCGAGGCCTCACGGGGTCATCCAGGCGCCGAAGAGGGTCTGGTTGAGGGCGGCGATTTCGTCGACGGGGAATTTTTTGCGGATTTCGCGTGTGTAGGTGAGGAGGCCGTTTTTCTCGTTTTCCACGTCGGTCGTCTGGGTGTAGATGAAGCCGCTGACGCCGGGGTCGAGGGTGAGGGGAGCGTATCGGGGGGCGAGCTTCTGGTAGAGGTCGTAGCCGTATTCGCCGACGACGGAGGCGCGGGCGGTGGGGACGGGGGCGTTGGTGGTGCCGTAGCAGTGGTAGTCGATGATGTCTCCCAGGCCGATGTCCCACTGGTTTTTGCCTTGGCGCTCCCAGCCGGCTTCGCCGCTTTCGTGGTTGATGAGGCGGCTGGGGTCGAGCTCGCGGGCGACGTTGACCATGCGGGTGACGATTTCGCGGCTCTTTTGGGAAATGGGGGAGGTTTTTTTGATGCCGAGGCCTTCGTTGAAGAGGACCCAGGAGACGACGCTGGGGTGGTTGCGGAGCGTTTCGATCATGCGGCGGAGCTCGAGCTCGTATTGGCCGACGGGTTCGGGCATGCCTTCGGGGATCTGGTGCCACTGGAGGCCGTTGGCGGAGGGCATATCCTGCCACACGAGCAGGCCGAGGCGGTCGGCCCAGCAGTACCAGCGGGCGGGTTCCACTTTGAGGTGCTTGCGGGCGAGGTTGAAGCCGAAGCGTTTGGTCATTTCGATGTCGTGGCGGAGGGCGTCGTCGGAGGGGGCGGTGTAGATGCCGTCGGGCCAGTAGCCTTGGTCGAGGAGGCCGTTTTGCACGATGAAGCGGTTGTTGAGCATCATGCGGGTGATGCCGTTTTTGTCTTTGCCGAGGGCGCTTTTGCGCATGCCGAAGTAGGATTCGGCCTGGTCTTTGCCGAGGGTGACGCGCAGGTCGTAGAGGAAGGGGTCGTGGGGCCACCAGAGCCTGGCGCCGGGAATGGGGATGGCGATGGCGGAATTGGCGGCTCCCTGGCCTTTGGCGATGGTCTTGCCGCCGGCGCTTACGGTGATTCGCGCGTTTTGACCTTCGGGGGCGCGCACGGTGACGGTGAGGGTGGAGGTGTCGATGTCGGTATCGATTTTCAGGGATTCGATGCCGTCTTTTACGACCGGTTCGAGCCAGACGGTCTGCCAGATGCCGCTGCAGGGGGTGTATTCGATGGGGCCGGGGTTGAGTTTCTGCTTGCCGCAGGGCTGGTTGCCTTCGGTGGGGTCCCACACGCCGACGGTGATCTCCTCTTCGCCGCCGGGGCTGAGGTGGGGGGTGATGTTGAAGGAGAAGGGGTCGTAACCGCCCTGGTGGGCGCCGACGGATTTTCCGTTGATGAACACTTCGGTCTCCCAATCCACTGCGCCGAAGCGGAGCCACACCTCTTTTCCCTTCCAGCTTTCGGGCACGCGGAAGGTGCGCCTGTACCACATGCGGTCGTGCCGGCTCACGCGGATCTGGAGCCCTGAAAGCTGCGATTCCACGGGGAACGGCACGAGGATTTTCCGCTCGAAGGTTTCGGGTTTCGCCCCCGCCCGGGGGGTGAAGGTGAAATCCCAAAACCCGTTGAGGTTGAGCCACTCTTTTCTGACGAGCTGGGGGCGGGGGTATTCGGGCAGCACGCTGCCGGGATCGAGCGTTTCGCCCCAGCGGGTGAGGCCGAAGCGGTGGACGACGGGTTTTCCGGTGATGTTGCCTTCGATCGCGCTGGCGCCGGTGAAGGCGGGGATCTTATGGGCGAAGGCGGCGGAAAGAGCGGTTGCGAGGAGAGGGAGGAGGATGTTTTTCATGGTGTCAATACACGTTGATGAGCGTGCCTTTGGGTTGGAAAATACGGATGGAGCCGTCGTCGGCGACGACGATTCGGGCGTTGCCCGGCAGGCCGGTGAAGGTGGCTTTGCCGGCATTGCGGAAGGTGCCCAGGAGGTAGCCTTCGCGGGGGATTTCGGCGGTGAGGGCGAGGGCGACGGTGGCGCCGTCGAGGTCGGGGGGAAGGGTGGTGTGGAAGGCGGTGACGGCGGGGTCTTCTCCGAGGAGGGCGCGCCAGCGGGTCAGTTTGATATTTTCGCCGGAGATGAGACCGCCTTGGATGGAGGGGGTGAGGGCAATGGCGGCGCCGCCGGGCGTTTCGGAGGCGCGCAGGCGCAGGGTGTCGGCGTCGAAACGGGTGTATCCGGCGGCGGCGTTGGGGTCGGCGGGGGCGGTTCCCACGCGGAAGCCGATGGCCATCCGGGCGGCTTTCCAATCGGCATTAAAGGGGCCGTCGTTGCCGGTGGCGTCGCGGATGCGGATTTCAAAGGTGTGCCAGCCTTCGGTCATGCCGGCCACGGAGCCGGTGCCGGTGGCGTTCCACTGGGCGCTGGCGAAGATCTGGGCGCCGTCGACCTTGAGCATGATGTTGTCGTCGTACTGGCCGGCGAAATACCAGGTTTGCCCGGCCCATTGGGCGGGGACGTAAAACTGACCGGAGTAGACGGCGCCGTTGTCATTGTTGAAAAAATCTCCGGTGGTGTGGATGCGGGACAAATCGCAGACTTTAGTTGTGGTTCCGCCTGTGGCGGTCGTCCAGTTTTGCTGGGTCACGTAGTTCATGACCGTCAGCGGTAAAAAGGGAAACCGGATGGAAGCTCCGGCGGCGAGATCGAGATTTGCCGCGCCAAGGGTGTCGCCGGCGGAGGGTTGGAGGACGACGTTGCCGCCCACGGCGAGGGTGGGCGAGCCGGTCGTCGCGCCGTTGAGGGTGATGCGGACGGGGACGCTCTGGGGCGCGATGGCGGCTTTGCCGCTTCCGGCGAAACCGGCGAAGGTCTGGGGGTGCCCGGCGGGGTCGATGAGGGCGGTGCCTTGCGTGCCGCCGAGGATGAAGGGGGCGGTGCTTGAGGCGGCGGCGGAGAAGGCGAGGCGGGCGCCGTCGTTGAGGGTGAAGGTCTGGGGGGCGTTGAGCTTCACGCCGTTGGCGCCGAGGGTGACGGCGGCCCCGGCGTTGAGAGTGACGGCGGAGGGGCGGGTGTTGGCCGCGACGGCGTAGATGCCTTGGGCGCTGACGGCGGCGTTGCCGATGATCCAGCCGACCTCGGTGCCGGTGTGGCCGATTTTGACGGAGGCTCCGGGCACGCGGAGCTCGCCGCCGGTCATGGCGTAGGTCATCGAGCCCAATCCGTTTCCGAGCATCATGGAGGAGGAGGCGTCGGCCCCGCTGTTGCCGCCGGTCACGGTGAGCATGCCGCCGCTCTGGTTCAGGGCGGTGTGCGTGCCGGAGGCGCCCGCGACAAAACGCGTGGCCTCCGTTGTTCCGCCTGCAAGGGCGAGCGTGCCTTCGCCGAGGCTGAGCAGGGCGATGCTGTTGGTTCCCGAGAGGGTGAGGGTTCCGGCGCCGCTCTTGAGCAGGGTGCCTTTGCCGCCGGAGAGGGTGAAGGAGGAATCGATGAGCCGCGGGCTGCCTTCGGCCACGGGAATTTCCAGAACCGCGCTTTCGCCCAGAAGCGCGTTGCCGGCGACCGGCGTATGGAGCGTGAGCGTGCCCGCAAGGGTGAGAAGGGAGAGGCCGGGGGTGGCGATCGGGCCGGGGCCGGTGAGCGTGAGCGTGCCGATGCCGCTGACGCTGACGGTTTTGGCGGCGACGGGGAGGTCGACGGCGAGGTCGGTGACGGCGGCGGGGTCGATGAGGGCGCTGACGGGGGCGGCTTCGGTGCTGTTTTGCCAAGGGAGGCCGGGTGTGCCGTCGAGCGACCAGAGGGGTTCGCTCCAGGCGCCGTTGGCCTGGCGGGTGTATTCGTCTTCCCCGGTGGCGATTCTGAAGCCGGCGACCAGCGTGCGGATGCCGAAGAAGGCTCCGCTCGCTTCCGAATTGCGCTTGCAGCCGATGCGAAGCGAAAACCGTTGGCCGGCCGCGAGAGGCACGGGGGTTTCCAGCGCGAGGCTCACCGAGCCGGTTCCGCCCCACGCGGGACAGGTCACATCGGGGAGAAGCCAGGCGGCGGCGGGATTGAGCAGGGCGCCGGCGGCATCGAGAACTTCAATGCGCACTTGCGCTTTTCGGGCGTTGCTTTGCCAGCTGCTGCTCTGGTTTTGAAAGGCAAAGAGGTTCAGCGTTACGCCGGTGAGCGTAACGCTGAGGTCGGGGGTGTAGGAGAAGGTGGCTTGCCAGCCGTTGTTGAGCTGCACGTTGGCGCTCGGGCTGAAGAGGCTGCCGTTGGTGGCGTTGTCGGCGGCGCCGCCGCCGTAGCGGAAGTCGACCGGGGTGGCGGTCACGATCACGTCGGTCGGCGGATTCTGGGATCCCGTGTACGTGAGCTGCACGAGGTCTCCGACCTGAAACTCGCCCGGCGTGAGCGTGAGGGCGGCGGGAAACGACTCGGTGTTCAATACGATGGTTTTTTGTGTTTTGCCTGAAAACGCGGTGGTCACGCCGACGCTCAAGGCGTGAACGCCGGCAAGCGGGGTCAAAGCGAAGAGGGCTGCCGAAAAAACAGAGCCGAAATAAAAAACAGATTTCATCATTGCACCTCTCGATTCTGGAAAAGAGATTTCCTTAAAAAGAGATAAACAAAAACGACGGAATCGGTCAAGAAAACAGGTCGGTTGTTTTTCGGGGTGCGTTCTGCAAAAAGCGTCGGGGGCGGGTTGCAAGGGAACCCGCCCGCCGCCCCGGTTTTTTAAGAACGGAGGGGGTGGTTTAGGGGCGGGGGGTTGGGGGGGTGTCTGCGGGGGGGGGGGGAATGGCCGGCAGG
>JAVBLT010000048.1:0-38221 GCA_031553315.1 Kiritimatiellia bacterium
CTGAGGAATACCTCCTGCGCGGCGCCCCCGCCGGAATCTACACATTGAAAGCCAAATACTACAGCTCGCGCCAGCAAACCGTCACCGGGCCCGCCACCCTCACCACCCGCGTGTACACCGATTGGGGCCGCCCCGGCGAGAAATGCGAGACCCTCACCTTCCGCCTCAACACCGCCCGGGAGATGGTCACAATCGGCAAAGTGACGATGGGCGACAGCAGAACCGTCCGCAATCCGCGCGACTTTTCCTCCCTCGCCATCGGTTCCTCTCCGGCCGAAGTCGAAGCCCGCGCAGGCAAACCCGACCGCATCGAAGGCACCGCCTGGTTCTACACCGGCGGCGCCCGCCAATGGAAGCTCCTCTTCACCGAAAAAGGCATTTTCAGCAAAAGGAAACTCCTCCAGGTCATCGAGCTCCTCCCCGGAGGAGCGGAGATGATCGTGGTGCAGTAAAACAAAAACGGGCGGCCTTCTCCAAGGGCCGCCCGCATGTGCTTAGAGCATATTCCGATTGATCTTTCCGGTTTTTCTCGGTGCTTTTTGTTTTTGAACTTCACCCTTTCAGATCGCCGTAGCGTTGCTACGGCTCACTTCAAGAATTCACCAAAGAGAAAAATACCTTTCGAAAAATTGAGAAGTTTCAATTTAAACATGCTCTAGCATCAGCTCCGTTCAATTTCGGGGGTCTGTGAATCAGAGCTCGATGCCGTAGCGGCGGGCGATGATGGCGCGCAGGGGGTCGGGAAGGCTGGCTTTCATTTCGGGGTTGAGCTCGAAATCTTTCACGCCGATTTCGAGGAGCATGAGGAGGGTGGCCACGGAACGTTTTTCATACCAGGCAAGCTCCATGGTGAGCGGCAGGTCGCCGACGGCAACGCGAAGCTCGCGCGCCAGGGTGAGGACGAGCTGCACGGGGGCAAAGCTGTCGCTGCAGGAGCCGATGTCGATCACGCGGGGCACGCCGGCCACTTCGCCCAAATCGGGGTTTTGGAGGCGGTCGTTGCCGCAGGCGAGGGTGAAGAGCACGGTGTCGGGGGGGAGGGAGCGGGCGAAATCGGCGTAGATGCTTTCGCCGTCGCCGGTGAGGCATTCGCAGCCGCCGAGGAAGTAGAACTTGCTGATGGCGCCTGAGGCGACGCCGGCGCGCAGTTTTTCTCCGATGGTTTCAACGGTTTTTCTGCCGAAGCCGGTCGCAAGGGTGGATCCTTTTTCATCGGCGGGCCAGCCGCCGAGCTCGATGGCTTTGGCGATGACGGGGGTGAAGTCTTTCTTTCCCTCGGGGTCGGCGATGATGTGGGTGACGCCGGGGAAGCCCATGGTGCCTGTTTTGAAGGATCGGTTCGCGTATTGGGGGGTGGGGGGGAGGAAGCAGTCGGTTGTGAGGAGGATGGCGCCGGGGGCTTGGGCAAACTCGGTTTGCTGGTTTTGCCATTCGCTGCCGTAGTGGCCTTTGAGGGCTGTGAAGGCTTTGAGGACGGGGGAGGCGTGGGCGGGGAGGAGCTGGCCGTGGGTGTAGACGCTGATGCCTTTGCCTTCGGCTTGCTCGAGGAGCTGGCGGAGGTCGCCGTAGTTGTGCCCGGTGACGATGATGAAGGGGCCTTTCAGATGGCCGGTGGAGACTTGGGTGGGTTCGGGCTCGCCGAATTTTTCGTCGTGGGCGAGCTGGGAAAGCTCGCGGCAGCGGAGGCTGGCGGCGGCGAAGGTGCTGAAGATGGCGTCCCACTCTTCGTCTTCATGGGAGGGCTTGCCGATTTCCACGAGGCCTTTCATGAGGACGCTGGCGGCCCAGGCGTCGGATTTTCCAAGGAGGGCGGCGTGCCAGGCGGCTGTGGCCATGGAGCGCAGGCCGCGGAGAAGCGTTTTGCGGAGGATGACTTCGCCGGGGGGGCCTTGTTCAAGCTCGGCCATGGAGTAGCGGGGGGCGCCGCCGTTGGCGGCGGTTGCGGTGACGAGGCGGGAGTAGAGCTTGTTGAGGCGGTCGATGTCGAAATGGACGTGGGCGATGGTGGCGTAGAGGGCTTCGGCGAAGAGCATGTCGCGCTTCATGCTGGGGGGCGAATCGACGCAGGCTCGCGCGAGGGTGATGACGTTGGCGGTGATTTTGTCTTGAACAGCTTTCACATCCGGCGATTGCGGGAGGACGCGTTGATCGAGGCAGTTGGTCGAACATCCTGCGTTCCCGCACCCGCACTTGCATTTCTCTGTTTCTGTCATGACTGGTTCCCCTTTCCCGTGATGCCGATAAAACGGGCTTCGCCGGTTCACGGCCCGGCGATGCCTTGAAGGCCTTTTCAACGCCGGGGCGGTCTTCGGCGATTCTCTCGCGGTTTCCGCCCCATTGTTCGGCGTTATCTTTGCATATCCAGAGGCGGGTTGCAACTCTAAAATGTTTTTTTGCGAAAAGGGGTGTTTTCAGCGGTCGAGGGAGAGGTCGCCGTGGAGCTTCCAGCCGGTGGCGTCGCGGTCGACGGCGAGGGTGCGGCCGGGGAAAACTTCGGGGAGGCGGGCGCGGAGGCGGTCGACCATGTGTCGCTCGAAGCGTTGGCGGTCGGCGGGGGTCACGGGGAGGAGGGAGGAGACGCGTAGCTCGAGGGTGTAGCCGGGGCCGAGGCGGGAACCGAAGCCGGCGGTGAATTTGGCCTGGATGGTGAAGAGGCCGTCGTACTGCGGGTTGGCGGTTTGACCTTGGGCGGGGCGGGTTGGGTGAAGGGGGTAGCGGCCGGTGTGTTCGGCTTCGAGCTCGGCGTCGATCTCATGGAGGATGGCGTCGAGCTCGGCTTCGAAACGCTCGAGGCGGGGGTTTCTCATCAGGCGGCTCCGGCGACGGCGGCGTGGAGGTACACGGGGAGGGGATCGATGGGGCAGGTTTCGGGGGCGGCGAGGTAGATGGCGGCGAAGTCGCCGGCTTCGGGAAGGAGGAGGGCGGCGGCGGGGAGGAGGGTGTGGAGGCGGGCGGCGTCGGGGCTGACGACGGGGGCGCCGGGAATGAGGGTGGCTTGGGCGGCGGCGGGGGTGAAGAGGGTGAAGTCGGCGGCGGTTTGGGTCATGGGGGCGCCGTTTGCGAGGGTGAGGCTGTTGCCGGGGTGGATGCGGTAGGCGGCGTGCCAGAGGGTGCCGCGGCGGGCGTCGCCCACGACGTTGACGGTCTGGGCTCCGGTTTCTCGGGCGGCGCGCAGGGCGAGGGCGGCGGCGGTGGCGATGCCGCGCACGGGGCGGCTGCGGGGCAAAGCCATGCCGTGCGCGGCGGCGAGGGCGGCGCGGATGCCGGAGAAGGAGCCGGGGCCCAGGGCGATGAGGAAGGTGTCGATGACGGGGGCTGAGCCGAGCGCTTGGGCGAGGCGGGCCATCCAATCGGGGGAACGGTCGGCGGCGTCGGTCCCGAAGGCGAGGCGCAGGATGGGCGATCCGCCTTCAAAGAGGGCGGCGGCGGGGGCCTGGGTGGAACGGTCGATGATCAGTGTGCGCATCAGAAGAAAATTTTCAGGAGGCTGAGGATGCCTTGTTTCCAGGGAACGCGGTGGGTGACGCCGCTGGCGTTGGCGAAGCCGGGGAGGTTTTTCACGTACCAGGCGTAGTTGCGCAGGAGGGCGTCTTGATTGGAGTATTTGGGGTTGAAGCCGAGGAGGCGCTCTGCTTTTTCGATGCTGACGAAGGAGTCTTCGCAGGCGGTTTCGTAGACCCATTTGTAGAGGGGGGAGAGGTGGAGGAGCTCGAGGAAGCGGAGAGCCCAGATGGCGGGCCAGGCGGGGAAGCCGATGATGCGTTTGCCGAAGCCGGCGGCGTTGAGCACGGCCTGGTAATCTTCTTTCATGGTGGCGAAGGCGCGGGCGCCGATGTTGAAGGTGGTGTTGACTTTTTCGGGGGGAAGGGTGAGGGCGGCGTCGATCGCGTCGCACAAGTCGGCCACGTCGAGGAGCTGGTAGCGGTTGGAGCCGTTGCCGATGAGGGGGAAGCTGTGGCCGGTGTGGGCCCAGTCGTAGAGGAGGGCGAAGACGCCGAGGCGCTCGGGGCCGACGAAGGATTTGGGGCGGAGCACGCTCACGGTCATGCCTTTTTCGCGGGCGGCGGCGCAGACTTCTTCGGCTTTGATTTTCGATTCGCCGTAGGGGCCGACTCCGATGAGGCGGTCGTCTTCGTAGAGCGGGTGGTGGTCGGGGATGCCGTAGACGGCGGTGGAGGATATGTGCACGAAGCGGGGCACGCCGGCGGCGAGGGCTTCTTCGATGACGATGCGGGAGCCTTCGATGTCGGTCGAGAAGATGTCTTCTTTGGAGTAAAGGGGGAGGGCGGCGGCGGTGTGGACCACTTCGGTGACGCCTTGCATGACGGCGCGCACGGCGGCGCGGTCGCGGATGTCGCCCACGACGGTTTTCACTCTGGGGTCGCTCTTCTCGGGGTAGTCGAAGGGCACGAGGTCGATGGAGCGGATCTCGCCGGCTCCGCGCTCAAGAAGGGCGCGGATGAGGTTGATGCCGAGGAAGCCGCTGCCGCCGGTGATGAGGATGCGCCGTTGTTCGCTCATGGGTCAGCCTCGTTGGATTAGGATCGGGCGTCGAGGGGTTTGTAGGTGTCGTAATCGCCGACGGCTTTGAAGGCGGGGCGGACGATGGGGCCGCCGTTGATGAGCTCTTCGATGCGGTGCGCGCACCAGCCGACCACGCGGGAGATGGCGAAGATGGGGGTGTAGAGGTCGACGGGGATGTTGAGCATGTCGTAGACGAAGCCGGAGTAGAAGTCGACATTGGCACAGAGGTCGCGGGGTTTGGCGCGGCCTTCGTTGAAAATTTTGGGGCCGAGGATGTCGATGCTGCGGTAGAGGTTGAATTCGTCCATGCGGCCTTTCGATTCGGCGAGCTCGCGTGCTTTTTCGCGCAGGAGCACGGCTCGGGGGTCGGAGAGGGTGTAGACGGCGTGGCCGAGGCCGTAGATGAGGCCGGAGCCGTCGCCGGCTTCTTTGCGGAGGATCTTGCGGAGGTAGTCGGCGATGGCGGGTTGGTCGTTCCAATCGGTGATGGCGGCTTTGATTTCTTCCATCTGGTGCATCACGCGGAGGTTGGCGCCGCCGTGGCGGGGGCCTTTGAGGGAGAGGGTCGCGGCGGCGATGGCGGAGTAGGTGTCGGTCGCGGCGGAGGTGACCACGTGGGTGGTGAAGGCGGAGTTGTTGCCGCCGCCGTGTTCGGCGTGGAGCACGAGGCAAAGGTCGAGGAGCTCGGCTTCGAGGGGGGTGTAGGCGCCGGTTTCACGGAGCATCATGAGGAAGTTTTCGGCGGTGCTTTTGCCGGGCACGGGGTTGCGGATGAAGAGGCTCTGGCCGTTGTAGTAGTGCATCTTCGATTGATAGGCGTAGGCGGCCATGGCGGGGAAGCGGGCGATGAGCTCGATGGATTGGCGGATGACGGCGGGAATGGAGACGGCATCGGGGGTTTCGTCGTCGACATAGGCGGCGAGGACGCAGCGCGCGAGGCTGTTCATGAGGTCGCGGCCGGGCGAACGGATGATTTTCTCCATGAGCGAGTAGGGGAGGTTGCGGTTGGCGTCGAGAATGGCGTTCCACTCTTCGATTTGGGGTTTGCCGGGGAGCTTGCCGAAGAGGAGGAGGTAGGCGGTTTCCTCGAAGCCGGGGCGCTGCTCGGTCTGGAAGCCGCGCACGAGCTCGTCGACGTCGATCCCGCGATAAAACTGTGTGCCTTCCACGGGCACTTTTTCGCTTTCGGAGATCACGTAGCCGTGTACGCTGCCCACGCGGGTGAGGCCGACGAGCACGCCGGAACCGTCGGGATTGCGCAGGCCGCGCTTGACGTTGTATTTTTCGTAGAGATCGGGATCGATGATGGCGCTTCTACGCGTCATTTCCTCATAACGGGAAAGGGTTTCGGGCGTGAGCTGGGGCTGGGGGGCGCCGGCTTCGCATCCGCGTTCTTCATCCTTCGTCGTCAATCTGTCCATACGAATCTCCCTTTGAATCGACCGATGGTCGTTGTGGAGGGCGTAAAATAACATAATGCGCCCCGGGCGTCTACAGAAAAAAAATGAAAATGGGGCGTTCCGCGTTCATTGGTATAACCGATTGCCGCAGTGTGGTTTGAGCTTGCGTTTATTCAGGGAATCTGCTATTTTAGAGAATAGATGTGTTTATCGCTGTAAACGGAGCCTTTTACTTTATGCCTAAAAAAACGAGAAAAATTCAGAGTGAAAAAAATAAAGACTTCAATGGCAGCATCAAATATGCCTTAGAGGGAATCCGGTATGTGATCGGAAGGGAGCGGAAAATCAAGTTCGCCTTTATCTGCATTGCGCCGGCGGTTGTGCTTGGGCTTTATTTCAACCTTTCGGCGGCGGAGTGGGGCGTGTGCATGCTGGGGGCGGTGCTGGTGGTCGCGCTGGAGATGGTCAACACGGCGATTGAGGCGGTGGTCGATATGGTCATGCCCGATATCCACCCGCTGGCGAAGGTCGCCAAAGATGTGGCGGCGGGGGCGGTTCTGCTCTCGGTGATTGTGTCGGTCATGGTTGCGCTGATTGTGTTCATTCCGAGAATTATCGCGGAATATGCTCTAGAGCAGATTTAAAATGAAACTTCGGCTTTTTTCACCGCTTTTGCTTTTTCACTTCGTCCTTTCAGGTCGCCGTAACGCTGCTACGGCTCGCGTTCAAGGATTCGTCAAAAATCAAAATCAATTTCAAAAATCACGAAGTTTCAATTTAAACCTGCTCTAAAAGGATAAAAATGAAACATTTCTTTGTTGGTGCCGCCGTTTTTTCTCTTTGTTCACTTTTGAACGCGGAAATTTACCGTGTTTCGATCCAGCAAAACATGCCCAGACCCGCGATTGAGGATTTAAGGAGCGTGGGGCTTTCTCTCTCGGATGAACAGCTTGCCGATGTGGGGGTGTGTGCGTATGATGGCGAGATTGTTACATATCGTGCGGAGCTGAATCCGGCGAAAAACACAATCACTCTCTCTGCCCGGCAAGCGCTCGGCGACGGCGCTGAGAAGAGCCTGTTTCAATTGAAGGATCATCCGTATGTGCCGGGTGAGAAAATTCTGATTCCGAATGGAGATGCGTCTCTCGATTTCAGGAACAATGCCCGCTTTGAGATCACGGTTTCAGCGGCTTCCGCGCCGGAAGTGGGCGAGTTTTCTTTCACCTCGGATGAGTTTGAGGTGATCGAGAAGGAGCCCTTTCAGGTCGCGTTCAATGCGCCGGTGATCCGTGTGGACAAAGCGCGCGATGACATGCTTGAGGTTTCGTTGAAGGCGTTTCTGCAACGGCAGAAGGATCAGGTCGTTTTGGATCGGCTGAAGCGTTTCGGCGGTGTGGCGCAGGTCTTTGGCTCGAAGGATTCCGATTCTTCCCCATTCTTCGGTCTTAAGGCCGGTTTGGATGCTTTTTTGGAAAAAGTGAAGACCGATGAGACCGCTCTGATTGGTTTTGGGCTGTATGGCCCGCAGTATAGCCGCGAATCGGTGGAAGGGGTTTTCCCGAAGGCCGCGATCTACGGCCGGTATGTGTTCACGGCCGAGGGCGGGTATCGCTTTTGGGAGATTGTGGCGGCTTTTTCCGGTTCGGAGCTTGTGTATCTGCGCACGCGCGATTCCCGCGTGCTGCCGATCAACCCTTGACGGGTTTTTCTTCATTGCGGCGGATGATGCGGGCGGGAATGCCCACGGCGTCGCACCCGGTGGGGATGTCGCTGATTACCACGGCGTTGGCGCCGATGCGCACGTGGTCGCCGATGTTCACGGGGCCGAGAATCTTCGCGCCGGCGCCGATATCCACATGGCCGCCGATGACGGGAAAGCCGTTGCCGGCATGGCCGATGGTGACCTGCTGGAAGATGAGGCAGTTGGGGCCGATTTTCGCTTCGGGATGGATCACGATGCCGTTGGGGTGGGGCATGAGGATGCCGCCGGCGATGTTGACGTTGAGGGGGATGTCGCACCCGGCGATGGTGCTCCAGAAGCGGTGGGCGATGATGGCCCAGACCTGGATGGGTTTGCGCACGATGAACGGCAGGCGCCTGACGGCCTGATAGCGCCGGATGGCGCGGATCACGTGCCGCTCGGGCCACCAGCGCAGGAGGCGGCATTTTTCGCGGGTGAAATCGGGCTCGGTGGCGGAGGCTCCCAGCTCAAACGGTATCTTTTCGCTCATGGGGGTACTATACACAGGTTGTAGGCCGCGCGCAATGGAAATGTAAATAAAAAAAAACACCCCGTTTCCATTTTTTGAAGCGGGGTGGTTCAGAGCATATTAGAGCATATTTCGATTGATTTTTCCGCTTTTTCTCGGTGTTTTTGTTTTTGAACTTCACCCTTTCAGATCGCCGTAGCGCTGCTACGGCTCACTTCAAGAATTCACCAAAAAGAAAATACCTTTCGAAAAACTGAGAAGTTTCAATTTTAACCTGCTCTATTTTGAAAACTGTGCGCCTTGTTACACAACGGGTTTCTGGCCGCGCACCTGGATGTGGAGCTCGCGGAGCTGCTTTTCGCTGACTTCGGCGGGGGCGTGCATCATGAGGTCTTCGGCTTTCTGGTTCATGGGGAAGGCGATGACTTCGCGGATGTTGCTTTCGTTGGCGAGGAGCATGACCATGCGGTCGACGCCGGGGGCGATGCCGCCGTGGGGGGGGGCGCCGAATTTGAAGGCGTTGAGGAGGCAGCCGAATTTGTCTTCGACGACTTCGGGGCCGTAGCCGGCGATTTCGAAGGCTTTGTACATGATGTCGGGCCGGTGGTTGCGGATGGCGCCGCTGGAGAGCTCGATGCCGTTGCAGACGACGTCGTACTGATAGGCGAGGATGTCGAGCGGGTTTTTGGTGAGGAGGGCTTCCATGCCGCCTTGGGGCATGGAGAAGGGATTGTGGGAGAAGATGACGGCGCCGGTCTCGGGGTCGCTTTCGAACATGGGGAAGTCGACGATCCAGCAGAAGCGGTAGACGTTTTTCTCGCAGATGTCGAGGTCGCGGCCGAGCTTGAGGCGGAGGTCGCCGGCGATTTTGGCGGCGGTGTTTTCCTTGTCGCACACGAAGAAGATGACGTCGCCATCCTGAATGCCGGCCATGCCTGCGAGGGCGGCGAGTTCTTCGGGGGTGAGGAATTTCTGGATGGGGCCTTTGACGGTGGCGCCGTCCCACACGAGGTAGGCGAGGCCTTTGGCGCCGATTTCCTGGGCGTAGGCGACGAGTTTGTCGAAGAAGCTGCGGGGTTTGTCTTTGATGGCGCGCACGGGGATGGCGCGGACGACGTCGCCATTCTGCACGGCGGCGGCGAAGGCTTTGAAGCCGGAGGCGGCGAAGAGGGCGGAGGCGTCGAAGATTTCGATGGGGTTGCGCAGGTCGGGTTTGTCGGAGCCGTATTTGAGGATGGCTTCGCGGTAGGGGATGCGGCGCCACTGGGGCTGGTCGGCGATCCAGGAGGAGAAGGTTTTGAAGGTGGTGGAGAGGACGTCTTCCACCACGGCGAAGATGTCTTCCTGGGTGACGAAGGACATTTCCATGTCGAGCTGGTAAAACTCGCCGGGGGAGCGGTCGGCGCGGGCGTCTTCATCGCGGAAGCAGGGGGCGATCTGGAAGTAGCGGTCGAAGCCGGCGACCATGAGGAGCTGTTTGAAGAGCTGGGGGGCTTGGGGGAGGGCGTAGAATTTGCCGTGGTGGACGCGGCTGGGCACGAGGTAGTCGCGGGCGCCTTCGGGTGAGGAGCAGGTGAGGATGGGGGTCTGGTATTCGTTGAAGCCGTGGGCTTCCATGGCTTTGCGCAGGTGGGAGATGAGCCTGGAGCGCAGGACGATGTTTTTGTGTACGCGGTCGCGGCGCAGGTCGAGGTAGCGGTAGGTGAGGCGGACGTCTTCGGCGGCGTCTTCGTCGCCGGGGATGTAGATGGGGGTCTGCTCGGCGTGGGATTCCACGGTGCAGGCGTCGACCACGAGCTCGATTTGGCCGGTGGGCAGGTCGGGGTTGATTGTGGCGGGTTCGCGGGGCGTGACCTGGCCGGTGACGGTGATGACGCTTTCGAGCTTGATGTGCGAGAGTTCTTCAAAGAAGCTGCGGCTGGGGTGCACCACAATCTGGGTCACGCCGTGATGGTCGCGCAGGTCGATGAAGAGGATGCCGCCGTGGTCGCGTTTGCGGAAAACCCAGCCGGAGAGGCGAACGGTGGTCTCGGCCTGTGCGGCGCGCAGGTCATTGCAGGTGCAGGTGCGAAAAGGGTGCATGGTCACTCGCTTTCTTCAATAATAAAAGGTAAAAATGTGCGAAAAGTATAACACACTGCGCCTGCTCTTGCAAATGAGAAGCGGCGGAGTATCGCGGATTTTCGTTTTTTTATCAGCGGATGAAGCTGGTGCGGATCTGGGGTTCGCGGATGGGGTGGGGGTGCCATTCGCGGCCGGAGTCGACGCATTTGAGCATCCAGGCCATGTTGTCGGCGAGGGTGCGGAGGATTTGGAGGCCTTCCTGATCCTGGAAGATTTCCTCGGCGCTGGTTCCGTGGATTTCGTTCCAGTATTGGGAGGCCACAACGGGCATGCAGTTGATGGTGAAATATTTGTTGAGGCGGTCGATGGCGGCGGTGGAGCCTGCGCGGCGGCTGCTGACGAGGGCGGCGCCGGGTTTGTAGGCGAGGCGGGAGGCTCCGGCGAAGAACACGCGGTCGAGGAAGGAGCAGATGCCGCCGGAGGGGCCGGCGTAGTAGACGGGTGAGCCGATGATGAGGGCGTTGATCTGATCCATCATGCGGAGGGCGTCGTTGACGCAATCGTCGTCGAAGGCGCAGAGGCCGTTTTCGATTTTCCGGCAGGCTCCGCAGGCGGTGCAGCCTTGGGGCGGGCGCACGCCGATGTGGAAGATGTCGGTGTCGATTCCGTGCTCTTCGAGGCGGGTCGCCACGATTCCAAGGGCGGTGGCGGTGCAGCCGTCTTTGTGCGGGCTTCCGTTGATGAGTAAAACGTTCATGAAACCTCCCCTGTTTGATTGTGTTGGTTCCTTTATAACCGATTCGCCTCGCGTGCGCAACAAAAAAAGGACGCCCGGCGAGGGGCGCCCTTTTTGAAAGGCGGCCGGGCGTTTATTCGCCGGCGGCGATGATGGCGGCGAAGGAGGCGGCTTCAAGCGCGGCGCCGCCGATGAGGCCGCCGTCGATATCGGCCTGGCTCATGAGCTCGGCGGCGTTGGCGGGCTTCATGCTGCCGCCGTATTGGATGCGCACTTTGCCGGCGGTGCAGGGGCAGCCGCAGACTTGGGGCAGGGTGGCCCGGATGAGGGCGTGCACTTCCTGTGCCTGGGCGCTGGTGGCGGTCTTGCCGGTGCCGATGGCCCACACGGGTTCGTAGGCGATGACGATTTTCTCGAAATCGGCCTCGATGCCGGCGAGCCCTTCGACGACCTGTTTCACGACCACGGCCTCCATCTTGCCCGCTTCGCGCTCGGCGAGGGTTTCGCCCACGCAGACGATGGGGATGAGGCCGGCGGCGAGGGCGGCTTTGGTTTTTTTGTTGACGGTTTCATCGGTTTCGGCGAAGGATTGGCGGCGCTCGCTGTGGCCGATGATGACGTATTTCACGCCGAGGTCTTTGAGCATGGCGGCTGAGATTTCGCCGGTGTAGGCGCCGCTGGCTTCCCAGTGCATGTTCTGGGCTCCGAGGCCGATGTTGGAGCCTTTGAGGGCTTCGGCGGCGGCTTTGAGATCGGTGAAGGGCGGGCAGACGACCACTTCCACCTTGCCGTTGCCGTCGTTGGCGGCTTTACGGATTTCGGCGATCAGGGCCGAGGCTTCGGTGGCGGTTTTGTTCATTTTCCAGTTTCCGGCGACAATCTTGGTGCGCATGGGGCAATCTCCTGTGGGGTTCAAAATGTGAAGCAATCAGTGTATCGCATCGGCGGGCGGGTTTCAAGAGGGATTATTCATCGCCGCCGCCGAGCACGGTAAACCGCATTGCGAGGAACGCCACGGGGCCGGCGGCCACGGCGAGGCCCGAGAGGAGCGTGAAGCCGATGCCCGCGAGGATGGCGCGCCAGGGGATCACGAGCGCCACGGAGAGGCCGCCGAAGGGCATCCAGGCCTGAGTCCAGGCGGTGAAGGTCCAGCCGCAGCAGAGGCCGAAGAGGAGGCTGGCGGCAATGGCGCAGAGATCCACGAGGATAATCTGGGTGAGGAGCAGGCGCGCGAGCTGGAGGCGGGTCATGCCCACGGCGCGCATCACGGCGAGGGTGCGGCGCTCGGCGCGGACGCTGGCCACGAGGAGGGTGACGATGCCGAAGGAGAGGATGATCAGCGACCAGAAGGGAATGCGGGCAAGATCGCCGATGAGCTCGGCGCCGCGGGAGAAGGTGCCGTCGGCGATTTCATCGCGCAGGTGCGCGTGCACGCTGTCGCGGCTGTTCTCGGGGAGGAGGGCTGTGACGCGGGCTTCGAGGGCGGCGGCATCGCCTTCACAGTCGCCCCAGAGGAAGCGGGCGGTTTCGGTGTTGGCGGGGTCCCAGGCGCGGGCGGCGGCGTCGCTCACGAAGACGGGGCCGAGGGTGCCGAAGGGCGCGCCGTTGCGGGCGCGGAGCCGGCTGCGGGCGGTGACGAGGTGCCAGTTGAGCTCCATCACGCCGGCGATGGGCAGGTCGAGGGTGCGCAGGCCGGGGTCGCGCTGGAGGAGGCGGAGGGTGTCGCCCGGTTTGAGGCCGCTTTGGCGGGCGAACATGGCGGTGATGAAGCAGCCGCCGCGCGCGAGGGCTTCCGCGGGGGTCTCTCCGGCGAGGTGTTTCACGGGGGTGCGGATGAGCGGTTTGGCGCCGAAGGCGGTATCGGTCGGCACGCCGAGGAGGAGGATGTTGTTTTGAAGCGGCTCTTTGGGGAAGCGCGCCAGGGTGCCGGGGTCGACCACGTATTGGTTGGCGGAGAAGGGCATGAGGCCGGGCGGGGGAGAGGCGAGGCCGTGGGGGAGGATGGAGACGATGGCGCCGGGGAGGGTCTCGCTGGGCACAAAGGGTTTCATGAGCGAGGCGCCCCAGATGTGGATGGCGCAGTAGGAGCCGAGGCCGGCGGCCAGCGTCACGACCATGAGCGTGGTGCGTGAGCCGGCTCGGCTGACGATGCCGCGGAAGAGGGCGGCGTCGAGCCCGAAGCAGCGGGCGAAAAGCGGGAGGAAGGCGCGCTCGATGCCGCGGATGAGCAGGGGCAGGGCGCGGATGAGGCCGGCGGCATGGAGGGGAATGCCCGCGAGGATGATCAGCAGGCTGCGCGCCATGGGCGGGCAGTGGAAGGGGATCACGAGCAGCAGGAGCGGCAGCATCATGGCCACGCCGATCCATTCGCGCCGGAGGTTGCGGGGTTCTTCCACGGGCGGGGCTTCGCTTTGAAGCGCCTCGACGGGGCGGAGGCGGAGGAGTTTGCGGGCGGGGAGAATCACGCTGAAGGCGGTGACGGCGGCGAGGAGAATCAGCGCGATCAAGGGGGTGATGAGGTCGGGGGTGTAGCCGTCGGGGAAGGTGTCGGGGCGGGCGGCGATGTAGGTTCGCAGCACGCATGAGCCGATCAGCAGGCCGATTCCCCAGCCGCACAGTGCGAGGAAGGCACCCTCGCCGGCGATGAAGCGCAGCAGCTGGCCGCGGGTCATGCCCGCGCAGCGGAGGCGGGCGAAGAAGAGGCGGCGCTGCTCCACGCCCACGCACAGGGCGTTGACGAGCATGCAGGCGGCGGTGAGCATGGCGAAGAGCGCCATGAGGGGAATCTGGCGGGAGAGGTTGGAGGTGGCGTCGGAGCGGATTTGCTGGAGGAGTTCGCCGCGGGTGACCAGCCGGGCGGCGTCGTCGTCGGGGTCGGCGCTTCGGAGGGCTTTGGCGAGGGGCGCGGGGTCGGCTCCGGGGTTGAGGGTGCAGAGCACGAGGTTTTTGTCGCCGGGTTCCACGGCGTCGGGCAGGGCGAAGAGGGTGAGGGTGTCGGAGGCGAAGAGGGTGGGGAAGCCGCTGACGCCTTCGGGCGCTTCGTAGAACCCGGCGATGCGCGCTTCGATGCGGCCGCCGGGGGTGAGGAGGGCGAGCGTTTCGCCGACTTCGGGGGCGGGGTAGCCGCGATCGGTGAAGATGCGGCGCTGGAGGGCGCATTCGGGTTCTTCGGCGAGCGGGTCGGGCCAGGCACCGTCGACAAGGGCGCCGCGGGGCGGGCCGTTGGGGAAATCGCGGGCGGGGGCCATGCCGCAGGTGAGGCCGGGGCCTTGGATGAGGCGGCCGCCGGGGCGGTAGTCGATGGTGGTTCGGAAGACGGCGGTGGCGATGAACCCGGAAAGGGCTTCGGAGGCGGCGATGAGCTCAAGCGCGCGCGGGGAGATGGTTTTGACCGGGCTGCCGCGCGTGAGCGCCTGAATGCCCGAGCCTTTGGGCGCTGCGCCGCTCGCGCGGCCGGTCGAAACGAAGCAGTCGAAGGGGGTGATCATCTGGTCGGCGCGGGCGCGGCCCTGGGCGAAGGTGGCGACGGTGAGGCCGACTGTCCAGACCAGCAGGGCCATGGCGGCGCCGATGCCCAGCGCGGCGGTCGCCGCGCGGACGCTGTCGCGGCGGATTCCCGAAAAAACAAGCCGGGCGATGATCATGGCCGCTCCATCATGCTGAGGTAACGCTCGGCGACCATGGCGGGGTTCTGTGCGGAGGCGAAGGAATCGCAGAGGAGACCGTCGCGCAGCAGGTACACGCGGTCGGCGGTCGCGGCGATGACGGGATCGTGGCTCACGAGGAGCACGGAGCAGCCCTGCTCGGCGTTCATGCGGCGGAGGAGGTCGCAGAAGGCTTTGGCGGCGGGGGAATCGAGGTTGCCGGTGGGTTCGTCGGCGATGACGACGGCGGGGGAGAGGGCGATGGCGCGTGCGATGGCGGCGCGCTGGCATTCGCCGCCGCTGAGCTGGGCGGGCATGTGGTCGCGGCGGGCGGTGAGGCCGAGCCGGGAGAGGAGCTCGTCGAGGCGGGCGGGGGAGAGGCGTTTGCCGTCGAGCAGTGCGGGGAGGGCGATGTTTTCTTCGGTGGTGAGGGTGGGGATGAGGTTGAAGTTCTGGAAGACCATGCCGATGCGGCGGCGGCGGAAGGCGGTGAGGGCGGCGTCGTTCATGGAGACCAGGTCGCGGCCTTCGATGACCACGGAGCCGCTGTCGGCGGAGAGCAGGCCGGCGAGGATGCACATGAGGGTGCTCTTTCCCGATCCGCTGGGGCCCATCACGGCGTGGAAGGCGCCTTGGGGCAAGGTGTAGTCAATGCCGTTGAGCACGGCAATTTCGCGGCCTTCGTGGTGAAAGGTCTTTTTCAGCTGGCTCACGTGAATGGCGGGTGCGGGCATTGGAATCTCCTCTTTCACGGTTTAAACGCAACGAGAGCGCAAAGGGTTCAGGGGAAAAGGCGGAAATCAATCATGGCGTCGCCGTCGAAACAGGCTTGGAGGGCGAAGGGTTCGCCGGCGAGCAGGCGCGGCAGCCAGAGGCGGTCGTCGGCCCACATTTCATCGTAGGGGATTGCGGATTCGGCGCACCAGAAGGGGAGGGCTTCGTCGGTCTCGGTCATTTCGCCGGACCAGGCGGAGGCTTCGAAGACGGTGCAGTTGAGCGAATAACCGTCGGCGAAAACGAAGGCGAGAGTCCCCCGCGCCACGGGGTCGAGCGGTGTGAGGCCCACTTCTTCGCAGGTTTCGCGCACGGCGGCCTGAAGGGGCGTTTCACCCGGTTCGAGGCGGCCGCCCGGGGCATTGATTTTGCCCGCGCCCAAGCCGCGCTTCTTTCGGATCAAAAGAAGAAGACCGCCGCGGCGCAGGAACACGAGCACCGCGCGGTCTTTCGGGTTTGAAAAATCCCGGTTCACGCTCAAGGGACCTGGAAGGTCGCGGCAAAGGCTTCCACTTCGCGGCGGATTTCGGCCTGGAGGGCGGTGTTTTCGGGGTCTTTCAACAGGCGGACGATCCAATCGGCGATGCGGATCATCTCGGGTTCCTTCATGCCGCGGGTGGTCACGGCGGCGGTGCCCAGGCGGATGCCGGAGGTCACGAAGGGGCTGTTTTTATCGAAGGGGATGGTGTTTTTGTTGCAGATGATGCCGGCGGCGTCGAGCGCGGCGGAGGCGGCCTTGCCGGTGATGCCCGAGGCGAACACGTCGACCAGCAGCAGGTGGTTGTCGGTTCCGCCCGAAACGAGGCGGAAGCCGTTTTCCGTGAGGCGTTTGGCAAGGGCCCGGGCGTTGGCGATGATTTGCGCGGCGTAGGCTTTGAACTCGGGGGAGAGGGCTTCTTTGAAGCAGACGGCTTTGGCGGCGATGGCGTTTTCGATGGGGCCTCCCTGCATGCCGGGGAAGACGGTCTTATCGAGCGCGGCGGCGTATTTTTCCTTGCAGAGCACCATGCCGCTGCGGGGGCCGCGGAGGGTTTTGTGGGTGGTGGTGGTCACGAAATCGGCATAGGGCACGGGGCTGGGGTGCACGCCGCCCGCCACGAGGCCGGCGATGTGGGCCATGTCGACCAGGAGGAGCGCCCCGACGGCGTCGGCGATTTCGCGGAAGCGTTTGAAATCGAGCGTGCGGGGGTAGGCGCTGGCGCCGGCCACAATCATCCTGGGCTTGCATTCCCTGGCGAGGGCTTCGATGGCGGCGTAGTCGAGCACTTCGGTGGCGGGATCCACTTTGTAGGGCACGATGGTGTAAAGCTTGCCGGAGAAGTTCACGGGGCTGCCGTGGGTGAGGTGGCCGCCCTGGTCGAGGCTCATGGAGAGGATGGTGTCGCCGGGCTGAAGCATGGCGAAGTAGACGGCCATATTGGCGGAGCTGCCGCAGTGGGGCTGCACGTTGGCATGTTCGGCGCCGAAGAGTTCCTTGGCCCGGGCGATGGCGAGGAGCTCAACCGTGTCGACCGGCACGCAGCCGCTGTACCAGCGCTTGCCGGGGTAGCCTTCGGCGTATTTGTTGGTGAGCACGGAGCCTTGGGCTTCGCGCACGGCGCGGGTCACGAGGTTCTCGGAGGCGATCAGGTTGATGGTGGCGTCTTCCTGGCGGATCTGGTCGAGAATGGCCTGGTGCACGGCGGGGTCGGATTCCGCGAGCGAAGCCACTTCGGCGAGGCGGCCGCAGCGGTCGGCCTTTCTCAGGCGGCGCACATGGCGCTCGGCGCCGGAGAAGGGCGAAACGAGCCAGGTCTTGAGAATCATCTCGGCCTGGCCTTCCTTGAGCTTGCCGGCGGGGAGGACGATGATGTTGGCGTTGTTGTGCTCGCGGGAGGAAACGGCGCCGGCTTCATCGGCGACCAGCGCGGCGCGGGCGCCCGCAAAACGGTTGGCGCAAATGGCCATGCCCACGCCCGAGGTGCACAGGAGAATGCCGCGGTCGGCTTCGCCGGTGATGACGGCTTCGACGACGGGCACTGCGAAATCGGGGTAATCGCTGCTTTGGGCCGAGAAGGCGCCTTTATCGGAAACCTCGTGGCCGATGCCTCTGAGAAAGGTGTTCAGGGTATCTTTGAGCACAACTCCGGCGTGATCACAACCAATCGCAATTTTCATCCTGGCCTCCAAAATGGAAATAAAGAAAGCGGAAGTGTATCACAGCGCGGGGCAAACGGCAAGCAAAGCGAGAAAAAAAGCCTGTGGCCGCGTTTTGAAGTCAATAGAGCTTTTTGCCGTAGACCTGGAGCTTGCGCAGGTGGAAGGGTTCTTTCTTGGCTTCGGGGCGGCGGAGGGCGCGGATGTATTGGGCGCGGATGCCGCGGCCGGCGAGGTCGATTTTCCAGTCGCGCAGGGGTTGGGTGGAGGTGAAGATTTCCTGCCAGGTCTTGCCGTCGGCGGAGACTTGGACGGCGAGGGGCACTTCGCGGTCGTAGGCGCCGCGGTTGGCGATGTAGATGCCGCTGATTTCGGCCATTCCGGGGAGGGCGACCTGAGCCCAGGGCGCGGTTTCACTCTCGGTGTGAAAGGCAAAATCGCCGGGGTCTGAGGCGTCGAGCAGGCGGCGGTAGCGCTCGGGGCGATCCCAGTGGGAGGTGCTGGAAACCTGGAGCATGCCGTCTTTCGAGAGCAACGGTGCGGGGAAGGCGGGGGGCAGGGCGGGGTTTTCGGGGGGGGAGAGTTTGTCTTGCAGGTCGCAGAGCTGGCGGAAGGCCTGGGTGTTGCCGTCGGCGGAGGCTTTGCGGATGGCGGCGGCGAGGAAGTTGCCCTTTGCGGGGGCGCCGCTCGTTTGCGCGGCTTCTTCCACGGCGGCGATCATGGCGGCGGTTTGGCCGGGATCGGCGAGGAAGAGGTTGCCGCCCCAGGTCATGATGGCGCCGAAGTAGCTGGAGGTGCCGTAGTTGACGGCGACGGCGGTCCGGAAGAGCGTTTGGAGCGCGGGGGTGTGGTTGTCGAGGAGTTTGGCGTGCTCTTCCAGGATGCGGCCGAAGTTGTAGGGTTCGGCGCTGGGCAGGTCGGATTGCGGCATGGCGCGATAGAGCTGGGTGAGCTCGCGCAGAAGGCCTTCGGTGCCTTTTTCGGCTTTCACGCGGGGGAGGTGCCAGCGGTTGAGGAGGATCCAGGCGGCTTCCTGGTGATCGCGGAGGCCGGCGGCGACGCCGCGCGCCCAGGAATCCCAGGCGGAGAGGGGTGTTTTTTGGGAATCGGCGAGCCATTGGGCTTCGCGGAGCCAGGCGCCGTAGTTGCCGGGGGAGGCTTCGCGGGAGGCGCGGTGGAGGGCGGCGATTTCGGGGGTGTAGGGGTGGGGGGCTTTGAGGGTGAAATCGAGGCCGACGCCGCCTCCGGCGTTGAAATGGCGCACTTCGAGGGTGTGCCTGCCGGGGGAGAGGGCGAGGGTGGCGGTCTTTTCGTCCATGCCGTGGAGACCGTCGTGGTCGATGACGGTTTGACCGTTGATCTTCACCAGGGAGCCGTCGTCGGAGGCGAGGGCGAGGGCGAGGGTGGCGGGCCGGGCGATGGAGAAGGAACCGGTCCAGACGCGCGCGACGTGGTCTCGGCGGCCGGCTCGGTCGAGGCTGAAATCGTCGACGGTGAGGGTTTCAACAGGGGCAAGCGTCTCAAAGGCGGGGAGTTTGCGCCAGTCGCCTTCGTAGACGTTGAGGGTGAGCGGGCCGATTGCGGGCTGGGGCGCGGCGGCGGCCTGTTTGAGGGCGGCCTGCCAGCCGAGGCGTTCGGAGCGGAGGTGTTTTTCGGGGTCTTTGAAGGCGGCTTCGATCATGTCGAGATACGAGAAGCGCGATTCCCAGAAGGTGTAGTGCTGGCTGGTGTAAGCGCCGACGTCGTAGTGCAGGCGCCAGCGGCCGTCGGCGGCGCGGGTCATGTAGGCGCAATGGCCGGGCTGGCCGCCGGGGGTGGAGAGGAGGCCGTGGGCCTTGGTGGTGGCGGATCCGTAGTAGGAGAGGGCTCCGCAGACGCCGCTGACTTCGCGGGCGAGCTGGTGGCGCACGTAGGCATGATCCCACGGGCGGTTGTAGGCGGGCCCGTGGACGCTGTCGCCGAAGAAGTTGTGCAGGGCGTAGCGGCAGACCCAGCAGACGCCGCCGTAGCGATCCTGCTGCATGTTGTGGCGGTCGAGCAAATCGGGGATGCTCTCGGGGGGGAGCGTGTCGCGGTTTGCCACGAAGCGCATTTCGCGGGTGTTCCATGTGTAGAAATCGGTGTGGAGGAGCTGGCGCGCATCGGCCTTCACATAGGCGTTGTAGAGTGCCACGGCGTCGTAATCGGAAGCGCCGGCGCTGTTGAGCGCCACTGCCACGGCGAGGTTGCGCCATACGCCGGCGGGCGTTTTTTCGGCGTGGCGGTCGATCAGGCCGAGGAGCTCCAGGGAACGCTGGGGGTTGGCTGCCGGCCCGGAGCACCAGAAGGTTTCCATCCAGCCGGCATCGGATAAAAAGCGGTTTCGGAAATCGGGGTCGAGGCGTTTCAAGGCGGCGGAGCCGATGGCGTGAACCGTCCAGGCGCGCACGAGGGCGTGATCGGCGGCGGTTTTTTGGGGGGCGTTGTCGCGGGGGGCGGGGCGTTTGGGCGGCGGCGGAGGCAAGAGGCGTTCCACGCGGATGGCGCCGCGCGAGTCGCCGCCTTCGGGCGCTTCGCCGGTTACAATCAGGGTGAGCGGCTGGTCGCTGGTGAGGGGTTTGCCGGCGGGCCAGGTGAATTCGAAGGCGGCTTCGCGCTTTTTGGCGTCGATGCGCTGGGGCTTGACCGCTTCGCCGAGCACGGTGCGGTTCGCAAGGCGGACGGCGTTGATCACGAGCGGCGAAGCGCCTTTTTCTCTTTGGAAGACCACGCGGTAACGCCCCGGTTCGGGGAAAAACTTTTTCGCGCCCACGGTGATTTTCCAGGTGAAGGTTTTATCGGCGCAGTGTTGCGGGCGCCAGCCGTAAGGGATCGCCACGGGGCCGGCATCCATCATGCAGAGGTGGCCTGTCGCGCCCAGGCCCCACACGTGGTCGGGGGCGAGCTTCACGGCGGCTTCGAGCGCGGCGATGTTTTTTTCGCGAAAGCCTTCCCGGTTGCGGTTGAGGATGAAGGGCAGCAGCGCGATCACTTGTTTCTGTTCGGAGGCGAGGCGGTCGAGGCGGGGATCGGCTGCGAGTTTTTGGATGTAGGCCTCGCCTTGGGCGTACTCTTTTTTATTGGCGAATTCCTGCACGGCGTTGGCGTATGTGTAGGCGTCGAACGTGAGGCGCCAGCGCCAGCCGGCGGTATCTTCGGGATCGGTCTTTTCCATGTGCTTCCACACGTCTTCGAAATTGCGTTTTTCGCGGAGGCGTTTCAAGGGGAGCTGCTGCGTGAGGGTGAGGAAAAACTGGGCGGGATGGCCGGAATCGCGGAGTTTTTGGGCTTTTTCGTAAACGTTGAGCGCTTGGTTTACTTTTGAGGCGAGCGCTTCGGGGGGGGTGTCGAAGGGGATTCCCTGGAGGAGCGCGAAGCAACGGCCTTCGCCGTCGTGAAGGGCCAGGGCGGGATAGGCGCCGATTTCCTGCGGGAGGGCGCCGAGCTTCTTCTTCTTTTCCTTTTGGGTTTCGTCGGGATTTTCAGGTTCGTCGAGTTCTTCGAAGGTGAAGTCGAGCCCGTTTCGGAAGGCGGGGTTTTGCCAGGCGTTGGCGTAGAGGGTTTCGCCGGCGCGGCACCAATCGCTGCCGCGATAGAACAGGGCGGTGTTTTTCGCGGCGGCGGCGAAACCGGCGATGCAGATTCCGAATAGGCAAACAGGGGCTTTCCAGCGCATTCTGATTCCTCCCGATGAAATGAGTAAACGCCAACAGGATAACGGGGAAGAAGCGTTCAGTCAACCCTGATTGGCGTTTTTCAAGGCCCTGCCTACGCGACAGCGCGGATTACCGGCAGGGGCGTTCGTGGTTTTCGCGGGTTTTTTCCTGGATGAGCGCGATTTCAAACATCTGGTCGGCGTATTTTTTGCAGGTGTCGAGAATCAGGCCGCAGACGAAGGAGAGCAACCCGCACACGGCGAGGAAGCCGCTGACAATCAATGTGGGGTAGCGCGGCACTTCGCCGGTCTGGAAGTATTGGATCAGCACCGGCAGGAAGAGAATAAACGAAAGCGCCAGGAAGCCGCCGGCAATGAGGCCGAAGAAGAGGCAGGGGCGGTAATCGCGGAAGAGAATGAAAATGGTCTTGAGCACTTTGAAGCCGTCGGAGAAGGTGTTGAGCTTGGAAACGCTGCCTTCGGGGCGGTCGCGGTAGGCGATGGGGATTTCGAGCATGTTCATGCGCTTGTCGAGCGTGTGGAGGGTGAGCTCGGTTTCGATCTCGAAGCCGTTGGCGAGCACGGGGCAGTTTTTGATGAAGAGCCGGTTGAAGGCGCGGTAGCCGGTCATCACGTCGGTCACTTTCCGGTGAAAAAGAAAGCGGATGAGGTTGCAGACGAGCTGGTTGCCGAAGCCGTGGAAGTGGCGTTTTTTATCGAGGGAATCGTAGGTGGTGGAGAGGCGGTCGCCGATGACCATGTCGGCCTCGCCGGCGAGGATGGGGTCGATGAGCTTTTTCACGTCTTCGGCGGGATAGGTGTCGTCGCTGTCGACCATGACGTAGCAATCGGCTTCGATTTCCTGGAACATGCGGCGCACCACATGGCCTTTGCCTTGCTGGGTGACTTTGCGGATTTTGGCTCCGGCTCCGGTCGCGAGCTCCACGCTGCGGTCTTTGCTGTTGTTGTCGTAGACCCAGATTTCGGCTTCGGGCAGCTCCCGGCGGAAATCGCTCACGACCTTGGCGATGGTCATCTCCTCGTTGTAGCACGGAAGCAATACGGCGATTTTCGGATTCTCAATCATGGGTTTGTTCCTTCGTTTACAGCAGGACCAGGCAGCACGCCCCGGCCCCGATCACTATCAATCCGGCTATCTTCTGAATGGTGATATGCTCGCCCAGAGCATACCGTGCGAGCAACATTGTCCACACATAGGTCACGGCGGTCAAGGGCAAAACAACGGTATAGGGGCGATGCGTCAGCACCCAGATATTGAGCAGTGTGGAGGCGCCGTAGAAAAAGGCGCCGGCGTAGAGCCAGCGGTTGGCGAGCAGGCTTTTGAGGCCGCCTGCCCGGGCGGTCATGCCGCGCTTGAGGGAGAAGCCGCCGAGCGCGCCGAACCAGGTCATGGCGGCCATCACGGCGAAGAACGCGGCGTTATTCACGGTCGCCTCCTCCGATGAGCGCCACGCCGGCCATGATCAGCCCGATTCCCGCAAGCTGCCCCGGCGAACAGCGTTCGCCCAAAAAGACCGCGCCCAGCACGGTGGAAAACACATAGGAAAAGGCGAGCATCGGGTGGATCACCGAGAAGCGGCCGTAGCGGAAGGCGACCATCATGAGCACCGCCCCGATGCCGTAGCACGCGCACCCGACGGCCAGCATCGCCGGGCCGTTGATTTTCCACAGCAATTGCCCGACCGCCACCATCAGGGAGGAGGCGATCATGAGCAGGATGCCGCGGCCGTTGAGCGTGAGCGATTGAAGAACCGGGTGCATGAAGGGGGGGTTAATCCAACAGGTCGAGGAGTTTGGCGCGGAGGGCTTCCACGGAGATGCGCTCCTGGGCCATGGTGTCGCGGTCGCGGAGGGTCACGGTGCCGTCGTCGAGGGTCTGGAAGTCGACCGTCACGCAGAAGGGGGTGCCGGCTTCGTCCTGGCGGCGGTAGCGGCGGCCGATGGCGCCGGATTCATCCCAGAACACGTTCCAGTGGCGGCGGAGGCCTTTGAAGATTTCGCGGGCTTTGGCGTAGAGCTCGGGCTTGTTTTTCACGAGCGGGAACACGGCCACTTTGATCGGGGCGATGAGGGGGCTGAAGCGGAGCACGGTGCGGGTTTCGCTGTTGCCCTTGTCGTCGGTCACGGTTTCTTCGGCGTAGGCGTTGCAGAGCATGGCCAGGGCCATGCGGTCGACGCCGGCGGAGGGTTCGATCACGTGGGGGATGTATTTGCCTTCGAAGAGTTTATCGATGAAGGCGTTGGCGGCTTCGGCGGTTTTGCCGCGGGCGGCCCAGTCGGCCGCGATTTTGGCGCGGCGGGCGGCGCGGTCTTCTTCGGTCATGGCTTTGACGGCGAGCTTGAGGGGTTCGTCGAAGAGATCCATGGCTTTGCCGGAGTGTTTGCAATGCTGGGTGAGGTCGAAATCGGAGCGGGCGGCGATGCCTTCAAGCTCCTGCACGCCGAAGGGGAAGCGGTATTGGATGTCGACGCAGGCTCGGGCGTAGTGGGCGAGCTCGTCGGCGGTTTGCCAGTATTCCACGAAGCTGGTTTCGGGCAGGCCGTTTTTGACGAGCCATTTCTTGCGCTGGTCGACCCAGTAGGCGTGCCAGCATTCCCAGCCCCAGTTGGCTCCGGGCTCGGAGAGGTCGGTCTCCGGGGTGAGCTTTTCGACGTTGCCGCAGAGGATTTCGACGGCTTCGTCGGGCTTGATGAAGAATTCGAGCTCCATCTGTTCAAACTCGCGCGAGCGGAAGATGTAGTTGCGGGGGGTCACTTCGTTGCGGAAGGATTTTCCGACCTGGGCGATGCCGAAGGGGGCGGCCTGGCGGCTGGTGGAGACCACGTTGAGGAATTGGGCGAAGATGGCCTGCGCGGTTTCGGGGCGGAGGTAGGCGGCGTTGGCCGGGTCGTCGATGGGGCCGACGACGGTGCGGAACATCAGGTTGAAGGGGCGGGGTTCCGTCATTTCGCCGCCGCAGTGAGGGCAGGGGAGCTCCACGCCGGAGAGAAGGGTGTAGAGGGTGCGGGCGTCGGCGCAGGCGGCGAGCTTTTCGAAGATTTCGGGAAGCCGGGTTTCGGCCTGGGCCACGGCGAGAAGGTTGGGCGCGAGGGCGCGGCCGCGGCCTTTGCACCAGTTGGCGGTTTTGCCGGCGTCGCCCAGGAGGGGCTCAAGGGCGGCGAAGATGTCGCTCTCGCCGAAGATGTCCCAGATCTGGTCGGCGCGCACGAGCTTTTTGCATGCTTTGCACATGCTCATGGGGTCGGCGAAGGTGTCGAGGTGGCCGGAGGCTTTCCAGATGGAGGGGTGCATGATGATGGAGGCGTCGAGCCCTTCCACGTCTTCGCGGAGGCGGACGGTTTCCTTCCACCAGGAATCTTTAATGTTTTTTTTGAGCTCGCAGCCCAGGGGGCCGTAATCCCAGAAACCGGCGAATCCGCCGTAGATTTCGGAGCTTTGAAAGATGAAACCGCGGCGCTTGCACAGGGAGACGAGCGCATCGAGCGAGCTTTTGTTGTCGGAGTTTTCCATGGTGTTCCTTATCTGCCTTCAAGCGTCTTCACAAAAGGAAGGACGTCGTTGTAAATAAAATGACACTTTCCCTCGCGTTTGTCGAGATGGAAGTGTCCGCAAAACCAGCCTGTGTAGTGCCGGAGACGCGTCTCGATCGTTCCCAGCCACCTTTCGGTCGAATAGTCGACCGTTTTCGGATCCACGCCGTAGAGTTCGCGTTCTTTGGGGATGAACTTCAGGGGGCAGGTGTGGCTCAGCACGGCATCGACCTGCCAGTCGAGGGCGGCGAGGGTGGTTTCGGCGCAGGTTTTGATGGGTTCGGTGGGTTGTTCGTCGTCGAACCACGATTGGCGGTTGAGAAGCCGCGAGAACTTGTCGATCGAATAGGCTCCGCCGATGACGAGCGTGCGGCGGCCTTCAAGGAGAAAGCTTGTGCCGTCGACGGGGAAGAGGATGTTGGGGTAGCGCGGCTCGGCGAGCACGGGACCGGCGCAGAAGCTGCGGGCCTCGTAGGAGGGGATGTGGGAGGGGCGGATCTCGTGGTTCCCGTGCACGCAGAAGAGCGTGATGGGGAGCTGGGCGAGATGCTGTTTGAGGACCACGTCTCGCCCGTCGCGGTAATAATTGATGCCGCAGTCGCCGAGCACCACGAGGATATCGTCGCGCGACGTCCGCCTGATTCTGCAAAAGGCGTCGATCGACGTGAAGTCAGCATGTTTATCGCCGGTGATGTAGACCACGCGAGAGGGCCCGTGACGGGTTAAGCTTCCGGTTCCGTTTGGGGCGCCGGGGCGGGATCGGTTTCGGCTTCGGGAGCGCCGGCCGCGAGGGAAGGCTGCTCGGGAGCGGGTTCCTCGTCTTCGCGGCCTGCGATGCTGACGGAGACGAGCCTTGAATCGCCGTCGAGCCGGAGCAGGCGCACGCCCTGCGTGTTGCGCCCGATGATGCGCACGTCGGCCACGGGGGAGCGGACCATCATGCCGGTGGAGGTGATCATGACCATCGAATCGTCGTCCTTCACGGTGTGCACGGCCACGACCCGGCCGTTGCGTTCGGAAGCGTCGATGCCGATGATGCCCTTGCCGCCGCGGTTCTGGCAGCGGAACTCTTCAAAGGCCGTGCGCTTGCCGTAGCCGTTTTCAGTGGTGAGCAGGAGGTTGGCTCCGGGCTCGACGATCGCGAAGCTGCACACCGTGTTGCCGGGTTCGAGGGTGATGCCCTTCACGCCCATCGCGCCGCGGCCCACGCGGCGGACTTGCTCCGCGGCAAAGCGGATGCACTGGCCGTCGGTCGTGGCAAGGATGATTTCATCCTCGTCGGCCGTGAGGCGCACCTGAATGAGGCGGTCGCCCTCTTCAATGGTGATGGCGATGATGCCGTTGCGGTTGACGTTGCGGTAGGCGCTGAGCATGGTCTTTTTGACGATGCCTTTCTCGGTTGCGAAGAGGATGTCGCGGTCATCCGTGAAGGCGCGGATCGGGAGCAGCGCCACGACCTTTTCATCGGCCTGGAGGTTGAGGATGTTGATGACCGGCCGGCCGAAGCTTGTGCGGGGCGCCTCGGGGATCTCGAACGCGCGCTCGGCGAAAAGGCGGCCTGTGTTGGTGAAGAAGAGGAGCGTGTCGTGTGTTTCGGCCACGAAGACCTGGTCGATGAAATCTTCTTCCTTGATCTGCACGCCTGTGACGCCCTTGCCGCCGCGCTTCTGTTCGCGGTAGACGCTGAGCGCCACGCGTTTGATGTAGCCGCGGTGGCTGAGGGTGATCACGCAAGGTTCGTCGGCGATGAGATCCTCGATGTTGACCTCGCCCTCCATGGGCACGATTTCCGTGCGGCGGCCGCCGTCTTTTTCATGGTAATAGGTTTTGAGGTCGATGAGATCCTGCTTGATGATCGCATAGATGCGCTCGGGGTGAGCCAGCAAACCGAGCAGGTAGTCGATGCGGGCCAGCAGCTCGGCCAACTCCGCCTCCAGCTTGCCGCGTTCCAGGCCGGTCAGCTGATAGAGGCGCATATTGAGGATGGCTTCGACCTGCGGGTCGGAGAAACCGAAACGGATCATCAGGTTGTTCTTTGCCTCTTCGCGGTTCGAGGCCTGGCGGATGATGCGCACCACCTCGTCGAGATTATCCAGGGCGAGCAGCAGACCGTCCACAATATGCTTGCGTTCCTCGGCTTTCGTGAGCTCAAACTTCGTGCGGCGGGTGAGCACCTCGAAGCGGTGGTCAAGATAGCAGAGCATGAAATCTTTCAGCGTCATCAGCCTCGGCCGGCCGTGGTCAAGCGCCAGCATATTGGCGCCGAAGGTGTTTTGGAGCTGCGTGTGCTTGTAAAGGCTGTTGAGCACAACCTGGGCGAAGGCGTTGCGTTTCAGCTCGATGACGACCCGCATGCCGTCGTCTTCCGAGCTTTCATCGCGGATATCGGAAATGCCCTCAAGCACCTTGTCGTTCACCAGGCGCGCCATTGTTTCGATCATCAGCGCCTTGTTCACCATATACGGAATTTCCGTGATGATAATCGCTTCGCGGCCCTTGTTTTCAACGATCTCGGCCTTGCCGCGCACCACAATGCGGCCGCGGCCCAGCTTATACATCGCCTCGATGGATCGCGTGCCGCAGATCGTGGCTCCGGTGGGGAAGTCGGGTCCCTTCACGAACTGCATCAAATCATCGATGGAGCAGCCCGGGTGGTCGATCATATGAATCAGACCGTCGCAGACCTCGCCCAGATTGTGCGGCGGGATATTCGTGGCCATGCCCACGGCGATGCCCGAAGAGCCGTTGAGCAAAAGATTGGGCAGGCGCGCGGGCAGAACCTTCGGTTCCATCTCCTTCTCGTCATAGGTGGGCTGATGGTCGACCGTATTCTTATCGATGTCGTCCAGCATTGAATCGGCGAGGCGCTGCATGCGCGCCTCGGTGTAACGCATGGCCGCGGGCGGGTCGCCGTCGACGGAGCCGAAGTTGCCCTGGCCGTCGACCAGCGGATAGCGGAGTGAGAAAGGCTGCGCCAGGCGCACGAGCGTGTCGTAAATTGAAGAGTCGCCATGCGGGTGGTATTTGCCCATCACCTCGCCGACCACGCGCGCCGATTTCATGTACGGGCGGTTATACACATTATTCATCTTATACATCGTGTACAACACCCGGCGGTGAACCGGCTTGAGCCCGTCGCGCGCATCAGGGAGCGAGCGCCCCACAATCACACTCATCGAATAATCGATATACGAGGAGCTCATCTCCTCCTCGATCGTGATCGAAGAGAGGCGGGTATCGACAGGCTGATTCGGGGTTTGGGTTTCGTCCATGGCAAATCCTTTCGCAAACGGTTCGACAGCATAGCACAAGACGTCGAAAAAAGCCAATCAAAAGGATTGTGATGCGTAATAATCGCGATTTGCAATACGAGATGCACCATTCATCCCAAGGAGGGTTCAAGGAGAATGAATGCGCGCATAAAAAATACACCTCACAGTGTGGAGGCGGGGTCGGGTTCAATGCGGATGGGGTCTGCGGCGGGGTCTGAGGAGATCCATTCGATGCGGATCCGGCCGCGGGCCTCGGCGTTGCCTTTGCCGGTGCGCAGCGCGGTTTCGAGGGCGGTGGCCCATTCGGGGGATCGGCGAAGGGGGCGTTGGCGGAGAATGTGAACGGGGCGGCCGGAGGCATCGAGCTCCACGGCGAATTCAATCTGGCCGGAGGTCGCGGGAGGGGTGTTGGAGGGGAGGGTGAAGGTGAAGCCTGCGGCTTGAAGGGCGGCGGGAAGGGTCACGCGGCAACGCTCGGAGGCGGGTGGGGGTGAAGGGGGGGGCGGATCGGGGGGGGGGAGGCAGCCGGGAAGGCGGATCTCGGGAGGCGTGAAGGGCTGGAGCGGCGGGGTGGAGAGGGCGCTGCCGAGTGTGTAGTCGGGGGAGGTGTAGGGCGGCGGGGGGAGCTTGCGGGCGGTGAAGGCGGTGTCGGTCTCCAGCCTGTCGCGCCGGTGGCCGAGGCTGACGAGGTGCGGGCGGAGCAGGCGAACGGCCACGCTGTTGGTGAAGGCTCCTTCGGGGGAGCTGTAGTAGGCGATGGTGGCGGCGGGGAGGGCGGGTGGGTTCGGGCGGGGCCGGGGAATGTTGGCGGCGAGGCGGGGAATGCGCAGCCAGAGGAAGCCTTGCAGGAGGAGGATGAGCACCGCGGGCCACCAGAAGGTGAAGGCTTTGCGGCGGCGGGAGCGTTTGCGCCGGGTATAGTGGCGGGGTTCGGGCATGAGGAACTCAGCGGGGTTTTTCAACGAGGTTGATCTGCTGAATGCCGGCATCGCGCAGGCGGTTGATCCAGCGGGAGGTTTCGGCCATCGGCACGCTGCCGTCGATCAGAAGGTTCAGGGTGCGGGTGTTGGCATCGGCGGCGAGGGAGCGGATGGATTCGCCGAGGCGGTCGAGCTGGTCGGGGCGGAGGGAGGAGTAGCGTTCGTCGTCGAGGAAAAGGAGCGTTTCGCGGATGCCGTCGGGGGAGTTGACGGGCTGGACGATGGCAATGAGGCCGCTTTGAAGGTGGCCTTCGGTGAAGGGCGCCTGGGGCAGATCCACGAAGCGCCCCGGCAGGAGGATGGTGTGGTTGAGCAGGGCAATGAAGATGAGGGCGATGACGGCGGCATCAATCCACGGCAGGGCGGCGAAGAGCCCCTGCGTTGCGGAGTTGCCGGGCCAGGGAATGCCGCCGGTAAAACGGCGGGGCCTGAGGATGGACGTGGCGGGCGGTGGATTATTCGCCATTGGAATCCTCGCTGCGGGAGAGGTGGTCGAGGGTGAGAACGGCGGTGCTCTCCATATCGAGCATGAGGTTGTCGATGCGGAGCTTGAGGGCGTGGTGCATGGCGTGGCAGGCGGCGGCGGCGGCGAGGCCGGCGATGGTGCTGGAGAGGGCGCGGGAGAGGGGAAGCGCCACGAGGGCGGCATCGATCAGCGGTGCGCGGGCGGCGATTTCGCCAAGCGCCTGATAGGCGGCGGTAAGGGTGCCGATGAGGCCGAAAAGGGGGAATAGCTGGGCGAAAAGGCCGATTTGAGCCGCGCGGCGTTCCAGGCGGGAAAGCTCGGAATGGGCGGTGGCGTTGATGATTTCGATGAGGTTTTCGCGGTTTGAAGCGCGGTGGACGAGCGCTTCGCCCACGATGGCGGCGATGGGGCCGGGGGATTCTTCGCAGATCGCGATGGCTTCCTCGGTGTTGCCTTTGTCGAACACGGTGAAGACGCCTTGAATGAAATCCTGATAGTCAATGGCGATTTTGCGCAGGCGCAGGAGCCGGTCGAAAAAAAGGGCGGTGGCGCCCAGGGCAAGCAGGAGGATGAAGACCATCATCCAGCCGCCTTGTTCAAGGAGAAAGCTCATGCGGGGGTTCCTTTCGATCGCGCTTGGCAGACGTTTTCAATGGCTTCGCTGCGCCAGGCGCCGGGATAGCCGATGCACTGGCGGGGTTTGACGGGTTGCACGCGGCAACCGCTTTCAGGGGTGAGGAAAATGCAGGCGCCGCCGGGCTGTTCGGTGAGGATAAGACCGTTGCGGCCGGCGCGGAGCGTGGTGTAGAACTCGGTGAAGGTATAAATGTCGATCCCCAGGTGGCCGGCGATGCGCTCGGCTTCACCGGGGGCGAGGATCACCTGGCCGGGCACGCGGCAGCAGTTGCCGCAACGCTGGCAGGTGAAGGCCGTCACGGCGCGTCCTTCGCGGCGAGCGCGGCGCCGACGGCGGCCTTGAGGGCTTCGGCATCGGCGGGCAGGGTGGCGACGCGGGGGGGAAGGTTGCGCAGGGCCTCCAGGATGGGGTGCGTGGGCGCGGCGCCTCCGGTGGCGTCGGCCACGGTCTGGGGGAACTTCGCGGGGTGGGCTGTGGCGAGGCAGATGACGGCAGTCCGGTCGTCGGGCTGGGGGTAGAGGGTTTGGGCGGCACGCACGCCGATGGCGGTGTGGGGGTCGAGTGTGTAGCAGTGGTCGCAGGCGAAGCGGCGAATCGTTTCGGCCACGGTTTGGCTGTCGACGCGGATGGCGGTGAGGACGGGGTCTTCGACGGGTTTTCCTTCGGGGACGTCGGGCACGAGGCGGCCTTCGGTTGCGAAGGTTTTCATCCAGGCGGCGACGGTTTTGCCGTTGTTTTCGGCGCGGCAGTAGAGGTAGCGCTCGAAATTGCTGGCGACCTGGATATCCATCGAAGGGCTGGTGGTGGGGGCGGCGGCGCCGGGCGCATAGACGCCGGTGGCGAAGAAACGGGTAAGAATGTCGTTTTCGTTGGTGGCGATGATGAGGCGCTCGACGGGCAGGCCCATGCGCCAGGCCGCATAGCCGGCGAACACATCGCCGAAGTTTCCGGTGGGCACGGCAAAGGCGAAGCGATTCTTGCCGGTGGCTTCACGGGCGCGGAAGGCGGCGTAGAAGTAGTAGACGATCTGGGCGAGGATGCGGGCCCAGTTGATGGAGTTGACGGCGCCGAGGTGGTGGGCATCGCGGAAAGGGTGGTCGTTGAAGAGGGCTTTGACCATGTTTTGGCAATCGTCGAAGGAGCCTTCCACGGCGAAGTTGTGCACGTTGGCATCGGGCACGGTGGTCATCTGGAGCTCCTGCATGGGGCTGACGCGGCCCTTGGGGTGCATCACGAAGATATCGATGCCTTCGCGCCCGCGCACGCCGTCGATCGCGGCGCTTCCGGTGTCGCCGCTGGTTGCGGCCACGATGGCGAGGCGGCTTTTGTTTTGAGCGAGGAGGTATTCGAAGAGATTGCCGAGGAACTGGAGGGCCACGTCTTTAAACGCGAGCGTGGGGCCGTGCCAGAGTTCGAGGATCTGAAGGTCGCCGAGCTGAACGGAGGGGGTCACTTCGGGAGAGCGGAAGGTGTTGTAGCTTTTGCGGATCATCAGGCGCAGGTCGTCGGCGGGGATATCGTCGGCGTACAGGCGCATGATTTCGAAGGCGAGATCGGGATAGGAGAGCTTCGACCAGGCCTCAAGCGAGGCGGTCGCGCAGGGAAAGGTTTCAGGCATGAAGAGACCGCCGTCGCGGGCGAGCCCGGTCAGCACGGTTTCACGGAAAGAGAGGGGGGGCGTAGCGCCGCGTGTGCTTAAATAGTTCATGCCGAAATCTTAGCACGACAACGCTCCGCCCGCAATCAGAATCACATGGAAATCATCCCGCGTGTTGCGCTATGAAATCGTCAAACCGTATAACGATGAGAAATTTCGCCGGTTGTCGATTCATCCAGCGCGTGTTCGTAGGCCACGCGGCGCACCTTCATGGTCGATGTGCGGATCAACGGTTCAAAGCGCACCTCAACTTTGCGCGGGCGCTTGTAATCGGCAATTTCGCCGCAGCGTTTTGAGACGATTTCGCGCAAAAGCTCTTCAATGGCTTCGCGGCTGAGGTCTTTTCCGCCGTTGGCGGCTTTGAGTTCGTCGAGGTTGGGGGTCACGATGGCTCCGACCCGCTCGCCGGTTTCACCCGCTCCCGTGTAACCCAGCACAAGCACGTCGGCGATGCGCATATCGCGCTCAATGCACTGCTCGACCTCTTCGGGGTAGATGTTTTTGCCTTCGCGGTTGACGATGAGCGCCTTTTTCCGGCCGCGGATGGCGATGAGGCCGTCGGGGGTGACCTCGCACAGGTCGCCGGTGCGGAACCAGCCGTCGTCAAACGCTTCGGCGGTGGCCTCGGGATTGTTGAAGTAGCCGAGCATCACATTGTCGCCCTTGACCTGAAGCTCGCCGATGCCTTGGTCGTTCGGGTCTTTGAGGCGCATGGTCATGCCGTGGATGAGGCGACCCACGAAACCGGGGTGGAAATCGTTCAGGCGGCCGTAGACCACGCCGGGCGAACACTCGGTGATGCCGTAGCCTTCAATGATGGGAAAACCGATCGCGCGGAAATCCTTGAACACCTCGATCGGGCAAGGCGCGCCGCCCACGCCGAAAAAGCGGATTTTCCCGCCCATGCCGGCAATCACTTTTTTCGCCACAAGGCTCTTGAGGCCGATGGCGATGAGGAATTGCGCGAGACGGCTGGCCTTGATTTTGGGCATGATTTTTTCGTAGATTTTTTCCGCCATCAGCGGCACCGTCATCAACACGGTGGGCTTGAGCACCTTGAGATCGTCGGTCAGCGTTTTCAGCCCGCGGATGAAACACATCTGCGCGCCCAGGCGAAGGGGCATAAGGAAATTGGCGGTGAAGGAGTAGGCGTGAAAGAGCGGGAGCACAATCATGAAATTGTCGTTTTTATTCAGCTCCACAATGTCATGCGCGGTGCTGTCGAGGTTGGCGCAAAAGTTTTTATGCGAGAGCATCGCGCCTTTCGGGCGGCCCGTGGTGCCCGATGTATACAAAATCGAAGCGATTTGCCCCGATTCGGGCAAATGGCGGGCGAACCACCCCTGGGCCGCGTCGCGCAGTTTGCCGGCCTTTTCGACCATCGATTCAAACGAATGGAAAAAGTCGGTTTCGGGGGGTATTTCCTCGCTCTCCTCGGCAACCAGCACCGCATGCCTCAAATCGGGCAACTGCGGCAACGCTTCCTGAACCAGCGCCTTGAGCTTGCTGCCGAGATAAATCACGGAAGCCTGTGAATCGCGCAAAATGTGAAGGATTTCGTTTATGTGCAGCTTCGGATCCATCGGCACGACCGTCACGCCGGCCGCGGCATGAGCCATGTAGATTTCCATCCACTGCGGGCAGTTTTCAAGCATCAGCGCCACGCGGTCGCGCAACGGCTGCACGCCAAGCCCGGAGGCCGCCTCGGCAACCTGCGCCACGCGATCGTAAAAATCGCGGTAGGAGCGCGTCACCCACTGTTTGCGGCGGTAATAGGTCTGAAACGGAGCCTGAGGCATCGCGTTTACACAATTTTCCAAAAGCGTGCGAAGTGTTGGCATAAAGTCCCTTTCAATGCAACAAGGAGCCAGTATACGCCGAGTGAGCGGGAAGGACAAGCAAAAACCAGCCGCTGAAAATCGAGTTTTGGAGGAAGGAAAAAGAAACCCGAATTCGATAATTGACGCAACAAACACATTTTCCTATAATGAAACGCATCTGTTTACTTTGTGTTTTCAAGGGATGTTTGGTATGGGGATCACGATCAGGCGAAAATCAAAACAGCCGCTTGCGGTCTCCGCGCGGCAGGTTCAACGCCGGAAAATCGCGAATATGCGCAAAAAGGCGGAGCGTGAGCTTGATGCCGTGCGCAGCCATGCGCTTGATGTGAAAACCCTGCGCTCGCCGCGCGTGATCATCGCGATTCTCATTGTGCTGATTATCGTTGGCGGCGCCCTCGTTTCGAAGGTCGACAGAACCTCCGCCGCCGCCGCAATCAGCCTTTCGCGCGCGCAAAAAAACGTCAACCACCTCGCCACCGCCCTCGCGCAGTTCCATTACAACACAGGCCGCTGGCCGTACAATGAAGAGGGCCTTCCCGCCCTCATGCGCGACCCGGGCGCGGAAGGCTGGGCCGGCCCCTACATCCGCCGCCTGCGCGCCGACATCTGGGATGTGCCCTACGGGTACCGCGCCCCCAACCCCGAAGCCGGCCAGCCCCTGCCGCTCATCTTCTCCTGCGGCCCCGACCGCCTCGCCTTCAGTGCCGACGATGTGACCGCCGAAGCCTCTTATTTCGATTTGACAACGCACGACCCGACCATGTTCTGGACGAATCGCCAGGAAACCGTCGGACAGCTGCGCCAACAGCGCGACCGCGGCAGCAAAACGCCCAGCCGCACTCCAAGGTAAACAGAAGGTTCCGCCCATGTTTTTCAACGACCTCAGCATCGTCATCGTCGTTTCCGCTGTGATTGCGGTCATATTCAGCCGTTACAACCTTCCCCAGACCGTCGGCTACATCGCGGCCGGCATCCTCATCGGCCCGCACATCCCCCTCAAGCTTATCGACACCCCCGGCAACATCCAGATGCTCAGCGACCTGGGCGTGATGTTCCTCATGTTTTCGATCGGCCTGGGCTTCAGCTTCAGGAAGGTGCGAGCCCTTGGCGCAGGCGTTGTTTTCCCGGCGTGTTACGACGTCGCCTTCACCACGCTCGGCGGTTACGTCCTCGGGCAGTTCATGGGCTGGTCTCCCATCGAAAGCTTCCTCCTCGGCCTTATCATTTGCGACTCCTCCACCAGCATCGCCGCCAAAACCCTCGACGAGCTCGGCTGGACCCGCTATGCTTTTTCCGACGCCATCTTCGCCATCGCCCTGATTGAAGACGTGCTCGCCATCATCCTCATCGCGCTTCTCAACGGCCTGGCCACCGGCCAGGTCGATGTGAGCGCCCTCGCCCGCCAAACGGGCAGCCTGACCCTTTTCCTCGTCGGCGTCGTCGTCGTCGGCCTGTTGACCGTTCCCCGCCTCATCAACCGCATCAGCCTTTGGAAAAACGACGAAACCCTTCTCATCACCGTCCTTGCGCTTTGTTTCGGTGTTTCCTTTGCAGCCGTCAAGCTCGATCTCAGCCTCGTTTTGGGCGCCTTTCTTGTCGGCGTGATCATTGCCGAGGCGCGTTCCTCCCGGCGGATCGAAAAAGCCGTCAAACCGCTCACCAGCCTTTTCAGCGCCGTTTTCTTTGTATCCGTGGGCCTTCAGGTCGATCCGGGCGTTCTCCTTCCGCTCTGGCCCACCGTCGTCCTCATCACCTTCGCCATGGTTCTTTTCAAGCTCCTCAACAGCGCAATCAGCTGCCTGCTCATCGGGCGCACGGGGCGCGACTCCTTCAAAATCGGCATCGGCCTGGGGCAAGTTGCGGAATTCGCCTTCATTATCGCGGCCATTGGTCTCGAAAAACATCTTACCGAGCGCCCCGTCTACCAGATTTCCGTTGGCGTGGCGCTCCTTTGCACCGCCATCAACCCCTACCTTCTGCGCTATTCGGACCGCATCTACGATGTGATGGAGCGCCACATCGGCAACAGCCCCCGCGAGCTCCTCCGCCACTACCGCTACTGGTTCAACTACGCCAAAGAAAGCCTCGCCCGCAACCATCTGCTGAAGAACCTCCAGAGAAACATCTTCCTTGTCATTATCCAGCTCGTTCTTCTCGCCGCCTTCTTCGTCGCCGCCCGTTTCATCGTGGTCTACTTCGACCCCGTCCACAACCTGCTTCGAAAAATCGACCGGCACACGCCCTTCAACCTCTCAAAAATAGCTGCGGCCGTCATCGTGATTCTCCTTGCCGCCCCCGTTTTCCTCAGCACCTTCTACACCGTCCGACGGCTCACCCGCACCTTCGTCAACGATGCCTTTTCCTTTGGCCGCGCCTCGGAATGGGGCGACGGTTTCCGCGTTTTCCTCACTCGGGTGCTTATGACCGTCGGCCTTCTTGGCCTGCTGATCTACACCATGTTCCTCTGTTCCGTCACCCTTCTCGACCAATGGTACGAACAGCTCGTCCTCGTTGCCCTCATGACGGGGTTCATCGGCCTCTTCTCCCAGAAAATGAAGGCCAACTACAAAGAATCCCACGCCACCCTTGAGCGCGTCTTCGATTCCTCCCGTGTCGACGATGACAAAGACGACGACGAACACGAATCGACCGGTCTCACCGCCATCCTCAGCATCCACACCCGCACCATCCTCATCCCCCCCGCCTCGCCCGCCATCGGCCAGACCCTCGGCCAGCTCAACGTCCGCGCCCGGACCGGCGTCAGCATCATCACCATCTACAGCGCCAATGCCACCCAAATCAGCCCCGGCAGCGATACCACCATCAACTCCGGCGACCAGATCATCGCCGTCGGCAAAGAAGAAGAGCTCGCCCAGGCCGCCGCTCTCCTTGAAGGTTAATGTTCAATGAAAACCCTCACCTGCGACTACCTCATCGTCGGGACCGGCATTGCCGGCCTCATGACCGCCCTCCACCTCGCCCCTCACGGCCGCGTTCTCCTCGTCACCAAAAAAAACTCAGCCGACTCCAACACCAACTACGCCCAGGGCGGCATATCCTGCGTGATGGATGAAAATGACGATTTCGAGAAACACATCGCCGATACCCTCGACGCGGGCGCCGGCCTCTGCGAAGAAAGCGTCGTCCGCCAGATCATCACCGCCGGCCCCGAACACATCCGCGAGCTCATCAGCCTGGGCGTGACCTTCAACCCCGGCCCCGACGGCAAAGAATTCGATCTCGGCTGCGAAGGCGGCCACACCCACCGCCGCATCCTTCACGCCGGCGACATCACCGGCCGCCGCATCGAAACCGTCCTCCTCGAGCGCATCCGCGAACACCCCGGCATCACCCTCCTCCAGCACACGCCCCTCATCGACCTCGTCACCACCCGTTTCCTTCGCCAAAGCGGCCCCAACCGCGCCATCGGCGCCTATCTTCTCGAGGAACTCACCGGGAAAGTCATCGCCGTCGCCACACCCGCCGTCATCCTCGCCACCGGCGGCTGCGGCAAAGTCTACCAATACACCTGCAATCCCGACATCGCCACCGGCGACGGTATCGCCATCGCCTGGCGCGCGGGCGCCGCCCTGCGCAACATGGAGATGATTCAGTTCCATCCCACCTGCCTCTACCACCCCACCGCCCGCCGCTTCCTCATCAGCGAAGCCGTCCGCGGCGAAGGCGCCATCCTTGTGAATGCCGACGGCTCCCCTTTCATGGATCTGTACGACGCCCGCGGATCGCTCGCCCCCCGCGACATCGTCGCCCGCGCGATCGACTCCGAAATGAAAAAACGCGGCACCCCCTACTGTTGCCTCGACATCCGCCACAAAGGCCGCGACTATCTTGAAAAACGCTTCCCCACCATTTTCAGCCAATGCCTCCAATACGGCATCGACATGAGCCGCGACCTCATCCCCATCGTCCCCGCCGCCCACTACTGCTGCGGCGGCATCGAGGCCACCCCCTCCGGCACCACCACCCTTCCCGGCCTCTACGCCGTGGGCGAATGCGCCTGCACCGGCCTTCACGGCGCCAACCGCCTCGCCAGCAACTCGCTGCTCGAAGCCCTCGTCTGCGCCCACCTCACCGCCCGAAACATCCTGGCCAATCCCCCCCCCGCAACCCAAGCCGCCATTCCAGACTGGACTTACGGCAACGCCACCCCGCCCGACGAAGCCGTCCTCATCGCCCACAACTGGGCCGAGCTGCGCACCTGCATGTGGGACTACGTGGGCATCGTCCGCACCGACAAACGCCTTGAGCGCGCCCATCGCCGCGTCCACAACCTCCGCCGCGAAATCAACGAATACTACTTCGACCACCTCCCCACCGCCGATACCCTCGAACTCCGCAACCTGGCCGACGTCGCCGAGCTCATCATCCTCTCCGCCGCCGACCGCCGCGAGAGCCGCGGCCTCCATTATACCCTCGACTACCCCGAGCGCCTCCCCACTCCCCAAAACACCCGCCGCTCCCGCCGCAACATCGAATTGGGATAGGGCAGGTTAGAGCATATTTCGATTGATCTTTCCGCTTTTTCTCGGTGCTTTTTGTTTTTGAACTTCACCCTTTCAGATCGCCGTAGCGTTGCTACGGCTCGCCTCAAGCGTTTGTAAAAACCAAAAATCACCTTCGCAAAATCCGGAAAT
>JAVBLT010000051.1:0-24281 GCA_031553315.1 Kiritimatiellia bacterium
ATTTCCGGATTTTGCGAAGGTGAATTTTGGTTTTGACAAACGCTTGAGGCGAGCCGTAGCAACGCTACGGCGATCTGAAAGGGTGAAGTTCAAAAACAAAAAGCACCGAGAAAAAGCGGAAAGATTAATCGAAATATGCTCTAAAGCAGGTTTCGAATGAGATTTCCGGATTTTGCGAAGGTGAATTTGGGTTTTGACAAATGCTTGAGGCGAACCGTAGCAACGCTACGGCGATCTGAAAGGGTGAAGTTCAAAAACAAAAAGCACCGAGAAAAAGCGGAAAGATCAATCGAAATATGCTCTATTTTCTCGGATGGGCGCGGTGGTAGCTTTCGATGACGCGCTGAAGGGAGAGGTGCGTGTAGATCTGGGTGGTTTCGAGGCTGGCGTGGCCGAGCATCTCCTGCACGGAGCGCAGGTCGGCGCCGGCGTCGAGCAGGTGGGTGGCGAAGGCGTGGCGGAGTTTGTGCGGGGTCACGTCGTCGGGGAGATTGGCGGCGGCGAGCCAGCGTTTCATGAAGCGCTCGATGGATCGGGTGGTGAGCGGTTCGCCCTGGAGGTTGAGGAAAACGGCGCGCTCCGGCGCGAGGGCTTCGGCCCAGATCACGCGGGCGGCGGCGGCCATGCGGGCGAGGGCGGCGAGGGCGGGGCGGCCGAGCATGCAGAGGCGCTGCCTGCGGCCTTTGCCGTAGACGATGCAGGAGCCTTGCTCGAGCCTCATGTCTTTCCAGCAGAGGCCGGCGAGCTCGCTGACGCGGGCCCCGGTGCTGTAGAGGGTCTCGAAGATGGCTGCGTCGCGGGTGTGGGCGTAGACGGTTTCGGCGATGACTTTTTCGCGTTGCTCCTTTGCAAGGTGCGCCTCAAGCGCGCGGATGGGAGCGTCGAAAAGGCGGATGAGGTCGGAGGTCTCGAGAATGCGGGGGAGGGTTTTGAGGCGTTTGGGCGGCTTGAGGGCCTCGAAGGGGCTGCCGGGGACTGCGCGTTCATCGACGAGCCAGGCGAAGAAGGCGCGCAGGGCGGAGAGTTTGCGGGCGGTGCTGGTGGCTTTGGCGCCGGAGCGGGCATAGGCCTGGAGAAAGCGCTTGGCGTCGTCCCGCGTCACACCGGTCCAGGGGAAGGGCGGCGGCTGGGCGCTGGAATCGGGCCAGAGAAAGGCGGCGAACTGGGCGATGTCGCGCGCGTAGTTTTCCACGGTGAGGGGGGAGGCGTTGCGGACGCTTCTCAATTGGCGCACGAAACCGCGCAGGAGCGGATCGAGCGCGGCGTCGGGGCGCGAGGGGAAGAGCTCGGGGGCGGGTTTCATAAACCGCGAAAGGCCTTTCTGCCCGCATAGGCGGCGGCGCTGCCGAGCATGCGCTCAATGCGCATGAGGCGGTTGTATTTTTCCACGCGTTCGCCGCGGCAGGGGGCGCCCGTCTTGATTTTTCCCGCGCCGGTCGCCACGGCGAGATCGGCGATGAAGGTATCGGCGGTTTCGCCGCTGCGGTGTGAAATGAAGGCGCCCCAGCGGTTGTCGAGGCACAGGCGCACGGCGGCGAGAGTCTCGCTCACAGTGCCGATCTGGTTGAGCTTGATGAGGGCCGAATTGGCGGAACGCTCGCGGATGCCGCGCGCGATGTACGCCACATTGGTCACGAAAAGGTCGTCGCCCACGAGCTCCACGCGGTCTCCGAGGGTGCGGTGAAGGTGCCCCCACCCGGCCCAGTCGTCCTCGGCCAGACCGTCTTCGATGGAGGCGACGGGGAACTCGCGGATGAGACCGGCGTAATAATCGGTCATTTCGGCGGCATCGAGGGTGCGGTTCTCGGTGTTGAGGCGGTAGAGGCCGTCCTTGAAAAACTCGGAAGAGGCGGGGTCAAGGCAGAAAACCACATCGCGCCCCGGCTCGCAGCCCGCCTTTTCAACAGCCTTCATGAGCCATTCGAGCGGCTGGCGGTTCGAGGACACCCGCGGCGCGAAGCCGCCTTCATCGCCCACGCCGACCGATGCGCCCGCCTCCTGGAGCACGCCGCGCAAGGCGTGATAGATTTCACTGCCCCGGCGCACCGCCTCGCCGAGCGTGGGCGCGCCCACGGGGGCGATCATGAACTCCTGGAAATCGGACCCCTGCCAGCGGGCGTGAACCCCGCCGTTGAGCACGTTCATGCACGGCACGGGCAGCAAAAGCGCCTGCGGGCCGCCCAGCCGGGCATACAGCGGCTGGCGCGTGCTTTCGGCGGCCAGGCGGGCGGCGGCCATCGACACGCCGAGCAGAGCGTTGGCGCCCAGGCGGGATTTGTTGGCGGTGCCGTCGAGCGCGATCAGCGCGGAATCGAGCCCGGCCTGGTCGAGGCAATCGAAGCCGTGAAGCGCGGCGGCGATTTCCCGGTTGACGCCTTCAACGGCTTTGAGCACCCCCTTGCCGCCGTAACGGGCGGGGTCGCCGTCGCGCAGTTCCACGGCTTCGCGGCTGCCGGTGCTCGCCCCCGAAGGCACGCCTGCGCGGGCGGTCGCGCCGCCGGCCGAGGTGATCTCCACCTCCACGGTGGGGTTGCCGCGGGAATCGAGCATTTCAAAGGCCTCAATCGCTTCGATGCGTGTGTTCACAATCGCCTCCTATTTGCGGGCGGTGATTTTGTAAAACGGCCTGTTCGCGGGCGGCGAAGGGTCGACCGGCGAAACCACGGCGAACTCGAGCAGGTTAGAGCAGGTTTAAATCGAAACTTCGTGATTTTTGAAATTGATTTTGATTTTTGACGAATCCTTGAACGCGAGCCGTAGCAGCGTTACGGCGACCTGAAAGGATGAAGTAAAAAAGCAAAAGCGGTGAAAAAAGCCGAAGTTTCATTTTAAATATGCTCTAAGATTGAAACTGCTCAATTTTTCGAAAGGTATTTTTCTTTTCTGAACAGTGAATGAAAGGCGGAGTCTACGGCGCGATCGAGGCCGGATCCACCGCCAGAATGACCGCCCTCACAAACCGCTTCAGCGCGGCCGCGTCGATCTCACTGATCGTGGCAGGCGTGCCGTCGGTTCCGAAGAGAGTCGAATCGCGATAATACACCGCCCCGCCGAAACCGGCCTTCGGGTCGGTCACCGTCAAATCGTCCGACGTTTTCACACAGAGCACCCCGTTGATTGCCGTCAGATCCACAAACGATCCATCGGCCTTTTCCGCCGCCACCGAGATCGCGACCTTGTTCGAAGCGCGCGTGATCGCCGTGATTTTCAGCGCGGGCAGCGCGTCTTCCGGCGAAATGTTGAAGAGATACGCGCCCAGCTGGTCGTCCGCCGGCGTAAACGGGCCATAGGCGGTGTACCAGGCGTCGTACTTCTCCTGCGAAACGTAAGCCGCTTCAAACGCCCGGGGCATCGGCGGGATCTGAGCGCCCTTGTCGATGAACGTCACCGTCAGCGTCTGATACCCCGCGGCGGCGGGCACCGGCACCGAAATGGGCGAACTGGAAAAATCCCCCGTCACAAAAAGATCCTTCGCGGCAATCTCGACCCGGTAGCGGGAATTCGTCACCGCCACCGTCAGCGTAAACGGTTCAAGGCCGGGCAGAATCGTGCCGCTGGCAATCGCCACGCCATTGGTCTTCACCTCGCCCGCGCTTTCGGCATCGACGAATTTGACCTTCCAGCGCGGTTCGGGCGCGCTTTCGCCCAGCTCGATCGTATCGACCCAGCCCGAGCCGAAAAAGCACAGCTGGCGATACTGCTGCGCCGCCCACGAATCCTCCGAATAGCCGAAGACCCAGTCGCCGATCGCCGCATAGTCGAAATCATCGACCGAGGCGGGCGCATAGACCCCCAGATTCTCCGTGGCCACCACCGCCTGCTCGCCCTCGACCTGCAGCGAAATGCGGTAAAGCGTGAAGCCCGGATCGCCGAACCAGGCATACAAAACCGGATCCTGATAGCCCTTCGATTCCAAAAACACCGTATACACCCGGTTCGTCTCCACCCGGAGATCGGTGCGCATCAGGCCATTGGTCATCACCTCGCCGTATTCATTGATAATGCGGCGGCTCACGTAGAGAAACGGAAGCCCGTCGTCCTCCTCCAGCGCGCACATCAGAATCTTCGTCTGATAGCGATCCATCAGCGCGGAGGCGGGCAGCACATCGCTCGGGGTGAACACCGTCTGAAAGCTCGTCACCGTATAAAAAGGAAGCGCGCCGAAACCCTGCGCATCCCAGAGATTCAGCGGGTCCAGCGCATCATTGGCAAACACATTCACCGCCAGGTTCGTCGCCGGATCCGGCTCCGAAAACGACAGCCCCATCTCCGCCGCATCGTCCATGCCCGGCGAAAACACACTCGCATCGCCCGGCGGCACCGCCCAGCCCTCGCTCTCCGGCGCCGAAGCGAAAGGCATGCCGCCGGCGATCTCAGCCCGGTCGAACAGAATCGCCGACCCCATCACCAGCGGCTCCGCCGCAACCTGCGCCACCCATGAAAAAACAACCGCCAAACACGGCAGACAACCAAAAAAAGTCTTCATAAGCACTCCCACCCGGGCGCGGGGTTCAAAAACACGCCCCAAGGTCAGTGAAAAGCCACTTCACCGTTTCATGGTATAAAGCCTATACAATAAGGAGCCGAAAAGCAAGGAGGAAGTAAAACGCCGCCGATTTTATTTACACGCCCCTCAACCCTTCAATCGCCCCGCCCGCCCCCCGAAGCCGCATTCAGGCGCAAGCGCTTGCAAATACAACCGCTTCGCCCTCCATGGGGAAAAACAATTTTACCCCACCCGCAATAAAAAGCGCCAAAAAGCAAAAAGAATGTTGCCAAATGCGATGAGTCTGTTTTAGACTATGCACGTTAGTTGAACATGGTTAATCGGCATTGGGAGAGAAAAATGAGCAAACAACCGTTTTTTAAAGCCCTCGCGCTTATCGTCGCCTGCATCGGCTGCGCCGCCGCGCAAGCGCAGACCCTCCGTACCTCCGCCAGACCCCCGGCCGGCGCCGGAGCCGCGGGAGCCGAAGCCATCGTCGCGCGCATCAAAGACCTTTCCAAACCCGACCGGACCCTCAAGCCCCTGCCCCTCGTGGAAACCAACCCCCGCCAGCCCAAGCTCCGCCGCACCAAAGACCGCGAATGGGCCGTGCTCGACGTCACCTACGAAACCGCCCCCGAATGGCTCGAAGAAGTGCAGATCACCTACTCCGTCCTCACCGAAACCCCCAAACCCGCCAACCCCGCCCAGGCCGCCCTCGCACCCAAAGAAAAATTCAGCTTCTACACCACACAGGAAACGTATACCGACGTCGTCAAAGGCGAACACTACGCCGGCGTCGTCCTTTCCCCCATCCTCGTCGAGCGCTACGGCAAGCCCCTCCTCTTCGGCGTGGAGATCAGCGTCAACGGAAAAAGCCAGGGCATGAAAACCGAAGGCAAAGTCACCGGGATCGACACCGCCAAAGACTGGTGGCGCAGCGACGCCATGCGCCAGGATTTCGTGGCCCCGCGCGACGGCCTCAAAGACCGCTCCCGCACCCTCTGGGCCGTCATCAACGCCGACGATTACGAAACGGTGAAATAAGTGTTAAACGAACGCATACTGACCCTCAACATCGGCGCCAGCCAGCTCGCCCTCGCCGAATTCGTCATCCGCGGCGGCAAAGCACCCGAGCTCCTCCGTTACAACTTCGCCTCCCTCCCCGAAGAGACCGACGGCACCCCCGAAAGCCTCGAGCTCGCCGTCGAAGGCACCCTGCGCGCCATGCTCGCCCAGACCCGCGTCAAACCCGCCCGCCTCATGGTCGCCCTCTCGGGGCAGATGGTCTTCCCCCGCTTCGTCAAGCTCATGGCCGAAGGGCAGGAAAAGCTCCGCCAGATGATCCGCTTCGAAGCCGAGCAAAACGTCCCCTTCCCCATCGACGAAGTCGTCTGGGACTACGAGCTCATCGGCAACCCCGACCTCGGCGAGCAACACGCCATGATCGTCGCAGCCAAGCGGGACCTCGTCAACGCCGTCACCCGCGCCGTCGTCGCCAACGGCCTCGAGCCCGACATCATCGACATCGCCCCCATGGCCATCTACAACGCCGTCCGCTTCAACTACCCCGAAACCGAAGGCTGCCTCCTCGTCGTCGACATCGGCGCCCGCTCCACCAACCTCGTCTTCGTCGAGCTCGACCGCGTCTTCTGCCGCACCATCCCCGTCGCCGGCAACGCCATCACCCAGGAGCTCGCCAAAACCCTCAGCCTGTCCCTCGAAGAAGCCGAAGACCTCAAATGCAACCAGGCCTTCGTCGCCCAGGGCGGCGTCTTCGCCGCCGAAGACCCCACCCTCGACCGCATCTCCAAAGTCGTCCGCAACGTCATGACCCGGCTCCACGCCGAAATCAGCCGCTCCATCAACTTCTATCGCAGCCAGCAAGGCGGCACCGCCCCCACCGCCGTCCTCCTCACCGGCGGAACCGCCCAAATGCCCTACATGAAAGAGTTCTTCGAAGAAAAACTCCAAGTCGAGGTCGACTTCCTCAACCCCTTCCAAAGCGTCGCCTTCCCCACCGCCATCCCCGCCGCACAATTCGGGCGAGACGTCTTCAACCTCACCGACCTCGTCGGCCTCGCCCTGCGCCGCGCCCTCACCTGCCCCATCGAAATCAACCTCCTCCCCGACACCATCCAGGCCCGCAAATCCTTCCGCAAAAAGCTCCCCTTCTTCATCCTCAGCGGCGCCTGCGCAGCCGCCATCCTCCTCACCTGGATGGGCTACTCCAACCGCATGGCCACCCTCTACGAATCACAGAAGACCAGCGTCAACCAGCGCCTCACCCAGCTCAAAGCCGCCCAAAACGAGCTCACCGAACACGAACGCACCCTCCAGACCGCCCTCGCCAGGGCCGACGCCCTCCAAAGCATCATCGCCACCCGCAACCTCTGGCCCACCATCCTCAACAGCCTGCGCGAAAGCACCTACGAAGGCATGTGGTTCATGACCATCGCACCCGCCTTCAGCAACGGCCGCCTCAGCACCATCACCCTCGGCGGCAGCGCCTGGAGCGACCGCGCCAAAGAAATCGCCAAAGCCAACACAGGCACCTTCCTCGAAGCATTCGCCACACGCCTCCAGCAAAAAGAATTCTTCTCAAAGGAAAACGGCTGCACCCTCGAGCTTAAAACCGACAGCGGCAGCCCCGCCTGGCGCAGCACCTACACCATCACCGCCACATTTGCAGACCCCGCCAAAGACAGCGCAAGGAGCAGTTACTGATGGACAAGCAGAAAATAACACTCTTCGCCCTCTCAGGAGCCGGAGGCGCAATCCTCATCGCCCTCGCCGCAGTCCTCTACCTCTCCGTCTCCAACATGGCCGCCGCCCACAAAGCCCGCGACAAAGCCTACAGCGACTTTGAAGCCTACTACCGCAAACCCGTCTTCCCCAACCGCGAAAACATCGACATCCGCAAGGCCGACATCGCCTCCATCGACGCCTGGACCACCAACGCCCTCGCCCGAATCCAAAAAGGCGACATCGAAATCAAAGACGAAACCATCGTCGGCTTCAAAACACGCCTTCAGGAAGACGTCCGCACCCTCGCCGGCACCAGCGGCGCCCAGCGCGTCAAACCCGGCCTCACCTTCGGGTTCGACTACTACCTCGGCCTCACCAACGAAATGCCCCGCGAAGAAAACATCCCCCGCCTCGCCCGCCAGCTCGCCTACATCGACCAGATCGCCCGCATCCTCTTCACCGCCGGCATCACCCAGCTCACCAGCGTCACCCGCGAAGAATTCGACCGCACCCCCGCCGCCGGCGACGACTCCTCCCCCCGCTCCACCCGCAGAACCCGCCGCCCCAGCTACGACGACGCCGAAACCACCACCCCCGAAACCTCGACCCTCGCCACCGCCCCCCTCCCCCCCCCCATCGCCCAACAGCTCCAAAAAGAGACCCTCATCTTCGAATTCGAAGCCGGCTACCCCACCCTCGCCACCGCCCTCAACGACCTCACCAAAGCCGACCTCTTCACCGCCGTCACCGACCTGCGCATCATCCGCGGCAAAACAGTCCAAGCCGCCTTCGACGACCGCACCAAACTCCTCGACAGCCTCCACAGCCGCCGCAAAAGCGATCCACCCCCCGCCGCACCCGCCACCGAAATCATCGGCATGCGCCCCCAGGATCGCATCGTCACCAACCCCGAAACCGATCCGCCCCTCAAAGTCGTCATGAAGGTCGACGTCTACGCCCTCAAAGGAGCGAACCGTGCAAATTAAAACCGAAAGCATCGCCGCCTTCTTCCGGCAGTATGACCGCGTGCTGGCCCTCGCCGCACTGCTCATCCTCCTCGTATCCCTCGGCTACCTCGTCAGCGCAGGCGTTCAGCAGCACCACCAGCAGGAACAATACATCAAACGCCTCGCCCAGCCCCACGAACCCAAAGCCGCCAAACCCACCGACCTCACCCCCTACCAAAAAGCAGGCGAAACCCTCCAGACCCCCAAACACATCAGCGTGCCAGCCCCCACAGCCGCCACATTCCTCACCCCCGAGCGCCGCTTCATCTGCACCAACCCCGGCTGCCCCGGCGTCATGGTCCCCTGGACCAAAGAAGACCCCCCCGCCAAATGCCCCTTCTGCGGAACCGAATTCGTCAAAGCCCCGACAGGCCCCGTCGACACCGACATGGACGGCATGCCCGACGACTGGGAGAAAAAATACAGCCTCGACCCCAACAACCCCGCCGACGCCCATGACGACGCCGACAAAGACGGCTTCACCAACCTCGAAGAATTCCTCGCCGGCACCGACCCCGCCGACCCCAAAAGCCACCCCGACATCATGACCCGCATGATCCTCATCGGCATTGAAGGCCGCAAGCTCCCCATCGTCTTCAGCGACACCAGCACAATGCCCGACGGCAAAAAAATGCTCGCCTTCAACCTTCCCCAGGCCCGCCCCCCCAAAACCGTCTACGTCCGCGAAGGCGAAATGATCGACGTCACCGGCTTCAAAGCCCTGAAATTCACAGAGAAGAAGCAAAAAATCGTCGATCCCAAATTGCAAAACGCCGAGAAAGAAATCGACGTCTCCACCGTCGACCTCATACGCGAGGCAGACGGTAAAAAGGTCACCCTCAGGCGAGGCAGCCCCAACACCATGTTGGAAGAAGAGGCGAAAATCGAGCTGCCGATGGATAAGTTCACGGCAACACTTTCGCCCGAAAGCGAATTTGAAGTGCGCGATGAAAAATATGTCGTTAAGTCTATTGACAAAGCGGCTTCAACTGTGATAATCCTTAGAGAACGCGATAAGAAAGAGTACGTCGTCGGGCGTACGCCATCGGCAGATACAAATCGGCTGAATTGATTTCCGGGTAATTGGTTTAACAGGCGTTTGCCTTGATGCGGAGTAATGTCATATGACACATGTTATGCGCTTGCTGGTTGTCAGTGCCCTGGCGGCAGGAACCGGTTGGGTTCTGGCTCAGGACGATTCTCTCGACGCGCTCCTGATGGACCTCGGCGGAGTTGAAGAAGTAACCCCCAAACAAAACGAGGCCGGCAAAGAAGCCATCGCCGAACCCGAAGCGGAAAAAGACGACGCCGACATCGCGCCTGCTCCTGCTCCCGAAGTGAAGCAAGACGACGGCGCCATGGAAGAACCCGCCGCCCCCGAGATCACCCCCGAGCCCGAGGTCACACCTCCCCAGCCCGAACCGGCGCCCGAGCCCGAAATCACACCCGAGCCCGAGGTCACACCCGAAGTGACCCCCGCGCCCGAAGCGATCCCCCAGCCCGAGCCAGCGCCCGAGCCCGAACCGGCGCCCCAGCCGGAGATCGCCCCCGAACCCGAGGCCGATCCCGCCCCCGTGCCCGGCGACGCCCCCGATCCCGCCCCCGCCGCGGCAGCGCCCGCCCCCGCCGCCGGCACACCCAAAATCTCCCCCGAAGAAGCCAAGCTCGCCGCCGAGCTCGAAGCCCTCTACCAGCTCCGCGTAGACACACTCAACCAGCACGGCCTCGATTCCCTCAAACTCGCCGACGCCGCCTACGCCCGCGGCGATTTCGACGAAGCCCTCCGCAAGTACAACGAAGCGGGCACCTACATCCGCAACCGCGAAGACATGGTTCCCAATCTTGAGCGAGCCCGCGTCGGCATCCGCAACGCCTACTACGGCAAAGCCAAAGCCCTCATCAAGCAAGGCGACCTCGAAGAAGCCAAAAACAACGCCGTCAAAGCCAAAAGCAACGGCCACACCAACGCCGACCGCCTCATCAGCGACATCGACGAGAAAATCGCCAAAAAGGCCAAGGAACGCCGCCCCTCCACCACCACCTATCTCGACAGCGAAGCGTATACCAAAGAGCGCCTCGCCATTCAGAACCGCCTGAACCGCGCCAGCATCTACTTCTCCACAACCAAGCTCGCCAGCGCCATGGAACAGGTCGACCTCATCCTGCGCGAAGACCCCTACAACCGCGAAGCCATCGAGCTCCGCAAAAAAATCGCCGAAAAGCAAATCCTCGTTGAAGACGATTTCCGCGATTCCACCCACAAGGTGATGATCAAAGAAGTCCTCGACAACTGGACCCCTAAAAACCGCCTCGCCGCCGACAGCATCGACCTCACAGGCACGACCGAAGTGACCAGCGGCAAAGGCAAAGTCGTCACCCAGGATCCCCGGTTCACCCAGGAACAGGTCATCAAAGGCAAGCTCGGCAGCATCAAAATCCCGGAAGTCAAATTCCAGCCCCCCGCCACCATTATCGACGCGGTCGACTTCTTCAACCAAGTCAGCATCAACTTCGACAACCCCGAGCTGCCCATCGAGCAGCGCGGCGTCAACATCGTGCTGAAGCTCAACGCCGCCGGCGCCGCCGCACCCGCCGCGCCCGCCGCCGACGACCCCTTCGCAATGGCCGGCGCCACCGGCGGAGCCAGCTCCTCCGGCGCCCCCGAAATCCCCTCCATCCGCATGCGCAACGTGAGCCTCAAAGAAGCGCTCGACATGGTCTGCGAAGTCACCGGCATGAAATACAGCATCCGCGGCAACGCCATCATGATCATCCCCAGAAGCCAATCGGTCGACGACCTCGAAACCCGCTCATACAACGTCATGAGCACCATCGTGGAACGTTCCGGCGCCATCACCTCCGAGCTCGGCTCCCAGCAGAACAGCTTCACCCCCGTGGCCATGCCCGAAGCCGGCGACTCCGCCTCCCAGCTCAAAACCCTCTTCAGCCAGATGGGCGTGCTCTGGCCCGACGGTTCCTCCATCGCCTACCTCTCCGCCATCGGCAAGCTCCGCGTGAAAAACACCGCCGAAAACCTCGCCGCCCTCGAATCCGCCCTCGACGAGCTCAACGTGACCCCCTATCAGGTCGAAGTGGAAGCCCGCTTCGTTGAAGTCTCCCAAAGCGACCTCAACTCCCTCGGCTTCGAATGGACCCTCAACCAAAACCTCACCGGAACCATCGGCAACGGCATCAACTGGAACCACCTGCACGACGCCAAAACCGCCGGCGGCGGCCTCTTTGTGGCCGGTTCGGGCGGCTCGGGCACCAAGACCGACAACATCGGCATGCAAGGCGGCCCCGACGCCTTCAACCAGGGCATGCGCTTCATGGGCGACGCCAACACCCTGGCCAACCGCGTGAACCTCAGCAACTCCTCGCTCCCGACCGACGACCGCTTCGCCATGGTCTCCGCCGTCTTCGGCGAGCTCGACATCTCCATGATCCTCCACATGCTCTCACAGCGCACCGACACCGACCTCCTCTCCTCGCCCAAGGTCGTGGCCCGCCCCGGCCAGGAAGCCGTGATGCAGGTCGTGACCGAATACATCTACCCGACCAGCTTTGAAGTGAAAGAGCTCGACATCAACACCGGCAGCAACGGCAGCAACGCCCAGCTCAACATCCCGGTGCCTTTCGCCGTGGAACCCCAAAACTTCGAAATGCGCCCTGTCGGCGTGATCCTCCAAGTCGTCCCCGAAGTCTCCACCGAAGGGCAGATGATCAACCTCGTGGTCAATCCGCAGGTCATCGAGCTGCGCGAATGGCACAACTACGGCATGAAGATCCCCTACACGCCGCCGCCGACCACCACCACCGTGATCACCGATGCCCTCGGAACCGCGCTCGACACGCTCACCGGCTCCGGCGCCACGACCACGCAGGAGTATATCAACCTCGACATGCCCCAGCCCTTCTTCCACGTCCGCTCCGTGAACACCCAGCTTTCGGTCTACAACGGCGCCACCGTGGTCATGGGCGGCATGATCAACGAAGTGCGCAAGTCGTTTGACGACAAGATTCCGATTCTCGGCGATCTGCCCTTCATCGGCTTCCTCTTCCGCAGCAAGGCCGAATTCAGCGACAAGCGCAACCTGTTGATCTTCCTCACGGCTCGCCTGGTCGACCCCGCCGGCAAGACCGTCCGCACCGCGGTTGAAGCCAGCAACAAGCCCGTTGCGGCTCCCGCACCCCAGCCCAACACGTAAGGGATGCCTTTCACGGCGGTTCGCATAGTCAAGGAGATGCGAACCGCCGTTGCCTTTCTCTCCCCCTCCTTCACCCTTCTCCCCGGTCTGCGACCGTCTGCCTCTCTCTCAACCGGCTCATCTTCACAGGCTCCTTCAGGCCGCCTTCCCTGCCGGTTCTTCCTTCGAAAACGCATTATGTTTTCACACACTTTGTTTTTTTCTTTTTCCGCGCGCCCCGGGGGCTTATGATTTCCTGCGCGGCCATTACGGGCGGGATCGCCTGCGGCAAATCGCTTCTTGAGCGCCACCTCGCCGGGCGGGGTTGCCGCATTCTTGATGCCGACGCGGTCGTGCATGACCTCCAGCGCCCCTCGGGCGAAGCCTACGGCGACCTGGTCAACGCGTTCGGGGCCGATATTCTCGCCCCCGGCGGCGAGATCGACCGGCGCAGGCTCGCGGCCAAAGGTTTTGCGACCCCGGCGAGCCGGGCTCTTCTGGAGAGCCTGCTCCACGACCGGGTGCGGGCGGTGTTCGAGGCCTGGCGCCGGGAGGCGGAGCCGGGGGTGATTCATTTGGGGAGCATTCCGCTGCTGTATGAAACGGGCTGGGAAAAAGAGTGGCCCTTTGTGATCAGCGTGTGCGCGGAACCGGCGGTGCAGCTCCGCCGCCTCACCCGGCTGCGGGGCATGACGGAGCCCGAAGCGCTGGCCAGGCTCAACGCCCAGTGGCCCGTGGCCGAAAAAGCGGCCCGCGCGGATTATGTTATTTGGAATAATACGGATGAGCCCGAAAAACTCCGCCTGGAATCGGAGCGGCTTTTCCACTACCTGATGGAGAATCAAGGATGATCGACGAAAAAACGTCTGCCGAATTTCACGATGCCCCGGCCTCCGCGCCCGCGCCTGCGGAAGAACGGGCCAAGCCCATTTCCCGTTCGCGCGTCGCCAAAGTGAAAGAACCCAAGGCCGCCGCTCCCGCCCAGCAACCGGAAGCGCCTCAGCCCGAGCCCGTTCGCCCGCCGCCGCCGGAAGCCGCGCCGCCGCCCGAACAGCCTCAGCAGCAACAGCCCCAGCAGCAGCGCCGCTGGCAATCCCAGAACCGTTTTCACGCCAAAGGCGGTCAGCAGCAAAACCAGCAGAACCGCCAGCAGCAGAACCAGCAGCGCGGCGGGTTCCAGCACAAGCAGCACAAACACCAACAGCAGCAGCAACAGCAGCAGGAAGCGCCCCACGCGCCGCGTCAGCCGGAGTTTCCGCCGCTTCCGCCCGATACCCCTGCGCTCAAGCTGAAGGATCTGGAACGGGTTTCGTTTGAGGCGCTTGTGACCCTGCTTCCGCCCGATAAAATCGACGATGCTCCCAACATGCGCCGCCATGAGCTGATTGTGGAGATCATCCGCTACCATCTCCGCCGCCAGGGCGTGGTCATCACCTCGGGCGTGCTTGAAATCCTGCCCGACGGCTACGGCTTTCTCCGCTCCCCCACGAACAATTACCTGCAATGCCCGGAAGACGTCTACGTCTCTCCCGCCCAGGTTCGCAAACACGGCCTGCGCACCGGCGATTTCATCGAGGGCCCCATCCGCGACCCGCGCGACAAAGAGAAGTTTTTCGCCCTTGCCACCGTCGACCTCATCAACGGCAAGCCCGCCGCCGAAGCCAAGCGCATCATCCACTTTGAAAACCTCACCCCCATTTTCCCCGACGAACGCATCCACCTCGAGACCGCGAAAGAGGAAATGTCGACCCGCGTGATGGATCTCTTCACCCCCATCGGCATGGGTCAGCGCGGCATCATCGTGGCGCCGCCCCGCACCGGCAAAACCGTGCTGATGCAAAAAATCGCCAACGCCATCTCCGCCAACCACCCCGACCTGAACCTCATCATTCTGCTGATCGACGAACGCCCCGAAGAAGTGACCGACATGCAGCGCAACACCCAGGCGCTCGTGATCAGCTCCACCTTCGACGAAGCCCCCGAGCGCCACTGCCAGGTCGCCGAAATGGTCATCGAGGTCGCCAAGCGCATGGTCGAATGCGGCCAAGACGTGGTCATCCTGCTCGACAGCATCACCCGCCTCGCCCGCGCCTACAACACCGTGCAGCCCCACAGCGGCAAGATCCTCTCCGGCGGCATGGACGCCAACGCCCTGCACAAGCCCAAACGCTTCTTCGGCGCCGCCCGCAACATCGAAAACGGCGGCAGCCTCACCATCATCGCCACAGCCCTCATCGAAACCGGCAGCAAGATGGACGATGTGATCTTCGAAGAGTTCAAAGGCACCGGCAACATGGAGCTTTGGCTCGACCGCCAGCTCTCCGACAAACGCATCTTCCCCGCCATCAACATCGACCGCTCCGGCACCCGCAAGGAAGAGCTCCTCCTCCACCCCGAAGAGCTCAACCGCACCTGGATTCTCCGCCGCGCGCTCAACGGCGTGCCCCCCACGGAGACCATGGAAATTATCCTCAAACGCATGAAAAGCACCGGCAGCAACGCCGAATTCCTCATGTCCATCAAGGAAAACGGCTAATGCGATGAAACGCCTCAAGAGCCGGTTTTGGTTTGCCGCCGCCCTTCTCGCCGCCGGAGCGGGAGGCGGCCTGTGGTTTGCGGCGCAGCGCAAAGCGCCGCATCACCCCCCGCCGCCGGCCCTTGCGTTTCCGCAGCGCCTCCGGCCCAGGCTCACCGCCCCCGCCCGGGCATTGCCCCCCGCGCCGCTGCCGATCCTGCCTGATTTCGAGGCACGGGCCGCAGCCCTCCACCGGCCCGCCGTCCGCGAGCTTCCGGGAGTTCCCCCCGCCGAACAGCTCCTCCTCGCCCACGGCGCGGAAACCACCGCCCGGCCGCCGCACGCCCACGCGCCCGAGGCCCGCTTCCTCTCGCAAAACCGCACCTTCCCCGTGATCATCCAGGCGCGCGGCCCCATCACGGCCCCCGTGCGGACCGCCCTCGAAGCCACCGGCGCGAAGCTGCTCGAGTACATTCCCCACTTCGCCTTCCTCGCCGAGGCCACGCCCGGCCAGCTCGCCGCCCTCCAGGCCCTCCCCCACGTGCGCGCCACGCGCTCCATCGCGCCGGCCGACAAGCTCTCCCGCTTTCTCAGCCACCTGCCCGGCGACCCCGATGCCGGCGCCTACGCCGTGCCCGCCGTGGTCTCCGCCCTCTCCCCGGCCGATGCCCGCGCCATCGCCGCGCAGGCCCGCCAGCTGGGAGCCGGATCAATCCGCCTCGCGCCCCCCGAAGCCGCCCTCGCCTCCTTCCGCGCCGACCTGCCCGTGACCGCCCTCAAAACCCTCGCCGCCCAAGGCGGCGTGCTCCATATCGACGAAGCCCTCCCCGCCCGCACCTGCAACGACGTGGCCCGCTCCGCCGCCTTCCTCAACACCGCCGCCCCCGCCCCCGCCTTCGGCCTCACCGGCCAAGGCCAATTCATCGGCCATATGGATTCCGGCCTCGACACCGGCTCGCCCGCCACCCTCCACCCCGATTTCACCAACGCCCTCCATGCCGCCTTCACCGTGCCCAACTCCGGCCTCAAGGGCAACTGGGCCGACAATTCAGGCGGCCACGGCACCCACACCGCAGGCTCCATCCTCGGCGACGGTTCCGCCTCGGGCGGCCTCTACCGCGGCGCCGCCCCCGGCGCGGGCCTCATCCACCAATGCGCCCGCGGCTCCACCGCCAACAGCATCATCGTGCTCGACGACCTCGCCCCCATTTTCGCCCAAACCTACCAGGCCGGGGCCCGCATCCATTCCGACAGCTGGGGCATGAGCACCTACGGCGACTACACCTACATCGAAGCCTCCATCGACCGCTTCGTCTGGGCGCACCCCGATTTCCTCCCCGTCGTCGCCGCCGGCAACGACGGCTCCGATTCCGACAAAGACGGCATCGTCGACCCCATCTCCACCACCTCCCCCGCCAACGCCAAAAACCTCCTCGCCGTGGGCGCCGCCGAATCGCACCGCCCCGCAGGCAGCGGCGGCTACACCGCCCGCGCCAACGCCATCTGGGGCCGCTTCACCGCCGAGCCCATCTCAAGCGACCTCATCTCCACCCCCGCCTCAGGCCGATACGGCATCGCCGCCTTCTCCGGCCGCGGCCCCACCCTCGACGGCCGCATCAAGCCCGACATCATCGCGCCGGGGACCGACATCATCTCCACCCGCGCCCCCGGCGCCGAAGGCTGGGGCACCCTCCCCGCCAACGCCCGCTACATGTTCAGCGGCGGCACCAGCATGGCCACCCCCCTCGCCGCCGGCCTCGCCGCCCTCGTCCGCGAAGACCTCCAAAAGAACCGCGCCATCCCCGAGCCCACCGCCGCCCTCCTGCGCGCCCTCATCGTCAACGGCGCCCAAACCCTCGCCCCCGGCCAATACGGCACCGGCGCCGCCCGCGAAATCCCCGAAACCTCACCCAACGCCGTCGAAGGCTTCGGCCTCCCCCGCCTCGACGCGATCCTCTACCCCCCCGGTTCCACCCTCACCCTCCACGACCGCCTCACCTTCCAAACCGGCGAGCGCCGCACCTTCCCCATCCGCGTGACCGCGCCCGGCCAGCCCCTCACCGCCACCCTCGTGTGGACCGACGCCCCCGCCTCCCTCTACGCCGCCCGGATGCTCGTCAACGACCTCGACCTCTCCATCATCTGCCCCGACGGCACCACCCTCTCCGCCGCCGACGCACTCAACACCACCGAACGCATCCGCATTCCCTCCGCCGCCCCCGGCACCTACCGCATCTGCATCGAAGCGCCCCACATCCCCATCCCCGGCGGCCCCGCCGCCCTCGCCGTCGCCGCCGCCACCCAAACCGCAGGCGCCATCATCCACCACCCCCCCGCCGCCCTCCCCGTCAATCAGCCCCACACCTTCACCGCCGCCACCCACAACACCGCCGCCACCCCCTCCTTCATCTGCTCCGCCAACGGAGCCGCCTGGCAAACCCTTCCCTGCGCCCCCGAAGGCGGCGCCTTTACCGTAACCTTTACCCCGACCGCCGAAGGCACCCTCCGCTACGCCTTCACCGCCGGAACCGTCACCAACGGCCCCCACAGCGTCGTCACCGGCCCCGCAATCACCCTCACCATCGCCACGGATCCCGCGACCGGCATCGCCGCGCCCCGCGCCGGGCGGCACACCGCCGTCAAAGGCGCCCCCCTCACCCTCACCGCCTACCCCTCCCGCACCTTCACCGACAACCTCTCCAAAACCTGGACCTCCACCGCCACCCTCACCCCCGCCGCCTACACCACAGGAGGCGTAAAAACCACCCTCCCCGCCGGCCAGACCTCCATCACCCTCACCCCCGAAGCCGATACCACCCTCACCTGGCACTACACCGCCGCCAACACCGGCGCCGACCTCCTCTACACCGAATACCTCGCCAGCGGCAGCTACCTCTTCCTCCGCGCCTACCACCCCCCCAACGCCACCGCCGCCACCGCAAACGCCTTCGACTTCATCACCCTCGACGACACCCCCCACGCCTTCTCCGGCCGCACCCTCGGCAACACCGCCGCCCGCTGGCCCTCCCTCACCGGCCCCTCCCCCCTGCAAACCACCTTCACCATCACCGCCGAAACCACCCTCTACGACCGTTACCTCCCCGCCTTCGACGAAACCGGCGGCCTCTTCAATTTCTGGAAAGCCCGCCACTTCGGCGCCGAAACCCCCGACCCCGAAGAAGACCTCGACGCCGACGGCTTCACCAACCTCATGGAATCGCTCGACAACACCGACCCCCGCGACCCCGACAACCTCCCCGCCCCCCCCCGGATCCTCTTCACCCCCGTCACCCTCCAAACCACCCACCCCCCCTGGCTCATCGAAGCCGCCGCCCAAGACAACTTCGCCATCGCCACCCTCAACCTCATCTGGCGCGAAGCCGGCTCCCCCGCCTGGCAGACCAACGACCTCCTCCTCACCGGCAGCACCCTCCTAGACCCCCCCTCAAAAGGCCGCATCCCCGTAGAGTACCGCATCGAAACCGCCGACGTCCTCGGCGCCGCCGGCTACACCCCCCACATCGTCGGCACCCCCCCCCACACCCTCCTCAACGCCACCGCCGCCCCCCTCGCCACCCTCACCCCCGGCCACTGGCCCACCCCCCTCGCCACCGGCAGCGCCGAAACCCCCACCCTCACAGCCACCCTCGCCTCCGCCGCCGGCTACACCCCCCTCCACTGGAGCGCCACCCTCGCCGGCATCCCCCAAACCGTCACCAACGCCCCCCCCGTCGACCCCATTCCCACCGGCGACTGGCACCTCTCCACCCGCAGGACCGCCACCCCCTCCTGGTTCTGCGGCAAAGAAACCGGCAACGCCTCCGCCAACACCACCTCCACCCTCACCTTCACCCGCATCGCCCTCCCCGAAACCGCCGCCACCCTCACCCTCAGCCACTGGTTCTCCCTCGAAGGCTACGGCAACGGATACAGCTACGACTACGCCCTCCTCGAAATCCGCCCCGCCGGCCAAACCGCCTGGGAACCCTTCACCCCCCTCGGCGGCTACCCCGAGCTCAGCTACCCCGACGCCACCCCCTGCTTCTCCCGCCAGATCCAAACCTGGCAGACCCACACCTTCGACCTTTCCACCCGCGCCGGCACCGCCATCGACCTGCGCTTCCGCATGGAGACCGACGGCTCCACCTCCTTCGAAGGCTGGCACCTCGCCCTCATCGGCATCGCCCAGACCGACTACCCCCCCCATACCCCCCACCCCGCCTTCCTCCCCCCCGCCCCCGCCGCCGGCACCCTCGCCGCCCCCCAGAGCCAAACCATCGCCCTCGCCATCGACCCCGCCGCCCTCGCCTACGGCCAGACCCGCAGCCTCGCCCTGCGCGTGGCCACCAACGACCCCCTCCGCCCCGCCCTCTACCTCCCCTTCACCGTTCAGCGCGGCAGCCGCATCACCGCCACCGCCGAAAACGGCCGCATCACCCCCGCCGCCGCCTTCCTCTTCCCCCCCCGGGAAAGCATCGACCTCACCCTCACCCCCGACCCCTGGCACACCCTCGCCGAAATCACCCCACCCCCATTCACCCCCTCCGGCGAAACCCTCAGCGTGAGCAGCCAAACCGACACCGCCATCCACGCCCGCTTCACCCCCCGGACCACCCCCCAAGGCATCCCCCTCTTCTGGCTCGCCGCCCACTACGGCGAAACCCTCACCCCCGAAGCCCTCACCGCCCTCGCCGCCCTCGACACCGATTCCGACGGCCTCCTCACCGCCGACGAATACCTCATCGGCACCGACCCCACCGATCCCCTTTCCCGCCTCGCCATCGACCGCCTCGACCCCACCCCCGAAGGCTGGTCCCTCCGCCTCGTCTCCGGCGACAAAGCCACCCTCCGCCTCGAATACAAACCCACCCTCGCAACCGAAACCTGGCAGGTTTTAGAAACCCTTCATCCCCCGACCGCCCCCACCAACACCTTCATCGCCCCCCTTCACCCCTCCGGCTTCTTCCGCCTGCGGGCGGAACCCTGAAAGATCCGTCATGAATCGCCGTCATTTTCTCAAGACCTGCTCCGCAGCCGCCATAGCCGCCACCGCGAGCGCCGCACCCGTCGAAAAACGCCCCCACCTGCTCCTCATCATGACCGACCAGCAGCGCGGCGACTGGATGGGCTGCATGGGCGACCCCGCCGCCCACACCCCCGCGCTCGACAACCTCGCCGCCGAAGGCCTTTTATTCACCCGCGCCTACTCCTCCACCCCCACCTGCATCCCCGCCCGCGTGGCCCTCCTCACCGGCCAGGCCCCCTGGAACCACGGCATGCTCGGCTACGCCGAACCCATGCGCGCCAGCTACCCCAACGACCTCCCCCGCCTCCTCGCCCAATCCGGCTACACCACCGCCGCCTATGGCAAGCAGCACTTCGGAAGAAAAAAGCACGGCTACCAAATTGAATTGCTCTATGAAGGCCTCGAAAGCGAAAACACCGCCTACACCACCTGGATGAGAAAGCACTACCCCAAAGCCGACCCCGTCTCCAAAGGCATCGATTTCAACTGCCGCGCCTCCGAAATCTGGCAGCTCCCCGAAGAGGCCCATCCCACCCGCTGGCTCACCGACCGTTCGCTCGAATTCCTCGAAGCCTACGATTTCGATGCGAAGCCCCTCTTCATGAAGATTTCCTACCACCGCCCCCACAGCCCCTATGACCCCCCCAAGCGCTGGCACGATTTCTTCAAAGACCGCCCCGAACCCGCGCCCCATGTGGCCCCCTGGGCGAAAAAATTCGAGAATCCCCCCGGAGGCAAAACCGCCCACCGCGGCAAATACGCCGAGACCGCCCAAACCCGCCGCGACTACCGCGCCTCCATCGCCTACATCGACGAGCAGATTGACCGCATCCTTCATTTCCTCCGCACCCGCAACCTCCTTGAGCAAACCCTCATCGTGTTTACCTCCGATCACGGCGACATGCGCGGCGATCACAACCTCTGGCGTAAAAGCTACCCCTACGAAGGCTCCGTCCGCATTCCCATGATCATGCGCTGGCCCGAAGGCATGATCGCGCAAAAGCGCGGCATCCGCTGCGACCGGCCCGTCGAACTGCGCGATGTCTCGCCCACCTGCCTCGAAGCCGCCGGCATTTTTTCCACCCCCGAACCGCTCGACGGCATCAGCCTCCTCGCCTTCGCCCGCGAACCCCAAAAACAGCGCCGCCCCTGGATCGACCTCGAGCACGCCACCTGCTACGAAACCTGGAACCAGTGGAACGCCCTCACCGACGGCAAAGAAAAATACATCTACTTCGCCGGCGACGGCACCGAGCAATTCTTCGACCTCACCCGCGACCCCCACGAGCTCCGCGACCTCACCAACGACCCCGCCCATGCCCCCCGCCTCGCCTACTGGCGCAAAGAGATGATCGCCCACCTCACCCCCCGCGGCCCCCTCTTCGTGAAAGACGGCAAACTCCAAAAACGCGTCAAACCCATGCGCCGCCGCGATGAACTCGAAGCCGGAAAATACAGCTAACGCGGCCTCCGCGGCTGAAAATTGCCTTTTTTCGGCTTCATCCCAGTTTAGGCTTGCCCTTTGGGAGCGATTTTTGGTACTCTCCCCTTTCTTCCTGCGGCGTGTTTAGGCACAGACCCCGTTGCGGGTAGAAGCTCTGCTGGCTTTGTCGGCTTTGTTTCTGCTTTACTTTTTCGGGGAAAAACGCTAGAGTATGCGGCCAACAGGAAAGAGTAAACAGAAAAGAACGCGGAATAGGACCGCAAGGGATTACCACCATGAGCCAGATTGACAAAGCCGAAGTGCGCCAGCCTTTTCAGCGCCATGAGAACGACACGGGATCCAGCGAAGTGCAAGTCGCTGTGCTGACCAAAAAAATCGTCACCCTCACCGAACACCTCAAGAAGAACAAGCACGACAACGCTTCCCGTTACGGCCTGATCCGTATGGTGAACAACCGCCGCAGCCTGCTCGATTACATCAAGCGCGAGGACGAAGCCAAGTACCTCAAGCTCATCGCCGACCTCGGCCTGCGCCGTTAAGGCACCCGCCATGAGCCGGATTTCTCCCTCGGGAGGAACCCGGCTCCTGCTTTCTTGCGGCTCTCTCCCCGCCGGCCCGTTGCCGGTCTCGTCACGATTTAAAGGGGCTTTCCTCTTCCCGGTCCTACTCCGCAAGAAAGGACACACACAACATGCAGGACACCCAAAAGTTCTCCGTCGACATCGCCGGAGTGCCCCTCGTCATCGAAACCGGTCTGATGGCGCTCCAGGCCGCAGGCGCAGTCTCCGTTTCCCTTGGCGACACGATGGTCTTCACCGCCGTCACCAACACCGACAAGCCCCGCGAAGGCATCGATTTCTTCCCCCTTCAGGTCGAATACCGCGAAAAGTATTATGCGGCCGGCCGTTTCCCCGGCGGTTATTTCAAACGCGAGCAGCGCCCCTCCGAAAAAGAAATCCTCTGCGCCCGCATCACAGACCGCCCCATCCGCCCCCTCTTCCCCGCCGGATATTACAACGACGTGCAGATCAACGGCATGCTCCTCTCGACCGACGGTCAGTATGACGCCGACATCATCGCCGTAAACGCCGCTTCCGCCGCGCTGCACATCTCCGAGATTCCCTTCATGGGTCCCATCGGCTGCGTGCGCATCGGCCGCATCAACGGCGAATGGGTCATCAACCCCACCCACAAACAGCGCGAACAGAGCGACCTCGACCTCATCTACGCCGGCATGCGCGGCCGTTTCCTCATGATGGAAGGCTCCGCCGCCGAAATTTCAGAGGCCGATTTCCTCGCCGCCATGAAGCGCGCCCATGAAGAGGTCGAAAAGATCATCGACCTGCAAATCGAAATGCGCCGCGCCCTGGGCAAGCCCGACAAAGTGATCGAAGACATCCCCCAGGATCCTGAAAAGATGGCCTTCCTCCGCGAAGCCGCCGGCTCCCGCCTCGCCGACGCGCTGGTCATTGTAGACAAGCTCACCCGCCAGGCCGCCGTCTCCGCCATCAAGGAAGAACTCCTTGCCAAGACCACCGAAAAGTGGCCTGAAATCGACGCCGTCGCCTTCGTGCACCTCTTCGACGAGCTCGAAATCGAGCAGCTCCGCAACAACTTCCTCGACAAGGGCCTGCGCGCCGACGGCCGCGCCCAGCACGAGGTGCGCAAGCTCTACGGCCAGGTCGGCTGCCTCCCCCGCACCCACGGCTCGAGCATCTTCAACCGCGGCGAAACCCAATCCCTCGCCACCGTCACCCTCGGCACGAAACAAGACGCGCAGGATCTCGACGCCATTACCGGCGGCCCCCTCCGCAAGAACTTCATCCTCCACTACAACTTCCCCCCTTACTGCGTGGGCGAAGTGGGCCGCGTGGGCAGCACCGGCCGCCGCGAAATCGGCCACGGCGCCCTCGCCGAGCGTTCGCTCGCCGAAGTGATTCCCGCCGATTACCCCTACACCATCCGCGTGGTTTCCGACATCATGGGCTCCAACGGCTCCTCCTCCATGGCCTCCATCTGCGCCGGCTGCCTGGCCCTCATGGATGCCGGCGTGCCGATCAAAGCCACCGTGGCGGGAATCTCCGTGGGCCTCTTCACCTCCGCCGACATGACCAAACAGATCCTCGTGACCGACATCCTCGGCACCGAAGACCACTGCGGCGACATGGACTTCAAGATCGGCGGCACCCGCAAAGGCATCACCGGCTTCCAGGTCGACCTCAAGCTCCGCGGCCTCACCTGGGATCTCGTGGAAGGCGCCCTTGAAGCCGCCCGCGCCGCCCGCATGGACATTCTCGACTACATGGAGAGCGTGATCCCCGCCCCCCGCCCCGAGCTCTCGCCCTACGCCCCCCGCATCTACACCATGACCATCCCGGTCGACAAGATCGGCGAACTCATCGGCCCCGGCGGCAAAAACATCCGCCGTATCTGCGAAGCCTCCGGCGCTCAGATCGACATTCAGGACGACGGCACCGTCAGCATCTTCGCCAGCAACGGCGATTCGCTCGCCATGGCCCGCCGCGAAGTGGAAGCCATCACCGCCGACCCCGAAGAAGGCATGATCTACGAAGGCACCGTCACCGGCATCAAAGACTTCGGCGCCTTCGTCGAAATCCTCCCCGGGCGCGACGGCCTCGTGCACATCAGCGAGCTCTCCGACCGCCGCGTCAACACCGTCGACGACGTCTGCAAAATCGGCGACAAGATGTGGGTCAAAGTCATCGGCATCGACGACCGCGGCCGCGTGAAGCTCAGCCGCCGCGAAGCCATGCGCGACCGCGACGCCCAGCAGACCAACGCCTAGACCGGCTTTCGACGGAAAGATCAATCGAAATATGCTCTAGAGCAGGTTTCGAATGAGATTTC
>JAVBLT010000030.1:0-14613 GCA_031553315.1 Kiritimatiellia bacterium
CAAACTCCTTTTGTTCTCTTGAACTGCGGCACACTATACCAAACGCTTGTCACATTCGTCAATAGACAAATTCAATTATTTTTTATTTTTTATTTTTGGCTTGCTTGACGCCTTGACGGCATGTTATGGTGTATTATAAGGATTTTATAGAGTTATATTCGGCGAAATTCAAAAAGTAAACCAAAATCACTTGACGCGTTTCGCGTGACATTAGTCCGATATTTTTGACAAAACAAAGGGGTTTCACCTGAATTTCACTTTACGCGCCCGCCTCACCGCCTCCTGCTTTTTCAGCGGCGCGCCTTTTTTTTCCGCATTCATTTTTGAGCCCGGTTTCATGAAAAAAAACGTCTACCCCGCCGCTTTCCAATGCCGACAAGCAGCTTACGCGACATTTCACGGGGGCGCGGCGTGCCGCCGGCCGGCCAATCCGCGCATGCCCCGCGATATTGTGTTGATTCTTTGCCGTGGCTGTTTTATCCTTATAGGCGTTTTTCAACAACAAGGAACCGATTCCATGAAACTGACTGCCGATGTTCTGCGCGACAAATTTTTGAGCTTTTTCAAATCCAAAGGTCACACCGTCATCTCCGGCGCCTCGCTGATTCCCGAAAACGATCCGACCGTGCTCTTCACCACGGCGGGGATGCACCCGCTTGTGCCCTATCTCCTGGGTGAAAAACACCCCGCCGGCACACGCCTGACCGATGTGCAGAAATGCGTCCGCACCGGCGACATCGAGGCCGTGGGCGACGCTTCGCACCTCACCTTCTTCGAAATGCTGGGCAACTGGTCTCTCGGCGATTATTTCAAAAAGGAAGCGATCGCCTGGTCTTACGAGTTTCTCACCGATCCCCAGTGGCTCGGTTTCAAGCCGGAGCAGCTCGCCGTCACCGTCTTCGAAGGCGAGCCCGGCATCCCGCGCGACGACGAATCGATCGCCATCTGGAAATCGCTCGGCATCCCCGAAAACCGGATCTACGCCCTCCCCCGCGAAGACAACTGGTGGGGCCCCGCCGGAACCACCGGCCCCTGCGGGCCCGACACGGAAATGTTCATCGACACCGGCAAGCCCGGCTGCGGAAGCGACCGTTGCGGCCCCGGCTGCCGTTGCGGGAAATACATCGAGATCTGGAACGACGTGTTCATGCAGTACAACAAAACCGCCGCCGGCGCCTACGAGCCGCTCAAGCAGAGCAACGTGGATACCGGCATGGGCGTGGAGCGCACCATCTGCATGATCAACGGCTATGCCACCGTCTACGAAACCGAGCTTTTCACCCCGCTCATGGCCAAAATCCGCGAGATGGCCACGCTTGAGCTTTCCCCTGAAAAGGCCACCCGCGCCGAGCGCATCATCGCCGACCACATGCGCACCGCCACCTTCATTCTGGGCGACCCGCGCGGCGGCGTCAAGCCCGGCAACGTGGGCGCCAACTATGTGCTCCGCCGCCTCATCCGCCGCAGCGTGCGCTACGCCAGAGACCTGGGCATCCCCTCCGGTTTCACCACGATCCTGGCCGAGATCGTGATGCAGACCTACGCGCATTTCTACCCCGAGCTCGCCGAAAAGCGCGCCCTCATCATGGAAGAGCTCGCCGCCGAGGAAGAACGCTTCGAAAAGACCCTCGCCGCCGGCCGGCGCGAATTTGAAAAGAGCTCCTCCGCCCTCAAGGAACACGGCCAGCCCCAGCTCTCCGGCCGCGCCGCCTTCAAACTCTACGACACCTACGGCTTCCCCCTCGAAATGACCGAAGAGCTCGCCGCCGAGCAGGGGCTCACCGTAGACAAAGCCGGCTTCGACGCCGCCTTCGAAAAACACAAAGAGCTCTCCAAGCAAGGCGAAGGCACCTTCAAGGGCGGCCTCGCCGACCACTCCGACCAGACCACCCGCCTGCACACCGCCACCCACCTCCTGCACAAGGCGCTCAAGATCGTCCTCGGCGATCACGTGAACCAGAAGGGCTCCAACATCACCCCCGAGCGCCTGCGTTTCGACTTCTCCCACGGCGAGAAAATGACCCCCGAGCAGATCAGGCAGGTCGAAGACCTCGTCAACGAACAGATCCGCCGCGCCATGCCCATCACCTGCGAGACCATGACCATTGAAGAAGCCCAGGCCGCCAGCGCCACCGCCCTCTTCACCGGAAAATACGGCGAACAGGTCAAAGTCTACACCATGGGCGATTTCTCCATGGAAGTCTGCGGAGGCCCCCACGCCGCCAACACCGGCGACCTCAAAAGCTTCAAGATCCAGAAAGAGGAATCCTCCTCCGCAGGCGTGCGCCGCATCAAAGCCGTCATCGGCTAGAGCAGGTTTCGAATGAGATTTCCGGATTTTGCGAAGGTGAATTTGGGTTTTTACAAACGCTTGAGGCGAGCCGTAGCAACGCTACGGCGATCTGAAAGGGTGAAATTCAAAAACAAAAAGCACCGAGAAAAAGCGGAAAGATCAATCGAAACATGCTCTAAGCCGAATCACAAAGCCATGCGGCGGCGGAGGCAATATGCCTCCGCCGTTTTCGTTTAAAGACACCATGACACGCCTGATTTTTCTCTTGCCCTTCATCGCCGCCCTCGCCGCCGCCTCGCCCCTCAAACCCGAATTCGGGACCGATCCCGAGGCCATTCTCAGCTATTTCAAAAACCGCGAAGCCGCCTTCAAGCCCGTAAAACCAAGCCCAAACGACCTAAAAATCGCCGCCGACGCCCTGGCCCACCGCTTCTATGCGCACAACGGCTACCAACCCTCCTTCGACTACGGCCAAGACATCGACTGGCGCCACTGGCCCGTGAAAGACAACGAGCTCCGCTGGCAGCTCCACCGCCTCAAATGGTGGCTCCCCATGCTCAAAACCTACCGCCAAACCCTCGACGAAACCTGGTTCCGCGAATGGCAGGCGCAATACATCGACTGGCTCGCCAAAAACCCCCGCTCCGACCTCGAAAACGCCCGTTACGCCTGGCGCGCCCTCGAAACCAGCGACCGCCTCGCCCTCCACACCGAGCTCCTCCCCTACGCCATCGCCTCCCCCGCCTTCGACGCCCCCTTCCTCACCCTCTACCTCGAGACCCTCCAGGCCCACGCCGACCACCTCCGCGCCCACTACTCCAAACAAGGCAACCACCGCCTCTTCGAAGCCTGCCGCATCCTCATCGCCGGCACCCGCCTCCCCGAGTTCAAAGACGCCCCCCAATGGCGCAGCGAAGGCATCGCCATCCTCACCGAAGAAATCGAAAAACAAGTCTACCCCGACGGCTTCCAATTCGAGCTCGACCCCCACTACCACCTCGCCGCAATCGAACTCTTCCTTCAACCGCTCCAGAACGGCGCCGACCTTCCGGAAAGTTACCGCCAAGCCGTCTGGAACATGATCCGCGCCACACTCGACATCACCTTCCCCGACCACACCCAACCCCTTTTCTCCGACGCCGGCGCCATCGGCAAAAACCAAATTTCAAAACACTGCAAAGCCTGGCTCACCCTTTTCCCCGATTCCCCCACCCTCCGCCACTTCGCCACCCGCGGCAAAGAAGGCGCCCCGCCCCCCCACACCTCCGCCGCCCACAAAGACAGCGGCTTCTACATCTTCCGCAGCGGCTGGGCCCCCCACTCCACCGTCATGATCCTCAAAGCCGGCCCACCCGCCTTCTGGCACAACCAGCCCGACAACGGCACCTTCGAGCTCTACATCAACGGCCGCAACTTCTTCCCCGATTCCGGCCGCTACGTCTACGGCGGCGATGAAAACATCCTCGCACAGCGCGCCTGGTTCCGCCAGACCCGCGTGCACCAGACCCTCACCCTCGCCAACGCCAACCTCCACGCCACCCAGTCCACATGCCTATTTTGGGACAACACCCTCCTCATCACCGAAAACCCAAGCTACCCCGGCCTCAAACACCGCCGCACCGTCCACTTCATCGACCAAACCTTCTTCGTGCTGATCGACGAAGCCCTCGGCCCCGCCACCGGCCCCGTCGAGCTCCACTTCCAGCTCGCCCAAGGCGCCCCCGCCCTCGACCTCCACGCCAACACCGCCGCCACCGCCTACCCCGACGGCAACAACATCGCCCTCGCCGCCTTCTCCCCCACCCACACCATCCGCATGATCGAAGAAGAAGGCTGGGTCTCCCACGCCTACATGGAAAAAGCCCCCCGCCCCGCCTTCGCCTTCACCGCCGATAAAACCACAGAAGCCCCCCTCCGCTTCATCACCGTCATCACCCCCTTTTCCGGGCAAACCCCGCCCGCCATCCGCGTGAACGGCCCCCAAATCGAAATCCACGGAAAGCCCTACACACTGCCAACCCCAAAACCCTGATTTTAATGGTCATTTCCACCCCTTTTTGGTAAAGTATCCGCCCTACACCAGAAAGGAACCCAGCCATGTCCACCCCCAGCGTCTTTGTCAACGGCGAGAAAATCCCCCAGGAAGCCATCGACTTCGAGCTCCAGCGCCTCATCCAGTATTACGCCCAGCAAGGCATGCCCGAAAACCAGATCCGCAGCCACCTTGAACACCTCCGCCAGCAATCCATCGACCAGGCCATCGGCGCCAAGCTCCTCATCGCAGAAGCCCGCCGCCTCGAAATCCCCGTGACCGACGCCGAGCTCGAAGAACGCTTCCAGCAGTTCGCCAAGCAACACGGCGGCCTCGAACAGCTTCGCGGAATCCTCAAAAAGCAAGGCATGAGCGAAGACAAATTCAAACAAGAGCTCCGCCAAGGCCGCCAAGTCGACAAACTCGTCGAAAAAGCCTGCTCCGGCATCCCCATGCCCACCGAAGCCGAAATCAAAGAATTCTACGCCAAAAACAAAGAAAACTACACCACCGAAGACCGCGTCCTCGCCCAGCACATCCTCATCAAACCCGCCGACGACACCCCCGGCGCCAAAGACCTTGCCCGCCAGACCATCGATTCCATCCGCAACCGCATCGTCGGCAAAGGCGCCATCTTCGGCGAAGAAGCCGCCGCCCACTCCGACTGCCCCAGCGGAAAATCCAACGGCGGCTCCCTCGGCTGGTTCGGCCGCGGCCAAATGGTCAAACCCTTTGAAGACGCCGCCTTCGACCTCCCCCTCAACGCCGTCAGCGACGTGATCGAAACCCAGTTCGGCTTCCACATCATCTTCAAAACCGAAGAAGAAAAAGGCGCCCCCGCCGATTTCGACCAAGTTCACGACCAAGTCCGCGACCTCATCTTCCACTCCCGCCGCGGAGAAGGCGTCTCGGCCTACGTCAAAGAACTCCGCGACAAAGCCACCATCGAAATCAAATAGAGCAATTTTCAAATGAGAATTCCTGATTTTTGAAAGCGATTTTTCTTTTTGACGACCCCTTGAAAGGGAAGCGTAGCCGCGCTACGACGACCAGAAAAGAGTGATCTTCAAAAAGGAAAAGCGCCGAGAAAAACAGGAACGCTCAATTGAAACCTGCGCCAAAACCAAGGTACGCCGCTCATGGATTCCGAAATCACCTTCCTCCCCCGGCTCGTCGAAGAACTCAACATCACCCCCCGGCAGATCCTCGCCGCCGCCCAGCTTCTCGACGAAGGCAACACCATCCCCTTCATCGCCCGTTACCGCAAAGAAGCCCACGGCAACCTCGACGAAGTTCAAATCGGCAACATCCAGGAGCGGCTCCTCTACCACCGCGAATTCGAAGCCCGCCGCGCCGCCATCCTCCGATCCATCGAAGAACAAGGCAAGCTCACCGCCGACCTCAAAGCCAAAATCGAAGCCTCCCCCAGCCGCGCCGCCCTCGAAGACCTCTACCTCCCCTACCGCCCCAAACGCCGCACCCGCGCCATGATCGCCCGCGAAAAAGGCCTCGAACCCCTCGCCCGCCTCATCCTCGCACAAGGCGGCGAAAACCCCCAAACCGAAGCCGCCGCCTTCATCAGCCCCGAAAAAGGCGTCGAAACCACCGAAGCCGCCCTCGCCGGCGCCCGCGACATCGTCGCCGAAACCATCGCCGAGCACGCCGACCTGCGCGGCTTCGCCCGCCGCACCCTCCAAGACCACGGCCTCATCACCTCCCAAGCCGTGGAGCCCAAACCCGCCCAGCCCACCAAATTCGAGCAATACTACGAATTCTCCGAGCCCGTGCGCACCATCCCCTCCCACCGCTTCCTCGCCATCCGCCGCGGCGAAAGCGAAGGCATCCTGCGCAGCCGCATCAGCGCAGATTCCGCCCCCATCCTCAAAAAAGCCCTCGAGCTCTTCAACCACAACCCCCGCTCCACCTTCGCCGCCGAGCTCGAAAAAGCCGCCGAAGACAGCTACAAACGCCTCATCGCCCCCAGCGTCGAGCTCGATGCCGCCGTCGAGCTCAAAATGAAAGCCGACCGATCCGCCGTCGAAGTCTTCGCCGAAAACCTCCGCCACCTCCTCCTCCAGCCCCCCCTCGGCGAGCGCACCGTCATCGGCATCGACCCAGGCATACGCACCGGCTGCAAATGCGCCGCCCTCGACGCCACCGGAAAATTCCTCCACACCCTCACCCTCTACCCCACCGGCGGCGACCGCCGCGAAATGGAAGCCCAAGTCGACCTCTGCAAGCTCATCTCCCGCTACCACCCCCAAGCCATCGCCATCGGCAACGGCACCGCCGGGCGCGAAACCGAGACCTTCGTCCGCCAGACCCTTAAAAAAGCCCACGCCGAAGGCATCCTCGTCGTCTCCGTCAACGAAGCCGGCGCCTCCGTCTACAGCGCCTCCGACGTGGCCCGCGAAGAATTCCCCGACCTCGACCTCACCATCCGCGGCGCCATCTCCATCGGCCGCCGCCTCCAGGACCCCCTCGCCGAGCTCGTCAAAATCGACCCCAAAGCCATCGGCGTCGGCCAATACCAGCACGACGTCCACCCCCCCATGCTCGCCGGCAAGCTCGACGAAGTCATCGTCAGCTGCGTCAACCACGTCGGCGTCGAGCTCAACACCGCCAGCGCCCCCCTCCTCACCCGCGTCTCCGGCATCGGCCCCACCATGGCCCGCAAAATCATCGCCTACCGCAACGAAAACGGCGCCTTCCAGAGCCGCGAACAGCTCACCCACGTCCCCGGCCTCGGCGCCAAAACCTTCGAGCAAGCCGCCGGCTTTCTCCGCATCCACGGCGGCAAACACCCGCTCGACGCCTCCGCCGTCCACCCCGAGCGCTACCCCCTCGTCGAAAAAATGGCCGCCGACCTCGGCCTTCCCCTCCCCGAGCTCATCGGCAAAACCGAAGCCATCGACAAAATCGACATCCGCCGCTACATCTCCGCCAGCGTCGGCGAGCCCACCTTGCGCGACATCATCGCCGAGCTCAAAAAGCCCGGCCGCGACCCCCGCGCCACCTTCGAAAAACCCGCCTTCCGCGACGACGTCACCGAAATCGCCCACGTCCAGCCCGGCATGATCCTCGAAGGCATCGTCACCAACGTCACCGCCTTCGGCGCCTTCGTCGACATCGGCGTGCATCAGGATGGCCTCGTCCACATCTCCGAGCTCTCCGACCGCTACATCACCGACCCCTCCCAAGCCGTCAAAACCGGCGACCGGCTCAAAGTCCGCGTCCTCACCGTCGACCTCAAGCTCAAACGCATCAGCCTCACCGCCCGCTCCGGCCCCCCCAAAAGCCCCGGCGCCCCCAGCCGCCCCGGCAACACCCCCCCGCCCCGCCCCGGCAACAAAGGCACCAGCTTCACCTGCAACCCCTTCGGCGGATTGTAATCCCCTTCCGGCGCCTTCGATCCAAGTGAAAAAATTATCACATTTTTCACTTTCCCGCTTGCGCTTTCCCCGCCACTGTGCTAATTTGATAATGTTGATGGATTTTTGAAGACATCGCGCAAGCGACCTCTCTTCTACCGCAACGAAAAATAGCTTTTTATTTTGCGTTACCGCATTACAAATCGTTCAGATGAAAACGACCAAATTTTCCGGACGAACGACATGTAAGCGGAGGCGTCGCTTCTATTTGGGCGCGCCTCTCTTCATGCTTTCGTCCAAGGCGCTTGGTCGTGCCTCATCTGAAAATATGAACCGAGAGGCCCGCCTTTTTTCGGCGGGTCACAGAGAAGGAGCGAAACATGAAAAGACTCTTTATTTTCTCATTCCTTTGCCTCGCCGGGCTTGCCTCCCCCGCCGCAACCTGGTACGTCGACGCCTCCCGCCCCGATGATACCGGCGACGGGACTACGTGGGAGACCGCAATCCAAGTTATTCAAACCGCAATCGACAAAGCATCCGAGTTTGACACAATACTCGTTGCCCCAGGTGTTTATGATAAAGGGAGCGTAATGTATTCCATCTCTCTCACACCTGATGACTACAATCGAATCGGGATCATCAAAAATATTACCGTAAAAAGCCGTGATGGCAAAGAAACCACTTTTATTCGCGGGTCAGGCACAGCTGCGTATAATACACTTGCCGCCGTACGGTGTGTCTTTATCGCAGCAGGTCGTTTAGAAGGATTTACATTGGAAGGAGGAACAACAGGTTCGCGATCATTATCACAATCTGCCTGTGGCGGAGCCGTCAGTAGTGACTCCACACGTAAACCGTCACACGCTCCGAATCCCGTCATTGCAGATTGCGTCATTCGCAATTCATACGCTCCCCATTATGGAGGAGGTGTCAACGGAGGTTTAATCCTTACGCTTGAAAATTGTGAAATCTACGGAAACTCAGCCGGTAAAGGCGGCGGAGTGCGAGGTGCAACCCTCAAAAACTGTATCATCCGCGATAATACCGCACTTGAAACAAAGTCGGCTTCTGAAGGAGGCGGTGGCGCACGAGCCTGTTCTCTTTACAACTGCTTGATTTATAACAACACCTCACACGGATTGGGAGGAGGAACTGAAGGAGGGTCGTTATATGGTTGTGTCATCTCAAATAATGTTGCCACTGCACAAGGAGGCGCCTGTTTCGACACATTAAATTTGTATGACTGCCTTCTCTACAACAACAGCGCCGGATTCGCGGGCGGAGCAATCGCCGGTTATACATCGGGCGCATCATTATACAATTGCACACTTTATGGAAACCGGGCGGGGGCGTATGGAGGCGGAGTCTACAGCGGCAATCAGGCATCAATAGGCACAATCAACATTAAGCTCTACAACTGCATTGTGTTAAACAACACACTCACCTCAGGCCTGCTCAGCAACTATTACAATGGCACATTTTCCTATTCATGTACTTCACCTTATGTGGAGGGAACCGGTAATATTGAGGCGGATCCTAAATTTGTGGATGTCGCCGCCATGAATTTCCGTTTGAAACCGGATTCTCCATGCGTCGATGCGGGAAACGGAAGCCGCAACTACAAGACCTACGACCCCGATGGTAATCAACGCACCATGGATGGAAACGGCGATGGTGTGGCAACAATCGATATTGGAGCTTATGAACTGCTTTCGCGCTACAGGGTCACCTTCAACGCACACGGCGGTTTGGTTTCCGAACCGTCGATCCTCGTGGCCTACAGCCTGAAATACGGCCCGCTTCCGGAACCGACGCGACCGGGATATACATTCGAAGGGTGGTTCACCGTAGCCAACGGAGGCGGTACCCGTATCACCGCCGAAAGCCAGGTTATCATTACCCAGGCACAAACCCTGCACGCAAAATGGACCGCGGAAAATTACACGCTGACTCTCAATGCCCAAGGCGGCAGCGTGACCCCGACAACGCAAACCGTCATATTCGATTCCCCCTACGGCAACTTGCCCGTGCCGGTAAAAGACGGGTTCGTTTTTGCCGGCTGGTTCACGGAAAGCGAAGGGGGGAACAAAATCGAAACTTCTACAAAAGTAACTGCCGCGGCCAACCACACCGTATACGCCCACTGGGCGGTCATTACACACACCGTAACGCTCAACGCTCAAAGCGGTAGCGTAACCCCCGCGACCTTCACGGTTCCGCAGGGCGGCACATACGGTACGCTTCCCACTCCACAGCGTTCCGGTTATGTTTTCGGCGGTTGGTGGACTGAGCCGCAGGGCGCCGGCTCGAAAACCACCGAATCTACACGCGTTACGGCAACACAAAACCATACACTTTACGCGCTGTGGCTGAAAGCCTACACCCTGACCGTGAAAACCGGAAAGACAACCGAGGCTTTTGAAGGTGAACAAATTGAAGCGACAGCTCCCGATGTCGACAACATGGTCTTTGAGAAATGGGCCGTTGCTCCCGCCACCGCGAATCTTGGTGCGGGGTTCAACGCGAAAGCGCAATCCACCACCGTTGTCATGCCCGCAGTGAATGTGACGCTGACCCCTGTCTACCTCGTCTCGCCCGGTTATCTCCAAATCACGCCTTCGCCAACGGAAGCGCCGGGTATTGAATGGAGCGTGAACAACAAAGAGTGGTTCGCAGTTACCGATGCAGCAACCCCGCTGAAGGCGGGAAGCTATACCGTTTTCTTCCGATCCGCAGATCCACGCTGGATTGCGCCCGCCAAACAAACCATTACGATTCGGATCAACGAAACGACCACGCTCAATGCGGTGACAACACGCGTGACGGTGCCGGTGGTCATTCCCCTCGCCGACGGACCGGGCACAATCACGCTTTCGCCCGCCAATGGGCAGGTGATCAACGGCAAGCCGGTAACCCTCACCGCAAAACCGGAGAAAGATGCCCTGTTTGTGGATTGGGATACGGGCGAGGCGACCGCTTCAATCAAGGTGGCGCCGGCTGTCGATACCCTCTACACCGCGCGGTTCAGGATGAAGGCCGATTGCGCGGATCCGGTGATCCAGGTCGCGTCGGCACGCGGCATGGTGGGCGTGCCCTTTGAATTGCAGGTTGAAATCAATGACGGCGCCAAGCCCGTAAAATTCAGCGCCAGCGGCTTGCCCACCGGCTTGAAACTCAACGCCGCCACAGGCCTCGTCTCCGGCGTGCCCGCAAAAGCCGGAACCTTCAACGCCGCCATCAAAGCCACCAGCGCGGCCAACAGCAAGAAGATCGATGCGAAGAGCGTGGCGATTGCGATCGAGGCGCTGCCGGCCGCGGCGCAGGGAGCCTTCAACGGCTATGTGGAGAATGAGGCCGGAATCTGCGGGTCCTTTACGGCGACGGTTTCGGCAACGGGTAAAATCACGGCAAAGGTGGTTTCGACCGGCGGCGCGCTCTCGTTCGCCGCGCCCTCGTGGTCGGCTCGGGCGGATTCGCTTTTCACCGCCGAAATGGCCGCCAAGAAAGGCGAAACACTCACCCTCGCGCTTGATGCCGCCCTACCGTGGAACGCCTGCGCCATGACCGGCCTCTTCAACGGCACCGCCGAGCTGACCGCCCAGCGCAACCCCTTCACCGCCAAAAACGCAACCGCCCTCGCCGAGCTCAACGCAACCTACAAAGGGTATTACACCCTCGCGCTCGAAGGTACCTTCATTGAAGAAAGCGAGGGCCAGGCCCAAAACATCCCCGAGGGCCACGGCTACATCACCGCCACGGTCGACGCAAAGGGCACGGTCAAGCTCGCAGGCAAACTCGCCGACGGCGCCGCCGTCAGCGGCGGCATTCCCATGCTGTTGCTCGACGGCAGCGCCGTCGTCCCCGCCTTCCTGCCCCTCTACAACTCGCAAGGCCTCTGCTCCGGCCTCCTCCACGCCGCCCCCGAAGGCACCCTCGCCGGCGCCGCCTGGCAATGGCGCTACCCCGGCAAAACACCCACAGGCAAAACACCCGCCACCGAAGACCGCTTCGCCATGGCGCTGACCCCCTCCGGCGGCCGTTACAGCAACGGCGCCGACCTCGCCGCCCACTACGCCGGCCTCTCCTTCAACGCCCACGACTACGCCGTGGAAATCCTGCCCGACGCCAAAGGCGGCATCAAGCTGCCCGCGGCAAAAGGCCCCGTCTACGACAAACCCACCGCCCAATACATCTACAACCCCCAGAATCCCGGCGCCGCCACCCTCAGCGTAAACAAAACCACCGGCCTCTTCACCGGCAAATTCAACCTCTACGAAGAAAACGGCGCAAAGCTCAAAACAACCTCCTTTTCACACCAAGGCGTGCTGCTGCCCACCGGCGGGAAAGGGTTTTATCACGTTTCCGAAACCTGGAAATCAGGCGATCCCAAACCCGTTTCCTATCCCCTCAAACGCTCCTACCCCGTGAGCGTGGAATAAAAAAAGCGGCGTGCCCGAAAGCACGCCGCTTTTTTACGGTCAACGGTTTTCAATCCAATGCACCCGCTTCTCCTCGTCTTTGCGGATAACCTCCACAAAGTGGCGCTTGCCGCGGCTGAAAAGACCGTGAACCGCCGAAGCGCCCTCGCGGGCAATCACATGCTGAATCAGCGCAATCATCGCGCGCGTGATGCGGAGCCCCGGAATGAAAACCGGAATCCCCGGCGGATACGGCACCAGAAGCTGGCTGCAAATGCGGCCCTCCGTCTCCTCCAGCTGCACCAGCTCCCCATCGCACAGCGCGGCATCGCGCGGGAGCACCGCCGCCTGACCGTCGACCGCGCGCTCCATGCCCTCGTCGACCAGAACCTGCTCAGGCCGCCCGATCGCCGACCGCATCTTGCGGATACAGCGGAAAAGGTATTCAAAATGATCCTCCACCGTGCCGACCGTCACCAGGAAAAGAATCGTCACAGGCGTGGATTTTTCCCACTGAATCTTCGATCCCTGGAGCAGCTTCTTAAACTCGCTGCACAGCTCCGGCGAACGGAACGAAAGCATCATCTTCAGCGGATCGTGCATGTAGCCCCGGCGGCGCCAGCGCGGGTCGTCGCCCGCCACCGCCTCAAGCCCCGCGAAACAATCCTCCTCCGGGATTCCGCACGCCTGCGCCACCCGCGCCTTAAACGCCGCCACCCAGTGCAACCGCTCCTCAATCAGGCGCAACCCCTCCAGGCGCATGTGAATCCCCGCCATATCGAGCGTGGCCAGCGTGGGATAATGCGGCGACGTGGAGTGCCAATAGCGCAGCACCTCATGCAAATCGTGGCTGAATTTCTCATACGACCCATGCCCGTGAAGCGCAAAACGCTGCCGCAGCCACTTAAACCTCGGGTTGTCCCCCTCCAGCAGCTTTCTGAAGCGGATCGACACATGAATCATCGAAGCCTGGCTGAACGCCGCCAGCGCCTTATGCGTGGATTGCACCGCGAAATGCGCCCCGTGCTCCTCATTCACCGCATTGTAGCGGACCTGAAGCCCAGCCGGCGTCGTCGTCGTATAAAACGGGTGAAAATTCAAATACGGCGCCCACGCCTCATCCGCATAGAAAATAATCCCCCGCTCCTCGCAAAGCCGCGCGATTTCCCAAACCGGATAGAGAATACCCTCATACGTACACGTCGTCAGCACCAGCATGCGCGGCTTATCCGCGCTCTTATCCGGCGCCGCGTTGAGCGCCTCCTCAATCTCCTCCAGCGGCACAGGCCCCCAGATCCCCAGGCGGCGGTTGTAATGCGCGGGCAGATAGCGCGGCACAGCCCCCGCCATCACCACCGCGTGGTGAACGGATTTGTGGCAGTTGCGATCCAGCAGCACCGTCTCACCCGGCCGCAGCAACGTCATCAGCATCGCCTTATTCGAGGTCGACGATCCATTCGTCACATAATAACTCTGCGCCGTGCAAAAGATTTCCGACGTCAACCTCTGCGCCTCCGAGAGCGGCGTATGCCCCTCCGGCGTAGACAAATCCCCCAGCGACTCCACCGACACACTCAAATCCGACCTGAAAATCATCGGGTCATACGCATCGTGGAACCCCCCCAGAAACACCGACCGCTCAAACGCATTGCCCCCATTGTGCCCCGGCGTATGCCAGTTCGTGCCCGCCTTCACCATCACATAACGCTGCAAGGCATGCCAGAAATGCGGCATCCAGAACGACGAAAACAAATGCTCGATCCTCGTCCCGTACCGCCCCGTATTCGCGAACACCTCCACCGGCTTCTTCACCCACCGCCTGCTCGGCAGCGCCACCTGCGGGCGCCCCGCATGCGTCAGCACCACCTTCGGCAACGCCGGGAAATACGTGAACAGCCAGTTTTGGATCGTCAGCCCATCCAGGCACAACGCATTGAGCGAGACCCACGCCCCCTCATCCACCCTCACCGGCGCAGATCCATCAGGCATCAGGCACAACGCATCATCCAACATGAAAAAAATACAATGCTTCGCATCATCCGAAAGAAAGCTCCGCGCGCTCGGCGCCAGAAACAGCCGTTCATCCAGTTCCTTCGGCGTCTGAACCGGAATAATGCGGATCACAGGATAATCCAGCGGCTCGTCATAGGTAAACGTCTCCCGGCAAAACGCCCGGAACACATCCGAAAGCCCATAAGCCATTTCCTGAAGCAAAACCTCATCACACTCCTGCCTCGTATGCAGATAAAACACAGTCAAAGCATGCATGTAGCGCCTTTATCTCCTTCACAGAATGCAAAACAAAATTACTTCCAAAAGAGTATCACGCTCCGCCTCCACAAGCAATGGAATAGATGGCAAAAGGCTTTTTTTGTGCCCCGCCCGCAGGCGTTTGCGCGAAGCGGGCATAAAAAAAGAGACCTGTAATCGCTTACAGGTCTCTTAAGTTCCGGCGGCGTGCTGCTCTCCCACGGGCAACTCCCGCAGTACCCTGGCCGA
>JAVBLT010000037.1:0-56151 GCA_031553315.1 Kiritimatiellia bacterium
GAAGCCTTGTTCAGTTCTCACGCGGAGTGCGCGGAGCTATTTACACGCCATTTTGAGTTTTATTTCAAGGAAATAGCTCCGCGCACTCCGCGCCTCCGCGTGAGAATGAAATCAAAGGTGTTGTAAGACGACCGGCGGCGCCGAAGCAACGCCGGTCGTGAGCGCGTTACTGAATCGCGGCGAAGCCCTGGTCGAGGTCGGCCAAAATGTCGTCGATGTGCTCGATGCCCACGGAGAAGCGAATCATTTCGGGGCGGATGCCGGCGGCGAGGAGCTGTTCGTCGCTGAGCTGGCGGTGGGTCATGCTTGCCGGGTGGAGCACGCCGGTGCGGGCATCGGCCACGTGAACCACAATCGCGGCGAGCTTGAGTGAATTCATCAGCTTCATGGCGGCTTCGCGCCCGCCTTTCACGCCGAATGAAATCACGCCGGCGCAGCCTTTGGGGAGGTATTTTTTAGCGAGTTTATTCCACGGATTGCCGGGGAGGCCGGGGTAATTGACCCAAGTGACCTGGGGATGGTTGGCCAGGTATTCGGCGGCGCGCTGGGCGTTGGAGCTGTGGCGTTCCATCCGCAGGAAGAGGGTTTCGATGCCGACGTTGAGGAGGAAGGCGTTTTGAGGGGAGAGCATGGGGCCGAGGTCGCGCATGAGCTGCACGCGGGCTTTCACAATGAAGGCGGCTTTGCCGAAGGTTTCGGTGTAGACCATGCCGTGGTAGGAGGCGTCGGGGGTGGTGAAGGCGGGAAAGCGGCCGGAAGAGGCCCAGTCGAAATTGCCGCTGTCGATGATCACGCCGCCGAGGGCCATGGCGTGACCGTCGAGGTATTTTGAGGTCGAATGAATCACGATGTCGGCGCCATGCTCGATGGGGCGGCAAAGGAAGGGCGTGGGGAAGGTGTTGTCGACGATGAGGGGCAAACCGTGGGCGTGGGCCACGCGGGCGAAGCGCGCGATGTCGAGAATCGAAAGGGCGGGGTTGGCGAGCGTTTCGCCGAAGACGGCTTTGGTATTGGGGCGGATGGCGGCGGCGATTTGCTCGTCGGTCGCGTCATCGGCAATAAAGGTGAACTCCACGCCCATGCGCTTCATCGTCACGGCGAAAAGGTTGAAGGTGCCGCCGTAGATACTGGCGGTGGAGACCACGTGGTCGCCCGCCGAGCACAGGTTCATCAGCGCCACGAAGGAGGCCGATTGACCGGAGGCTGTGCACATGGCGCCCACGCCGCCTTCGAGCGCCGCGATGCGCTGCTCAACCGCATCGACCGTGGGATTGGCGAGGCGGGTATAGAAAAAGCCCGGCACTTTGAGGTCAAAGAGATCGCCGACCTGTTCGCTGGTGTCGTATTTAAAAGTGGTGGATTGATAAATCGGCGGCACGCGGGCCTCGCCGTTGGCGGGAGAATAGCCGGCCTGTACGCAAAGAGTTTCAATATGCATGATTCGCCTCCTTTTTGGAAATGGCGCGATATCATAGCCGAAAGCGCTCAAAATTGGAAACTGTTTATTTTCGCCGAAAAAAGTGATGACTCCCCACCCTTCTTGTGCTAACCTAATTGCCCGTATGCGCGAAGCCGCCGCATCTCTCCAGTTTACGCCGCGCACGGGGAAAAGATCATGCAAAAGACCGGATTCGACAACGAAAAATACCTCCAGCTTCAAACCGACGCCATCCTCGAGCGCGCGGCGCAATCGGGCAACAAGCTCTACCTCGAATTCGGCGGCAAGCTCATGTACGACCACCACGCCGAACGCGTCCTCCCCGGCTACGACCCCAACGTGAAGCTTCGCCTCCTTCAGAAGCTCAAAGACCAGGCCGAAATCATCCTCTGCGTGCACGCAGGCGACATCGAGCGCAAAAAAATGCGCGCCGATTTCGGCATTACCTACGACGATGATGCGCTCAAGCTTATCGACGATCTCCGCGCCTGGGACATCCTCGTCAGCGCCGTCGTCATCACCCGCTTCGACGGCCAGCAAGCCGCCATCCTCTTCCACAACAAGCTCAAAAAGCGCGGCATCCACGTTTATTGCCACCGCACCGTCCCCGGTTACCCCGGCAACCTCGACCTCATCGTCAGCAAAACCGGCTACGGCTCCAACGCCTACGTCCCCACCACCCGCCCCATCGTCGTCGTCACCGGCCCCGGCCCCGGCAGCGGCAAGCTCGCCACCTGCCTCACCCTCCTCTACCACGACCGCACCGCCGGCCGCGCCGCCGGCTACGCCAAGTTTGAAACCTTCCCCGTGTGGAACCTCCCCCTCAAACACCCCGTCAACCTCGCCTACGAAGCCGCCACAGCCGACCTCGGCGACCAAAACATGATCGACCCCTTCCACCTCGACGCCCACGGCATCGTCGCCATCAACTACAACCGCGACATCGAAGCCTACCCCCTCCTCCGCGCCATCTGGAACCGCCTCGAAAGCACCCAAAGCTGCCCCTACGCCTCCCCCACCGACATGGGCGTCAACTGCGTCGGCTTCGGCATCAGCGACGACGACACCGTCCGCAAGGCCGCCAAACAGGAAGTCATCCGCCGCTACTTCCACCACCTCTGCGACTCCACCAAAAAAGGCGACAGCGCCCAGCAGACCGTCGAACGCATCGAACGCCTCATGAGCGAGCTCGACATCGCCCCCGAAGACCGCGCCGTCGTCAACCCCGCCCGCGAAGCCGCCCGCCAGGCCGCCCTCCGCCCCGACAAAGCCCTCGGCATCCACAGCGGCGCCGCCCTCCAGCTCAAAGACGGCCGCATCATCACCGGCCGCTCCTCCCGCCTCCTCCACGCCGCCGCCAGCACCATGCTCAACGCCGTCAAAACCCTCGCCCACATCCCCGACCGCATCCACCTCATCGCCCCCCAAGTCGTCGACTCCATCGTCCACATGAAACGCGACATCCTCAAAGGCCGCCACACCTCCCTCAACCTCGACGAAGCCCTCATCGGCCTCGCCATCAGCGCCGCCGTCAACCCCACCGCCCAAGACGCCCTCGACCGCCTCATCGACCTGCGCGACTGCGAACTCCACCTCTCCCACATGCTCACCCCCGGCGACGAAGCCGGCCTCCGCCGCCTCGGCATCCGCTCCACCACCGACCCCCTCTTCCCCTCCGCCGAACTCTTTATCGATTCGTAACCCAAAGGACCCCACCATGCCCACCAACCACCCCACCGCCCTCATCCTCGACTTCGGCGCCCTCAACGCCCAGCTCGCCGCCAAAGCCATCCGCGCCCTCAACATCTACTGCGAAGTCCTCCCCTACACCGCCCCCCTCGACCGCATCCAATCCTACAACCCCAAAGCCATCATCCTCCAGCGCGGCCCCCAGTGCGGCGAAGCCACCCACGGCAAACAACCCTCCGCCGACCTCGCCAGCCTCAACATCCCCATCCTCGACCTCATCGACAAACCCTGCGACGACACCACCCTCAAACCCTTTTTGCTTGAAACCTGCCACTTCACCCAAGACTGGACCACCCAGCACTTCATCGACGAAACCATCGCCGCCATCCGCGCCCAAGTCGGCACCAAACGCGTCCTCCTCGCCATGTCCGGCGGCGTCGACTCCTCCGTCTGCGCCCTCCTCCTCCACAAAGCCATCGGCAGCCAGCTCACCAGCGTCTTCGTCGACCACGGCCTCATGCGCCAAGACGAACCCCAGCAGATCGACACCGTCTTCCGCGGCCACTTCGGCCTCAACCTCATCAGCATCGACGCCTCCTCCCGCTTCCTCGGCAAATTAAAAGGCATCACCGACCCCGAACAGAAACGCAAAATCATCGGCGAAGAATTCATCCGCGTCTTCGAAGAAGAAGCCCGCAAACTCGGCGAGCTCGACTACCTCGTCCAAGGCACCATCTACCCCGACATCATCGAAAGCGGCGCCGAAGGCGGCAAAGCCGTCAAAGCCCACCACAACGTCGGCGGCCTCCCCGAGCGCATCGGCTTCAAAGGCATCATCGAGCCCGTCAAATACCTCTTTAAAGACGAAGTCCGCGCCGTCGGCCGCGCCCTCGGCATCCCCCCCGAAATCGTCGAACGCCAACCCTTCCCCGGCCCCGGCCTCGGCGTCCGCTGCATCGGCGAACTCACCCGCGACAAGCTCGACATCCTCCGCGCCGCCGACGCCATCTTCCGCGCCGAAATGGCCGCCTCCGGCCACTCCGCCCAAGCCAACCAATACTTCGCCGTCCTCACCGCCAACCGCTCCGTCGGCGTCAGCAACGACGCCCGCACCTACGCCTACACCCTCGCCCTGCGCGCCGTCAAAACCAGTGATTTCATGACCGCCGCCTTCGTCCACCTCCCGATGGATTTCCTCGCCCGCGTCTCCACCCTCATCACCGATGCCGTCCCCCAAATCAACCGCGTAGTCTACGACATCACCTCCAAACCCCCGTCAACCATCGAGTGGGAATAAGTCAACAGTTTAAATGGATCGCATATGCAGCCTGTGAATGATTTTAAAGCCATGAAAACAAATATTGAAATATTAAAAGACCTCATTCAAAATTTTAAAAAGAGTCATGAATATTACAAAAGAGAAAGTAATCGTTATAACGAATACTCATGTCGCTTAGAATACATTGACAAATTACTTTTGTTATTCGGTTGGGATATTTCAAATGCAAAAGGAAACCCTCCTGAACAACGCGAGGTTATTGTTGAAAAGAAAGTAGATTCGGGGAGGCCCGACTACACCTTAATGTTGAATACAATTAGTAAAATTTTTGTAGAAGCCAAAAAACCTGCTGTTGATATTTCAATTGATCCTGATTCCGCTTTACAAATCAGAAAATATGGTTGGAATGCAAATCACAAAATAGCGATACTAACAAATTTTGAATATTTAATTATTTATGATACGAGTTACGAGCCTAAATCTAGTGATAATAGTCAAGTGGCTCGTTATAGGATATATAATTATAAAAACTACATTAAAGATTTCAAAGATATTGCTAGTTTCATTTCGCGCGAAAGTGTGCACTCCGGCTCATTTGATAATAAAATTATTATTAATTCTAAAAAAACAAAAGTCCCAATTGATGTTCATTTTCTTAGCAAAATAAATACATGGAGAGTTTTATTAAGCAATGATCTCTATAAGCGGGAAAAGTATCATTCGTTAGAGATTTTAAATGATGTCGTACAGGAGTTCATCAACCAAATTGTTTTTCTTCGTATTTGTGAAGATAAACAACTTCCATTATATCATAATCTAAACAGAACAATAAAAGACCCAGAAACATTAAAAACCGAACTTGAAATTCTATTTCAACAAGCCGACAAAAGATATAACGCAGGGCTTTTTTCAGGAGAAAAAATTATTTTTGATTTGAATAATAACATTATAATCGACATTATCGAGTCATTGTATTATCCTCAAACTTCATATTTATTTAATATAATTGATCCAAACATACTTGGAAAAATTTATGAGATGTTTTTAACAGAGCATTTAATACTTTCCAATAATGAGAAAATAGAACTTCAAAAAAAAGAGGGCATCAACCGTTCTATTGTAACAACACCACTTGAAATTGTAAAATACATGGTTAGGGAAACCATGACGAAATTATGTGAGGGGAAAACACCAGAGGAAATACTTACACTAAAAATAGCGGATATTGCATGCGGTTCAGGAATATATCTTGAAGAAATTTTTGAATATTTACAAAATCACTGCGTGAATTGGTATTTACAAAATGATAAGTCTTGTTTAATTGAAACTGAAAATGGTGGATATAAACTTTTTTTTGATGAAAAAAAGAAAATTCTTTGTTCATGTATTTATGGAATTGACATTGATATCCATGCCGTGGAGGTTGCAAAATTTTCCTTATTTATCAAACTTATCCAAGATGAAACAGAACCCTCTATTTCCTGTGCAAGACCTATACTACCGAACTTGGACAAGAATATTTTACACGGTAATTCTTTAATTGGAAAAGATGAACTAAAAGAATTGGACGAGAATCATTACCAAAAAGTGACTCCGTTTTATTGGGACAATATTTCGGAAAGCACTTGTTTTGACGCAATCATCGGAAATCCTCCCTATGTGAAGACGGAAGATATGCATAATCTTCTTGCACCCATTGAATTTGAAGCGTATAAAAAATATTATGCTTCAGTGAATAAACAATTTGATAAATATTTTCTTTTTATTGAACGAGCATTAACCAAAATTAAAGATAATGGATATGTTTGTTACATCGTTCCAAACAAATTTTTCAAAATTCCATCTGGTAAAAACTTATGCAAATTAATAGCGCTACAAAAAAGTTTAATATCTATCAATGATTTCGAATGTGTTCAATTATTTAACAACAAAACCACATATAGTTGCATCATGTTGTTACAAAAATTGAAACAAGATGTTTTTTCTTATTCAACACCTATGTCTATCAATGATTTATTCCTTTTCAAACCGACAAAATGTCTTTCTTTCAAACAATCGGTGTTAGAAAATTTCCCTTGGGTATTAACTTCTGATTCTGAGTTTCTGCCAATACTAAATCAATTATTAAAAACGACATCAAAGCTTGGAGATCATGTAAATATTTTTAATGGAATTCAAACAAGTGCAGAAACCTCCCCCCCTGTCTATTGGTTTTCACAAAGTGAAATACAAAAAACAACAAAGTCTTCATTTGAAATAGTCAAAGAAGAAAAAAGATACAAAATAGAAAAAGCTATTTTACGACCATATTTTAAACCAACAAAAAGACATGAAAGAGGATTGACTTCGTATAGTCTTCCAACTACTGATAAATACATTATATTTCCTTACGATAGCAATGGAATTCTCATTCCAATTAACGAAATGAAGCTCCATTTTCCAGGGACATATGAGTATTTTGAATCGCAGTATAACCGTTTGCTTCCTAAAAGTATGAATGGAAATAGAGATGTTCCAAACGCAACTGATGAAACGTGGTACCAGTATGGTCGTACGCAAGCATTGACTTCATTTACAAATACTCCAAAATTAATAGTTGGTATTTTACGACATGAAAATGATCCTATGTATATTTTCGATTCGCAGGATATGGTGATTGCCTCTGGAGGAACAGCTGGATACTGTGCAATTACACAAAAAGAAAACAGTTCTTATTCTTTGGAGTATATCCAAGCATGGCTTACAAATCCTTACACTGAAAAAATTATTAAAACTTTTGGTAGCCCTTTTGAAGGGGGCTTCTATTCCCGAGGAACAGCTGTGCTTCGTAATCTTCCATTCGTAAAACTCGACTTCTCCATCCCCGAACAAAAGAGTATCCATGACCAAGTTACAAAAACAACAAAGAAAATTTATGAAATAAACATAAAACTGACTCAAAATCCAACAAAACATGAGAAAAGTGTATATGAAGAACAAAAAAAGAGATTAATTAGAGAAATTGAATCTTTAATTTCATCCGTCTATCAACTTTCGGCGAGGAGAACGTCATAATGAGACTCAAAAAAGACAGTTCCGAACAAAAATTACGCGGCGCGTATTACACCCCAATTCAACTTGCAAATTCAATTGTTTCCTTTTTTGCATCTGAAAAATTTAATCGAGTATTAGAACCTAGTTGTGGTGATGGCGTATTTCTTGATGCTTTTTCAAACTGTAATATGCTTGAAAATCTCGAGAAGATTATTGCCGTTGAGATTGAAAAAGATGAAATCGAAAAAATACAAACTAGAAGTAAAAATATTTCATTGCTAAATGAGGATTTTTTTGATTTCTTCGAAAGAAGAGATCGTAATGAAAAATATGATTTAATTATTGGAAACCCACCTTATATTCGTTATCAGTATTTAACCGAACATCAAAGATATGTGCAGTCAAAAATATTAAAATCAAATGGCATGAAATCAAATAAATTGATTAATGCATGGGTTTGTTTTCTTGTCGCCTGTGTTCAAATGTTAGAAAAGAATGGGAAAATCGCCTTTATCATACCAGCAGAGATTCTTCAAGTCGCTTACGCAGAAGATTTACGCTTATTTTTATCCGATCAACTTGCAAAAATCACACTGGTTACTTTTAAAAAATTAGTTTTTCCTGATATATCACAAGAAGTTATTGTTTTTATTGGAGAAAAAGGAACAAATGAAAAAGGTATACGAATTCTTGAATTAGATGACCTAACAGCATTTGAAAATCTCAAACCTCCGTTTCCCGAATTTCAAAAATTACTTCACGTAAAGGAAAAATGGACAAAATATTTTGTATCTCAAGATGAAATAGACAGCATTCAAAATATTAAAAATGATCCTCGATTTATAAAATTTTCTGATTGTGGGCTAATTAATATTGGAATTACAACGGGTAACAATAATTATTTTTCAATTGAGCGTGCAATAGAAACAGAATTCGATCTCCAATCAGTAACACTTCCATTAATTGGGAAGAGTTCACATACACATGGATTGTATTTTACTTTGGCTGACTGGAAATTTAATATTGAAAAAGGGAAAAAAGCAATGTTAATTAATTTTCCTAATACTCCATTTGAAGATTATCCCGATAAACACAAAAAATACATTAAATACGGAGAAAACTCAAAACAACATATTGGATACAAGTGTTCAATTCGTGACAATTGGTATATTGTACCCTCTGTTTGGATACCAGATGCTTTTTTTCTAAGACGAAACAATCTTTATCCAAAGTTTGTTTTAAACTCTTGTAATGCGGTATCAACAGATACGATGCATCGTATGAAATTTCATGATGGCATAGACCCAGAGACCATTTTACTTTCATACTACAATAGCATCTCGTTTGCATTTACCGAAATATGCGGAAGAAGTTATGGTGGTGGTGTTTTAGAAATTCTACCCACAGAAATGGGTAATATTATGTTACCGAAAATTAAAAAAATGGATACTAAATTAAAAAAGACACTTCTTCAAAAAATCGATATTCTTATTCGCGAAAATGCTAATATTGAACTTGTTCTTGACCTTGTTGACAAAGCGGTATTAATCGACATCCTCGGAATTGAGACTTCACTTTGTGTAAATTTTCGATGTATTTGGAAAAAACTTCAAACTCGCAGACTTTTGCGAAACTGAGTATAAGAACGAACTGTATGATTTTTAAGGAATCCATTAATGCAACCGAATGATTTATTTGTTGTTTCGTGTGCGATGAAGCGCGGGGATGTGGATACGCTCCTGGAGCTTTTGGAGTGTGATACTTTTACGCCGACGTTTCGGGAGAATGTGGAGACCGGGGAGGCTTTTTTGGAGGTCTTTCTGGAGGATGAAGCGCAAATTCCCGAGGTGGTGGAGGCGATTACGAATGCCGCGGAGGCGGCGGAATGTGAAGTGAGCCCCCAGGTTGGAAGGGTGGCTGCCGCCGATTGGTCGGAGAGTTGGAAGCAGTTTTTCCATGTAATGCGGATTTCGAAACGGTTCGTGGTGCGGCCTTCGTGGGAAACGTATGATGCCGAGCCGGGGGATTGTGTGATTACGCTTGATCCGGGGATGAGTTTTGGTACGGGGCAGCATGCGACGACGCAGGCGTGTTTGCAGTTGCTGGATGAGCTTGCGGGGGATGAACTTGACCGGACGGTTTTGGATATGGGGTGCGGTTCGGGGATTTTGGCGATTGGCGCGAAGAAGCTGGGGTTTGCCGATGTGAAGGGCTTTGATTATGACCCGGATGCGGTGACGGTGGCTTTGGAAAATGCCGATTTCAACGGGGTGAGGATTCCGTTTTGCGAGGGTGACCTTGCGGCTATCGATGGGGAGGCGGATATTGTGCTGGCGAATATTTTGGGGCCGGTGTTGATTGAGTTTGCCCCGAATATCGCGCAGGCGGTGAAGCCGGGCGGAGATTTGGTGATTTCTGGGATTTTGGAAACAATCTATGATGATGTGCGCGAGGCGTTTGTGAAGCAAGGATTTACCGAGGTGAAAAATGCGCTGATCGGTGAGTGGCGCAGCGGGTGGTTGAAGAAATGAATCATCTGATTTCCATTGCGGGGCTGATTGCCGGGATTTGGTTTCTGGTGAAGAGTTCGGATTGGTTTGTGGATGGGGCGGCTGGCTTGGCGCGCCATTGGAAGATGCCGCCGCTGCTGATCGGGATGGTGGTGGTGGGCTTCGGAACGTCGGTTCCGGAGATGACGGTTTCGGCGCTGGCTTCGCTGGATGGCGCTCCGCTGATTGCGCTCGGGAATGCGTATGGCTCGAATATCGCCAACATCGGTTTGATTCTGGGTCTGGCGGCGCTGGTGGCGCCGATTGCGGTTCACCGCCAGGCGCTGTGGCGGGAGATGCCGGTGCTGATGGGGGTGACGGCGCTGACGTGTTTCTTTCTGCGCGACGGCGGCTTTTCGCGCTTCGAGGGGATTGTGCTTCTCGCGGTTTTCGCGGTGTTGCTGGCGCTGATGATCCGCTCGGCGATGAAGAAGCCGCATGAGTCAAAAGAGGAAGAGACTGTCCCCTTCAAGAAGTCGGTTTGGCTGACGGCGGGCGGCTTGGCGGTGCTGATTGCGAGCTCGCGTCTGCTGGTGTGGAGCGCGATTCGGATTGCGCAGGCGCTGGGGGTGAACGAGTTAATCATTGGCTTAACGGTGGTGGCGGTGGGAACGTCGCTGCCGGAACTGATGTCGACCCTCGCGGCGCAACGGAAGGGCTCCGATGATTTGGCGCTGGGCAATATCGTGGGCTCCAACTTTTTCAACACGCTGGTGGTGGCGGGCCTGGCCATGACCATCCATCCCGCCGAAAACCTCCCCGCCGCGCTGGTTCTGCGCGACATCGGGGTGATGAGCGGCCTCACCGTGCTGCTCTTCGCGGTGGCGCTCTTCGACCGTTACCGCCGGGGGGCGCGCCACGGCCTCATCGGGCGGGTGGCGGGCGGGATGATGCTGGCCATCTACATCGCTTACACGGCTCGGCTGATTTTTGCTTGAGAACCCTGCGCCGCGAAGCTATACTGTTGCGCGATATGCAAGGAGGGTACCGTTATGTGGGATTACACCGATAAAGTGATGGATCATTTTCGCAACCCGCGCAATGTGGGTAAAATCGCAAACCCCGACGGCCAGGCCACGGTCGGTTCGCTGGCGTGTGGCGACGCGCTCACCTTTATGTTCAAGCTTGATGCCGAAGGGCGCATTGCGGAAGCGAAATTCCAGACCTTCGGCTGCGCCAGCGCGGTGGCGTCTTCCTCCGCGCTCACTGAAATGGTGCTGGGCAAGACCCTCGAAGAGGCCGAGGCCATCACGAACCGCGAAATCGCGGCGTATCTCGGCGGTCTCCCCGACCAGAAGATGCACTGCTCCGTGATGGGCCGCGAGGCGCTCGAAGCGGCCATCAAAAACTACCGCACCGGCGAAACGGTCAACGTGGAAATCGAGGACGACATCGTCTGCACCTGTTTCGGCGTGTCGCGCCACGAGATCGAAACCGTGGTGAAGGAAAACAGCCTGACCAGCGTCGACGATGTGACCAATTACTGTAAAGCCGGCGGCGGTTGCGGGCTGTGCCGAGATAAAATCCAGGCGATTCTGGACGAAACCGCCGCCGCGCCCGCGCCCGAAGCCAAACCGTCCGCGCCCAAGCCGCTCACGAATCTGCAGAAGATGCGCCTGATCGAAGAGGTGATCGAGCGCGATATCCGCCCCGCGCTCAAGCGCGACGGCGGCGATGTGGATCTGATCGACATCGCGGGCGACACGGTCACCGTGGCCTTTCGCGGGATGTGCGCCGGCTGCCGTTCCTCCGAGCTCACCCGCGAAACGCTCATTGAGCGCAAACTCCGCGAATTCGTTTCGCCCGAAATCACCGTGAAGCTGGAGCAAGCGTGATGAACACCGTTTACCTCGACAACAACGCCACCACCTGCGTCGCCCCCGAAGTGACCGACGCCATGCTGCCCTTTTTCACCACCCGTTGGGGCAATCCTTCGAGCATGCACGCCTTCGGCGGTCAGGTCGCCCGCGACGTGAAGGCCGCCCGCGAAGAGGTCGCCGCTTTTTTCCATGCCGACCCCGCTGAAATCATCTTCAACGGTTGCGGCACCGAAGGCAACAACCACGCCATCTTCGGTTGCGCCGAATTCTACGGTCCGCAGCTGACGATCATCACCTCGAAGGTGGAGCACCCCGCCGTGCTGGGGCCGTGCCGGCGCCTCGAAGAAAAGGGTCACCGCATCATCGAGATTCCGGTGGACAACCTCGGCAATTTCGATATGGCCGCCTACCGCGAAGCCCTCGCCGCGCCCGGCCCCAAGCTGGTCTCCATCATGTGGGCCAACAACGAGACCGGCGTGCTTTTCCCAATCAAAGAAATCGCCCGCCTCGGCAAGGAAGCCGGCGCCGTGGTGCATACCGATGCCGTGCAGACCGCCGGCAAAATCCCGATCGACCTGCGCGATGTGCCGGTCGACCTGCTCTCCATCTCCGGCCACAAGCTTCACGCCCCCAAAGGCGTCGGCGCGCTCTACATCCGCCGCGGCACCCGCCTCAAAACCTTCATGATCGGCGGCCACCAGGAAAACGGACGCCGCGGCGGCACTGAAAACGTGCCCTACATCGTCGGCCTCGCCAAAGCCTGCGCCCTCGCCACCGCCTCGCTCGACGACGAAGCCACCCGCGTGGCCGCCCTGCGCGACAAACTCGAACGCGGCCTCCTCGCCGCCTGCCCCGATTCACGCGTCAACGGCGACCCGGCCAACCGCGTGCCCAACACCACCAACATGAGCTTCGAATACATCGAAGGCGAATCCATTCTGTATCTGCTCAGCGATGCGGGCATCTGCGCCTCCTCGGGTTCCGCCTGCGCGGCCGGATCGCTTGAGCCTTCGCATGTGATTCGCGCGATGGGCGTGCCTTTCACGGCGGTGCATGGGTCGATCCGTTTCAGCCTCAGCCGCTACACGACCGAGGCCGAAATCGACTACACCCTTGCGCACATGCCCGGCATCGTCGACCGCCTCCGCGCGATGTCGCCCTTCGTAAAGTAGGCTGCCATGCCCTTCAGTTTTTCGCATCCGGCGCTTGTCCTGCCTTTGGCGCTTCTCAAGCCGAAGCGTTTTTCGCTGACGGCTCTGGCTGCGGGAAGCATGGCGCCCGATTTCGAGTATTTTTTGCGCTTTCGCATCAAAAGCACCCTCAGCCACACCTGGGAGGGCATTTTGCTTTTCGATTTGCCGGTGGCGCTTTTGATTGCCTTCATCTTTCACGGGCTCGTCCGCAATGCATTGATTGAAAACCTTCCGCTGTTTTTCAAGCGCCGCCTCATCGTTTACACGACCTACAATTGGAATAAGGATTTTTTGAGCCGCCCCATCGTGATGGTGCTGTCGGTTTTGATTGGCGCGCTTTCGCACCTGCTGTGGGATTTGTTTACCCATTGGCACAGCCCGCTCGTTCAGCGCGTGCCCTTTCTTCTTCAAGACTTTTCCGTTCTGGGCATTGAAATCGGCGTTTACGGCGTGTTGCAACATCTCAGCACACTTCTTGGGCTGTTTGTTTTGCTTGTTTTTGTGATGACCCGCCCGACCCGGCCTTGCGAACCGGCAGAGCATGCGTTGCGTTATTGGGGAAGCGTTTTTTTTATTGCCTCAGCCATTTTCACGCTTCGTTTTCTGATTCATCCGACCGTTCACTGGGCGCCTGATTGTATTGCCACCGGAATCAGCGCCGTTTTGATCGCCTTTGCCATCGCACCGTTTTTTACAGAAAGGAAACAGCCATGAGCCTTTTCAACACCGTTCCCGAAAGCCTCGGCCATACCCCCCTCGTTCGCCTGAACACGATGGCGGCGGGATTGAAGGCGGAGATTTTTGTTAAAGTGGAATCAGCCAATCCCTCCGGCTCAGTCAAATACCGACCGGCTGTCAATATGATCCTCGACGCCGAACAGCGCGGCGCGCTCAAGCCCGGCATGAGCGTGGTCGAGCCCACGAGCGGCAACACCGGTATCGCCCTCGCCCTCGCCGGCGCCGCGCGCGGTTATCAGGTGGTGCTCGTGATGCCCGAAAGCATGAGCGTGGAGCGCCGCGCCATCCTCAAAGCCATGGGCGCCGAGCTTGTGCTCACGCCCGCCGCCGACGGCATGAAAGGCGCCGTCAATCGCGCGGAAGCGCTGCTGGCGGAAGAGCCGGGGCGCTATTTCATGCCCGGGCAGTTCGACAATCCCGCCAACCCCGCCGCGCATGAGCAGACGACCGGCCCCGAAATCACCGCCGACCTCGGCGACGATCTCGCCGCCTTCGTGGCCACCGTCGGCACCGGCGGCACCTTCACCGGCACGACCCGCTGGCTCAAACGCCGGATCCCCGGCCTCCTCGCCGTGGCGGTCGAACCGGCGGAAAGCCCGCTCATTTCCCAATCGCTCAGCGGCGAGCCTCTTCGCCCCGCCCCGCACGGCATCCAAGGCATCGGCGCCAACTTTTTGCCCAAAAACCTCGACCTCTCCCTTGTGGATCGCGCCCTTGCCGTCGACACACAAGAAGCGCTCGAAACCGCCCGCCGCCTCACCCGCGAAGAGGGTCTTTTCTGCGGGATCTCCAGCGGCGCGGCCGTGGCTGCGGCGCTCCGCCTTGGCGCGGAGCCGGCGTTTGCAGGCAAAAAGATTGTCGCCATTCTGCCCGATACCGCCGAACGCTATCTTTCCACCGCGCTTTTTAGAGCAGGTTTAAATTGAAACTTCGTGATTTTTGAAATTGATTTTGATTTTTGACGAATCCTTGCACGCGAGCCGTAGCAGCGTTACGGCGACCTGAAAGGATGAAGTGAAAAAGCAAAAGCGGTGAAAAAAGCCGAAGTTTCATTTTAAATATGCTCTAATTAGCCTTCTTTGAGAAACATCCTTTCATCTTCCGGCGTTTTTTGTTAGACTCGGGGGCATGAATTGAGAATGCGTCTTTTAGAGGATTTTTTGTATTATGAATCGCGTCACTTACCTGATTCGCCGTTTGCTGCTCATTATTCCGACCTTTATCGGAATCACGCTGATTTGTTTTTCGCTGACGCGTATCCTGCCCGGCGGCCCCGTGGAAATGAAGCTGATGCAAATGCGCGGCATGGACGGCGGCGGTGAAGCGGGCGGAGGCGGCGCGGGTGTGGCGCAAGTGACCGCCGATCAGGAAAAAGCGCTCAAAGAAAAATTCGGCTTCGACAAACCCTTTCACATTCAATACCTGAACTGGATGATTAAAGATTGCATGGGGCTCAAAATGCGATCTTACGATTACCCCAATAAAACAGCGTGGGAGCTCATCAAAAAACGTTTTCCCGTGTCGCTCTGGTTCGGCATCACGGGGTTTCTGCTGAGTTATCTGATTTGCATTCCGCTGGGCATCGCCAAAGCGTTGCGTCACGGATCCGTTTTTGACCTTGCATCGAGCCTGATTGTCTTTTGCGGTTATGCGATTCCTTCATTTGCCATCGGCATGGTGCTTAAAATGATTCTCGCGGGAACCGTCGAAGGCATGTGGGACGTCTTTCCGCTTGGCGGCTTTGAATCGCCAAGCGCCGTGGAAATGAGCTTCTGGCAACGCATCGGCGACCGCGCCTACCACATGGTTCTGCCCGTGGCCTGCTACATCTCCGGCAGCTTCGCCCTGCTCACCCTCATGATGAAAAACTCCCTCATGGATCAGGTCTCCGCCGATTATGTGCGCACCGTGCTCGCCAAGGGCGCCACCCGCCGCCGCGCCATCTGGCGCCATGCCCTGCGCAACGCCCTCATTCCCATTGCCACCGGCTTCGGATCCATTCTCGGCCTGCTCTTCGCCGGTTCCATGATTATCGAAACCATTTTTGAAATTCCCGGCATGGGCCGCCTCAGCCTTGAGGCCCTCGTCAGCCACGACTACGCCGTGTTCATGGCCATGCTCGTGCTCACCTCAAGCATGCAGCTTTTCGGCAATATCCTTTCCGACTTCTGCTACATGCTCATCGACCCGCGCATCCACTTCAACTGATGCATGAACGACCTTCTCAAGGAAAAACTCCGCAACCTTCCCGATAAACCCGGTTGCTACATCTACCGCGACCGGAAGGGCACGATCATCTATGTGGGAAAAGCCGTTTCCCTGCGGCGGCGGGTGCAGAGTTATTTCCGGGCCTCCACCCTGCGCTCGGCGCCGCCGCGATTGCGCAGCCTCGTGAACCATGTGGAAGACCTCGAGATCCGGGTCGTGCGCAACGAAGCCGAAGCCCTTCTCACCGAGAGCCACCTCATCAAGCAGTACCGCCCGCGCTTCAATATTCTCATGCGCGACGATAAGCGCTATCCCGCGCTCCGCGCCGACCCCGATGTGCCCTACCCCCGCATCACCGCCTGCCGCATCATCCGCGACGACGGCGCCCGTTATTTCGGCCCCTTTCCCTATGGCTCCGTCAGCACCGCCATCGACTTCATCGAAAAGCGATTCGGTCTGCGCAAGTGCACCGCCATCATCCCCGATACCGATACCCACACCCATTGCATGGCCGACATCATCCGCTTTTGCTCCGCGCCCTGCCTGGGCCGCGTGAGCCAGGAAGAATACCGCGCCCGTTTTGAAGAAGCCTGCGCCTTTCTGCGCGGCGACCGCCCCGCCGTCATCGAAGAGCTCAAAGCCCAGATGCTCGCCGCCTCCGAAAAGCACGACTACGAAAAAGCCGCCCGCCTGCGCGACACCTGGCTGGCCCTGCGCGACATCCTCAGCCAAAAAGCCCGCGTGGTTCAGACCCAGGCCGCCAAAGACCGCATCGCCGGAGAAGGCCTCGAAGAGCTTCAGCAGCGCCTCGCCCTCCCCACCCTCCCGCGCATCATTGAATGTTTCGACATCTCCCACCTCTTCGGCGCCAACACCGTGGCCTCCATGGTCGCGGCGGTCGACGCCGTTCCCGACCGCCGCCGCTACCGCCGCTTCCATATCAAAAGCGTGGACGGCATCGACGATCCCCGATCCATCGCCGAAGCCGTCCGCCGGCGCTACACCCGCCTCCAGGCCGAAGAAAAGCCCCTGCCCGATCTGATCCTCATCGACGGCGGCATCACCCAGCTCCGCGCCGCCCGCGCCGCCCTCGCCGAGCTCGGCCTCGCCACGCTTCCCACCGCAGGCCTCGCCGAGCGCCTCGAGGAAATCGTCCTCGACAACGGCCACCCCAACCTCCTCCTCCCGCGCGACGACAAAGGCCTCCGCATCCTCATCCGCCTGCGCGACGAAGCCCACCGCTTCGCCATCACCTTCAACCGCCGCCTCCGCCAGCGCGCCATCCGCGAATCGGTGCTCGACGACATCCCCGGCATCGGCCCCGCCCGCAAACAGCAGCTCCTCACCGCCTTCGGTTCCGTCTACCGCCTCGCCGCCGCCACCGAAGCGGAAATCGCCGCCCAGCCGGGCATGACGCCCCTGCTCGCTTCGACCGTAAAGCACGCGCTTCAAATGGGTTGGAAAGAAATCGATTGATTTGACTTCCGCTTCTCGATGTTCTACACTTTCATCGCATTCATGATTAAGGAAAAACGCCGAAGAAAACAGGAACGCTCAATTGCAGCTTGCCCTCGAGATCACAATGCCTCGAAAAACCCTTCGACCGACATTTGCCCGTTTTGCTTTTTCACTTTTCGCCCTCTGCTCTCCTGCCGGGTGCCGCCACAGCCCCGAGCCGGTTTCGCGCAATCCCTTGTTCGATGCGCAGGTCGTGGCGTGTTTTCACGCGGCAGCCGAGCAGAGTGATGCCGGAGCCCAATACCTGCCGGGACTTTTTTACACGCAGGAATCGATCGCGGATGATTTCCGAAGCAAAGAAAAAGAGGCCGAAAAATGGTATCGCCTCGCCGCCGCGCAAAACCATGCCGTCGCCAGCTTCGCTTTAGGCATATTGATTTTTTCCTCCAGAGATGAAACCCGCGAGGCCGAAGCGGAGGCCTGGTGCGGCAAAGCCCTTGAAAATGGATTGCCGATGGAACAATCCCTGATTGACGAATATCAACGCGTCGGCACGCCGGAAGCATTGGAAAAGGCAGAGGCCTGGCGGCAAAAACGCGTTGAGCGCTGCCGGGCGGCAGCCCAAAAAGGCGATGTGAAAGCGCAATGGGAGCTGGCGGGCTGCATCATGCGCGGCGAGGGCACGCCGCGCGACCCCGCCCTTGCCGCGGCGGCGTTCCTGAAAGCCGCGAACGCCGCCGCGCACGAATCCCATTTTCCCACCCTCTGAAAAAAGGAGAAAAACCGTGAACACCCTGGTCAAATTGATCCTGATCGCCCTGCCGCTGCTTTCGGCAACCGCGGCGCCGGGCCACATCGAGGAAGCGAAAAAACGCTATCGCCAAGGCGTTGAACAATCAGAGAAAAACCCGAAAAAAGCGGTGGAACTCTTTCGCTCGGCGGCTGAAATGGGTTATGCCGATGCGCAAGTGTCGCTTGGCATCCGCTGCATGACGGGAAACGGCATGGAAAAAAATCCCGAAAAGGGCGTGGAATGGTACCGTAAAGCCGCCGAGCAGGGCGATGCCATGGGGCAATTCAACCTCGCCTGCTGCTATATGAAAGGAGAGGGTGTGGAGGCAAACCGCGCCGAAGCGGTCAACTGGTTCAAAAAAGCCGGCGGGCAAAATAATCTGGAGGCATGTTACATTCTGGGATCGCTGTACAACAACGGCGACGGCGTTCCAAAAGATTCAGCCGAAGCCGTGCGCTGGTTCCTCAAGGCCGCCGAGCTCGGCTATGCCGGCGCACAGGTCAACCTTGGCGTTTATTACATGGAAGGCCAGGGCGCGCGAAAAGACCCGGCCGAGGCTCTCAAATGGTTCCGCAAAGCCGCCGAACAAAACAACCCCGCCGCGCAGCAAAATCTGGGCAAAGCCTACCTGAGCGGAACAGGAGTGGCGCACAATTCCACGCAAGCGGCGGTGTGGTTCAAAAAAGCGGCCGAGCAAGGCGATCTTTTTTCACAGCTGGCACTGGCCGGGCTTTATGAAAAAGGAATCGGCGTGGCGAAAAACGCCGCAGAAGCCGAAGCATGGAAAAAACGGGCGGCGGCTCAATCCAAACGATGACTCCCCGGCGTGCCAAGACCGGCTTTGCGGAAGGCTTGCGCGAGATGAGCCGCGTCGACCCAGCCGCAGGCGCGGGCGATTTCATCGATTGACCGGGAAGAGGAGCGAATCAACCGCAGCGCCGCTTCGCGTTGAAGCCGGCGCCACTCCGCAGCGGGCGAGGTGCGCAGGCAGAGGGAAAAACGGGTCTCGAGCCCCCGCCGTGAAAGCCCGGCGGCGCGCGCCAGCCAGGCGATGTCGGGCGGGCGGTCAAGCGCGCCCTCCATCAGCGTCAGCGCCCGGTCAAGAAACGGATCGCCGCTTCCGGGCAGCGCCGTCGAAGCCCGTGCCACGACCCCGCCCGGCGGAAGCAGCGTGACGCCCGGCGCTTCCCCGCCGCTGAGCAGCCGGTTCAGCAATCGCGCCGCCCGCGCGCCGTTTTCCTTCCGGGCCAGCGAAATGCTCGAAAGCGGCACCGGTGAAAGGAGGTTTTCAGCGGCATATCCGCCGGTGCCCAGCACCGCGAAATCACCCGGCACGGAAAATCCCCCGCGCCGCGCCTGAACAATGAAGCGCCGGGCAAGCGCATCGTCCACCGCATACACGCCGCAAGGGCGCGGAAGGCATTGAAGGGGGGTATCCGCCGGAAAGAGTTTCATGCCGCCCTCCGCGGCGGCAAGGGAAAAGCCCTTTTCGCGCAAACGCGAAAAATACATCGCGGGCAGCGTCAGGCAAAGGGCGTGTTTCAACCCGGCGCCATGAAACGCGCGGGCGGCCAGCGCGCCCACGGCGGCATCATCGGGCGCCACGGAAGGCACGGCGGTAATGTGCGAGGCATTCGCGCAATTGACCATCGGCGGGCGTTCCTTCCCGAACCCCTCCAGCCAGCGGTCGCTGATAAACGCGCCGATCACCCCGGAAAGCCGGCGTTCCCGAATCAGCTTTTCCAGAAGCGCTTCCTGGTTGGCGGCAAGAATAAACAGGTCATCGCCTTTTGAGCGGTTCATCTCCTCGGCGATTCCTTCGCACAGCGCGAGGCCGCCGTCGGGCTCTCCCGAAGTCATCACAGCAATGGGCATAACAGAGATTCCTTTTGCGCAAATATACAATCATAAATTTCGCATTTGCGCAATTCAAAAATCGAAAAAATCAGCTATACTAAGCGCATATCTTTATAAAGAAAGGGCTTCAGCATGAAAGTGGCGTTCATCACAGGCATCACCGGGCAAGACGGTTCCTACCTGGCCGAGCTTCTCCTTGAAAAAGGCTATGCCGTGCACGGTCTGATCCGCCGTTCCTCCAGCTTCAACACCCAGCGCATCGACCACATTTACCAGGATCCGCACCTCAAGGGCGCGAACCTGCACCTCCACTACGGCGACATGGCCGACGCCGGCCGCCTCACCAAGCTGATTTACGACATCCAGCCCGACGAGGTCTACCACCTCGCCGCCCAGAGCCACGTCCGCGTTTCCTTCGACATCCCCGAATACACCGGCGACGTCGTCGGCGTCGGCGTCATGCGCCTGCTCGAAGCCATCCGCGAGAGCGGCCAAGGCAAGAAGATCCGCTTTTACCAGGCCTCCACCTCCGAGCTTTACGGCAAAGTGCAGGAAGTGCCCCAGCGCGAAACCACCCCCTTCTACCCCCGATCCCCCTACGCCGTGGCCAAGCTCTACGGTTTCTGGGCCGTGAAAAACTACCGCGAGGCCTACGACATGTTTGCCTCCAACGGCATTCTCTTCAACCACGAATCGCCCCGCCGCGGCCCCACCTTCGTGACCCGTAAAATCACCCTCGCCGCCGCCCGCATCAAGATGGGCCTCCAGAAAGACCTCTTCATGGGCAACGTGGAAGCCCTGCGCGACTGGGGCTACGCCGGCGACTACGTCGAAGGCATGTGGCGCATTCTCCAGCACGACCGCCCCGACGATTTCGTGCTGGCCACCGGCGAGATGCACAGCGTGCGCGAGTTCTGCGAAGAAGCCTTCTCCCTCGTGGATCTCGATTGGAAAGACTACGTGCGGCACGATTCCCGCTACGACCGCCCCAGCGAAGTGGAACAGCTCCTCGGCGATCCCACCAAAGCCCGCCGCGAGCTCGGCTGGGAGCCCAAAGTCAACTTCAAAGGCCTTGTACGCATGATGATGGAAGCCGACCTTAAAGTGGCGCGCCAGGAGCTCGCCGTGATCCAGGCCGGCGGCACCCTGGAGAACGCCCAATAATGAACGCCAACGACCGCATCTATGTTGCAGGGCACGACGGCATGGTCGGTTCCGCCGTCTGCCGCGCCCTGACCCGGCGGGGTTTTAAAAACCTCATCACCGCCAGCTATAAAAGCGTGAACCTGATCGACCAGGCCGCCACCCACGCCTTTATCGCCAAGGAAAAGCCCACCGTCATGCTCGTGGCCGCCGCCAAAGTCGGCGGCATCGGCGCCAACAGCGCCGCCAACGGCGCCTTCCTCTACGAAAACATGCAGATTGCCGCCAACACCATTCACGCCGCCTATCAAAACGGCGTGAAACGGCTGCTTTTCCTCGGCAGCTCCTGCATCTACCCCCGCCTGGCGCCCCAGCCCATCCCTGAAAACGCCCTCCTCACCGGATCCCTCGAAGCGACCAACGAAGGCTACGCCCTCGCCAAAATCGCGGGATTGAAGCTGTGCGAGTTTTACCGCCGCGACCACGGCGTGTGCTACCATTCGCTCATGCCCACCAACCTCTACGGCACCGGCGACAACTACCACCTCCAAGGCAGCCACGTGCTCCCCGCCATGATCCGCAAATTCGAGACCGCCCGCACCACCGGCGCCGAAAGCGTGCCGCTCTGGGGGTCGGGCAACCCGCTGCGCGAGTTCCTTCACGTCGACGATCTCGCCGAAGCCTGCTGCTTCATGCTCGACCTTGAAAACCCGCCCGACTGGGTCAACGTCGGCTCCGGCCGCGAGATCGCCATCCGCGATCTCGCCCTGCTGATCAAAAACGCCACCGGCTGCCCCGCCGACCCCGTTTTCGATCCCGCAATGCCCGACGGCACCCCCCGCAAGCTGATCGACACCACCCTCATCCGCTCCCTCGGCTGGATGCCCCGCATCGACCTTGAAGAAGGCATTGCCCGCACCGTGGGCGAATTCCGAAAAGGCCTTGCCGACGGCACCCTGCGCATGTAAACAAAAAAGGCGGCCCGCGCGGTCGCCTTTTTTGTCTGAACGGAAAATAAAAAAGAAACAGGGGAATCTTTTACCGGCGGTTGCGTTCTTAGGCTTGTTTAGAACGCACCATTGCGGTATACTGCTTCCATCATGTCGACCTTTTCATATAAAGCCATCACGCGCGACGGCAAACGCCAGGAAGGCACCGTCGAGGCCGAGGATCGCCGCCTCGCCCTCGCCAAAGTGGCTCAATTGGGTTATACCCCCCTTTCCGTGAAAGAGGCGCAGACCGTGGCGGCGCTTCCCAAAAAGCGCGAATCCCTTTTCAAGCTCGCCAAAACGCCCGCCAAAAAAATGAAGCCCCGCGAAGTGCTCCTCTTCTCCTCCGAGCTGAGCGACCTCATCGAAGCGGGCATGACGCTGGGCGCCGCCCTCAACAGCCTTGCCAAGCAGGGCGAGGAAACCTCCGGCATGAGCGTGGTCTGCGCCGACCTGCGCGACCGGATCATGCGCGGCGAAGCGTTTTCAGACGCCGTCAACGCCCATCCCGATTCCTTCCCCCCCATCTACGGCAACATGATCCGCGCCGGTGAAGCCTCGGGCGCCATGGTCGAAATCCTCCACCGCCTTGTGGAACACTACGAGCGCTACCAGGGCATGAAATCAAAAATCACCGCCGCCCTCACCTACCCCGCCATCGTGCTCGTCTTCGGCGTGATTGCGGTGATCTTCGCCATGGTCAAAATCGTGCCCCAGTTCATGCAGGTTTTCTCCAGCATGGGCGCCGAGCTGCCCCTCTCCACCCAAATGATGATCGCAATGAGCAACTTCCTGCGCAGCTACGGCATCTTCGCCGCCCTCGCCGCCGTGTTCGCCTTTTCCTCCTTCAAGCGCTACATCAACGGCAAAGGCCGCCTCTGGTGGGACGGTCTTAAGCTCAAAATGCCCCTCATCAAAGGCATCATCGCCTCAGGCGCATACGCCGGCCTCGCCTTCACGCTCCAAACCCTCCTCGGAAACGGCGTCAACGTGCTCAACGCGCTCAAAATCGCCGAGGAAACCACCGGCAACGCCGTCATCGGCCGCGAGCTTAAAATCGCCCGCGAACGCGTGACCGACGGCACCACCATCTCCGGCCCCCTCGCGGCCAGCGGCATCTTCCCCCGCCTCATGACCGACATGCTCGCCCTCGGCGAACAAACCGGCGACATGCCCGGCGCCCTCGGCCACATCGGCAAGCGCTACGAAGCCGACCTCGACCGCAACATCAAAATCTTTTCAACCGCCCTCGAACCGTTATTGATCATCGGCGTGTCGCTGATGGTCGGGTTCGTCGCCGTCAGCATCCTGTCAGCCGTCTTCAAAGCGACCGCCACCATGGGCGGCGGCTGATCAACAAGGAGAAAGCACCATGCACACACCCGCCAAAAAAGAAACCCAGCGCCAATCCCGAAAAGGCTTCACCCTGATCGAGCTGCTCATCGTCGTCTCCATTCTCGCCGTGCTGGGCGGCATCGCCGTGGTCAACTTCATCGGCCAGGCGGAAAACGCCAACATCGTGGCCACCCGCACCAGCATCGCCAACATCAAAAAAGCCGTCGACGCCTTCCGCCTCGAAGTCAAGCGCCTGCCCAAATCGATCGACGAACTCTCCACCCCCATCGGCGACGGCGAGCCCCTTCTGGATCCCGGCGCCCACAACGACGCCTGGGCCAATCCCATCGAATACAAGCTTGAAGGCAAACGCTACACCATCACCTCCGCCGGCCCCGACGGCGTGATGGGCACGGAAGACGACCTCACCAACTGAATTTTGTCTCAGCCATGCCGCTGCGCCGCCTCAAACACGCCTTCACCCTCATCGAGCTTTTGCTCGTGGTGGCCATCTTAGCCGTGGTCACCGCGGTCATCATGCCCAACGTGGTCGGCATCGGCGGCGTGCGCGCGCGCATCGGCGTGCAGGACACCATCCAGATGGCCCGCTTCGCCCACAACATGGCCATCCTCCACCAGGTCCCCGTCGACCTCAGCTTCGATTCCGCCGGCGCCATCCGCGTGACCCCGCAGGCCAAAACCAAAATCGCCCCGCTCGCCACAGCAACCGAAATCAGCCCAAACGGCGGCTCAACCGGCGAAATTTCAACGGAAGCCCCCCCACCCGCCCCAAAAGCCACCGGCGCAGGCCGTAAAGAGGCCGGCGTCGACGTCGGCAACCTCGACGAAATCGCAACCACACGCCAAAACGAAGGCATCGTCTTCAAATTCATTGAATACACCGACACCCCCTCCACCAAAAACGCCATCACCCGCCAAACCGGCTTCACCCGCAGCGAAACCAAAGCTAGTGAAGGCGACGCCTTTGAAGACCCCGACGCCACCCAAACCGAGGGCGATTCCTTCACCGTGACCTTCCGCACCAACGGATCCTGCCGCCCCTTCCGCATGCAGGTCGTGGATACCGACGGCGGCAGAACCATCGGCATCGCCTTCGACTTCCTCGGCACCGGCACCGTGGAGGAAAAGTGACATGAACACCCGCGCCGCCTCAGGCTTCACACTCATCGAAGTGATGGTCGCCATGATGATCCTCGGCGTGGGCCTGACCGTGCTCCTCAACAGCCTGGGCATCTGCATCCGCATGGTCGAATATTCCAAAGCCCGCCAGCAGGTGCAATACGTCTTCACCCTCGGCGAGCTCAAGCACCCCATCCCCGAAATAAAAACCACGATTGAAGACGACCTCACCGTCGACCCCGATTACGACATCGAAAAAGGATTCTCCTTCGAGCGCACGGTCGACGAAAAAGAAGACCCCGAAGACAACGTGGTCGACGACCGCCTCTACGTGGTCCGCACCCTTGTTTCCTGGAACGACGGCCACAACAAAGAGGAAGTGATCCGCTATGTCCGCGCGCCCCAGCAATAGCGCATTTACCCTGCTCGAGCTTCTGATCGCCGTCAGCCTGCTCAGCGTGATCATGCTGATCACGCTCTTCACCTTCAACACCGTCACCCGATCCTGGGAAGTCGGCCGCAAAGTCATCAACACCACCGGCCATGCCGACTACACCATGGAGCAGCTCGTGGTCGCCCTCCGCTCCGCCTACTTCTCGGGATCCGCCTCCGCCAACGGCTTCCAGTTTGAAGACGACGGCGAAGATTCACACGCGCGCGACGTCATCACCTGGACCAAAGTCGGCCGCGCCCTGATCGGGGAAGACGCGGAATTCACCGACGTCCCCCACCGCATCTCCGTCACCGTCAAAGATTCCGAAGGCCACAGCGATCCCGGCGGCCTCACCGTGCGGGTCTTCCGCCAGGATCTCCAGATCGACGAATTCGACCCGGAGAAAGACGCCGCCCAAATCGTCATCGATCCCCAGGTCATCGGCTTCAACTGCCGCATGCTCGACCCCGCCGAACCTGTGAAAGACGACGAACCCAACTGGATCGACGAATGGGTCAAGACCAACACCATTCCCTCCGCCGTTGAGCTCACCCTTTGGCTCAAACCCGCCGAAGAGGGCGGCGAGGCCATTGAATCCAAACGCGTTGTTGAAATTCCCATGGCCTATGTGTCGCAGAATCCCGAAAGCGCCGGCGAAAGCGGAACCGGCGGCCGAAACCGCAACCGTCCCTCCGGCGGCGGAAGCGGCAACATACCTTCCGGCGACAGAGGCAACCGTAGCGGCGGCGGTAACCGTAGCGGCGGAGGCAACATGCCCCCCGGCGGCAGAAACCGGTAAGGCATCCCTGTATACACGCCCCGACGATTTATTTTTCAGGCTTGCCGTTTTTCAGGAAAAAGGCTATCCTACCTTCGACTGAACGTTAAACCCGCACAGGAGCCTCCATGAAAAAACTTCTGCCGATTCTTTTTTTGGCCGTGCCCGCCTTCGCCTTCGAAACCTTTGAAACCCTTCCGGCCGGAACCTTTACCGCAATCAACACCCCTGAAGGCCGCCTCACCGTGGAAGAAGGCAAGGCCGAAATCACCGCCGTGCGCGCCAAAAGCGGTCAAAATGCCCTGCGCATGGCCGGCGGCGAAAAGAACACCCTCCGCCTCACTCTCCCCAAAGCCTCCGGCCAAGACACCGAGCTCGCCTTTTGGGCCGAACGCTGGACAAGCCAGGCACCCTTCGCCTTCACCGTGACCGCCGAGGGTCCCTTCGGCAGCCGCGAAATTCTCAACGGAGCCAAAACCATCCAGATCGGCGGCTTCAAGACCCACTGCCGCGCCGTGCTGCCCAAAGAAACGCAATCCATCCTCTTCACCGCCGTGACCCCCGCCGACAAAGGCGTGCTGATCGACGACCTCGCCGTACTCCCCGCCACACCGATGGTCATCGCCTCCGCCGAAACGATCACCGCCACAACCCCCATCTTTATCCGCCGCGAGCAAAATCCGGTGCTCGGAATCTCGATTCAAACCGAAGGCCGCCTGAACCCGATCGTCATTTCCGAAATCACCCTCGAAAAAAACACGAAAGCAGGTATTGACCATGTCGCCGTCTACGGCGGCTACGACAAACCGGTCATCGGCCAGCCCCGCCTTTTCGCCAAAGACCACGCACAATCGCTGAAAATCACCCTCAAAGGCAAATACACCCTCGACCCCGGCGCCAATGTGCTCTGGATCAGCGTCACGCCCACGCCCAATGCCTCGCTCGACACCATGCTTGGCGCAACGCTGACCGGCGTGAAGACCGCCGACGGCAAGACCCTTGAAATCAGCGGTGAAAAGACCGGTATTCAGCGAGTCGGCTATGCAGTTACGATACCCAATGATAAAATCGAAACCAATAAGCGCATCTCCAAATTCTTCCGAATTCCCGGCATCGCCCAAACCCAAAAAGGAACCCTCGTGGCGGTGTTCGACAACCGCTACAACCACAACGGCGACCTCCCCGCCGATATCGACGTGGGCGTAAGCCGCTCGACCGACGGCGGAAAAACCTGGTCGCCCATCCGCATTGCGCTCACCGCCAAAAACGAGGAATTCGCCCAGCCGGGCGACGGTTGCGGAGACCCCGCCATTCTGGTCGACGCTGTGACCGGCCGCATCTGGGTCGCCGGTCTCTGGGGCCGCGGCCTCCACCCGATCTGGGGCAGCAAAACCGGCACCCTCGATCCGCGCACATGCGGCCAGATGCTCCTCGCCTACAGCGACGACGACGGCCGCACCTGGTCCAAACCCATCAACATCACCCCCCAGGTGAAATCCATCGAAACCGGAACCGGCTCCGACTGGGGCGCCGTTTTCCAAGGCCCCGGCAACGGCATCACTCTCAAAGACGGCACCCTCCTTTTCGCCGGCCAATATTGGGCCGACGACACCGCGGGCGAAAAGGCGCACCGCCGCGGCCACTCCAACCTCATCTACTCCAAAGACCGCGGCAAAACCTGGCAGAGCAGCCGCCCCGGCATCCGCGAAAACACCTCCGAAGCCCAGGTCGCACAGCTCCCCGACGGTTCCATCATGCTCAACGCCCGCAATGAAGGCCGCAACGGCTGGCGCGTGGCGGGCACCACCCGCGACCTCGGCGCCACATGGGAAATCCACCCCACCTCGCACAACAGCACAGGCCTCAGCGAACCGACCTGCCAGGGCAGCCTCCTTGCCGTGGGCGGCGACCTCTTCTTCTCAAACCCCGCCAGCCACCGCGCCCGCGACAGGATGACGCTCCGCCGCTCTTCCGACTCCGGCGCCACCTGGCCCGCCGCCCTTCTCTACGACCAGCGCAACGGCCTCGGCTACTCCTGCCTCACCCCGGTCGACGCCTCCCACATCGGCGTGTTCTACGAAGGCGAACCCGGCTATCTCTACTTCCTGCGGATCCCCTACTCCGACCTCAAAAAGTAAAAAAACCGGTCTGCCGTTTGGCAGACCGGTTTTTTTTGCGCCGGCGGCTCAGCGCGCGGGCGAGAGGCGGATCACGAAACCGCCGCCGCGCTGGGCGGTCATGCCGAGGGAATCGCCGGAGGAAACGGTTCGGGTCTCGATGGCGTAGTCGGTGGCGTCGCGGTCGGCGTTGACGCCGTCTTTCCAAATCTCAGCCGTCCAGGCGCCGGAGCCGAGAAAGGCGAGCGGGATGGTGAAATCCTGCTTCTCCCAGTTGACGATGCCGGCGACATACCAATCGGAACCGCTGCGGCGGGCGACGACGGCGTTTTTGCGGGGCTCGGCGGCAATCGCCTTTGTGTCGCTCCAGACCACGGGAAGAGAGGCCATGAAGCGGGTGCACTCAGGGTTCTTTTCGTATTGGCTGGGGCTGTCGCACAGCATCTGGATGTAGCCTTCATAGAGCACCAGCAACGCAATCTGATGCATGCGGGTGCCCTGGCTGCGGGGCAGGCGGTAGTTGGGCTGGAATTCACCGTAGACGCAGTTGCGCATGGCTCCGGGGGTGTAATCGAGCGGACCCGCGAGCATGCGGCTGACGGCGATGGTGCAATCATTGGCGACCATATCGGGGTTGGCCCATTTGAGCTGCTCAAGGCCGTAGACGCCTTCATAATTGAGGATGTTGGGCCATTTGCGATGGAGCGCGGTGGGCTTGTGGATGCCGTGGTAATCGACGAGCATCTTGTGCCTGGCGGCGACGGCGGCAATATTTTCAAGGGTGTTGGCCACGAAGGCGTCGTCACGGTCAAAAAAGTCGACCTTGAATCCTTTGGCACCCATTTCGGCGTATTTGGCGATGACCTCCTCGGTGTTTCCGACCAGCTGGGGCCAGGAGCACCAGAGGATGATGCCGACGTTTTTGGCTTTACCGTGGTCGATGATTTTCTGGAGGTCGATGGAGGGTTCGATCTCCATGATCTTGAGCTTCACGGACCAGCCTTCATCCATAATCACGTATTCGAGGCCGTATCGGGCGGCGAAATCGATGTAATGGAGGTAGGTCTCGGTGTTGCAGCCGGCGCGGAAGGGCACGCCGGTGATGTTCCAGTCGTTCCACCATTCCCAGGCGACCTTGCCGGGCTTGACCCAGGAGAAGTCGGCGGCGGGATCGGCGGGGGCGGCGAGCGCGTGGACCATGTCGTTTTCCATCAGAGGGGCGATGGAATCGGCGAGCATGAAAATGCGCCAGGGGAAGGTGCGCTGACCGTGGGTTTTCACGATGAAGGCTTCGCGCTCCAGGATCCAGCGGTGGCGGCCGTCGCTTTCGGCTTTGCCCGGAATTTTGGCCATGAGCGACACGAGGGCGCCGGGCTGGTCTTCGGGGCGGCGGAGGTTGAGGCCGGCGAAGTCGCGCACATCGCTTTCGGTCATGGCGAGGGCGGTGCCGCTTTTAAACTGCATCATCAAGGGGAAATAAACGAGGCGCTTGGGGTCGATTTCGGAAACGGGCATCATCACATGCTGGGTTTCCCAGCTGTTTTGAAGGAGGTCGCCCTTTTGCGAGCCGTTGTTGTAACCCACGGCGGCGATGGGGTTGCCCTCGATGCGGGCGCCGGCGGTTTCGTCGATCACGGTGATTTCACCGGAGATGTCGGTCACCCAGCGGTAGGCCGCGCCTTCGTTGTAGGCGTGAACTTCGAGGGTGTGGCGGCCGCCGTCGAACATGATGCGCGCGCCGTTGCCGGCGAGATTGATGGCTTCTTTTTTATAGATGGGGGTTTTGAAGGCGTGTTTCACGTTGAATTTTTCAACGGTGGGATCGGCGGCGGTTTTGCCGAGCCGGCCTTTGCCTTCGAGCGTCATGCCGATGGCGGTGGGGGCAATCAACACCTCGTTGCCGCGCATCAGGGAGTAGGTCACGCCGCTATCGGTGGAGATGATCATACGGGTGCGCCCGTCGGGGGACACCACATCGACCCTGCCGTTTCCCTGCGCCAGGCCGGCGGCGGTCAAAGCGGCACACATCAGCATCTTTTTCATCATATTCTCCTAATCGGGTTGGTAAAAGACCACGGTAAGCATAACAGGCCTTGAGGCGGCGGGTCAATGAACGTTCCCGAAAAGGGGCGCCCCCGCTCACTCGAATTGGCAGGAGCCGTTCTGGCGAAGGCTGTAGAAGCCGGGCCGGATATCGGGCACGCCGATGACAACGTGGTCGAGGATGGGAATGTCGAGGGTGCGGGAGGCGGCAAGAAGGAGCTCGGTGGTCGCGATGTCGTTGCGCGAAGGGACGACGTCGCCGGAGGGGTGGTTGTGCACGAGGATGATGGCGGAGGCGTCGAGCCGGATTGCCCGGCGGAAAACGGTGCGCGCGTCGACCTCCGATTTGTTGAGCAGGCCCAGGGTGATTTGCGCGGGGCGCCCGATCAGGCGGCGGCGGGTATCGAGGTGAAGCACCCAAAACCCTTCCTGGTTGAAGCGGGTGGTGATGGGAAACATCAGCTCGGCAATGCAGGCGGGCTTGGTGAGCACGCCGGATTGTTTGCCCACGTCGGGCTCGAGGAAGCGGCGGCCAAGCTCGACGGCGGCGGCGAGGATGATGGCTTTGGTGGGGCCGATGCCGAGCACTTTCCTGCCGTCGATATTCGCGCGGAGAATCTCGTCGTAATCGGCACGGACGAGCCCGGGGAGACCGTCGAAGGCTTCGAGGATTTCCTGCGCGAGGGTGACCACGTTTTTGCCCTGTATGCCGGTTCCCAGGAGGATGGCGAGGAGCATGTCGTTGGAAAGCGTGTCGAGACCGTATCGCTGAGCGGCCTCGCGGGGGCGGGCGTCTTCAGGGAGGTCTTTCATGCGGCGTGATTCGCCGGGTTCAGATGCGGAAGGGGGTTGGGCCATCTTTCCTCCACTGTTCAAGGATTCGGGTCGCGACTGCATCGATTGATTCTTCTCCGGTGAGGTCGATCCATTCGGGGCGGGCCTGGTGGCGGAACCAGGTTTCCTGGCGGCGGGCAAGCTGGCGGGTGCGGATGACGGTCTGGTCAATGGCCGCCTCACGCGTCAGCGTGCCGCGCAGCACGCCGACGGCTTCGGCATAGCCGATGGCGCCCGCGGCGGTTGTGGACCAGGCGGGATATTCGGCCAAAAGGCGTTCGGTCTCGGCGAGGAGACCCTCGGCATACATTTTGCGCACACGCGTTTCGATGCGGGCGTGAAGGCGGTCGCGCGACCAGCGCAGGGCGGTCACGCGGGGCGGCTCGGCGGTTTGCCACCGCGCGGGAAGGGTCCCGGAAACGGCAAGAATTTCAAGCGCGCGGATGAGGCGGCGGGGATTGGCGGGATCGGGAAGCGTTTGGGGGTCGACGCCATGCCGGCGCAGGGCTTCGTAAAGGGCGGATACGCCGCCGCGCTCATGCAGGGCGGTCAATTCGCGGCGGAGGGCGGGATCGGCTTCGGGGGCTTCTTCGAGCCCTTGGACGAGGGCTTTGAAGTAAAGACCGGTCCCGCCGACAACAATGGCGCCTGAATCCGTCAACACGGGCTTGACGGCTTCAATCCAGCGCCCCGCGCTGAAAGGTTCGGCGGGGCTAACAAGATCGAGCCCCGCGTACGGCACATGGCCCCGCTCGGCGGGGGTGGGTTTGGCGGTGCCGATATCCATGCCCCGGTAAACGAGCATGGCATCGGCCGAGACGATGGCGGAGCCGGTCATTTCGGCGATGCGCTGAGCCACGGCGCTCTTGCCGGTGGCCGTGGCGCCCGCGAGGAGCCAGCCGCGAGGCTGTTTCACGCCGTCTCTCCGGATTTGGCGCGGCGGTCGACGATCAGCTGTGTGACCACAAGCAGGAAAATACCGCCGGTAATGGCCATGTCGGCCACGTTGAAAGCGGGGAAATGATAGGCTTCACGCCAATGAAAATCAAGAAAATCAACCACATAACCCAGGCGGACGCGGTCAATCAGGTTCCCGGCGATACCGCCGACCAACACGCCCGAGAGGATGCGGATCACAGGATGCTCGCCGAAAAGCCTGTGGTGAAAGAAGAGAAAAAGCACCAGGCTCAAGCCCGCAAAGGCAACCAGGAAAACGCGCATGCCGTGAAAGATCCCCCAGGCGGCTCCCGGATTATGCACGCGGCAAAGATTGAAAAAACCGGGGACGACGGCCACGCTCTCGTGCAGCTCAAAAGCACTCAAAACCAGCGCTTTTGTGAGCTGATCGAGAATCACGACCGCTAAAGCGACCGCAATGCTCCACCGCATAAGCGAAAACCAGCGGCGCATGATCAGCCGTTCCGGTTGTTGAGGCGCTGAGCGGCGGCGAGCTTCTTTTCGTAGTCCTGCTTGCAGGTGATGCAGCGAATGGCGAAAGGAAGGGCTTGGAGGCGCTCTTTGGAGATGAGCCCGCCGCAGACCTGGCAAACACCGTAGGTTCCCCGGTCAATGGCGCGAAGGGCTTCGTCGATGCCGTGGATGCGCTGGTTCTGCTTGTCGGCCTGACCGAGCATGGAAAGGCGGGTGTAGGCGCCGGAACCGTCTTCCTCAATGTTTTCCTCGTCAGTCCGCTTCAATGCGTCGGTGCGAATGGCCTCGATTTGCTCGACGATGTCGCGCCGCATTTTATTCAGCTCCCTGCTGAACTGGTCGAGATCTTCCTTATTGAACGAATTGCGCACTTCAGGCTGGTTCTTTTTGTTTCCGCCTGCTGGCTTTTTTCCTGTTGGCATATGCGTTTTCCTTATTCAAAAATTACCGGTTCATTGCTTGAGAGGGCGGTCATAATACCATATCCGGTTTGAATAGCAACACCAAAAAAAGTTATCCGCGCGAAACTTTTCACTTGCGCATCTGCGGCGAAATGTGATATTGTTCGCCCCGACTAACAAACAAAAGGAGTTTTTATGTGTTTCAGCACGATGAAAGTGGGCGACAAGGCCATCGTCAAAGGGTATTGTTCGGCGCTTGCCGGCTACCGGGCCAAGCTGTTGGCGTTGGGTCTCACGCGCGGCGCCACGGTTGAGCTCAAGGGCGTGGCGCCCATGGGCGACCCGATCCGAATCTCTGTCCGCGGATTCGATCTTTCGTTGCGCAGGCAGGAGGCTGAATGCCTGATTCTCGATCAGCCCGGGTGCGCGGGCTGCGAAGGCTGCGGGTGTTCAAAAAAGGGAAAATAATCCATGAAACCTGAAAAAACACTCACCCTCGCCATCGTAGGCAATCCCAACTCGGGAAAATCCACCTTCTTCAATGCGCTGACCGGTTCCAAACAGGTCGTGGGAAACTGGCCGGGCGTGACGGTCGAAAAGAAGGTCGGCCTGATGACCTTCGCCGACGGCACCGTGGTCGAAGCCGTCGACCTGCCGGGCATCTACTCGCTCCACGCGATGAGCGAAGATGAAAAGGTCGCCGCCCATTACGCCCTCGCCGATGAGCCCGACGCGATTCTCAACCTGGTCGACGGCGTGAACCTTGAGCGCAACCTCTTCCTCACCCTCGCGCTGATTGACCTGGGCAAACCCGTGATTGTGGCCGTCTCGATGCTCGACATCCTTCGCAAGCGCGGCGAACTGCCCAACCTTGAACTCCTTTCCAAGCGCCTCGGCGTACCCGTGGTATCCGCCGCGCTCGATGAAAAAGGCACCCGCGCCGCACTTGAAACCGCCATAAAAACAGCGGTCGAAGGCGGCAGGCAAAAGACGCCCCCCGTTTCCTACCCCGAATCCATTTCCGCGCTCGCCAAAACCCCGGCCGACATCATGCGCCTCGAAGGCGTGCTCCCGGGGGGCGAACAGCTCATCGCCCGCTTCGAAAAAACCGAAGGCATCACACCCGACGTGCTCATCGCCGATGCCCGCTACGCCCTCATCCACCAATTGGTCGCCGGGGTCGATTGCCAGGGCAAGCACACCACCTTCTCCAATCACCTTGATAAAATCGTGCTGAACCGCTTTCTCGGCATACCGGTTTTCTTTTTCATCATGTACCTGCTCTTCTGGTTCACGCAGGTTGTGGGCGGTGTGTTCATCGATTTTTTCGACATCGCCGGCGGCGCCGTTTTCGTGACGGCGACCGAAAAGCTTCTCACCTTCTGCCATGCGCCCCAGCTTCTCACCACCTTCATCTCCAGCGGCCTCGGAAGCGGCCTGCAGACGGTGGCGACCTTCATTCCGCCCGTTTTCTTCATCTTCCTCGGCCTCTCCATCCTTGAAGATTCCGGCTACATGGCGCGCGCCGCCTATATGATGGATCGCTTCATGCGCTGGCTGGGGCTGCCGGGCAGCGCCTTCGTGCCGATGCTCGTGGGCTTCGGCTGCACGGTGCCCGCCATCATGGCGACCCGCACGCTCCCCAACCGCCGCGACAGGCTGCTGACGATTTTCATGACGCCGTTCATGTCGTGCGGCGCCCGCCTCCCCGTCTACGCCCTCTTCGGCGCCGCCTTCTTCGGCGCCCGCGCGGGGCTGATGGTCTTCGGCATCTACATGACCGGCATCGCGCTGGCCATCCTCACCGGCCTGCTCCTCAAGCACACCCTCTTCACCGGCAAGCCCTCGCCCTTCGTGATGGAGCTGCCCGAATACCATGTGCCCGGCGTGGTCTGGACGCTGCGCAGCGCCACACAGCGCCTCAACGCGTTCCTCTTCCGCGCCGGCAAAGTCATCGTCCTCATGGTGCTCGTCCTCAGCGTGCTCAACGCCATCCCCACCACCGTAAAAGGCGCCGGCGGCGAATCGGAGGAAATCACGCTCCTCGCGGCAGGAGGCCGCGTCATGACCCCCGTCTTCGAACCCATGGGCGTGCACCGCGACAACTGGCAGGCCTCCGTGGCTCTCTGCGTGGGTCTCTTCGCCAAAGAAGCCGTCATCGGCACCCTCAATTCCATGTATCAATACGAAACCGCCGAAGACGCCGCCGCCGAGGAAGAGGAAGCTGAAACCAGCGTGTGGGGCGAGCTCAAAGCCGCCTTCGCCACCATCCCCGAAAACGCCGCCAGCCTCTGGGAAGGATTCCGCGATCCGCTCGGCCTGGGCGGCATCTCCGCCGATGAGACCGCCGTGGCCGAAGAGAACGACGCCGCCCCCACCCTCGGCGCCACCCTGCGCGAAAAGTTCCACGAAGGCCCCCATCAGGCCTTCGCCTACCTGCTCTTCATCCTGCTCTATGCCCCCTGCCTCGCCGCGATGGCCACCGTGATCCGCGAAGTGGGCCACGCTTTCGGCTGGATTCTCATCACCTACCTCACCGTGCTCGGCTGGTGCGTGGCCACGCTCTACTACCAGCTCACCCTCGGCCACAGCGCGCTGTGGATTACCGTGCCCTGCGTTATCCTCGCCGGCGTGGCGCTCTTCTTCACGATTCTTGGAAAACGAATCAAAGTTAAACTCGTCTGTTAGAGTAGGTTTCGAATGAGATTTCCGGATTCTTCGAAGGTGATTTTTGCTTTTGACAAACGCTTGAGGTGAGCCGTAGCAACGCTACGGCGAGCTGAAAGTGTGAAGTTCAAAAACAAAAAGCACCGAGAAAAATCGGAAAGATTAATCGAAATATGCTCTAAATGAAAGGTAACAGCATCATGAACGCATTCACACTCATCCCCGCCCTCTGCCTCCCCGCCGCCCTCTTCGCCGCGGAAACCCCGCTCTACGCCCCCGGCAGCGATCACCTTGGCCAGAGCGTGGCGCCCGAAATCACCCAAACCGGCGAGAAAGCAGCCGAAAGCTTTGAAGAAGAAAAGGCGGAATTCGTCTTCGGCGCCGGAATCGATTTCACCTCCAAGCAGACCACCTACGGCCTCATCGACAACGACGACCCCATTTTCACCCCCTACGCCTCCATCGGCTACGGCATCTTCAGCTTCGATGTCGCCGCCATCTTCGACACGACCGACTGGGGCGAAAAACACGGCGGCTACGGCGACCGCGCCTGGAAATACCAGGAAATCGCCTTCGGGCCCACCCTTACCGTACCTTTGGGGATGTTTGAGCTCTTCGCCAACTACACCTACGAATACCACCCCCGCGTGAAAAAAAACAGAGGCTATGAAAATCCCGACACCCAGTTTATCAACCTCGGCGTGGCCATGCCCGACGTGCTCCTCTCACCCAGCCTCAGCGTGGAGGTCGACATCGTCAACGAGCCCGGCGCCGCCTATTTCCTCCTCGAAATCGGCCACACCTTCGGCCTCGTTGAAGACTGCCTCGACCTCAACCTCAGCGGCGGCATCGGTTTCGGCAACGCCAAGCGCAACCGTTACGACGCCGACTTCGACAGCATGGGCTTCAAAGACATCTCCGGCAGCGTAGCCCTCGACTGGCACATCACCCCCTCCATCACCCTCTCCCCCTACATGACCGCCTCGCAGCAGCTCCAAGGGCGCATGCGCGACGCCGCCCGCGGTTACATCGAAGATGAGAAGCACAACAGCGCCTACGTGCTCTTCGGCGTGGTCCTTGCCGCAGAATTCTAAAATTGTTGCCTGAAAGGGCGATTTCACTCGCCCTTTCAGGCGCAGTCGGTTATCATTCTGCCGTATTTTACGGTTGCCACCCAAAGAGGCTGAAATAAAAAAATGATAACTGATTTGAAACCTGCCGACTGGCGCATGCTTTTCCGCTGCAAGCCGGGGCGCGCGCATGTGATGGGCATTTGCGGCGAAGGCGCCCTTGGCGTGGCCTGGCTGCTGAAGGTACACGGCTGGGAGGTTTCCGGGTGCGACGCCATGCTCGGTCCCACCGCAAAAAAATGGCTCAATGAACGCGGAATCAACGTCTTCCAGGGGCACACCCCCGCACACCTCGGCTCCGGCTGCGACGTGGTGATCCACAGCAATGCCATCCCGGCAGACAACGTGGAGCTCACAGCCGCCCGCACGGCCGGCATCCTCGTCGTCACCCGCGGCAAAGCCCTTGCCGCCTGGGTCAACGGCATTCGCTCAGTCGCCGTCTGCGGCACCCACGGCAAAACCACCACCTCCTGCTTCACCGCGCGCCTGCTTCTGCTCGCGGGCGCCAACCCCGCCTGGTGCCTCGGCGGAAAAACCAACGCGCTGGGAAGCAACGCCGGGCCAGACGCTCCCGGCACCCGCTTCCCCGAGGAAACCCTCACGCCGGAAGAATGCGCCCGGCGCATCGGCGTGGTCGAAGCCGATGAAAGCGACTCCACCCTTGCCGACGAATCGCCCGCCATTTCCGTGCTGACCAACATCGATCTCGACCACGTGGATCATTTCCCCAACGAACAGGCGCTGATCCGCTGTTTCGCCACCCTGGTCGACCAGACCCGCGAAGCCATTGCCGTGTGTTGTGAAGACGTCCGCGCGCTTCAGGTCGCCACCGCCTTCAAAGGCGCCTGCCTGACCTACGGCTTCTCCCCCGAAGCCGTCGTCCGCGCCGTCGACCTTCAGATGAATGCCGATTCAAGCAGTTTCGAGCTCATTTACCGCACCCGCACCCTTGGGCGAATCGTCCTTGTGGCCGGATCCCACAATGTGCTCAACGCCCTGGGAGCCTTCTGCGCGGGCGTTCTTCTGGGCCTTGACCCCGGCCACCTTGCCGCACTCCTTTCGGAAGCCGCCAGCGAGCTTCCCAAAAGGCGCTTTCAATGGATCAACCGGGAAGGCCCCGTCCGCTTCGTGAGCGACTATTCGCATCACCCGGTGGAAGTGGCCGCCGCCATGTCGATCGCCCGGCTCCAGGGAGCCAAACGCCTGAGAATCATCTTCCAGCCTCACCGGTATTCGCGCACCCGCGCCCTTGGAAAAGATTTCCCAAAAGCCATGCGCCTGGCGGATGAGGTTATCCTGCTGCCGGTCTGGGCCGCATCCGAGCAGATTGTCGAAGGCGGTGAAACCCACGACCTCTACGCCCACTTCCGCCGTGAAAACCCCGACCAGAAGGTCTTCCTCGCGCGCAGCCTCGATGAGGTTCACCACTACCTCAACATCACGGCCGAAGCCGGCGACCTGATTCCCATCATCGGCGCGGGAAAAGACATCGAAACCCTCGTGGGCTGGTTCCAGCATGGTTTGAGCCTTCCCCTCGAAACCCCTCCCGATTACGCGCTCCTCCGTGAGTCCCTTCCTCCTGAAATTGCCCTCAATTCCCGCGTTTCCCTCGCAAAATGGAGTTTCTACAGAACCGGCGGCTTTGCCGACGCCGCGGTCGACATCGCCGACGTGCCCTCCCTTTCCGCCCTGCTGATGGTCTGCTCCGTGAACCACATCGCCGTGCGGTGCGTGGGCGCGGGAGCCAACACCTGGATCAGCGACCTGGGGCACGCGGGGGTCGTCTTCCGCCTTGAAGGCGAAGCCTTCCGCGGCTTCACCCGCAACGGCGACACCGTCGCCATCGGCGCCGGCTGGAACGGTCCCGCCCTTCTCAACCGCCTCGAAGAGGAAGAGCTCGGCGGCCTTGAATTTCTCGAAGGCGTTCCCGGGCGCCTCGGCGGCTGGCTCGCCATGAACGCCGGCGCATTCGGCGGCGAAATCTGGCAACACGTTGAAACAGTCCGCGTGGTCACGGTCGACGGTCAGGCGCGCTGCGTCGGCGCCTCCTTTTTCCAGCCGGGTTACCGCCACGTGCAGGGATTGGGCAAGCTCACCATTATCGAGGCGACCCTTCGCTTCACGCCGTCGGACCGGGCGACCATCCGCGAGAAACGCGCGGCCCACCGCGAAAAGCGCAAACACCTTGCCTGCGGCCAAAGCTGCGGCTCCGTCTTCCGAAACCCCGAAGACGGCGCGCCCGCCGGCATCCTCCTCGACAAAGTCGGCGCGAAGAGCTGGCGCATCGGCGGAGCCTCCGTCTCCCCCACCCACGCCAACATCATCTGCACCGATCAAACCGCCACCTCCTCGGACGTGCTCGCGCTCGCGCTGAAAATGCAACGCCGCGTGCAAAAAGTCAGCGGCGTGGAGTTGAAGCCTGAGATTACGGGATTTTGATTATTTTCCCACGCAGAAACGGCTGAAAATGCGGTCGAGCATATCGCCGGACCACACGCGCCCGAGAATGCGGCCAAGCGCTTCCGAGGCTTCGCGCAAATGACCGGCGGCGGGCACCCAGCCCATGGCGCCGTCGGTGAAACGTTCGCGGGCGGCGCGCAGGTTTTCATCGGCAAGGGAAAGCTCGGCGTAATGGCGCTGATCCACGGCGATTTCGCCCGAAACGGCTTCGGGCGCGCCAAGGGCTTGCGTGAGCGCAACCCGGATTGCGGCAAACGCCTCTCCGGGGCGGGTCAGCACTGAAACGGGAAGCGCGCCGGAGGCGGGAAAAGCGGCAAGATCGCTTTTGTTGGCGAGCACAACGCTCTGCTTCGGAAGCGAAGCGATAAAGGCGGCTTCCTCGGAATCAAGCTGGAGCGAAGCGTCGAGCACATAGAGAACGGCATCGGCGCGGTCAATCCAGGAACGGGCGCGGGCGACGCCTTCGCGCTCAACGGCGCATTGGGTTTCGCGCAGCCCGGCGGTGTCGATGAGGCGCACGGGAATGCCGCCGAGATCGAAGCGTTCTTCAATCACATCACGCGTGGTGCCGGCGGTTTCGCTGACAATTGCGCGGTCGAAACCGACCAGAAGATTCATCAGCGAAGATTTGCCGGCGTTGGGGCGGCCGCAAATCACAACCCGGGCGCCTTCGCGCAGGAGCCGGCCCGTTTTCCAGGTGGCCAGAAGCGCCTCAACGTCGGCGGCGAGCGCATCGAGGCGGGCGCAGGCCGATTCCTCAAAGCGCGGCGGAAGCTCGTCTTCATTGAAATCGAGCAGGTATTCAATTTCCGCGTTGAGGGTGGCGACGCCATCATAAAGCGCGGCGATCGGGCGGCTGAGCGCCCCGGCGAGCTGAGCCTGGGCGGTTGCCGCGGCACGCTCGGAGCGGGCGTGGATCACATCGCAGACCGCTTCGGCCTGCGTGAGATCGAGGCGGCCGTTGAGAAAGGCGCGGCGGGTAAACTCGCCGGGTTCGGCGGGCACGGCGCCCAGGCGGTAAAGCAGCCGCAACACCCGGTCGGTCGCCACGGTATTGCCGTGACAGTGAAATTCGACCGTGTCTTCCCCCGTGTAACTTCCGGGAGCGCGGAAAATCAAAACCAGCGCATCGTCGAGCACATCGCGGGTATCGGGATCGGTGATGCGGGTGTGGAAAAAGGTTCCCGTTTCGCGTTTGGAGGGCGGCACGCGCGAATGGACTGCGCGGTCGGCCACGGCGAAACACCCCTCGCCGGAAAGGCGGATCACGGCGACGCCCGCCGCGCCGGGGGCGGTGGCGCAGGCGGCAATGGGGCGGAGAATGGCCGATGCGTTAGGCATGGTGCTGCACCCGGGGTTGAATCGGCGGCAGCGGCTCTTCATAGCGCGCGAGCATCAGACCGAGGCGGATTGTGAGAAAAGTCGCCGCAATGGCGATGACGATGGCGTAGATGCCGATCAGATAGCCGGGGGTGCCGATGTGATAAAAAATGAAGAGCGTGACGGTGAGCGAGGCGAGGTAAACCGCCTGCCCCGCAAGAATGGCGTTGGGGCGCTTGCGCTCCGCGGCGAGCCCTTCGGCATGGCCCCGCAGGGCCTGAATGAGCGGAATGAAGACCGCCGCCAGCATCACGCGCCTGGCCAGCAGAATCCGCTCGGGCGGCAGGTTCTGAATGTGACCGAAATACCACTGCGCCACGGCGGGGATCTGAAGCAGCAGCACCGCGCCGGCCAACGCCGCACCGGCGGCAAGGCTGAAGAAAAAGGTGCGCCAGTCTTTTTCATCGCCCTCGGGAAAGGCAATCGCCACGGCCTGGCAGCGCAACGCGGCGTAGGAAGCGGGATTGGCGATTCCGATGGCAATCTGGTGAATGGCCAGCATCACGGCGCCATCGGCGGTGCGGTTGACCACGCCGTTGAGCATCAGCACGGAAAGCGAAAGCAGGAAACCGCCGAGCGACAGCGGAATATTGAAGAGAAAGATGCGCCCCGAGGTGGCGGCGGGTTCTTCGTAATCTTCCAGCGCGGCGACGTAGGGGCGGGCGAAGAACCACGTCAACCCCAGCTCCAGAAAGACCGGAAGCGTGAGCCCCAGCGTGCCCCAGCGCCAGCCGACCCACCCCCACTTCACGAAAAGCCCCGAGAGGATCACGGTGAGCGCGATGCGCAGCATCGTGGCCCAGTTGGCAATGGCGGTTTTGTGCTCGTTGAACAGCACGACCTGGGGCACGTTGCGCATGAAAAAGGCCATCTGCGCGGGAATCGAAAAGAGCATGGAGAGGCGGGCGATTTCCGATCCTTCGGGCGCGGTGCCCAGCAGGCGCACAAAGAGAAAATCGCCAAAAAGCGGCAGCGACATGATCAGCTGAAGCCCCGCCACGATGAACATCAGAAGGGTGTTGATGCGCGCGAAGCGCTGATACCCGGTGCGGCTCTTCGCGAAAACCATCCCGGTCGTCACAAGGCCATAGCCCAGCGTGCCGAACATGAACATCACGATAATGCCCTGCATGAAGGCGCTGAATTCCTTCGCGCCCAGCGGCCCGTGCGACACAATCGCCGAAACCAGCGGATAGGTCAGCGATTGCGACATGGCCTGGATGGCCAGCGGCACGAAAAATGTGGTGGCGTTCCACGGCGTGAACGCAAACCGGGCCACATCGTGATCCACGTTTTGAATGCTCATACACTCTCCTTGAAGCACGCGCCGGGCCGGTCGACGACCACACGGGGCACGGCCAACCCGCCCAGGCGGCGGCGCAGGGCGGCCTGAAGCCCGCGGGCGGCCTCGCGCGAAGTCCTGAAATGGGCAAGCCCGGAAACAGGGTCGCACAGGAAAACGTAATACGGCCTGACCCGGATGCGCTCAAGCCCGGCGCAGAGCGCGACCAGGGTGTCGGGGTCGTCGTTGATGCCGCGCAAAAGCACCGTTTGATTCGACACGGGAATCCCCGCTTCGACCAGCAGCGCGCAGGCTTGGGTCGCTTCGGGGGTGAGTTCGCGCGGGTGGTTGAACTGGGTGTTGACCCACAGGCGTTTCGAGCGGCCGAGGGCGCGGGCGAGGGCGGGGGTGATGCGCATGGGCAGCACGGCGGGCATGCGGGTGCAGAGGCGGATGGCATCGAGCTGCGGCAAGGCGGAGAGCGCGTCGACCCACGCCAGGATTTCATCGTCGGGGCACATCAGGGGATCGCCGCCGGAGAGAAGCGCTTCGCGGATGGCGGGCGTTTGGCGGAGAAAGGCGAGCGCGGTTTCGAGGTCGGCGCGGCGGGCGGTCTCGAGCAGGTGTTTGCGGGTGCAATGGCGGCAATAGGTGGAACAGGCGGTTTGAACCATGATGAGCAGGCGGTCGGCAAAGCGCCGGGTGAGGCCGGGCGCCACGCAGGCCGAGGCGTGCTCGCAGAAGGGATCGGGCGAGGCGTCGGGCTCGGAATCGAGCTCGCGGGGGTCGGGCTGAATCTGGCGGAGAATGGGGTCGGCTGGGTTCGACCAGTCGGCAAGGGCGGCGTAATAGGGCGTGGCGAGCGCGGGGAAGCTCCGGGTCACGGCGCTTTCCTCAGGTCGCCAGGCATGGGCAAGCTGCCAGCGCCAATCGCTCCACTCGGGGGGTCTCATGGGCGCCCGCCTTGCAGAAACGCGGCGAAGTGATGCACGGAAACGGTTTCGGCGCCGAGGCGGCGGGCGGAACCGCACAGGGCATTGTCGTTGCTCACGAGCCAAACGGGCACGGGATCGTCTTTCATCTGTTCGGAGAAAAAGCGGATCTGGTCGATAAGCACGCCGTCGGCGCGGTGTTCGCCCTGGCCGCCGGAGTAAGACACCCGGACGTTGCCCGAGGGGGAAAGGTCGGAGCGGGTGCCGCCATCGAAAACGATCCAGGCGCGGGCGGCGGGGATATCGGCGAAAAGGGTCACGATATCGCGCACGAGCTTGTCGCGCTTGTCGCCTTCGAGCATGGCCTTTCCGCGCTGGGGAGAGTAGCGGCCCGGGAGGGCGAAGAGCATGTTGTGGCCGTCGATCAGCAAAATGAGGCGGCCCTGGCCGCGAATGGCTTTGGCGAGGGAGGGATAGCGGGCGTCGAGCGCATCGTCGGGAGCGGCGTCTTTATCCTCCACGGAGGTGGAGAAGGCGAGGGTGGCGGTGCGGCGGCGGAGCGCTTCATTGATCGCGAGCCGTTCACCTTCCGCAATCAGGCGGCCTTCGACCAGCCGGGCGACCGCGCCGCGCAGGGCGGCGAGCTGATCTTCTCCGGCGGAGGCGACCACGGGCAAAAGCTGTTCAACCAACGGCGAGGGCGCCGCACCGGAATCGGAGGCAAGCACTGCGGCCAGGCGCAGCGATTCCGCAGCCAGCTCGGCACGGATGCGCCCCAGCTCCGGCAAGGGCACAAGCGCCTGCGCGGCCACGGCATCGACCTTCGCAAGGGCGGCGTGAACCGCCTCCCGCCGCTGAATCAGAAGCAGGCGGTTGCCGCTGGCGCGGTCAAGGGAGGCCTGGGCGGCAAGCGCTTTGTCGGCACGGGTGAGGATGTCGTCGCCGGAGAGCATGGCGGCGGCTTTTTCAATGGCGATTTGCGGCGCGAGCCAACCGTTGAACGCGCGGCTGAGGCTGAGCTCCACATCGGCGGCGGCACGCAGCTTGCGCTGGTTTTCCTCGCGCTGGAGCGCGGCCTGGGTTTCGGCGAATTCGCGTTTGACCGCCTGAAGCGCGGCGGCGGTTTGATCCAGCTCGGTTTTAAGGCGGGCGGCGGTTTCTGCGGCGCTTTCAAGCTGCTGTTTGAAACGGTTTGCCCTGTCTTCGGAGCCTTGAAGGCGGCGGAGATCGGCGCGCAAAGCGGTGAGCTGGCCGCGCAGGGTCTGCACGTCGGTCTTCTGCGCGGCCTGCGGAGAGGAACCTTCCGCAGCGACGCCGATGTAAGGGGCAAAACCCTCGAAAGCCTCGCGCAGAAGCGCCACGGCTTCATCCATCGGGAGCGCGGGGTCGGGAGCGCCGGCGGCTTCGGCGGCATAGGCGCGGAGGGGTTCGCGGTCATCGAGCGAAAGGTAAAAGAGAAAGCGCCCCCGGCCAAACAGCGCGGAAAGCGGTTCGGCGAGCTGTATCACGCGCTGTTCATCGAGGTGGCGCAGAAAGGTGTGCACCGGCGTGTAACGGGCGAGCAGCCGGCGCAGCTCCGGCGGAAGCGGCGGGAGGGAGGCCGCGGCATGGCGCTTGAGGAGCACGTCGCGGATGGCGGCGGGCTTGCCGGCGCGAAAACCGCCGCGACTGAAAGACGAATCGGTTTTGGCCAGCCCGATGACCGCATCATCGGGCAACGCCGCGAGCGTTTCGCGGCGAGCCTGAAGCAAAGCCTCCGAAATGGAAGGGGAATCGTTCATTCGCCTCGTGATTGGCAAAAGCGACCCGGCGGAACCGGATCGCTTCGCAACCTGTTAAAGCGAAGCGCCGCAGCACTTCTTGTATTTTTTACCGCTGCCGCAGGGGCAGGGATCGTTGCGCCCGGCTTCGGATGAATCGGTGTTGCCGGGATGCGGTTTCACGGCATAGCCCCCCTGCCCCATCGCGCTGAGAATCTCTTCAAGCGAAGGCGTGCTTTCCCGAGGCGCCGGTTCCGGATCAACGGGCTTTACGGCTTTGGGCCTGTTCGCGCTCACCGTGAAGGTGCCGAAGGGGTTGGCCGGCGCTTTGGCGCGCGCGGGCTCTTCGGGGTCGGGGTGCAGTTCCTGAACGGCCTGCGGGTTGAGGCGGTTCATCATGCGCAGGTAGTTTTCCATGTTGGCGGTGGCGCGGAAGGCCATGTGGGCGACGTCGCTCTTGATGTTGCCCATGAGCTCCTCAAACATGGTGAAGGCTTCGCGCTTGTATTCGATGAGCGGATCGCGCTGACCGTAGCCGCGCAGGCCGACGCTCCGGCGCAGGTCGTCCATCGCGCGCAGGTAATCCTGCCACTGACGGTCGATGCAGGAGAGAAACACCTGGCGCTCCAGCATGGGCAGCGCCTCTTGGGGCTCGGCGGCGCATTTGTCTTCATAGGCTTTTTCAATGCGTTTGAAGAGAAGCTCGGCGGCTTCCGCGGGCTTGCCCTTGAATTCGGCAAGCTCTTCTTCGGACACGGCCACGGGAAGATTGGTCTGCACCCATTCGCGGAGGGCTTTGATATCGGAATCCTTCACGCTGGCGAGCAGGCTTTCGCACTGCGACATGACCATATCGTTGAGCACATCGAGGATGCGTTCGTGGGCGGCGGCCTTCATCAGCACATCCTGGCGGAGGTCGTAGATGATGGAGCGCTGCTTGTTCATCACGTCGTCATACTGCAAGGTGCGCTTGCGGATGGAGAAGTTCTGCTGCTCCACGCGGCGCTGGGCGGTCTCCACGGTGCGGTTGAGCCAGCGGTGCTCGATGGCTTCATCCTCCTTCAGGCCGAGGCGGGTCATCATCCCCGCGAGGCGGTCGGAACCGAAGAGGCGCATGAGGTTGTCTTCGAGCGAAATGTAGAAGCGGGAAGAGCCCGGATCGCCCTGGCGCGAGCAGCGGCCGCGAAGCTGGCGGTCGATGCGGCGCGATTCATGGCGCTCGGAGGCAATCACGTGAAGGCCGCAGGGGCGCTCCTGAAGGAGCTTGCGCAGGGTGTGCTTTTCACCTTTGGGCACATCGTCGAGCGTGATGGCCGATTTGACCATCTCTTCCGGCATCCAGACCACGCCGGAACCGAGCTTGATGTCGGTCCCGCGGCCGGCCATGTTGGTGGCGATGGTGACCATGCCTGCCTGACCGGCTTTCGCCACAATTTCGGCTTCGCTGGCGTGATTCTTGGCGTTGAGCACGTTGTGGGGAATCCCGCTCATGCGCAACATGCGGCTGAGGATTTCGGAGGTATCGACCGTGACCGTGCCCAGCAGCACGGGCTGACCGCGATCACGGCATTCCTGCACTTCCTTGATCACGGCGCGGTACTTCTCGCGCTGAGTCTTGTAAATCAGGTCGTTGCCGTCGACGCGCCGCACGGGGCGGTTGGTCGGAATGGAGACCACATCGAGCCGGTAAATCTCGTGAAACTCGGAGGCTTCGGTTTCGGCGGTGCCGGTCATGCCCGCAAGCTTCGTGTAGAGGCGGAAGTAGTTCTGAATGGTGATGGTCGCGAGAGTCTGGGTTTCGCGCTCGACCTCCACGTCTTCCTTCGCTTCGACGGCCTGGTGCAGGCCATCCGACCAGCGGCGGCCGGGAAGCACGCGACCGGTGAATTCGTCGACAATCATCACGCGGTTTTCCTGAACCACGTAGTCCACGTCTTTCTCATACAGCGAATAGGCCCGCAGAAGCTGGTCGACGGTGTGGACGCGCTCGCTGCGCACGGCGAAATCCTCCTGGATCTGCTGGCGCCTGCGGGCGCGATCCTCTTCGGTGAGCGAAGCGTCGCCATCGAGCAGCGCCATCTGACCGGCGAGGTCGGGCATCACATACATTTCAGGATCTTCGGGCGAAATCGTTTTACAGCCGGCATCGGTCAGCGCCACTTCGCGGTTCTTTTCATTGATCGTGAAAAGCAGCTCCTCCTTCAATGCACGGGCTTCTTTTTTGCGCATATCGGTGAGCATCATGTTTTCGACCTGCTCGTGAAGCTTGCGGGTGGCGGGTTCTTCGAGCATGTGAAGGAACTGCTTGTTCTTGGGCATGCCGTGATAAACCTGGAAAATACGCCGCATGGCGGCATCGGTGTCGCCCTCGGCGAGGAGCTTCCTGGCGTCGGCGAAAAAGCGGTTGCAGATTTCGGTCTGGGCGCGGACGAGCTTCTCAACGCGGGGCTTGTTGATGGCGTACTGCGCGGAGGAACTGTGCTGGGCGGGACCGGAAATGATAAGCGGCGTGCGGGCTTCGTCGATGAGAATCGAGTCGACCTCGTCGACAATGGCGAAGGCGTGGCCGCGCTGCACGACCTGGGCGGGGTCGGTGGCCATGCCGTTGTCGCGCAGATAGTCGAAACCGAATTCGCTGTTGGTGCCGTAGGTGATATCGCAGGCATACTGCCGGCGGCGCTCGTCGGGCGGCATGGAGTTTTGAATGCAGCCCACGCTCATGCCGAGATACGTGAGCAGGTGACCCATCCACTGCGCGTCGCGGCGGGCGAGATAATCGTTGACCGTGACGAGGTGAGCGCCGTTTCCGGCAAGCGCATTGAGGTAAAGCGGGAAGGTCGCCACAAGGGTTTTGCCTTCACCCGTCTGCATTTCGGCGATTTTGCCCTGATGCAGCACAATGCCGCCGATGAGCTGCACATCGAAGGGGAGCATGTTCCATTCCAGCTCGTGACCGCACACTTCCCTGCGGGTGCCCAGGAGGCGGCGGCAGGCGTTTTTAACGGCCGCATAGGCTTCGCACATCAGATCGTCAAGCGTTTCCTTGCCTTGGAGGCGGTTGCGGAATTCCTGAGTCTTGGCTTTAAACTCATCCTCAGTCAAAGCCTGATACTGCGCTTCAATGGCATTGATTTTATTGACCAGAGGCATCAGTTTTTTGATGTCGCGCTGGTTTTTGGTACCGAAAATCATCTGGATAACATTCATCTGCGTTGGCTTCCTTCCGGGAACTGAAAGATAACAGTATATACAAAATCCGAAAAAGCCTCCAGCTAAAAAACCGCAAGCCCCCCAATCCGCGATTTGCAGTAAAAGAATCGTTAGACGCAAAAACCCTTTTTTGATATGGTATGTGGGTTCTCAAAAAGGAAGCCGCGCCATGGTAGACATGATTTACGATGAAGACAAAATCAAAACCCTCGATCCCATCGAACACATCCGCCAGCGCACCGGCATGTACATCGGCCGAAAAGGCGACGGCACACAGTATGAAGACGGCATCTACGTGCTCCTCAAAGAGGTCCTCGACAATGCCATCGACGAATTCGTCATGGGCTACGGCAAGCGCTGCGCCATCACCCTCGATTACGCCACCGGCGAAGTGAGCATCCGCGACTACGGCCGAGGCATCCCCCTCGGAAAAGTCGTCGACTGCGTCTCCAAAATCAACACCGGCGGAAAATACAACGACGATGTGTTCCAGTATTCCGTCGGCCTCAACGGCGTCGGCACCAAAGCCGTCAACGCACTTTCCTCCGCCTTCTACGTCCGCTCCCACCGCGACGGCCGTTTCTGCGACGCTTCCTTCGCCTGCGGCAAACTCCTCGAAACCACCGAAGGCGAAACCCGCGAGCGCAACGGCACCCTCGTGCGCTTCACTCCCGACCCCGCCATCTTCCCCCGCTACACCTACCGCCCCGAACACGTCCGCCGCCGCATCCGCATGTACGCCTATCTCAACGCCGGCCTCACCATCGACTTCAACGGCGAGAAAATCCTCTCCGAAAGCGGCCTCCTCGACCTCATCAACGACGAATCCAACCTCGACCAGCTCTACGAACCCTTCCACTACCGCACCAAAATGCTCGAGCTCGCCTTCACCCACAACAACCACTACGGTGAAGACTACTATTCCTTCGTCAACGGTCAATACACCAACGACGGCGGCACCCACCTCTCCGCCTTCAAGGAAGGCCTCCTCAAAGGCATCAACGAATTCGCCAAGAAGCGTTTCGACGGCGACGACGTGCGCGACGGCATCATCGGCGCCATCGCCATCCGCCTCAAGGAACCCGTCTTCGAATCCCAGACCAAAAATAAACTCGGCAACGCCGAAATCCGCTCCGAGCTCGTGGCCGACGTTAAAAAAGCCGTCGAAGAATGCCTCCACCGCGACCCCGTCCGCGCACAGAAGCTCATCTATAAAATCGAAGAAACAGCCAAAATCCGCGCCGAGCTCAGTTCCGTCAAAAAACTCGTCCGCGACCGCGCCAAAGCCGTCACCGTCCGCGTGCCCCAGCTCAAAGACTGCAAAAAACACCTCGACAAACGCAAAGGCACCGGCGAAGGCACCATGATCTTTCTCACCGAAGGCAACTCCGCCGGCGGCACCATCACCGCCTGCCGCGACGTGACCACCCAGGCCGTCTTCACGCTCCGCGGAAAATCACTCAACGTCTGCGACGCCAAGCGCGACGCCATCTACAAAAACGTCGAGTTCTACAACCTCATGCAGACCCTCGGCATTGAAAACGCCCCCGACGACCTCCGCTACGATAAAGTCATCCTCGCCACCGACGCCGATGTCGACGGCCTTCACATCCGCAACCTCCTCATCACCTTCTTCCTGCGCTTCTTCGACCACGTGATCAAAGAAGGTCATCTTTATATTTTAGAGACCCCCCTCTTCCGCGTGCGCAACAAAACGAAAACCTACTATTGCTACACCGAAAAAGAACGCCTCGACGCCCTCCTCGCCTGCGGAAAAGGCGCCGAAATGACCCGTTTCAAAGGCCTCGGCGAAATCGACGCCAAAGAATTCAAACACTTCATCGGCGACGACATCCGCCTCACCCCCGTCAACGTCCACGAAGATGTCTACGTCCAGGAAACCCTCCGCTTCTTCATGGGCAACAACACTCCCGAGCGCCGCCAATACATCCTCGACTATCTCGAGGTTGACAATACGGATGTGTAGCAAAAAAATCAACAAAGGGCGCATTTCTCAAGGAAATGCGCCCTTTTTATTTTCACGCCTTCTCTGGCGCGTGCGTTTCTTCGGTTAAGCCCTGAGGAGATCGTCTCCGGTGCCGTAGTTTTCGTAGACGTAGTCGATGTCTTTATCGCCGCGGCCGCTGAGGTTCACGAGGATGGAGCTGCGGGGGTGTTCTTTGGCGTAACGCAGGGCGAAGGCCACGGCGTGGGAGCTTTCAATGGCGGGGATGATGCCTTCGAGGCGGCTGAGGCGGAAGAAGGCGGTGATGGCTTCCGTGTCGCCGGCGGTGACGTAGCGCACGCGGCCGCTGTCGCGCCACATGCAGTGCTCGGGTCCCACGCCGGGGTAGTCGAGGCCGCTGGCGACGGAGTGGACGGGGGCGGGGCTGCCGTCGGGGTTCTGGAGCACATAGCACTTGAAGCCGTGGATCATGCCGGGGGCGCCGTAGGTCATGGTGGCGGCGTGCTGGCCGAGGGTGGTGCCTTTACCGAGGGGCTCCACGCCGTAGAGCTCGGTGTCCACGTCCTCAAGAAAACCGGAGAGCATGCCGGCGGCGTTGCTGCCGCCGCCGACGCAGGCCGCCACGGCATCGGGCATTTCGCCGGTCATTTCAAGGAACTGCTCGCGGGCTTCGAGGCCGACGATGCGCTGGAAATCGCGCACCATCATGGGGAAGGGATGGGGACCGACCACGGAACCGATGCAGTAGATGGTGGTCTCGGGATCCTGGAGGTAGGCTTCGAAGGCGGAGTCGACGGCTTCTTTGAGCGTTTTAAGGCCGTGGGTCACGGGGATGACGCGGGCGCCCATCATTTTCATGCGCAGGACGTTGGGGTGCTGCTTGGCGATGTCGACCTCGCCCATGTAGATGTCGCACGCGAGGCCGAAGTGGGCGGCGGCGGTGGCGAGGGCCACGCCGTGCTGGCCGGCGCCGGTTTCGGCGATGAGCTTTTTCTTGCCCATGTATTTGGCGAGGAGGGCCTCGCCCATGCAGTGGTTGAGCTTGTGGGCGCCGGAGTGGTTGAGGTCTTCGCGCTTGAGGTAGATGCGGCCGCCGGCGTAGTTGGAGAGGTTGTTGCAGTAATAGGTAGGGGTTGGGCGGCCCTGGAAGTGCTTGCGGATCTGGCGGAGCTCGGAGATGAAGGCGTGAGATTTGCTGATGCTGTAGTAGGCATCGGTGATCTTTTCCATTTCGGCCTTGAGCACATCGGGCACGAAGGCGCCGCCGTATTCGCCGAAAAAGCCTTGGGGATTGGGGTTTTCCTTGAAATAATCGTTGGACATGGTGACAAACTCCTGTTACTTGTTGCGGTTGCGGCGGATAAATTCCTTGGCGAGCTCAATGTAGGCCTGGGCGCCGCGGCTGGAACGGTCGTAGACGACCACGGGCTGGCCGAAGCTGGGGGCTTCGCTGATGCGGATGTTGCGGGGGATGACGGTTTTGTAGACGAGGTCGCCGAAGTGTTTGCGCACTTCGGTGACAACGTCGTTGGAAAGGTTGGTGCGGCCGTCGAACATGGTCATGAGGATGCCTTCGAGGGCGATGTTGGGGTTCACGCCGTTTTCGCGGAGGCGGTCGATCACGTCGGTGATCACTTTGAGGCCTTCCATGGCGTAATACTCGCACTGCATGGCCACGAGGATACCGTCGGCCGCGGCGAGAGAAGAGGTCATGAGAATGCCCAGGGAGGGAGGGCAATCGATGAGGATGTAGTTGTAAACGTTGGCCTCGAGCACGGGCGCGAGGGCATCGCGCACCACTTTGAGGTGGTTTTCGTGGCGGGCGATTTCGATTTCGGCGCCGGAGAGGTCAAGCTCGGAGGGGATGATGTTGACGTTTTCGATGGGGGTGCCCTGGATGATGTCGCCAATGAAGGCCTGGCCGGTCAGCACGGGGTAGAGGCTGCACCCTTGCTTCGGGGGGAGGCCCAGGCCGCTGGTGGCGTTGGCCTGCGGGTCGAGGTCGATGACGAGGACGGTCTTTTTCTGGAGGGCGAGGGCGGCGGCAAGGTTCACGACGGTGGTGGTTTTGCCGACGCCGCCTTTTTGATTGGCAACTGCGATGATGCGGGTGTTGACTGACATGGGGGGCCTTTATTTTTTGAGCATGTCGACGGCGTGTGCGTAGGCGAAGATGCCGCCTGCGGCGATCACGGGGGCCACGTCGTCGGTCGCATGGAGGTGAAAGGTGGCGCCGTCGGAGAGGCGAGTGAGGGCGCCGGAGCCGATGTCGAGCTCGGCCTCGTCGCCGGTTTTGAAGGCGGAACCGAGGGGCTCCTGCGATTCGAGCGGGAAGATTTCGCCTGTGGCCACGGCGTTGCGGAAGAAGATGCGGGCATAGCCTTCGGCGATGACGGCTTTGACGCCGGCGGCTCCGAGGCAGATGGGGGCGTGCTCGCGGGAAGATCCGCAACCGAAGTTCTTACCCGCCACGATGAAGGTGTAGGCTCCGGCGGCAAATTTGGGGTAGGAATCGGGCAGGCCGGCGAGGGCGTGGGAGCCGAGCTTGCGATACTCTTCGGGAATGGTGGGCACGAGGTTGAGGTAGTGCGCGGGGATGATGAGATCGGTATCGATGTTGTCGCCCAACACATAAACCTTGCCGCGCACCTTCAGGTCGGAGACGGGCTTTTCATGCGCGGCGGCGGCGGTGGCGCGCCCGGAACCTTCTTCGATGGACGGCGCCGCGCGGGCGGCGTTATCGGCAAGACCCCTGATTTCGCGGGGCGAGGCGATGTGCCCCAATACGGCCGATGCGGCGGCTGTATAAGGAGAGGCCAAATAAACCGGCGCGTCTTTGGATCCCATGCGGCCGATGAAATTGCGATTGGTGGTGCTGACGACCACTTCGTTGCCGTGTGTGCGCCCGAAGGTGTCTTCCGGGCCGCCGAGGCAGGCGCCGCAGGAGGGGTGGGCCACGGGTTCGCAGCCGGCGGCCACAAAGATCTGTTCCAAGGTGCGGTCGCCGATGGTCACGGTGCGGAGCCCTTCGAGCACGGCGCAGGTGGCAGGCACGATGCAGGTTTTGACAGCCACTTTGCGACCATTGAGAATCGTCGCCGCCATGATAAAATCTTCGAGCTTGCCGCCGGTGCAGGAGCCGATGTAGGCCTGGTCGAGCTTCACGGAGGCGCAATCGCGGGCGGCGGCGTAGTTGTCGGGCAGGTGGGGTCTGGCCACGCAGGGCGAGAAAGTGGCCGCATCGTAGGTGTAGGTGCGCAGCACGGGAGCTTCGGGATCGCCGTAGAGCGGGGTGAAGGGCTTGGAGGTTCGGGCGCGCACATAGTCGAGGGTCTTTTGGTCGGGGGCGATGATGCCGTTTTTGGCACCGGCCTCCACGGCCATGTTGCAGAGGGTCATGCGCTCCTCGATGCTCATCGCGTCGATGGCGGTTCCGCAGAATTCCATGGCGCAATAGGTCGCGCCGTCCACGCCGATATCGCCGATAATGCGCAGGATCACATCCTTGGCCGAAACATATTCCGGGATCGCGCCGTTGAGCACGAAGCGGAGCGTCTGCGGCACGCGGATGAGCAGCTTGCCGGTGCCCATGACGAAGCCCGCGTCGGTATTGCCGATGCCGGTGGAGAACGCGCCGAGCGCGCCGTGGGTGCACGTGTGGGAATCGGTGCCGAAAATCACTTCACCGGGGCGCACATGGCCCTTTTCGGGCAGGCCCACGTGGCACACGCCGCAGTAGCCGAGGGTGCCGGGGTCGTAGAAATAGGGAAGGCGCTGCTCTTTGGCGAAGGCGCGGTCGATATCGATGTTGCGGTGGGCCTTTTCATCCTTGGTGTGGATGTAGTGATCGGGCATGATCACGATTTTTTCGGGATCGAACACTTTTGCATCTTTCCCGAATTCGCGGTGAAACACGCCGATGGTGCCGGGCCCGCACACATCATGCGTGAGGAGGATATCCGCGTTGACCCAAATCGCGTCGCCGGGGGCCACCCGGTCACGGCCTGATGCGCGGGCGAGAATTTTTTCGGTGAGCGTCATCATATCAACTCCTTAAACAGTTTAAATTCAATCAAGGCTCCAGAAACCACGACCCGGCGAGTAATGAAGCGTGCCGCCAAGCGGCCACTGCCGAGGTCTGCAACACCAAGGATTCGATTGCATATCAGCCGGTTTGCAAAACTGTGTAAAATACGCCGTCTCTTTTTCACTTTCGGGAGCAATCTCGCCGGTGATTTGGTTAACAAAACGGAGTTCGTCGGCAAGAATCACTATTTCAGACAATAGACACGCGAGCATTGCCGCACCTGCGGCGACAGGCAGCATAACGAGAAAACGATTGGATTTGCGTATAAAACAGACTAAAAACCACATCGTAAACATCAGGCTGAAAATCCAAACAACAAAAAAGATGCCAAAGCACGAACCGCTCAACGAAAACCCGAATGGGCCGCCAGCCATCGTTCGCCCTCCGGCGTAGAACCAGAAAGAAAGGAGAAATGTCGCACTTGCCCAAATCATTTTAAGCATCATCTTTACTGAACCTTAATTGGAACGGTTGACCAAAGCAAAAAAACGGTCCTGGTAATGCTCGAACACGCCATGCTTGCGCAGCAGTGCACCGAGCGCCGTAATGAGCGAGGCGTCTTTTTCGGCGGCGGAGAAGGCCTTTTCGACTTCGTCGCGGATGGGTGCGGGCATGCCGGCGTGCAACTCCTGAAGGCGGCGCGCCTCAAGCTCGCGCATATTGCCCGAGATGGAATTTTGAACGGTGAGGCAGAAAAAATGAAGCAGGCACACATCCCACGGCTCGTCGACCCCGAGGATCACGCAGGAGAAGGGATCGTTTTTGGTTTCGACTTCGGTTTTGACGCGTTCAGCCACGGCCTCCACGGTTTCGGTCACCACATGTTCATTGAACGATTCGTTTTTGAGCGTGTAGCCATATTGGAGAATGCGGATTTCTTTTTCGTGCGCGCGCATATGGTCGAGGTATTTTTTCGCCTCGGCGCCAAAACCTTCGAGATTCTGCCGGGCGAATTCGCTGGGCAGGATAATGCGCGGGGGCAAGGTCTGCATACGCCCTTCCCGGATGCGCGCCTTGCCGGTCTCGTCCATCGGTTCAGTGATGAGGGAATAGCGAATCATCGTGTTTCCGAAGGTGTCGATGTGGCGTTTGACCGGAAGAATCACGCGGGTATGGCGCACGGCGTATTGAAAATCGAGCTGTGTGGGGTTCTTTTTCATATAGGAAGGGAAAAGTATGCCACAGACGGGCGTTTTTTTCCAGTCTTTTTGCGTGTGTGCCCCGCCGCCCGGCAAAAATTGAAAAAACGGCGTTTTTCAATTGCGTTTTGGTTCAAAAAAGGTATACTAAACGGCGTTTAATGTATGAGAATCCGTTTTCAGAAGGAACAGAACCATGGCCGACAAACCATTTATCGCCGCGCGCCTGCGCAATCCCACCGACGCCGCTCCTGTGGCCGCCAAGCCAAAGCAGGATTTTATCGGCGGAACCTGTGCCATTTTGGCGGCAATTGTAACGATTCTCCTGTTGGTGGTCATTTTCCTTGATTGGGAGATTCTCAAGACAGTGGCACTGGATGGCTCGGGTATCTGAGTTTTTCTGGCGCTGGGTTGACCGTCTGCGTGAATGGATGGAAACCGGACCGGCCTCTTTGTGGGTGTCGGTGGCGGTTTTCATTTTTTTCTGCATTCAGCGCCAGGCGGAAAACATTCTGCTGACCGCGAGCGGCATCAGCTTCGGCGCCGCGTTGCGCTATCTGTTCGGTTTGCACATGCCCCTGGTGGAGGTCGGCTTCTGGTGGCAGCCGTTGACGTATGCCCTGCTGCACGGCGCCTGGTGGCATTTGGGAGTGAATCTCATTTCGCTGATTCTGGTCGGTTATCCGCTTGAAACATGGATCGGATCGCGGCGTTTTCTGCTGATCCTGGCGGGAAGCGTAATCGGCGGCGGCCTTTTCTGGCTGCTCGCCACAGCGGTTGAGCCCGCATTGCTTGCGTCGATTCCCGGGTGCGCCAAACGGGCGGCGCTGCTGGCCAAACTGCAGCCGGAGGCGCTGTGCATCGGTCTTTCGGGCGGCGTGATGGGCATGATCGGCGCCTACGCGGCCTTCTTTCCGGCGCGCGAAGTGCGGGTTTTCCTGTTTGGGCTGCTGTTGCGGATGCGCGCCGCCCGGTTGCTGTGGCTGATGACGGCGATGATGCTGATCGAGGCCGTCTTCTTTTTCCGGCATGTGGCCTACGCGGCCCACTTCGGCGGTTTCTGGGCGGGCTGGCTGATCGCCGCATGGTTCCGCCCCAAAAACGGCTCGCGCCTTCTAGTACATAGTAAACTTTAAAATATCGGGTATAGTCGTTTCAATTTTATACGAGCATCCTCTGTTTTGTATTGGCATTTACCCGGGGTTTGTCTGGCATTGCGCTCGCAGTTCCATGCGGCAGTCATTTCCCTCATAAGGCCAATCGTGGGGATTCGATCGGGGAGACACTGGCGTTTTAACACGCTCAGTTCGATTTCAGCAATGTTGAGCCAACTGCCATGTTTGGGCGTATGGTGTATTTCCAGCCGGCGAGCCAAACGAAGCGCCTCTTCCGCCGGAAAGGCCTGATATAAAGAGGAAAGGGCGTGGGTGTTTAAGTTA
>JAVBLT010000005.1:0-97075 GCA_031553315.1 Kiritimatiellia bacterium
TTTTCCATTTTTTTCCGGCCGCCCCCTCGGGGGCCTGGCGTCAGGGCTCCCGGGGCGTGCTTCGCCCGCCCCGGTTTCCAGCCCTTCCTCCACCTCATTTTCACCTTTTGAAGGTGAACCATTACATTTTGGAATTTTCACCGTGCGGTTTTGGAAATGGTTTATCTTGTCTTTCCGGCTGGGGTGGGGTACAATCGCGCATAACAAAAAAACACATGGAATGTGACAGTTTGAGGAAAATTATGGATGGGTTGCCACGGATCGAAGGGTTTGAGTTTTATGAGCAGATCGCGGAGACCAGCCGCTCGGTGATCTGGCGCGCGAAGCAGGATGCGCTGGAGCGGGATGTGCTGGTGCAGATTCTCAGGCCAGAAACGGTCGGGCACGAAGCGATCAGGGAGCATTTCTTCACCGTGGTGAGAGCCATGGCGAAAATCAAGTCGGAATTGTTTTCGTCGGTGCTCGATGTGGTGTACGAGGGCGACACGCCCTACGTGATCGTGGAAGACGACCACGCCGAAAGCCTCACCGCCCTCGTGCGCAAAGGCGCGCTGCCGATGAACCAGCTGCTGGAAATGGCCCTGAAATTCTGCGAAGGGTTCAAGATCCTGCATGAGGAAACACACCTGGTTTACCGCAATTTGAAGCCCTCGATCATCCGCGTGATGGAAGGCGCGCAGCCGCGGCTCGTAGACCTCTCCCTCGCCATTTTCGAAACACCCAACTGCCGCGCCGCCGAGCTCGACGGCGGCGTCATCATCGGCACGCCCGCCTACATCTCCCCCGAACAGTTTCGCGCCCCCGATTCCCTCGATACCCGCAGCGACATGTACACCCTCGGCGCCACCCTCTACACCCTGGCCACCGGCGAAACCCCCTTCGGCGACCTGGAACCCATGGCGGCCATCCGCGCGAAGTTTGCCCAGAACCTGCCCTCGCCGAGCGATTTGAACCCCGCCGTATCCCGCGCCTTTTCAGGGTTTGTGGCCCGCCTGATGATGCGCGCGCCCGAAGACCGCTTCCCCTCGTGGGACGACGCCATCTCCGCCCTCCACACCCTCTATGCCGGGCAGGAGCCCGAAGGCCTGCTCCCCGCCGGCTACGACCCCGCCCGCTCCACCCTTCAGGCACCCTCCGCCGCCCCCCCCCGCCACGCGCTGCGCAGGCCCCTGACCCGCCCGATCCCCACCGGCATGCGCAGCCAGCCCCCCAAACCGCAAGTCGACGCCGCCCCCCATCTCCTCCTCGTGCTGGCGCTTTACCTGCTGCTCTTCCTCGCCCTCGGCCTCATGGGCGCCATCCGCTGGAAACAGCTCGCCCTCCAAAACAACCCGCCCCCCCCGCAAACCCAGGAAAGCCCCCAACCGGATGACGCGTGACCGCCTGGAACAGCTCCGCCGCGAAGTGGCCCGCCACGACCGCCTCTATTACGTCGACGCCCGCCCCGAACTGAGCGACGCCGAGTACGACGCGCTCTACCGCACCCTCGAAACCGCCGAGCGCGACCACCCCCAATGGGCCTCCCCCGATTCCCCCACCGCCCGCGTGGGCGGCGCACCCCTCAAAGCCTTCCTCCAAGTCCGCCACGAGCTCCCCATGCAGAGCCTCGACAAAACCCACCAAAAAAGCGACCTCGCCGACTTCGACGCCTTCCTCCGCCGCCAGCTCCCCGCCCACACCTGGCACTACACCGTGGAACCGAAGATCGACGGCGTGGCCTTTTCCCTCCTCTACACCCGCGGCACCCTCACCCGCGCCGCCACCCGCGGCAACGGCGAAGTGGGCGACGACATCACCGCCAACATCCGCACCATCCGCTCCATTCCCCTCACCATCCCCTGCGCCGCCCCCCGCGTGGAGATCCGCGGCGAAATCTACATGCCCCGCCAAGGCTTCGCCGCCCTCAACGCCCGCGAAGAAGAAGCCGGCCGCGAACCCTTCATGAACCCCCGCAACGCCGCCGCCGGCTCCCTCAAACAGCTCGACCCCCGCGAAACCGCCCGCCGCCCGCTCGACGCCATCCTCTACGCCGCCGGCATCCTCGAAGGCATCGACTTCGAGACCCACGCCGCCCTGCTCGCCGCCTTCGCCTCCTGGGGCCTCAAAACCCCGCCCTGGCAACAGATCTGCCCCGACATGCCCGCCGTCTTCACCGCCATCGACCGCCTCGAAACCCTCCGCCACACCTTCCCCTTCGAGATCGACGGCGCCGTCGTCAAAATCAACGAACGCCCCCTCTACCCCCTCCTCGGCACCACCGCCCGCGCCCCCCGCTGGGCCCGCGCCTACAAATACGCCCCCGAAACCGCCCAGACCCGCGTCCGCGCCATCACCGTGCAAGTCGGCCGAACCGGCGTGCTCACCCCCGTGGCCGAGCTCGACCCGGTGCTCGTGGCCGGCAGCACCGTCTCCCGAGCCACACTCCACAACGCCGATGAAATCGCCCGAAAAGACATCCGCATCGGCGACACCGTCCAAGTCGTCAAAGCGGGCGACGTGATCCCCGCCGTCGAACGCATCCTCCCCGAAGCGCGCACCGGCGCCGAACAGCCCTTTCAAATGCCCCCCCGCTGCCCCGTGTGCGGCGCCGAAACGGTTCAGCTCGAAGGCGAAGTGGCCCACCGCTGCTCCAACCCCGGCTGCCCCGCCCGGCGCGCGGGCCGCCTCCAGCACTTCGTTTCCCGCAACGCGCTCGACATCGCCGCCATCGGCGGAAAAATCGCCGAGGCCCTCATCGCCGCCGGCCGCGTGCAAGACCCCCTCGACCTCTTCACCCTCGACCCCGAAGAGCTCGAAGCCTTCACCATTCCGGGCGACGACGGCAAAGAGCGCCGCTTCGGCCGCAAAGCCCGCGACGCCATCGAAAGCCTCCTCGCCGCCCGCACCCTCCCTCTCCACCGCTGGATCTTCGCCCTGGGCATTCCCGGCGTCGGCCTTACCGCCGCCACCCTCCTCGCCCGCAGCGTCGGCTCCTTCCGCGAGCTCGAGCACAGCCCCCTCCTCCGCGAAGCCGCCCGCATCCATACCCTGCTCGAGACCTGCAAAAAAAGCGAAATCGAACCCGAGCTCCACGCCTTCGCCGCCATGCTCCAGACCCACGGCTTCACCCCCCCCGCCCCGCCCAACTGGATCTTCGAGCTCAAAGCCGAAATGACCCGCGCCCTCATCCGCTTCGCCGATTCCCCCTACGGCCGCGCCACCTTCGCCCGCATGGCCGCGCTGGGCATCGACCCCAAACCCGCCGCCCCCGCCGGCGGCGAAGGCCCCCTCAAAGGCCACGCCATCGTGATCACCGGGACCCTCAGCCGCCCCCGGGCCGACATTGAGGCCCTCATCCGCGCCGCCGGCGGCGCCCTGCAGGATACCGTCAGCAAAAAGACCACCCACCTGCTCATCGGCGCCAACCCCGGCGGCGGCAAATTCGAAAAAGCCCAAAAACTCGGCACCCCCCTCATCGACGAACCCACCCTTCTCGCCCTCCTCCAAGGCGAAGAGGCCGGCGACCCGCCCGCTCCCGCCGCCTATACCCAGGGCGAGCTTTTTTAGAGCATATTTCGATTGATCTTTCCGCTTTTTCTCGGTGCTTTTTGTTTTTTAACTTCACCCTTTCAGATCGCCGTAGCCTTGCTACGGCTCACCTCAAGCGTTTATCAAAACCAAAATTCACCTTCGCAAAATCCGGAAATCTCATTCGAAACATGCTCTAGCGCATATTGCAATTGAGCGCTCCTGTTTTCTTCGGCGTTTTTCCTTTTTGAACATCACCCTTTTCAGGTCGCCGCGGTGTTGCTGCGGCTCACGTTTACGGTTTTGCCAAAAAAAGCACGTTCAGAAAATTCGGTTGTTTCAATCGGAAGTCGCTCCTGCGGGGGGAGTGACGGGGGGGGATTCGCGGAGGAGGGCGCGGAGGGTGAGGATGGCCCAGAGGGTTTCGTCGGGGGTGGCCCAGTGGCCGGTGCCTTGGGGGGTGATGCGCTGGGTGTTGATGATGCGGCGGGCGAGCTCTTCGCGCCAGTGGGGGAGGGGGGCGTCTTGGTGGGGCCAGGTTTGGCGGTGGGGGGCGAGGGTGCGCTGAACGGCGAAGTGGTAGCGGTTGGTGATGGGGGTTTGGGGGGGGATGTCGGGGCCGTCGGGGAGCCAGGTTCGGGCGAGGGGGGGGATGGCGAGTGGCGGGGGGAGGGGAAGCGGCTGGGGGGGGGGGGGATGGGGGTTTGGGTGGCGGCGTAGGCGAGGAGCCAGGCGTTGAGGGTGGCGTTGGTGCCGGCGGTTTGGAGGCGGAGGGTGTGGAGGCGGGGGGTGAGCCAGCGGCGGGCGCGGTCGAGGGCGGCGTCGGCCTCTTGGGTGATGGAGAGGTCGAGGGGGGCGCCGGGTTCGGGGGGGGGGGCGGGCTGGGTGGCGGCGAGGAGGAGGAGGAGGGGGATCATGGGGTTGTCGTGAAGCGCTGGAGGTATTGGTCGAGGTGGGTGTAGGCGCAGTATTGGGCGGCGGCGCGGAGGTTGAGGAGGGCTTGGGGGATGTAGGTGGCGAAGCGTTTCTGGCCGGCGGCGGTGAGGCGGCCGAAGGCGCCGAGGGCCTGGAGGAGGCGCTGGGCGGCGGCGATGTGGAGGGTGTGGGGGGTGATGGGGGCGGCGTGTTGGTTGTAGATGTGGAGGAGGGCTTGGCGGTGGTCGGGGGTGAGGGGGGCGTAGGGGTCGAAGAGGAGGGAGGCGAGGTCGTAGGCGGCGGGGCCGGGGCGCATGCCTTGGAAGTCGATAAGGTATGCTTTTTTGTTTTTGAAGAGGATGTTGCTGGATTGGAAGTCGCGGTGGGTGAGGGTGGGGGGCTGGGCGAGGAGGGTCTGGATGCCTTGCTCGAGCTCGGCGCGGGCGGGGGGGGGGAGGGGCTCGTGGGAGAAGTGTTCCTGGAAGAGGTTGAGCTCCCAGTGGTAGAGGGGGGTGTCGAAGGGGGGCTCGAGGGGGATGGGGGCGGGGAGGCCGCGGGTGTGGAGGAGGGCGAGCTGCTGGAGGGGGGGGGTGTAGAGGGGGATGAGGTCGGGGGCGGGGGTGTTGGCGCGGCGTTCGAGGGAGTCGTCGCCGCAATCCTGGAGGATGAGGAGGCGGCCGGAGGGGTCGTCGGCAAGGATTTTGGGTACGTTGACGCCGAGGCTGGCGAGGTGGCGGTCGGTGGCGGCGTAGCGGGTGTTTTCGAGGCGGCTGGTTTCGTAGCCGATGGCGATGGCGCTTTTTGATCCGTTGACGAGGCGCCAGAAGGTGCGGGCGCTGCCGCGGCGGCCGAGGGGGATGGCGATGGTTTGGGGGATGGGCCAGTGGAGGTGGGCGCAGGCTTGGGTGATGAGGGTGTGGGGGGGGGTGTGGGCGGAGGTGTAGTATTCGCGGCCGGGTTGGCCGAGGGTGGCGCGTTTTTGGGTTTCGCGGTGGATGGCGAGGTAATCGGCGGGGGTGCCGCCGTCGTTCCAATAGCTGGCGGGGATGACGGCACCGTGGACGAAGCGGTTGGCGTACATGGCGGCGGTGTAGGCGTCGACGATGGAGCTGAAGGGGGAGGCGGGGAGGTAGCGGAGGATGTCGGCGGTGAGGAGGTGGACGCCGCAGAGGGTGTAGGTGTGTTTGACGCCGGGTGTGGGGCTTTGGTAGCAGGTGATGCGGTTGTAGGGGTCCATTTCGACGGTGCGGGGGCCTTTTTTGTCTTCGAGCCAGGTGGCGGCGAAACGGTTTGACTGTTCGAAGGCTTCGATGAGGGGCTCGGGGGGGAGTGAGGCGGCGATGTCGCCGTTAACGAGCCAGAAGGGGTCGCTGCCCAGGAGCGGGGCGGCTGGGCGCAGGGCGCCGCCTGTGCCGAGGATTTCGGCTTCGACGGCGACGGTGAGGCTGATGGGGCCGCTGTAGGTCTGGGCCCAGGCCTGGATGGCTTCGGGGAGGTGGTGGGCGTTGACGATGGCTTCCTGCACGCCCCAGCTTTCGAGCATGCGCAGGGTGTGGGCGAGCATGGGTTCGTTCCAGATGGGCATGAGGGGTTTGGGGGTGGCGTGGGTCATGGGCTGGAGGCGGGTGCCGAAGCCGGCGGCGAGGATGAAGGCTTTACGGGGTGCGTTCATGGGGAACCTCAGGGGTGTCGGGCGGTTGAAGGCGGGTGATGCGCACGCCGGCGCAGACGCCGATGAGGGCGCCGGGCTTGCGGAGGGTGACGCTGACGCGGCTGACGCGGGGGTCGCTCAGGCAGGTCCGGGCGACGGCTTCGGCGGCGTGTTCGATCATTTTGCAGCGTTTTTCGATGAGGGTGGCGCGGATGGCGTCGACGAGGGTCACGTAGTTCACCGTGTCGGCGAGGTGGTCGCTGGCGCAGACTTTGGCCAGGTCGCAGGCGAGGGCGAGGTCGAGGACGACCTTCTGCTGGTATTGGCGTTCGTGGGGGAGGTCGCCGATGATGCAGGCCACTTCGAGGTTTTCGAGGAGAATTTCGTCATGCGTCGTCACGGTTTTCTCCTTCTTCGCGGCGGATGGCGATGCGCCTCCAGATGAGGGCGCCGAGGGCGAGGGCGCAGAGGGCGAGCAGGGCGAGGGTGGCGGTGCTGTTGCCTTCGCGGGGCTGGGTGAGGGTGTCGAGATAGAATTGCCAGAGGCCGGGGCCCCAAAAGAGCCAGGTGAGAGCGCCCAGGGCGAGGTAGGGGCCGAAGGGGAGACCGTCTTGCAGGGCGGCTTTTCGGGTGGCGATCATGATGATGCCGATGGCGGCGCCGGTCACGCAGGCGAAGATGAGGATGAAGATGACGGCTTTCCAGCCGAAAAAGGCGCCGAAGGCGCCGAGCCATTTTACATCGCCCATGCCCATGGCTTCTTTTTTGAATGCCTTCTCGCCGATCACTGCCACGAGGAAGAGAAGGCCGGAGCCGAAGATGAGGCCGGCCGCGCTCCACAGGAGGCCTTGCCACCAGAGGGCCGCGCCTTGCATGGAGGGGAAGAGGGCGCTGAAGAACAGCCCTGCGGCCATGCCGCCGAGGGTGACGCGGTCGGGGATGATCCAGTGGTCGAAGTCGATAAAGGTGCCGACGATGAGGCTTGAGAGCAGGAGCCAGTGCACGGGGATGAGGGCTGGATCGCGCAGAGGCGTCATATGAAGCAGGTCCGAGGATCCCCACTGCATGAAGGCCATGAGGAAGAGCAGCGCGGTGAGGAGCTCCACGATGAGGTAGCGCGCGGAGAAACCGGCTTTGCAATAGGCGCATTTCCCGCGCAGGATGAACCAGGAGAGGATGGGCAGATTGTGGTGCCAGGGAATGGCTTTGCCGCAGGAAAAGCAGTGGGAACCGGGGGAAACCACGGATTGCCCCAGCGGAATGCGGCAGATGCAGACGTTGAGAAAGCTGCCGATGACCGCGCCCAGCAGCACCGCCATGACCTGGGCCGCGTGAACCGCCCAGGTCAGCTCGTCTTCGGAAAGATGCATCAGATAACCGCTCAGCGACATGATAGACTCCTTGCCTTCTTTTGCGTAGAATTTAATACAATGGCGCACGTTGCGCAATGTTTAATTCAAAAGATGGACAATGGCCCTCAAAAGCGGTATGCTTATTTCCGTTTTAAATGGGAGATGCTCAATGTTCAAACTCTGTTTTCGGCTGGTTTCGATTTTTTTGCCGTTTCTCGTTTCGGCGAAGCAGATCAACACTATTGTGGATTTGGCGCATGGGTTTTCGTTTTACGGCGACGGCCGTTTTTGCAGCCAGTATATGCCCGAGGGCCGCTGGGCCCGGAACATGGCTTCGTTCAGGGCGTTGGATCTGCCCAACGCCAATGCAAACGCGCTTTTGCTTTTCGAACCCTATGGGCGCACGCCGTTTACGGCGGAGGATTGCGCCATTGTGAAGGCTTTTGCCGAATCGGGGGGGCTTGTGGTGGCGGTGGTTTCCTCCGGGAAATCGGGCTTTGGCGAGCTGCTTGGCGGCTTTGGCGTGAGCGCGGCCGAGGCGCCCGCGGGCAAGGCGGCGCCGGTTCCGGCGGCGGCGCTGAAGGCGCTTGCGGGCGAGGGCGTTTCGCTCAAATTCAAAGGCAGGCCCGGTTCGTTTCGCGTGGACGATCCGTCGCGCGCCACAGTCTATGTCGCTCATCGGAATGGCGATCCCGCGGTGCTGGCGGTGAAGGCGGGAAAGGGCTTTTTGCTGATTCTGCCGCGCGGTTTCGTTTCGGAAGACCCCGGTTACCGCGACCGCGATTACAATGCCGAATGGATCCGGCCCGTGCTCAACGCGCATGTGGTCCGGGAGGTGGCGCTTAAAAGCCGGCCGCGCGGCCGCGAGTATGACAATCAGGATTTCCGCGAAACCCTCGAAAACGGCCTCTCTTTCTATTGGAGCGCTTATCTCGATCCCTGCCACGATGCGATGATGGAGATCGTGCTGCAGGCCGCGCCGCTCATCGAGAAACGCATGGGCGTGCCGCTGGCGGGGAAAAACGCCAGTAAAATCGCGCTCATTTCCTGCGGTTCGGGCGGGTTTTCGAGCGGCCAGCTTGTGGCGCTGGCCGTTTTCTGGGATGGGTTCCCCGAGAAGAAGCAGGGGATGTATGAGTTTCTCACGCATGAGATGGTGCATTCCTGGGTGCTGCCCTTTGGCGAAATCTGGAACGAGCCTATCGCCACGTATGTGGGCGACCTTGTGATGGGCGACGCCGGCTACACCGAAGAATCGGCCCGGCGCATTGCCAGGAACATTCAGCGCGCCGTGAAAATCGACCCCACGATGAAGCGCTATGATTTGAGCGGCGAAGCCGCCTCTCCCGGCGTGCCCGAATTGACCAAAAAGCAGAAAACCGAGATGCATTGGGGCAAATCTTTCTGGATTTGGGAAGAGTTGCGCAAGGAGAACCCGAGCGTGCTGGCCGATTATTTCCGGGCGAAGCGGCTGTATGCCGCGCGGGGGAAAATCGAGCGCTACGGCGTGAATGAAACGGTTGCGGTGATGTCATACGCCATGAAGCGCGATATGTTCGGCTGGTTCGCCGAGCGGGGCGTTAAGGCTGACCGGGCCGCATCGGAAATTGCGTATGTGAAAGAGGAAAAATGAGTATGAACAGGCAGTGTCTGTGGATAATGGCGGCATGCGCCGCGTGTGTGGCGGAGGCGAAACAGATCAACAGCATTGTTGACCTTGCCCACTCGTTTTCGTTTTATGCCGATGGTCGGTTCAGCAGCCAATACACGCCCGGGCAGCCGTGGGCCAGAAACCTGGCGTCGTTCAAAGCGCTTGATTTGCCCAACGCCAACGCCAACCTGCTGCTGCTTTCCGATCCGCAGCCCCAGGCGCCGTTCACGGAGGAGGATTGCGCGCTTGTGAAGGCTTTCGCGGAAAGCGGCGGGCTGGTCGTGATGCTGCCGCCGCCGGGCAAAAACATGTTCGGAGAGATGCTGGCCACCTTCGGCATTCAGGCCGGGGAGGCGGTCGCCGGCGGCAAGGTTCTGCCCGCCGATGCGCTGAAAACCATTGCCGGTTCCGATTTTTCCATCGGCGTGCGCGGGCGTTTCAGCATTTTCAACGGCCCCGAGGCCAGGGTCTTTGCGGCAGATGCCGAAGGCAACCCCGTTGTGATTGCCGTGCACGCCGGCGAGGGGTATGTGCTGGTGATTCCCCGCGGCATGATTTCCGAAGATCCCGGCAGCCGCGACCGCGACTACAACGCCGAGTGGGTCCGCCCGCTCATTGAGGCGCATATCGTCAAAGAAGTTCCCGAAGGAAGTCACCCGCGCGGCCGCGACTTCACCCGGCAGGATTTCCGTGAAACCCTCCATGGCGTGACCTTCCATTACAGCACCTACCTCGCCCCCTATTACGCCGCCATGAAGGAAATCGTGCAGACGGCCACCCCGCTCATCGAAAAACGCATGGGCGTGCCGCTTGCCGGCGAAAACGCCAGTGAAGTGGCGCTGCTTGCCACGGGCGGCGGCGGTTTTTCCAGCGGCCCGCTTATCGCGCTCGCCGTGTTCTGGGAAAACTTTCCCGCCCGGCGCGAAGGCATGATCGAGTTTCTCACGCATGAATCGACCCACTCCTGGGTGCTGCCCTTCCCCGAGGTGTGGAACGAGCCGATCGCAACCTATGTGGGCGACCTCGTGATGATGGATGCCGGCTACCCCGAAGAAGGCACCCGCCGCATTCAGGAGCAGATCCGCCGCGCCGCCCGCCTCGACCCCGGCATGACCGATTACGGCCTCGACGGCGCCGCGACCGTGCCCGGCGCGCGCGCGCTCACCCCCGGCGAAGCCACCGACCTGCACTGGGGCAAAACCTTCTGGATCCTCGAAGAGCTGCGCAAGGAAAACCCCGCCGTGCTCGCCGATTACTTCCAGGCCAAGCGGCGCCTCGCCGTTCCGGGGAAAATCAAACGCTACGGCATCAACGAAACCGTGGCCGTGATGTCATTCGCGATGAAGCGCGATCTCTTCGGCTGGTTCGCCCAACACGGCATTAAAGCCGACCGCGCCGCATCCGAAATCAAGGATCAGAAGGAGGAGAAATGATGCGTAAACGTTTTGTGCTCGCACTGATCGTTCTGGCCGCCGGATGGAGCCGCGCGGCCGGTTTTTCCACGCCGCCGGGCGGCGACATCCTCGCCACCGGCAGCGGCCGCGTGGCGCTCTTCGCGCCCGACGGCACCGTGAAATGGGAGTATCCCGCCGGCAACATCCACGAAGCCTGGATGCTCCCCAACGGCAACGTGCTCTTCGCCGACGGCAACCTCAAAGAAGTCACCCCCGACAAAAAAGTGGTCTGGTCTTACAAACCCCAAAATCAGAAAGGCGGCGGAACCTACACCTGCCAGCGCCTGCCCAACGGCAACACCGTGGTCGGCGAAAACAGCTCCTCCCGCGTGCTGGAAATCGACCCCGAGGGCAACATCGCCGTTGAAATCCAAACGCCCTCGAAAAGCAAAGACCCCCACCACCACATGCGCATGGCCCGCAAACTCGCCAACGGCAATTACCTCGTGTGCCACTCCGGCGACCACATCGTGAAGGAATACCGCCCCGACGGCACCATCGCCTGGGAGCAGAAAACCCCCAACATCGCCTTCCTCGCCCTGCGCCTGCCCGACGGCAACACCCTCATCTCCTCCCTCGGTCAGATCCAGAAATACACCCCCGGCCATCAGGTGATCTGGGAGTTTAAAACCTCCGACCTCCCCGAGCTCGCCCCGCGCAACCTCACCGGCATGCACGTCCTGCCCAACGGCAACCTCCTCATCGGCTGCTATTCGGGCTACGCCAACGGCAAAGGCGCGGGCATGTTTGAAATCACCCCCGAAAAGAAACTCGTCTGGGCCTACGTCAGCCCCAACCTGCGCGACAAAAGCATGATGGGCGCCCAAATGCTCGGCCCCGACAAAACCAACCCGCTCCGCTAGGAGGCATGATGTTTGTACCGCAATGGAGCATCGAGCGCAAACGCGACGGCGAAGCTCTTTCCGAAGGCGACATCCGCGCCTTCGTGAAGGGCATTGCCGACGGTTCCCTCCCCGACTACCAGATCACCGCCTGGGCAATGGCCATCTACTTCCGCGGCATGAACGCCGAAGAGACCGCCATCCTCACCGACGCGATGATGCACTCGGGCGAAACCCTCGACTTCTCCACCGCCCCCCGCCCCACCGCCGACAAACACTCCACCGGCGGCATCGGCGACAAAATCTCCCTCATCCTCGCCCCCCTCGCCGCCGCCGCCGGCCTCTGCGTGCCCATGATCTCCGGCCGCGGCCTGGGCATCACCGGCGGCACCCTCGACAAGATGGACGCCATTCCCGGTTTCCGTTCCTCCCTTCCCACCGCCGAATTCAAGCGCATCGTCTGCGAAATCGGGTGCTGCATGATCGGCCAAACCGCCCTGCTCGCCCCCGCCGACCGCCGTTTCTACGCCCTGCGCGATGTGACCGGAACCGTGCCCAGCATTCCGCTCATCACCGCCAGCATCATGTCGAAAAAGCTCGCCGAAGGCGCCCGGGCGCTCGTTTTCGACGTTAAATGCGGCGCCGGCGCCTTCATGAAAACCCGGGCCGACGCCCTCGCCCTCGCCGAAAGCCTCGTTAAAACCGGCCAGGCGCTCGGGCGTCAATGTTCCGCCCTCATCACCGAAATGAGCCAGCCCCTCGGGCGCACCGTCGGCAATGCCCTCGAAGTGGAAGAAAGCCTTGAGCTCCTCCGCGGCGGCGGCCCCGCCGACGTCCGCACCCTCACCCTCGCCCTCACCTCCCGCATGCTCCGCCTCGCCGGGCTCGACGCCTCCGAACGCCGCCTCGAAGCCCTGCTCGCCGGCGGCCAGGCCTGGGAGATGTTTTTGAAGATGGTCGCCGCCCAGGGCGGCGATATCCGCGCCCTTGAAAAACCCGGCGGCCTTCCCCAGGGCGCCTGCTCCGTGCCCGTGCCCGCCCCCCGCGCCGGTTTCGCGGCCGGCGTCCGGGCCGATTCCATCGGCCGCGTGGCGCTTCAGCTCGGATCGGGCCGCCTTCGCGCCGAAGACGAAATCGATCCCGGCGCCGGCATCTGCCGCCTGGTTCAGCACGGCGAATACGTTGAGGCCGGCGCGCCGCTCATGGTCTTGCGCTGCCGCAGCGAAGCCCTCGCCCAAACCCTCATTGCCGAAGCCGCCGCCGCCGTTGAAATAACCGAAACCGCACCGCCCCCGCGTCAACTCTTTTTGGATTGAGAGGCTCCGGATGGATGAATTGATTCAGAAGGCCCGCAAAGCCCTCGCCCAAAGCTATTCGCCCTATTCGCGCTTCGCCGTGGGCGCGGCCCTTCTGGCCGCCGACGGCTCGGTTTATACCGGGTGCAACATTGAAAACGCCTCCTACGGCGCCACCGTCTGCGCCGAGCGCACCGCCCTCTTCAAAGCCGTCAGCGAAGGGCGGCGCGCCTTCACCGCCCTCGCCCTCGCGGCCACCCGTTCCGTGCCGCCCTGCGGCATGTGCCTTCAGGTGCTTTCAGAATTTTGCGACCGCGATTTTCCCGTGTACGCCGCCGCGATCGACCCCGGCGAACCGGTTCGGCAATGGCGGCTTGGCGATCTTCTCCCCGAGGCATTCAAACTGTGAAGCCGGTTTTTTTGCTTTTTTTACCGCTGCTGGGCGGTTGCCTGGAGCCCGATATCCGGGAAATCGCCCGCCGCCCCTTTGAGGAGCCCGCCGTGCCCCGCCCCACGTGGAACGACACGATGGAAGCGCTCCTCCCCGCCGCCGAAATGATCAACGAAACCTCCGGCACCGCCCGCAGGTTCTACGACCCGGCTAAGTAAGAATGTGTTGAATCGAGCCCACGCCCAGGCGGGCGGCTCCCAGATCGAGGTAGAGCTCCGCTGCGGCGCGGTCGCGGATGCCGCCGGAGGCTTTGACCTGAATGCGCCCGGCGGCGGCTTCGATCATGAGCTTCACGGTTTCGGGCGTAGCGCCGTGGGCGGCGAAGCCGGTGGAGGTCTTGATGAAATCGGCCCCGGCGGCAATTGAGAGCTCGGTGGCGGTGCGGATTTCTTCCGGGGTGAGCAGGGCAGTCTCGAAAATCACTTTTACGCGGCCGCCGAAGGCTCCGGCTTCGCAAACCACGGCGGCGATATCATCCTGAACCTGGGTGCTGTAACCCGCTTTCAAAAGGCCGATGGGCAAGACCATATCCACCTCGGCGGCGCCGGTTTCGAAGGCTCGGCGGGCTTCGAGGGCTTTCACTTCGCTGAGCGTGCCGCCGTGCGGAAAGCCGACGACCACGGAAAGCGTGGTCCCGGAACCGTGCAGGCACGCGAGTGCTTCGCGGGCATCGATGGGGCGCACGCAGAGGTTGCCGATGCGGTGTTCGCGGCAGATCGCGGCGGCGCGGCGGACGTCGTCCGGCGCGGCTTCGGGTTTCAACACGGCATAGTCGATCGCGGCGGCGATGGCGGAAAGGGTGTGCATAAAAGGCTCCTTTATTTCTTTGCCAGCCAGCGGTTGCCGAGCCAGGCGCGAACGGGGATGTCGTAAAGCTTCAGGCAGGCATAGGCCACGCCGATCGAAAGGAAGAACAGCGACGCTGAAAGCATGACAATGGTGCCGTGGGAGGCCTCGGGGTGATTGGAAACCCACGCGATCTGCAGGTAGACGAGCGGCAGGTGCGTGATGTAAAGCGGGTATGAAATTTCGCCGAGGAAGCGGCACGCGGCAATTGATTTCGGATGGCTGATTTCACTTCCCGCTCCGATGGAAATGATGAGCGGCAGCGCGATGAGAATCGCGGCGGCCTCGAAAATGCCGTTGCCGATTCCGCTGATGCGCGGTGTGGCCAATAAGAGGAGAACAAACAGTGAACACCACCAGAACCCGCTGTGGATTTTAATCAGCGTGTTGACGCGCGCCAGGACAAGCCCGGCGAGAAACGGGTAAAGCACGCGGACGGCGCCAATGTAGAGCTGGTCGGCGCTCATGCTCCAGCCGCCGTTGACGGTGTAGGCGTCGTTCACTCTTTCGGCGGAAAACACCCCGAAAAGGTCGATGTTGAGCGTGAGATCCAGCGTGCCGCAGGCCGCGATGAGCGCCAAAAGGGCCAGAATGAGAGTCGGGAGGCGGCGGAAAATGAATGCATACAAGATATTGGCGGCATATTCCCAGTAGAGCGACCAGATGTTGCCGTTGAATGAGTTGAAATCTTGCCAGCCGCGGATATCCCATGCCTTGGGCATTGGAATCATGAAGCAGCACATCACGAAGAGGAGCAGCACCTTCCACCATTTCGCCTGCGCGATGATCGGGAAGGCCGCGCTGGCGCCGAAATAAAACAGCAGCAGCCCCAGCAGCGTGCCCATGATCACCATGGGGTGCAGGCGCACGATGCGGCGTTTGAAAAATTCGCCCATGCTCAGCTTACCCCAGCGGTTGTCGTAGGCGTAGCCGATAACAAAACCGGAGAGTGCGTAGAAAAAATCCACGCCGAGATAGCCGTGCCCCAACATGACTCCGCAACCTTCACACAGGTGGTAGATCACAATGAACACGGCCGCCACGCCGCGCAGCCCATCGAGAATTTCATAGCGAGGTTTGCTCGCCACTAAAGCGTCGTTAACGGTCTTCATTTCACAACCTCACAAGAGAGTTTATTCAGATGTGGTGTTTTTATAACATGAACACGCTCAAGAGTACACCGTGAAAATACGGGAAACATGATTGGCTTCCAATCGTATGCAGCTCTCAACGCAAACGAAAAGCCCGGCGGATTTCTCCACCGGGCTTTTGTGGGGATCCGCTTCTTACGAGAGCTTGATCTTGGTGACTATCTTCATCAGCGTGATTGTGGAGGCCACGGAAATCACGAGGAGGACGATGCCCATGACCGAGTTGGAGAGCGCGCCGAACATCGGGGCGGCGCTGGTGTAGACCAGGCAGCCGGCGCCGAAGAGGGCGGTCCACACGGCCAGGCAGCCGATCACCATGCAGAGGATGCAGGCGGGCATGTCCCAGCCGGCGGCGTCGGGGCCCACGTCTTTGGCGAAGCGGGCCCAGCCGGGGCCGCCCGCGCGGATCTTGCGGCAGAAGGCGATCAACACGCTGTCGGGCTCGGGCCTGGTGAGGTAGGTCACGAGCACCCAGCCGATGGTGGTCACGGTGATGCCGATGACGAGCTGCCAGGAGGTGTAGTCCATAATCTTGAACATGCCGGCATTCTTGAAGGCTTCTTCAATGCCCCACGCAGGGCCGAAGAAGCGGAAGAGCAGCGCCACGATGAAGGAGATGACCATGGCCGAGATTTCCGACCAGGCGTTGATGCGCCACCAGAACCAGCGCAGGATGTAGAGGAGGCCGGTGCCGGCGCCGATCTGGAGGAGGATGTTGAAGGAGTCCATCGCGTTTTGCATGCAGAGGGCCACGAGCGAGGAGAGCACGAGCAGGGCGAGCATGGAGATGCGGCCGATGGTCACGGCTTTCTTCGGATCGCAATCGGGCTCGACGAAGCGCACCCAGAAATCCTGCACGAAGTAGGAGGAGCCCCAGTTGAGATGCGTGGCGATGGTCGACATGTAGGCCGCGATGAGCGAGGCCACGATGAGGCCGAGCCAGCCTTTGGGCATTTTGGAGATCATGCCGGGGTAGGCGATGTCGTGCTTGAGGAACTGGCGGTCTACTTCGGGGAAGGCAATCTTGAGGCCGGCGAGGTTTTCGGCGGCGAGCTGCACCTTGTCGTCGACCTTCGCGGCGGGCGCGGCTTTGGCGGCGGCGGCGAGGTCGGAGATCGCGTCGACGCCCAGCCCGGCGACCTTGGCTTCGGCGTCGGCCACGGCGGCTTTGGTCTGGGTCTCGGCGGCCTTGGCGGCGGCGATGAGCTTTTGCGCTTCGGCGGCGGGAAGGTAGGTGGCGCCTTCGATCCAGTATTCCACGGTTTCGATCTGCTTGGGGGTGAGGGTGGATTTGTCGGCGTGATAGCGGGCGACGACGTCTTTATGCTCGGCGAGCCACGCGTCGGCGGCGGGCTTCACGTCCATCGGGAACTGGGTGAGGGAGACGAGGGCCACGATGATCCAGGGCCAGGGGCGGACGGCGTAGTGGAGGAAGTTGAAGAGGAGGGTGGCGCCGATGGCGTTTTTCTCGTCTTTCGCGGAGAGCATGCGCTGGGCGATGTAGCCGCCGCCGCCGGGTTCGGCGCCGGGATACCACACGTTCCACCACTGCACGGCGATGGGGAGGATGAGGAGGGTGACGAAGTTGGAGTAGTCGCCGGCGCCGTCGGAAACGGCGGGGAAGAAGGCGAGCTTGCTCTGCACGGTGGCGTCGCTGAAGAGCTGGGTGAGGGATCCCACGTGGCCCACGTCTTCGGAGGTCACGGCGTAGATGGCGGCGAAGAAGGCGCCGAGCATCGCCACGGAGTATTGGAAAAAGTCGGCCCAAATCGAGCCGGTGAGGCCGCCGAGGGTGGCGTAGATGGCCACGCCGAAGGAGGCGGCCACGAGCGAGACCACGGGGGAGAGGCCGAACATCACCTGGCCGATTTTGATCGCGGCGAGCGACACGGTGGCCATGATGAGCACGTTGAAGAAGATGCCGAGGTAGAGGGCGCGGAAACCGCGGAGCACGGCGGCGGGTGTGCCGCTGTAGCGGATTTCATAGAAGCCGAGGTCGGTGTTGAGCTCGGAGCGGCGCCAAAGCTTGGCGTAGATGAACACGGTCATCATGCCGGTGAGGAGGAAGGCCCACCAGGCCCAGTTTTTGGAGACGCCGCCGCTGCGGACCATGTCGGTCACGAGGTTGGGGGTGTCGCACGAGAAGGTGCAGGCCACCATCGAGACGCCGAGCAGCCACCAGGGCATGCTGCGGCCCGAGAGGAAAAAGTCCGACGCGCTCTTGCTGGAACGCCAGGCGGCGGCCGAACCGATGCCGATCACCATGACGAGGAAGACGATGATAATCGTCCAGTCCAAGCCTGTGATGTTGACCATTGTGTTTGCTGATAGCATGTTGTTTAACTCCACTTAACCCGTTTTTCACATGGGGCGGCGGCGTGGAAGCCTGCCGCCCTGAGAATGTTTACTGAACGACCGGCAAGCTGGCCGCCGCGGCGGACTGGCCCACGCGGCGGGCTTTTTCGTCGGGCATGAAGAGCTTGATTTTGGCGGCCGTTTCGGGAAACTCCGCGGCGAGCACTTCGTTGGCTTTGTCGACGATGATTTCGCCGCCTTTGCCCGAGACCACGCGGCCCAGGAGCATGAGGTAGCCGTAATCGTAGAATTCGGCGTACCAGGGGATGGTGTAGCCGAGGTAGATGCCGATGGATTCGTAGATTTTGGCGGTGGTGGCGTCGCCCTCTTCCATTTTGGCCTGCACGATTTTGAGGCGCTCGGGCAGGAGCATGTCGGCGGGGAAGGTCATGCCGGCGGCGAGGGCGAGTTTGTTGACGGCCTGCTGGGAGAAGTACATGGCGCCGACGCCGGTATCGCGGGACCATTCGTCGGTCGCGGCGGCGGGGTTGAGATCCACGGGGGCGAAGGCGAGCTCGCTGAGGCGGCCGGTGAGCACGCCTTTCTTGTCGAGATAGCCGACGGCTTCGCTGGAACCCAGGGCCATGCCGATGATGCCGTTGACGCCGAGGCTCATCGCGCCGGCGAGCGCAGAAATGTCGCCGTCGTTGGCCACTTCGAGCGGCACGCCGAATTCTTCTCGCAGGCGGATGAACATGGAGTAGGCGCGCTGGCGGTCGGCGGGGTCTTTCACGCCGCGGATGAGGGAGGCGACCTTGAGCTGGTTGTCGACCACCACGCCGGCGGTGGAGCCGCCGATGCCGTCGATCCTGCCGCAGGGGAGGTGCTCGGCGGCGAGTTTGAGACCGTCGCGGAGTTTTTCGTAGTGGTAGGCGGAGGAGGTCTGGGGCACGGGATCCCAGCGGATTTCGGTGCTCCACACGGGTTCGCCTTCGACCATGGCGGTGAGTTTGTAGTCGGAGGCGCCCAGGTCGAAGCCGATGCGGTTGCCGTTGAGGTTGCCGCCGAGGGTGATTTCGAGGTCGCGGGCCGCGGGCACTTCGTCGATGGAAGCGCAGGGGATGACGGTGACGGGCTGGCCGTAGACTTCGGAGAAGAAGGTGTGGTCGAACGAGCGCCTGCCGTTGGCGGAGTAGTCGTCGCGCAGGCGGTCGGCGATGGAGGCGGGGGCGAACACGTGGAGCTTCCAGCCTCCGGCTTCCCAGAGCATGAATTTGGCGATGCGTTCGGCGATGTTGGCGAGGCAGGGGCAGTTTTCGGCGTCTTTGGGATAGGGGAGGTCAAAGCGGGCGATGGCGCCGTTTTCGCGCTCCCACGCGAGGGCGATGGTGCCGCCGGGGCTGGCGGCGGCGGCCTGGCGCAGGCGCTGAAGCTCAAGATAAGGAGGGATGAAACCTTTATCCAGAGGGGGAATGAACTTTAAGTCGCTCATGTTGTTTTCTTTCTTCTAGATATAAAAAAGACCTTCCGGGCATCCCTTGCGGGGATACCCGGTCGTTTGGAATTGGGGGTTAAACTTCGAGAATGCCGGCGGCGCTTTTGCCCTCGAGAGCCTTCTTGGCGTCGATCTTCTCGATGTCGACGTCGACAATGCCCAGGGGTTCCGCGTTTTGCCAGCCGCCGCGGGTGAAATCGGGCACCACCACGGGGGCGCCGTTGTTGAGGGTCGACCACTCGGTCAGCTCGGCGAGGCAGCTCCACAGCACGGAGTCGTACACGTCGATATCCAGCGGGAGGCCGTTTTGGAGGCAGTAGCAGAGGCGCAGATCCATGAGGAAATCCATGCCGCCGTGGCCGCCCATCTGCTTGGCGAGCTCGCCCGAGCTCTTCCAGAGCGGGTGGCGGTGCTCCTCGATGACCTTCTGGCGGGCTTCGCCCTTCAGCCAGCCGTGGCCGCCGCCCTGCGATTCGAGGGCGATTTCAAGGGGATAGTCCTTGAGGATGCCCTTCGTGCCGGAGATGAGGTTGATGCGGCTGTAGGGGCGGGGGGAGGTGGTGTCGTGCTGGACCATGATGGTGCGGCCCTTGCTGGTCTTGATGAGTGCCGTGCACATGTCGCCCTGCTTCCAGGGGCCGCGGAATTCGGGCTTGATGTTGGGGCGCGCCTTCACATATTCGGGGAAGCCGAAGCCGCCGGAAGTCATGGCGGTGAGCACATCCATCTTGTCGCCGCGGTTGATGTTCATATACTGGCAGATGGGGCCGAGGCCGTGCGTGGGATAGGGGTTGCCGGTGTGGGCGGTGTTCCACTTCAGGCGCCACATGCCCTGATAGCCGTTTTCGCTGAACTGAAGACCGCGCAGGTCGTGGATGTAGGCGCCTTCGCCGTGGACGAGTTGGCCGAAGATTTCCCTGCGGGCCATGTTGAGGGCGAGCATTTCGCTTTCGCCGTAGCAGCAGTTTTCGAGGAGCATGCAGTGGCGCTGGGTTTCCTCGGCTTTGTTGACGAGCGCCCAGGATTCTTCAATCGTGAAGCAGATCGGCACCTCGCAGGCCACATGCTTGCCGCAATCCATCGCGTAAAGCGCCATCGGGGTGTGCTCCGCCCAGGGCGTGCAGATGTAGACGAGGTTCACGTCCTTGTCTTCCGCGAGCTTTTTCCACGCATCGGGCGAGCCGAAATAGGTTTTGGGGGCGGGCTTGCCTTTTTTGACAAGCGCCTCGACCTGCTTGCTCACGCGGTTTTCAAAAAGATCGCACAGCGCCACGATTTCAACGCCTGGAATCGCCGCCAGGCGAAACACCGCGCCCGGACCGCGCATGCCCAGGCCAATCACGCCGACTTTCACCTTTTCAAGCGGGGCGCACTTCAAGCCAAGCACCGATTTACCCTTGGAAGCGGGCGCGGCCATGATCGATTTTACGTTCGTCATCCCCATAACGGAACCGGCTCCAAGAATAGAGGCTCCCTGCAGGAAACCGCGGCGCGATGATAACAGACTCATACGTTTTCTCCTGTTTAATCTCGGGTTAAAAATACGGTTCCGCCCCCACTGTTGATGAAGACAAAAACCTATTAACGCGAGATGTAGAATACGGAAATTCCGCTGAAAGTCAACCCATAAATCGAAACATCCTTTTTTAACCGGTTCAGCGCAACAATCAGATTGTCAAACCGCTTTTAACGGCGTATCATCCCCTCATGAATCCGGAAAAACACCCCTCCGGCCTCTCAACCGGAATGCGCGCGATCATCTCCGCGCTCGCAGTCGCCGCACTGGTGGGCATCGTGCCCTTCACGGCGCTCGTTCTGGCCTTTTCCACGGTTCACAGAGGCCTTTTTTTCAAGCTGCTCCTTTTGGCGGCGGGCGGCGTGTGCGTGCTGCTGGCCGGGTGGTGCGCCCGAAGCCGCGTCACAAAGCGAATCGGCCTGGCGGCCCTTGCGCTCGCCCTTGCCGGAGCCGCCCTCGCACAGGCCTGGTTCTGGTGGTCGGAGTACCGCTTCCCGGTCGTGGCGGATTCGATCGATTGGCAGGATTACCGCCCCTTCGCCCCCGGCAACAAACTCGTCCGCGTGGACGCTTTGCCTGAACAGCGCATCACCGGACCGCTTCCGGAGATCGACGGCGCCTATGCCTTTTACCCCGTGTATGCCGCCGCCGTTCAGGCGATCTGCCCGCCTGAGAGCGCCTGTTACGCCACCCACGGCTCCGATGTGACCTTCACACGCCTGCTCGCCGACGACACCGACCTCATCTTCAGCCTCGCCCCCTCCAAAAAACAGCTTCAGGCCGCCGCCGAAAAAGGCCTGGCCTACGACATGACCCCCTTCGCCCGCGAAGCCATCGGCTTCTCATTCCTTTATTACTCCACCGGCATGACCCCAAACCCCGAAATCAAGCTCCTTTCCATCGACGGCATCGCGCCCACCCGCGAAAATATCGCCAACGGCACCTATCCCTTCATTTCCACCTGCCACATCATCACCGCGTGCCCCCGCTCCGCCAATACCCGGAAATTCATCGCCTTCATACTCTCCCCGCAAGGGCGCGAAATCATCGAAAAAACCGGTTACACGCCTCTTTCCGCCCCCGCCGGCCCCCAACAATCGATATAAAAATACTCATTCAGCCCCCTCCTCTGTTAAAAAGACTTGTACTTTTACCGCTAAAAGAGGTATACTGTGCCGCATTTGTTGCCGGGAATGCCGGCTAGACCGGCGGAAGTCGCGCCCGGGCACACCAACACACGGAGATTGACCATGATCGTTTCAACCAGCCTTCTCTTCAAGCACGCCTACGGCAAATACGCCATCGGCGCCTACAACATCAACAACATGGAGCAGTGCATGGGCCTCTTCCGCGGCTGCCTCCAGAGCAAAGCCCCCTTCATCATCCAGATCTCCAAAGGCGCCCGCGACTACACCGATAAGCTCATGCTCGAAGCCGTCATCCGCGCCGCCGACAAAATTTTCCCCGAAGCCATCTTCGCCGTCCACCTGGATCACGGCGACGAAGCCACCGCCATGGATTGCATCAACTCCGGCTTCTACAGCTCCGTGATGATCGACGCCTCCCACGAAACCTTCGAAGAAAACGTCGCCATCACCAAGCGCGTCGCCCAAGCCGCCCACGCCAAAGGCATCGTCGTCGAAGCCGAGCTCGGCCAGCTCGGCGGCGTCGAAGAACACGTCTCCGTCAGCGAGGCCGACGCCAAGCTCACCGACCCTGAAGACGCCAAGAAATTCGTCGAGCTCTCCGGTTGCGACTCCCTCGCCTGCGCCATCGGCACCTCCCACGGCGCCTTCAAATTCACCGGCACCCAGGGCCTGCGCTTCGACGTCCTCTCCGAAATCCAGAAACGCCTCCCCGGCTTCCCCCTCGTGATGCACGGCTCCAGCTCCGTGCCCCAAGATGAAGTCGCCCGCATCAACGCCGCCGGCGGCAGCCTCAAAGGCGCAAAAGGCGTCGACGACAACCAGTTCAAGCGCGCCGCCGAGCTCGGCGTCACCAAAATCAACATCGATACCGACGGCCGCCTCGTCTGGACCCGCGTCCACCGCGAAATGTTCCGCGACAAACCCGAAATCTTCGACCTGCGCCCCGCCGGCAAAGTCTTCATGACCGAATACGCCAACTTCATCGCCGCCAAGAACCTCAAGCTCGGCAGCGCCGGCCAGCTCGACGCCGTCCGCGAGCTCGTCAAGAAAGAAGCCTGCTGCTGCGCCAAACCCGGCTGCACCTGCCGCTAACCAACCCCAGCGGGCGCTCTCCCAACGGAGGGCGCTCCTTTCGCTTTTAACAACCCGCATGGCGAGCCCGCAAGGCCCGCCCGTTACACAGATAAACGGAGAGAAATATCATGGCTAAAAAAATCATGGTCGACGGCAACGAAGCCACCGCCCGCATCGCTTTCGCCTGCAGCGAAGTCGCCGCAATCTACCCCATCACCCCCTCCTCCCCCATGGGCGAACTGTCCGACGAATGGGCCGCCCGCAAAGACAAAAACCTCTGGGGCACCGTTCCCCACGTCATCGAGCTCCAATCCGAAGGCGGCGCCGCCGGTGCCGTGCACGGCGCCCTCACCACAGGCTCCCTCACCACCACCTTTACCGCCTCGCAGGGCCTCCTGCTCATGATCCCCAACATGTACAAGATTGCCGGCGAGCTCACACCCGCAGTCTTCCACGTCACCGCCCGCGCCCTCGCCATGCAGGGTCTCTCCATCTTCGGCGACCATGGCGACGTGATGGCCTGCCGCCAGACCGGCTTCGCCATGCTGGCCGCCAACAACGTCCAGGAATGCCTCGACATGGCCCTCGTGGCCCACGCCTCCACCCTCGATTCCAAAGTTCCCTTCATCCACTTCTTCGACGGCTTCCGCACCTCCCACGAAGTCCAGAAGGTCGACGACATCGACCGCGACATCGTCCGCCAGATGATCGACGAAGCCAAAGTCGCCCAATTCCGCGCCCGCGGCCTCACCCCCAACAAACCCACCCTCCGCGGCACCGCACAAAACCCCGACGTCTACTTCCAAGGCCGCGAAACCGTCAACAAATACTACCTCGCCACCCCCGCCATCGTCCAGGCCAACATGGACAAGCTCGCCAAGCTCACCGGCCGCGCCTACAAACTCTTCGATTACGTCGGCGCCCCCGACGCCGAATACATCGCCATCATGATCGGCTCCGGCTGCGACACCGTCGAAGAAGTCGTCCGCGAAATGGTTGAAGAAGGCAAAAAAGTCGGCCTCATCAAAGTCCGCCTCTTCCGCCCGTTCGATATCGCCGCCTTCGCCAAGAGCATCCCCGCCAGCGTCAAAGCCATCACCGTCCTCGACCGCACCAAAGAACCCGGCTCCGTCGGCGAACCCCTTTATACCGATGTCCGCACCGCCATGGGCGAAGCCATGCAGGAGAAGCTCGTCAGCTTCACCAACTGGCCCAAAACCTACGGCGGCCGCTACGGCCTCGGCTCCAAAGAATTCACCCCCGCCATGGCCAAAGCCGTCTACGCCAACATGATGGCCGCCAAGCCCGTCAACCACTTCGCCGTCGGCATCAACGACGACGTCACCGGCGCCTCCATCGCCGTCGAGCCCTTCACCCTCAAAGAATGCCCCACCAAAGAGTGCATGTTCTACGGCCTCGGATCCGACGGCACCGTCGGCGCCAACAAAAACTCCATCAAAATCATCGGCGACGCCACCGACAACTTCGCCCAGGGCTACTTCGTTTACGACTCCAAGAAAGCCGGCGGCATCACCGTCTCCCACCTCCGCTTCGGCCCCTGCCCCATCAACAGCCCCTACCTCTGCACAAAGGCCGACTTCATCGCCTGCCACAACTTCTCCTTCCTTGAGAAGTACGACATGCTCGCCGCCGCCAAACCCGGCGCCACCTTCCTCCTCGTCTCCCCCTACAGCGCCAAAGACGTCTGGGATCACATCCCCGACGAAGTCGCCCAAGTCATCATCGACAAGAAGCTCAAATTCTACGTCGTCGACGCCATCCCCCTCGCCCACAAGCTCGGCCTCGGCGCCCGCATCAACACCATCATGCAGGCCGCCTTCTTTAAAATCTCCGGCGTCCTTCCCGAAGGCCAGGCCATCGACCTGCTCAAAGCCTTCGCCAAGAAAGCCTACGGTAAAAAAGGCGATGCCGTTGTGAAGCAAAACTGGGACGCCATCGACGCCGCCGCCGCCGCCATCGAGCAAGTCGCCGTGCCCTCCAAACCCGCCGGCAAAATCAAGAAACCCGCCACCGTCGTCGCCGACGCCCCCGCCTTCATCCAGAACGTCACCGCCGTCCTCATGCGCCAGGAAGGCGACAACCTTCCCGTCTCCGCCATCCCCGACGACGGCACCTGGCCCACCGCCACCACCCAGTTTGAAAAGCGCAACATCGCCACCGAAATCCCCGTGTGGGATCCCGGCACCTGCGTGCAGTGCCTCCAGTGCTCCACCGTGTGCCCCCACGCCACCATCCGCGCCAAAATCTACACCCCCGACCAATTGAACGGCGCCCCCGAAACCTTCAAATCCACCGACGCCAAAACCCCCGCCTTCGCCGGCAAGAAGTTCACCCTTCAAATCGCCCCCGAAGACTGCACCGGCTGCGGCATCTGCGTGCAGGCCTGCCCCGCCAAAAACAAAGCAGACCCCGCCAAAAAAGCCATCAACATGGCCGAGCAGATCCCCCTGCGCGAACAGGAAGCCGCCAACTGGAAATTCTTCCTTAACCTCCCCGAGACCGACACCACCGGCGTCAACCTCGCCACCGTTAAAGGCATCCAGCTCAAGCGCCCCCTGTTTGAGTTCTCCGGCGCCTGCGCAGGCTGCGGCGAAACCCCCTACATCAAGCTCCTCACCCAGATCTGCGGCGACCGCCTCCACATCGCCAACGCCACAGGCTGCTCCTCCATCTACGGCGGCAACCTCCCCACCACCCCCTACAGCCAAAACGCAGAAGGCCGCGGCCCCGCATGGTCCAACTCCCTCTTCGAAGACAACGCCGAATTCGGCCTGGGCATGCGCCTCACCTGCGATAAGCAAGCCGGCTACGCCAAAGAAATCGCCCAGCAGATCATCGAAGGCGGCCAGGCCCCTGCCCCCTTCATCGCCCTTCTGAAAGAGACCCTCGAAGCCTCCCAGAAGACCGAAGCCGAGATCGAAGCCCAGCGCGCCCGCGTCGCCAAGATCAAAGAAACCATCAGCGCCTGCTCCGGCGGCACATGCCCCACCGGCAACACCCTCCTCGCCGTGGCCGATTTCCTCGTCCGCCGCTCCGTGTGGGTCATCGGCGGCGACGGCTGGGCCTACGACATCGGCTACGGCGGCCTCGACCACGTCCTCGCCACCGGCCGCAACGTCAAAATCCTCGTGCTCGACACCGAAGTGTATTCCAACACCGGCGGCCAGGCCTCCAAATCCACCCCCATGGGCGCCGTCGCCAAATTCGCCGCCGGCGGCAAACCCCAGATGAAAAAAGACCTTGCCGCCATCTCCATGACCTACAAGAACATCTACGTGGCCCAAGTGTCGCTCGGCGCCAACCCCGCCGCCGCCGTCAAAGCCTTCACCGAAGCCGAAGCCTATGATGGCCCCGCCCTCATCATCGCCTACTCCCACTGCATTGCCCACGGCATCGACCTCGTCACCGGCCTTGAGCACCAGAAGATGGCCGTCGAATCCGGCCACTTCCCGCTCTTCCGCTACAACCCCGACCTCGTCGCCGAAGGCAAAAACCCCCTCCAGCTCGACTCCAAGGACCCCACCCGCTCCTTCAAAGAAGTGGCCCTCACCGAGAACCGCTTCAAACAGCTGGCCAAAGTCAACCCCGCCCAGGCCGATGAAATGCTCACCAAAGCCGAAGAGCTCTTCAAACGCAAGTTTGAATACCTCAAAGCCCTCGCCGGCATGACCGAATTCTAATCCCGTTAAAATGATTAGATTAAAAACGCCGCACGGTTTCCCGTGCGGCGTTTTTTTTTGTTTTCACATGAAAGGAATCGACTATGGCAAAGGAAGTTTACGGCTACGTTCGGGTCTCCAGCATGGATCAGAACGAGGAACGGCAACTCATTGCGTTGTGTGAAAAAGGAGTTGAAAAATCAAATATTTATATTGATAAACAATCCGGGAAAGATTTTAAGCGCCCCTGTTATCAGGCCTTGGTGAACCGTTTAAAACCCGGGGATTTACTCTATGTGCAGAGCATTGATCGTTTGGGGCGAAATTATGAGGAAATTCAAAACCAGTGGCGGATTTTAACCAAAGAATTCGGCGTTGATATTTCGATTATCGACATGCCGCTTTTGGATACCCGAAATGGAAAAGATCTTATGGGAACCTTTATTGCAGACCTTGTTTTGCAAATTCTCTCATTTGTAGCCCACACGGAGCGAGACAATATCAAAAAACGCCAAGCTCAAGGGATTGCGGCGGCAAAAGCACGAGGCGTTCGTTTCGGGAGACCGAAAAAACCTCTCCCTGACGATTTTCAATACATTTGCCATCGATGGAAAACCGGGCTGATTACAGGTTCAGAAGCCGCCAAACATTGCGCTATGCCGGTTTCCACATTTTTTTATAAAGCCAGAAATTTGCCCCTTTGCCACAAATAAAAAAGTGGAGGTTATGGGAAAACCATTCACCTACTTTATGTTTTTATCATATCACACGGCTGTCGGGTTCTCAATCATTATATTTATACCTGTCGGCATCCTATTTTTTTATCTTTATACTCGAATTTGACGCTTTGTCGCTGCTGATAAGGGCATCCCTGCTTTTTCCCATAACCTCCACTTTCTTGTTTTGCTTCAAAGTTATTTCGGAGGTGTTGTTTGGCGATCAATGAAAAGCAGGTTAAATCCAGAGAACGTGTCGCAAACCATGGAGAAGTGTTTACCGCCGAGCGCGAAGTGAAGGCTATGTGTGATCTCGTCAAACGGGAAACGGAGCGAATCGAAAGCCGTTTTCTTGAACCCGCATGCGGAAATGGGAATTTTTTAGCTGAAGTTTTGCAACGGAAGCTGACGACCGTAAAAAATCGGTATGGAAAGAGTCTGGCTGAATATGAACGTTATGCGGTGCTGGCCGTAAGCAGTCTCTACGGAGTGGAGATTTTATCGGATAACGTTCACGAGTGCCGTGAACGCCTTTTTACGCTTTGGAATGAAAATTACACGGCGATTGTGAACGACCGGGGAAATGAATCATGTAGAAACGCCGTGCGTTTTATTCTCAAGAAAAATATTTTGTGCGGTGATGCTTTAACCTTGCTTCAAGATAACGGAACACCCATTGTCTTTGCGGAATGGTCATTGGTTTCGGAAACGAAAATGAAAAGGCGTGATTTTGTGCTATCCGAAATTTTGAACGGGCATGAGGAACAAACCGCCTTTCTCGGATTCGAAACCCTCTGTGACCAACCCGATTTTTTTCCGGGTCTTGGAAGAAATACACATTTGAGCTGGTCTGTGGATCCGGAAACCCATGCGCTTATTCCCGATCCCGTTTGGGAAACGCCTTTAGTCCATTATTGGGAGGTTCAGGATCATGACCGTTGATTCTCTTCGGGCCGGGTATAATCCCGATGTCTTGGAGTGTTTGGCGAACCTTTCAAGCGATGAGATTTTTACCCCGCCCAAGGTGGTGAATCAGATGCTTGATCTTTTGCCGCAGGAAATTTGGCGTGATGCCCGCGCCACCTTTCTTGACCCGGCCTGCAAAACGGGTGTTTTTTTACGGGAAATCGCCAAGCGCCTGATTGCGGGGCTTGAGACGGAATTTCCTGATTTACAAAAGCGAATTGATCATATTTTTCACAATCAGCTTTATGGGGTTGCCATTACGGAGCTGACCAGCCTTCTCTCCCGGCGCAGCCTCTATTGCTCAAAATACCCCAACAGCCCATATTCCGTGAGTGCTTTTCATGGCGTGGAAGGTCGTATTCGTTACAAACGATTGATTCACAGTTGGAAAAATGAAAAGTGCTGTTTTTGTGGAGCTCCGAAAACCGAATATGACCGCGGATTGAAGCTGGAAAACCACGCATACGAATTTATCCATACTCAGGATATCGAGGAGTTATTCAAAATGAAATTTGACGTGATCATCGGCAACCCGCCCTATCAACTTGAGGTCGGGATTGAAAAAGACAATTACTCCGTCCCTTTATATCATAAATTCATTGAACAGGCAAAAAAGTTAAACCCGCGCTATTTAACAATGATTGTTCCCAGCCGCTGGTTTGCCGGCGGGCGCGGATTGGATGAATTTCGAAAAAATATGTTGAACGATAAAAGGCTTCGTGCAATCGTGGATTATTTTGATTCGGCGGAATGCTTTCCCGGCGTGGATATTTCGGGTGGCGTTTGCTATTTTCTTTGGGACAGGGATCATGCCGGGGCGTGCAACGTAACCTCCATTCGGGCCGGCAAGGAAACCAAACAGGCGCGCCCGTTATTGGAAGATGGAAACGACACGTTCATTCGTTTTAATGAAGCCATTTCGATTTTTCATAAAATACGGGCAAAAAATGAAAAAAGTTTTAGCAGCCTCGTCAGCCCGCAAACCCCGTTTGGCTTTGTATCTTCGTTTAGCGATTACAAAGACAAACCCTTTTCAAATTCTGTAAAACTGTACACTGTAAAAGGCGTTAAATACATTTCGCCGGATCAGGTGGAGAAAAACAGTCACTGGGTAACGCCCAACAAAGTTTATATTTCAAAATCCTATGGCGAAAGGGGGGCGTTCCCGTATTTATTTTTGGCAAAACCCTTCATAGGCGAACCAAACAGTTGCTGTACGCAAACCTATCTTATGCTTGGCCCGACTCAATCAAGGCAGGAATCTCAACATATTCAAAGGTACATCACAACACAATTTTTCAGATTTTTGGTCATGTTGAAAAAGAACACGCAAGATGCCATGCGCGGCGTTTACAGCTTTGTTCCAATGCAAGATTTTTCCCAGGAGTGGACCGACGAAAGGCTCTATGAAAAATACGCCATAACCGCCGATGAAATCACTTTTATTGAATCCATGGTTCGCCCCATGGAGATCGGTGAAAACAACGATGAAAACTGATATTTTCCCGGAACGCCCCGCCGCCCGGCCCATGATTTATGCATACGATGAGGAAAGTAATCCGAGCTATAAGGGCCTTTTAAAGGTTGGGTATACCACCGTCGACGTGGATAAACGGGTCGCCGAGCAGTATCCGACCAGGCGCCCGGATGGAAAGGCGCCGTATCGGATTGTTTTCCGGGAATCGGCCATGCGGTCTGACGGCACTTCTTTTCGCGATCACGATGTTCACCGCTGGCTGAAGGAAAATAAAAAATGCTGGGAAGGCGGGGAATGGTTTCGCTGTTGTGTGGATGATGTGAAGGCGGCTGTGTTGGCCGTTAAAATGCGGATGGAAAATGTGAACAGCCGAACGGAATGTTTTTCCATGCGCCCGGAACAGGAAGCAGCGGTAAAGAAAACAGTCGCCTACTTTAACAGTGCATATGCGGAAAAAACGAGGCGGGCTCCTAAGTTTCTTTGGAATTGCAAAATGCGGTTCGGCAAAACGTTTGCCGCCTATCAGCTGGCCAAACACCTGCAATTGCGAAAAATTCTGGTTTTGACTTTTAAGCCCGCAGTGGTCAGTGCATGGAAGGATGACTTGAATTCACATGTTGATTTTGAAGGCTGGCAGTTTGTTTCACGGGATTTTTTTGAGACCAATGACCGCATGGATGAAAATCGCCCCATTGTTTGTTTCGGCTCATTTCAGGATTATCTTGGCGTAAATAAAGAAACGGGTGGAATAAAGGCAAAAAATGAGTGGGTGCATACCGCCAATTGGGATTTGGTTGTTTTTGACGAGTATCATTTTGGGGCGTGGAAAGAAAGCGCCAGGAAACTCTTTGAGCAGGAAGATGAAGATTCCTACGATGCTGAAGACCTCGCAAGGTATAATCGCGGAGATGCTTATGACGAGGAATTTTTACCAATAACCACCCGGTATTATCTTTTTCTCTCAGGCACGCCTTTTCGGGCTCTGAACTCCGGTGAGTTTATCGAAGAACAAATTTATAATTGGACTTATTCCGACGAACAGCGTGCAAAGGAGGCTTGGGCCGACCCCGCAAAACCCAATCCCTATTCGGCTTTACCCCGCATGGTGATGCTGGCTTACACGATGCCGGAGAATATTCGGCGAATTGCCATGCAGGGAGAATTCAACGAATTTGACCTTAATGTATTTTTTTCTGCAAACGGCTCTGGAGAAAACGCCCGCTTCGCGCATGAGGCCGACGTTCAAAAATGGCTTGATTTCATTCGCGGAGCTTATCGGGAAACCGTGGTGGATGACCTCAAACTGGGTTCCCGGAAACCGGCGATGCCGTATGCGGACATACGCCTTCTGAATGTGTTGCAGCATACACTTTGGTTTTTGCCCAATGTGGCCGCGTGCCACGCGATGAAAAACCTGCTGCTGCAAAGGCAAAATGTGTTTTATCATGATTACGCGATTAACGTCTGTGCCGGAATAAACGCAGGGATCGGCGCCGCCGCATTGGAGCCTGTGGAGCGATCAATGGCAAACCCGTTGAAAAGCAAAACCATCACGCTTTCGTGCGGCAAGCTCACAACCGGGGTTACGGTTAAGCCGTGGTTTGGCATTTTTATGTTGCGCAATCTCTCGAGCCCTGAAACCTATTTTCAGGCGGCTTTTCGCGTGCAGAGTCCGTGGGAACTCACAGGCGAAGGCGGCAAAAAAGAAATCATGAAAAAAGAGTGCTATGTGTTTGACTTCGCACTCAATCGCGCTTTGAAACAGATTGCCGAATACAGTTCCCGGCTCAATCCCGCGGAACGGAACCCTGAAGTGAAAGTTCAGGAGTTTATTAACTTTCTTCCTGTGATCGCCTATGAGGGGAGCTCTTTACGCGAAATCAGTGCCTCCGATGTGTTGGATATTGTTCTGATGGGCACTTCCGCCACGCTGCTTGCCAGGCGCTGGGAGAGTGCGTTGCTGGTCAATGTGGATAACGACACGCTTGCTCGGTTGATGGCCAAACCAGAGGCAATGGAAGTGCTGATGAAAATAGAAGGATTTCGCAGTTTGAATTCCGATATTCAAACCATTATCAATAAATCCGAAGCTGTCAAAAAGATAAAAAAAGATCCGGCGGCTTCACTCTCGGCAAAAGAGAAAAAAGAACTTTCTGATAATGAAAAGGAATATAAAAAGAAAAGAAAGCGAATTCAGGAAAAATTGATTAAATTTGCCACTCGTATTCCCGTCTTCATGTATCTCACCGATTATAGAGAATATTGTTTAAAAGATGTGATTACGCAATTGGAACCGGGGCTTTTCAAAAAGGTCACGGGATTGGATGTCGCCGATTTTGAATTATTGGTCTCGCTTGGGTTGTTTAATGATGCATTGATGAATGATGCCGTGTATAAGTTTCGCCGTTATGAGGATGAGAGTTTGAATTATACCGGGGTCAACCGCCATGCCGGTGAAGAAAAAGGCGGGTGGGACACGGTTATTTCTGAATCAGATTACCGGGCGCTTTTCCGTTTGCAGCAAAATTCAATGGTATAATAACTACTTTTAGCAGAGTGGGGGAATGTCTCCGCTTGCGCTTGGGTGGGGGATCGGGTATAATGAGGGGCAATTAATAAAGGAAAAAGAAATGACTGAAAAAGTGATTGCAAAGCTTGAAGAGCTCCGCGGGATGCTGCAGGCCGATGGCGGGGATCTCGAATTCATCGATATGGAAGGCAAAACGGTGCATCTGCGCTTGCGCGGAGCCTGCGGTTGCTGCCCTCATGCGACGATGACGCTGAAGCAGGGTATCGAACGCGCGCTGCGTGAATCGATCGATCCCGAAATCGTGGTCGAGCGCGTGATGTAAAAACGCTTCGGTCGGCGTTTTTTGACCGTTTGGACTGTTTTTCTGCGTGGGGTTGCCCATGTGGAGGCGGTTTTTTTGTTTATCCGCAGATGACGCAGATTGCAGACAGATGGGCTTCGCTGTTTTTTAACCGCAGATGACGCAGATGGCGCAGATGTTTTTAAAATGGTAAGCGAACCTTGCCTCAAAATCTTTTCATCCTGTCATCGTGGTTAAAATGCAGCAAAGGCTTTGTGGTTTCAATCTGCGAAATCTGCGTCATCTGCGGTTCAAAATGAATGTCATGTTTCAGGAGGTTTTATGAGTGGTCATTCTTCGGTTCGGACGCTGAGGTCGATTGAGGAGACGTTTGATTTCGCGGCTGAGGTGGCGGAGGGGTTTCCGCCGGGGTCGATTCTGGCATTGCATGGGGATCTGGGGGCGGGAAAGACGACGTTTGTGCAGGGGCTGGCGCGGGCGCTGGGGGTGACGCGGGCGGTGACGAGCCCCACGTTTACGCTGGCTTCGGAGTATCCGTTGCCGGATGGGGCGATGCTGGTGCACATGGATTTGTATCGGCTGACGGATCCGATGGGGCTTTATGATATCGGCTTTCAGGAGTATTTGGATGCGGGGGCGAGGATTGTGATCGAGTGGCCGGAGCGGGGGGGGGATGTGATTCCGGCGGGGTGCACGCGGCATTTGCATTTTGTTTTGGGGGAGACGGAGACAATGCGGGTGGCGTCGTTTTCATAGGGAAATGCGTCGAGGCGGGGGGTAAAGTAAAAAAACACTTGTTCCAAATCGCTGAACAGGGTACTATTTAGAGCATCTTTCATTTACTTGGAAAAGCTTTTCATGATTGTTAAAGACGGTTGGTCCTGGATCCTGGTTCCCCTTTTCGTTGGAATTGCGGGTGGTTCTCTTTTGTGCGGTTATTTTCGCTTGCCTTGGGCGGCTACGGCTTTTCTGGCGCTGTGCGTGATTTTCAGCCTGTTTATGGTCTGGTTTTTCCGCAACCCCGCGCGGGTGCCGCCGGCGGGCGAGGGCAATATCGTCTCGGGGGCGGAGGGTACGGTGCGCTCGGTGCAGGATGTGACGGAGGACGACGGTTCTCCCGCGAGCGCGGTGGTGAAGGAGTTTTTCCCGGGGCAGCGGGCGGTGCGGGTGAGTGTGTTTCTGAGCCCGCTCAACGTGCATGTGAACCGCCTGGCGGTCGGCGGCACGGTGAAGAAGCTGGAATACCGCCACGGCAAGCATCTGCTCACGATGGATGAGCGTTCTTCGCTTTACAATCAGCATTCGATTATTCTGGTCGAGGATGATTCGGGGCTGCGCTGCCTGCACAAGCAGATCACGGGGCCGATTGTGCGCCGCGTGGTGTATTGGCTCGCGGAGGGGCAGCGGGTGGAGCGCGGCGGCATTCTGGGGATGATGAAGTTTGGCTCGCGCATGGATGTGTGGCTGCCTGCCGACCGGGTCGAGATTGTGGTCGAGCCGGGAATGAAGATGCGCGCGGGCGAAACGATTATTGCGAAGCGAAAGTAAATCACAAGAAAAGAGCACGAGCCGCTGTATGAAAAAAATCCCTGTCAGACGCCCCCTCCGCCCTTTGGGCAGCCAGCGCCAACGGGTTGGGTTTGTCAATCTCATTACGGCATCGGCCCTGATTTGCGGGATCCTCAGCATCATTCACGCTTCGCTCGGGCATTTTTTCCTCTCCGCGCAGCTGATCATGGGCGCGATGATTCTCGATGGGCTCGACGGCACTTTCGCGCGCCTTTTGAAGGCTGAAAGCGCCTTTGGCGCCGAATTCGACACCTTTGTGGATATCACCTGCTTCGGTATCGCGCCGGGCATGCTGGTCTATTATGCGGTGCTGCCCACGCAGCTGGGGATGTTTCTCGCCGCGGCCATCGCGCTCTCCGGCGCCACGCGCCTGGCGCGCTTCAAGGTGGTGGATCCCGACCACGGCATGAGCGGCTACACCGGCATGCCCATCACCGCCAATGCCGGCTGCCTCGCGGGGCTTATCATGCTGGTCTTCAACCCCGATTTAAACGAGGTGATCGATGTTCCGGCCTGGCTCGCCTTCACGAAGGGCGGCTGGCTGCTTCCGGCGATGATCGTCAACTGCGTCGCGGGGCTGCTCCTTCAGGTCTCGACGATCCGTTATCCCAAGCCGACCAACACGCCGCTGGGGCAATTTATCGCCGTATTGGCCTTTATCGGGCTTTTCATGAATAAGCAGACGGCGGTCTATTCCTGTTTTTACCTCGTACCCGTTGGCTTGGGCTACATTTACCTTGCGCCGCTTTGGTTCGCCTGGAAACGCCGCAAAACCGCATAGAGGACTTCGCGCTTCATGAACATCACCGAGAAGATTTTGACCGCCCACCTGCTGACCGGAACCCCTAAGGCCGGCGAAGAGGTGGGAATCCGCATTGACCAGACGCTGACTCAGGATGCCACGGGCACGATGGCTTACCTCCAGTTTGAGAGCATGGGGCTCGACCGCGTGAAGGCCGATCTCGCGGTGAGCTATGTGGATCACAACACGATTCAGGTCGGTTTTGAAAACGCCGACGACCATGCCTATCTCCAGAGCGTGGCGAAGCGCTACGGCATCATTTATTCCAAGCCCGGCAACGGCATTTGCCACCAGCTTCATCTGGAGCGTTTCGGCAAGCCCGGCGCGACCCTTTTGGGCAGCGATTCGCACACGCCCACCGGCGGCGGCATGGGAATGATCGCCATTGGCGCGGGCGGGATCGATGTGGCTGTGGCGATGGGCGGGGGCGCGTTTTTCATGGCGTGGCCCAAGGTTGTGCGCATTTGGCTCACGGGCCGATTCCAGCCCGGGGTTTGCGCGAAAGATGTGATTCTCAAAGTCCTTTCCGTCTACGGCACGAAGGGCAACGTCGGCAAAATCTTCGAATACGCCGGCCCCGGCGTCGCGACCCTCGATGTGCCCGAGCGCGCGACCATCACCAACATGGGCGCCGAGCTGGGGGTGACCACTTCGGTGTTTCCTTCCGATGCCGTGACCCGCCGTTTCCTTGCCGCCCAGGGCCGCGAGGCCGATTGGCGCGAAATCGCCGCCGATGCCGGCGCCGTTTACGCCGAGACCCTCGAGCTCGACCTCGGCGCCCTCGAACCGCTTGCCGCCGCGCCCCATTCGCCCGGCAACATCGAGACCATCGCTTCGCTTGCGGGCAAGCCTGTGCGCCAGGTGCTGATCGGCTCCTGCACCAATTCCTCTTACCGCGACCTGAAGACTGTGGCGCTGCTGCTGCGCGGAAAAAAGGTCAATCCCGATGTCGAAGCGGGCATTGCACCCGGATCGCGCCAGGTCGTTCAGATGCTGGCCGATGAAGGCTACCTCTCGGATCTCATCGCCTCGGGGTGCCGCATCCTTGAAAACGCGTGCGGTTTCTGCATCGGCAACCATATGTCGCCGGGCACGCAGGCGATCAGCCTGCGCACCAGCAACCGCAATTTCGAAGGCCGCTCCGGCACGAAAGACGCTCAGATTTACCTCGTGAGCCCCGAAACCGCCGCCGCCGCCGCGCTCACCGGCGTGATTACCGATCCGCGCACGCTTGAGATTCCCGCCGTGAAGAACCCCGAGCGCTTCACGATTGAAGATTCCATGTTTCTCTACCGCGACACCGCCTGCAAGGGCATTCCGGGCACGCCGGTCGTGCGCGGGCCCAACATCGGCCAGGTGCCTCCCGGCACGCCGCTGCCCGAGCGCCTCGAAGGGGTGATCGCCATCAAAGTGGGCGACAAAATCACGACCGACCACATCATGCCCGCCGGCGCGCGCCTCAAATACCGCTCCAACATTCCGCAATACGCGCGCTACGTGTTTGAGCATGTGGATCCCGATTTCCACAACCGCGCCGCCGCCATCCGCGATTCGGGCAAAGCCGCCGTCATCGTCGCCGGCGAAAGCTACGGCCAGGGCTCCAGCCGCGAACACGCCGCCCTTTGCCCGATGTATCTGGGCGTGCGGGCGGTGATCGCCAAAAGCATTGAGCGCATCCACTACGCCAATCTCATCAACTTCGGCATCGTGCCGTTTACCTTCGTCGATGAAGCCGGTTACGCCGCGCTTCAAACGGGTGACGGCCTGATTATCGACGGTTTGCGTGAAGCCGTCTCCGGCGACGGTGTCGCCACCGCCCGCACCGCAGGCGGCGCCGTCGTAACCATCCGCACGCACATTACGGAGCGGCAGAAGAAACTGCTGCTCAACGGCGGCCTTCTCGCCGCCGTGGCCAAGGGAGAAGCATAAGGGTAAGACTATGAGTGACAAAGACAAGACCAACGCCGACGAACAGAACATCGCACTCGATCTGAGCTTTGCTCCTTCCTGGGCGCGAACCGATTCCGAGAGCTACAGCCAGCGCTACAGCGGCGACCGCTATGACCGGGATGACGACGGCGACCGCCGCGATTCCCGCCGTGACAACCGCCGTGACCGCCCCTCCCGCGACCGTTTCGACGGCGGCGACCGCGGCGGCTCCTCCCAGCGCCGCGACCGGCCGCCCCGCGACGGCGAACGCCGCGACCACCGCCGCGACCGCACCCCCGAAGTCTTTGAAGGCACGCCGCCCCCGCGCGCGCCCCGCCCGCCCATGCAGCACGGCGACGCCGGCGAGCGCCCCGCGTTCCGCCCCCGCCGCGAGGGCGACGGCGATTTCCGCCGCCGCCCGCCGCGCGAAATCATCAAGCCGCTCGATGCCGCGATCCGCCTTCTGCCCGACCAGAAGACGCTCGGCACGGTGATGCGCCGCATTCAGAGCGGCCATGTGGCTTACCCCCTGCGCAACCTCGTGGGCCTTTTCCTCGACAACCCCGGCTCCTGCCTGGTGCGCTTCGAGGCGAAGAAAGAGAATCCCGTGACCTTCTGGCAGTGCAAGCGCTGCGGCTTTGTGGCGATGACCGAGGCGGAGGTGACCGGGCACATTCTCGCGACCCATCTTGAAGAAACCTTTACGGTTGAAGACGTCACCTGCGATCCGCCCAGCGGCGCCTTTTCCAGCGTGGCCAAGTGCGGCGTGACCGGCGAATGGCTCGGTCCCGTGAACCACCACAGCTACGGCCGCCGCGTGGCCGAAATGATGCACCGCTGCAACATGAGCGAAGACGCCTACCGCGCCAAGATCGAAATGGCGCGCGAGCCCGAAGCGATTGAAGCGTGGAAGCAGACCCAGTGCCACAAGCAGATCTACCGCCTGAAGCAGGCCGATGCCCCCGCTCCCGAAAGCGCTCCCGAAGGCGCTCCCGCTGAAGGCGAAGAAGCCCCCGCCCCCGCCGCCGCCCCCGTGGCCGGCATGGAGCGCGATGCCGCCGAAACGATGTTCAAGCGCGACATCCTCCCCGGTCTCGTCGCCTCCGGCGCCCACGCCTCCTGCACCATCGCCGTGGGGCTCAAGACCACCTCTCTGCCGCTGCTCTTCCTCCTGCGCGACACCTTGGTCGCCGAGCGCCGTTATCCCGGTTCGCTCTTCTTCGCCCTGCGCGGCGCCTTCCGTCACCGCAAGTTTACCCTTTTCCGCGTGAACGAGCCCCGCGGCCCCGAGTTCGTGACCAGCCGCACCCCTTCCGTGCTCGACAAGGAACATGCCGTGGAAGAGCTCCGCAAGGCCGTGACCTATGTGGAGGAACACCCCTGCTGCACCCGCCACGAAATGATGGCCGCCCTCGCCCAGGGGCTTGACGATGCCGCCGTGCAGGCGCTGGCCAGCCAGATCGTGTGGCTCTTTGAAAAAGGCCACCTCATTGAGTATTACAACGGCGTGCTTTGCGCGCCCTCGGAGTGCCCGAAGTTTCGCCTGCTGCCCGGTGAAAAAGGCGGCGGCGGAAGACCCGATGCGCCCCACGCCGCAGAAGAGACCGCGCCGGAAGCGATCGCGGAGGAACCGGCTCCCGCTGCGGAAGAACCCGTTGCGGAAGAACCCGTTGCGGAAGAAGCCGCCGCGGAAGACCCCGCCGCCGAGGTCGAAGTGCCTGCCCCTGAACCGGCTCCCGCCGCGGTCGAACCGCACGATGAGCCCCCCGTGGAGCCGCAGGCCTAACCGAGAAAGGAACCGCCCTCATGAAGGTCAAAGAAGTTGCCGAGCTGGTTAACGGTCTCGCCGAAGGCAACGGCGAAGCGGATCTCGTGGCGATGGCGAGCCTGCTTGAGGCGCGCGCGGGCGATATCTCCTTTCTCGCCAACCCCGCCTACGCCAAACAGATGGCCGCAACCAAGGCCACCGCCGTGCTGGTGGCGGAAGATTTCGCCGGTGAATCGGCCGCCGGCGCGCTGATCCGTGTGAAGAATCCCGACAAAGCCTTTGCTTCGCTCGCGCCGGTCTTCGGGCCCAAACCTGTGAAGCGCGCGCCTGGAATCCACCCCACGGCGGTGATTGACCCCAGCGTAAAGCTCGGCGCGGATGTGCATGTCGGCGCGTTCACCGTGATCGAAGAAGGCGCCGCGATCGGCGACCGATCGGTGATTGAGGCGCAGTGTTTCATCGGCCAGCATGCGGTGATCGGGGCCGACGCCCATTTCTACCCGCAGGTCGTGGTGCGCGAAGGGTGTGTGATCGGCGAGCGCTGCATTCTGCACGCCGGCGTGCGCATCGGCACCGACGGCTACGGCTACACGGTCGAGATGACTACCCGGGGCCCCGCTGTAACGAAGGTTCCGCAGGTGGGCATCGTGGAAATCGGCAACGATGTGGAAATCGGCTCCAACACCTGCATTGACCGCGCCCGTTTCGGCCGCACCCGCATCGGCAACATGGTCAAGATCGACAATCTCGTGCAGATCGGCCACAACGTTCAGGTCGCCGATCTCTGCGGCATCATCGCCCAGGCCGGCATCGCGGGCAGCACGCGCCTCGAATCGGGCGTGATTATCTGGGCTCAGGCGGGCCTTTCCGGCCACCTCACCGTCGGCGAGCGCGCGCAGGTGGGGCCGAAATCGGGGTTGAAAGACGATGTCCCCGAGGGCGAGTACTACATCGGCATGCCCGCGGTGCCCAAACGCGAATTCGCCGAGCACATGTTGCTGCCGCGCCAGCTCGACCGCCTGAAGAAGCGTGTGGCGGAGCTTGAGGCGGCGTTGAAGCGGAAATGAGCGCCTGGCGGGATCGGTTCATCCTGCTCCGCCAGCCGTTTGCGCGCACGGTCGTCAGCGTCCTGCTTGGGCTGGCGACCGTTGCCTTATGGATTTTGCATCTGATGGAGGTGGTATGGCATTGCGTTATATGACGGCGGGCGAATCGCACGGCCCCGCGCTGTGTGCGATTCTCGAAGGCCTTCCCGCCGGGCTTCCCCTCAGCGAGGCCGATTTCGCTTCCGACCTCGCCCGCCGCCAATCCGGCGCCGGATCCGGCGCGCGCATGAGGATCGAGCAAGACGCCGCCCGGATTCTCGGCGGCGTGATGGCCGGCAAGACCACCGGCGCCCCCCTCGCGCTCGAAATTCCAAATGCCGACGCCGCCAACTGGCGCGGAAAAGCCGTCGGCGCCTACACCGTGCCCCGACCCGGCCACGCCGACCTCGCGGCGGTCGTGAAATACGGCTTCGACGATATCCGCTACGCCTTGGAGCGAGCCTCCGCGCGCGAAACCGCCGCCCGCGTGGCGGTGGGCGCGGCCTGCCGGGCCCTGCTTGCGCAGTTCGGCGTGACGGTCGGCGCGTATGTGCGCAGCATTGGCGAAGTGGCCGGCGATTTTTCCGCTCTGCCCTCGTATGCGGAGCGTTTTCATCTGGCAGGGGCACACGCTTGCGCCTGCCCCGACGCCGAGGCCGCCGCGCGCATGGCCGCCGCCATTCAGGCCGCCAAAACGGCGGGTGAGACGCTGGGCGGCGTCATCGAAGTCGTCGCGCTCGGCCTGCCCGCGGGGCTCGGCTCCTACGTCTCCGCCGACCGCCGCCTCGACGGCCGCCTCGCCCAGGCTTTGCTTGCGATTCCCGCCGTCAAAGGGCTTGAAATCGGCGATGCCTTTGCCAACGCCGCCGAAGCGGGCAGCCAGGCGCACGACGCCATTCTCTTTGCCAACCGCCGCGTGACCCGCCCGACCAACCGCTGCGGCGGCCTCGAAGGCGGCATGACCAACGGCCAGCCCCTCGTGCTCCGCGCCGCGATGAAACCCATCCCCACCACCCTCGCGCCCCAGCAATCCTTCGATCTGGCGACCGGCGAACCGGCCGAAACCCGCTATGAACGCTCCGACGTCTGCCCCGTGCCCCGCGCCTGCGTGGTCCTCGAAGCCGCCGCAGCCTTTGTGCTGGCCGACGCCTTTATGGAAAAACTCGGCGGCGACTCTCTCACGGAAATCCTCCCCCGCTTCGCCGCGCTCCCCGTGATGGAAACCGCCGCCCTCTCCGACCAGCCGAAGGTGTTCTGGCCTGATGTTTGACGCTCACACCCATTTGCAGGATCCCCGCCTTGAGCCTTTTTGGACCCGCCTTGAAGCCTCCATGCTCGCCGCCGGCGTTTCACACGCCGCCTCCTGCGGCACCTCGCCCGCCGATTGGCCCCGCCTCGCCGCGCTGTGCGAAAAGCCGCTTTCCTTCACGCTGATTCCCGCCTTCGGCGTTCATCCGTGGTTCGTTTCGGAGCTTCCCGAAAACTGGGAAGAGCGGCTGCGCGCGGTTTTGAATCAATTTCCCCATGCGCCTGTCGGCGAAATCGGCCTCGACGCCATCCGCGAGGGCGACGCCGCGCTTCAAGAGCGGGTTTTTCTCCGGCAGCTCGCCGTGGCGGAGGAATTGAAACGCCCCGTGGTGCTGCACGGCGCGCGCCGCTGGGGCCGCCTCTGCGATCTGCTCGGCGCCCGCCTGGGCAAACTCAAGGGTGTGCTGCTGCATGGCGCGAGCCTTTCGGAGGAGATGCTTTCGCACCCGGTGCTGCGCCATCCACGCGTCTTCTTTTCACTCGGCGGCGGCCTTACGCACCCCGGTTCCGAGCGCCTTCACCGCATGGCCGCCACGCTTGCGCTCGACCGGCTGATGGTGGAGACCGATTCTCCCGATCTTTTCCCCGCGGGCGGCGAACCGCTCGCGCTGGGTTTCCCCGGGTGGCCGCTGAACCAGCCGGCCAATCTGCCCGTGGTGGTTGAGGCTCTCGCCCGCATCCGCAAGATGGATGCCGCCGCCCTCGCCCGCCGCACGGCTCAAAACGCACAGGCGTTTTTCCAATAGATTCGAGGCCTGCTCGAGATCATATTTCGATTGATCTTTCCGCTTTTTCTCGGTGCTTTTTGTTTTTGAACTTCACCCTTTTCAGGTCGTCGTAGCGCTGCTACGCTTGAAAATTGCTCTATTCAACCGTCAGGTTGATTTCATCCGCCGCGCCGGCTTCTTTGCTCCAGGCGGAGAGGCGGTATGCGCCTTTTTGGAGCGTGATGAAATCGCCGCTTTGTTTTTCGCCGAGATACGCGCCGTTGGCATACCAGTGCATCGTTTCGGGAATGGTGCGGATCAGGAGGCGGGTCTTTCCGGAATAATCGCCGCGGTAGGCGCCGGGGGGCGGGAGAATGATCCGGGCGGCGGGGCGGGGTTGCGCGGGGCAGCGGGGGCAGGCGCGCAGGAGAATGCCCCGGATCGCCGTGCCGGTGAAGACCGTGCCGCAGGAGGGGGTGGGGGTGAGGCCGCTCGCGGCGCAGAGGGGAACCGGGGTGTGGTGGGCGGCGGTGCGCCAGAGGGGCGGGGGGGCGTTGCGGTAAAGCGCGCTGAGGATGTCGCCGGCGGCGGGTGCGGCGAGGGCGGCGCCGATGAGGGCGGGGGAGGCGGAGCCGCGTTTGTTGCCGAACCACACGCCGACGGTGTAGTCGGGGGTGAAGGCGATGCACCAGGCATCGCGGTTGTTGTTGGAGGTGCCGGTTTTCCAGGCGGGGCGGAGGTATTGGGCGCCGGGGAGGGGGCGGGTGCGGAGCATGTCGGCGATGAGGTCGGCCACGCCGGGCGACCAGAGGGCCCGGGCGGGGGCGGGTGAATCGGTTTCGAGGAAGAGGGGCGGGCGGAAGCGGGCGCCGTTGGCGAGGGCGGCGTAGGCGGCGGTGAGCTGGAGGAGGCTGGCTTCGCAGCCGCCGAGGGCGAGGGTGAGGCCGGGGGGGCGGGCGGGGCGGGGAAGGCCGAAGGCGTGGAGGCGGGCGAGGACGCGTTCGGGGCCGATGGCGCGCAGGAGGCGGATGGCGGGGGTGTTGAGGGAATCGGAGAGGGCGGTTTGGGCGGTGACGGCGCCGCGGTAGGAGCCGTCGAAGTTTTCGGGGCGGTAATCGGGGAGGAGCAGGGGGGAATCGTCGAGATAGGTTTGGGCGGTGAGGCGGCCGGCCTGGGCGGCTTCGCCGTAGATGAAGGGTTTGAGGAGGGAGCCGGGGGAGCGGGGGGCGGTGGCGGCGTTGACCTGGCCGGCGGGGAGGGCGTTGAAATTGAGCGAGCCGATGAGGGCCCGGACTTTGCCGGTGCTGTTTTCGAGGATTACGGCGGCGGCGTCGTCGACTCCCGTCGCGGTGTGGAGGCGGTTTTCGAGGGCGGTTCGGGCGAGTTGCTGGGTTTCGGGGTCGAGTGTGGCGGTGTAGACGAGGCGGCCGGGATTCCGGCTTCGTGCGAGCTGGAAGAAGTGGGGATCGGGCGCCGCGGGGAAGACCGGCGCGGAGAAATCGCGGTAGCGCAGCGGGTTCGCGCGGATGCGGCGGGCCTCGGCCTCGGTGATTTCGCGGTGGCGCACGAGGAGGCTGAGCACGGTGTCGAGGCGTTTTTCGGCGGCGGCGGGGTGGCGGTCGGGGCGCAGGCGGGCGGGGGATTGCGGGAGGCCGCAGAGGAGAATGGCTTCGGCTTCATTGAGGTCGCGCGCGGGGCGGCCGAAGTAGTAACGGGCGGCGGCTTCGGCGCCGTAGATGCGCCCGCCGTAGGGGAGGTGGTTGAAGTAGGCCTCGAGGATTTCGTTTTTGGAGCGGGTGAGCTCGAGGTTTTTGGCGAGGCCCATCTGAATGAATTTGGTGGTGAAGCGTTTGTCGCGCCCGTAAAGGAGGGCGGTGAGCTGCATGGTCACGGTGGAGGCGCCGGAGATGATGCGGCGGTTGCGGATGAGCTGCCAGGCGGCGCGGAAAAGGGCGGAGGTGTCTACGCCGTCGTGCTCGAAGAAGCCGTGATCCTCCACGGCGAGGGTGTAGCGGATGAGGTGCGGGGGCAGCTCGGCGAGCGGCACGGGGAAGCTCCAGCGCGAATCGAAGCCCGCGAGGGTGTGCGCGGGGTTTCCCCGGCAATCGAGAAAGCGCACGGCGGGGTATTGTTCGGTGAGCTTTGCGGGGTCGAAGGCGAAGCAGTGCGGGAAGACCCAGGCCCAGAACGCCGCGCCGAGGAGCCCGGCTGCGGCGAGCCCGGCGCCCAGGCGCTTCAGGCGGCGTTTCCATTTATTCGACGGTGAAGGTTTCATGGCCGCGTGCGGTGGCCCGGAGGGCCGATTGGTACATCGATTCGACCTGCACGGGCGGCAGGGCGAAGGTTCCGCGCACCGTCGCCCGCACGCGATAGGTCACCACGCTTTGGGCATGGAGGTCGCCGAAGGCCAGGAAACGGTCGAAGCGGCGTTCCTTGCGGCGGCAGGCGAAGCCGGTGCTTTTGGAGGGGTCGTCGAACACGCGGCTGCGGGTGAGGAGGGTTTCGTCTTCGATTTCGAGGCCGGCGGGGAGCAGGTCGGTGATCACGATGTTTTCCCGGGGGGCGGGGCTTGAGAGGGTGATGACCGCCGTGAGCAAATCGCCCGCGCGGCACTGCGTCACGGGGAGCCCGTCGGCGTTGAAATAGGCTCGGTCGATGGCGAAACCGCTGGCGGCGGGTGTGAAGGCGGCGGGGATTGCCCGTTTGCGGTGATACACGCACACGCTGCTCTCGCCGGTGTTGGCCATGCGCACGGCGGCTTTGCCTTCGATTGATTTCGACCCGGTCACGGGTTCGGGGTCGCCGCCGTTGACCGCGGCGGTGAAGGTGCTTTTGCCGCCGCCGTGGCGGGCGACCCAGCGGGCGAGGCCGAGGGAGGCCCAGGCGTTTTCCTGGGTGCTGCCCCAGTGGCCGGCGGGGGTGAGGGCGTTTTGAAGCTCGCGGGCGAGGAGGGTGTTGGCGGGGTGTTCGGGGAGGATGTCGCCCAAAATCCAGAGGGCGAGGCCGAGGCGCCGGGTTTTGGAGTCGATGCCGCCGAAGCGTGCGCCCGTCATCTCCCAAAACGGTTGCTCCAGGAGCGGTTTGAGCAGCGCCAGGCCCTCCACGGGATACCCCGCGCGGATCAGCGCCGCGCCGATGAGAAACGCGGTGTAGGCATCGGCCTCTTCCGTGGCGGCCATGCGCGCGGGTGTGGCGGCGTGGCGCGGTTCGGCGAGGGCGAGCATGTAGAGGGCGTAGGCGCGGCGGGGCAGGTCGGTGCTCCGGTCGTTGGCGGTGCGGATCAGGTTGCGGATGATGCCTGCGCGGTGTTCGGCTTCCAGCGCGGCGTAGCCGGCGGTTTCGGCTTCGAGCAGGAAGTGCCAGGCGAAGAGCGTGCCTTCCTGCCAGGCGGTTCTGCCGCCGGGCCACATGGCGTAGGTGTGGTCGGAGAGGCGCATGGCGGCGAGGCGGGAGGCGGCCAGGGCGATTTTCCCGCCCGCGCCCTCCGCCAGCGCCTCGGGCACGATGCCGCTCTGCGCAAACGCCTTCGCCCCAAGGAACGGGAAGGCCTGGGCGGTGGTCTGCTCCAGGCAGCCGTGGGGGTAATCGTTGAGCCAGTCGAGTGCTCCGCGCACGGAAAGGGTGGGGGAGCCGGCGTCGATCCGGTCGTGCGGGCCGGAGGTGAAGGTGCGCGCCTCGCCGGGCCTGAGGGTCTCGATGGCGAGTGAATCGGCGGCGGGCAGGGGCGGCCGCACGGTGATGGCGACGGTCTGGGCGCGTGTTTCGCCGCCGGCGGCGAATTCGGCGCGGATCGTCACGGTTTCAACCCCGGGCTTCACCTTGAACCCGACCGCCGCCGCGATCGCCGCGCCCTTGGGGGCGCTGACTTTTCCGCGGTTGGCCGTGAGCGTTTCCACGCCCGCCGTTTCGGCGATGCTCCAGATGCCTTCGCCGGTCTCCACGTCGTTGTTGAAGCCTTCGAGGAGAATTTCAAAGGAATCGCCCGGCGCGAGGAAGCGCGGCGCCGTGACCTTCAGCGCCACCGGGCCGCGCATGGCCAGCGTGTGTTCGCCCGATCCGGTCTGCGCGGGCGCCGCCGCCGTGGCCATCAGGCGCAGCGCGCCGGTGTGGTCGGGCAGGGTGACCGCCAGCTCCGCTTCGCCCGATTCGGGCACCGCCAGCGCATCGCACAGCAGCACGACCGAATCCTTGCGTTCCTCCGAGGTGTCGGAAACATAGCGCCCGCCGGTCTCCGCGTCGCCGCCGACGGCTTCGCGATCGAGGCGCATCACCGGGTAAAAAAGGCCATACGCATCGCCGAAGCGCCAGGTGCAGCGTTTTCGCCCGAAAAACGCCGCGAAGGGGTCGGGCGTTTTGAAGCCGGTCAACGCCAGCACGCCCTCATCCACGCCCCAGAGCTGAACCTGCCCGGCGGTCGGCGCGCCTGTGTGATCCGTGAGCGCGATCTTGACCGGAATGCGTTCGCCCGGCAGCGCCTTCACCGGCGCCGTCAGCGCCACATTCAGCCGGCGGGCCGCCTGGTCGATCGGCAGCGACGCCAGCCCGAACAGCCGCTGCGGCTCCCGCTCGGGCGAGGCCTCGCTCACCAGCGTGACCCCCGCAAAGAAGCTGCCCGCCGGCGTATCGGGCGCAATGGCGAGCCTGATTGTGTTTTTGCCGGCCTTCACCGGCACGATCCGCGCGTCGCCCGTGATCACAATCGCCTCGCCCGCAAAGGGCGATTCAAACGAAAGCTCCGCCGTCTCGCCCGGCGTGTAGCGCTCCGCATCGAGCGAGAAGGTCAGCATATTGGGGTTTGCCGAGCGCTCGCCCGCCTCGCCCTTCCAGAACCAGAAATCGCGCACATGGCGGAGCGTGCCCGCCTCGTCGATCACCGAGAGCTCAAACGACCCGCTGAAGGGCGGCGAGACCGTGAACCGGCCCTCCGCCAGCGCCAGCGCGTTCGTGCCCAGCACCTGCCGCTCCTCCTGCCACACCCGCGCATACGAGCCATCCCGCTCCCGCAGCACCCAGCTCCACTCCTTCGCCGCCAGCACCACCCGCAGCTGCGCCGCCGGAAATTCCTCCGCCCCCGCCGAGACCGCCGCGCATTCAAACACCTTGCCCGCCTCTGTGGTTTCCGCCTCGCGCGTGCCCACATAATAAGGCGCCGTGTGCAGCGTCAGCTCCACCCCCGCCGTCACCGCCCGGCTCCCCGCCCCGCTCTGCGCGCTCGCCGAGACCCACGCGCTCACCGGGTTCGCCCCCGGCGCCTTCGGGCGCGGCAGCACAAGCGAGAAATCACCCTTCGCATCGGTCGCCGCCGCTCCCGAGACACGCGCGATCGGCGATCCATCCTCAAAGCCGAAGACAAAATCTTTCCAGCGCGCATCCGAAAAGGGCACAGAGGCGCTCTCAATCGAAACCTTCACCTCGCCCCCCTCAAGCGGCCTGCCGAAATAATACGCCGCCCGGCCCGAAACCGCCACAGCCGCCTCCCGCGCCTCCGCCGAGACCCGCACCTTCAGATCATCCGGCACAAACTCGGCGACCTGAAACGCCCCCCGCCCGTAAACCGCCGCCTCCTCCGAAGCCCCCGGCTCAACCAGGCAAAACGACCACCCCCCCGTCGGCGCCGCAGCCGGTAGCTCAATCCGCGCCCGGTAACACCCCAGCGCATCGCCCTCAGCCTGGATCCGCGCGAACACCTTCCCCTGCGGGTCGCGCACCGCCAGCGCCAGCGGAACCCCGCCCAGCGCCGCCAGATCCGAAGACCTCCGCAGCATCGCAAAAAGCGTCAGACCCTCCCCCGGCCTGCAAATGCCCCGCTCAGGGTAGAGAAACGCCGTCATCGCCTCGCCGCCCGGCGCCGGAAGCGCCGGATCCCCGTGATCCGCAAGCCAGTCGAAAGAAAAATAGGTGACGTCGCCCCCCAGCCTGGCCACCAGCATCGCCGGTTCATCCTCAGCGTCGGCCAGTTTCGGCAGAGCCAGGCGCCCCGCCCCCGAACCATCCGCCGCGACCGACCCCAGCAGACGCCGCTTCGCGCTGTAAAGCTCCACCTTCGCCCCCTCCACCCCCGCCTTCCCCGAAAGCGAACGCACCACAAACAGCGCCTCATTTTCCTTCACCGCCACCGTCAGCGCCAGATCCGTCACCACCGCGACCCGGCGCGAACAGCCCGGCGAGAGCTCAAGCGAATAGAGCCCCGGCGCCTGCCCGATCCCCACACCCGCCAGATCCAGCGGAACCAGCGCCCGCTCATTCGGCTTCAGCGAAACCGCCAGCTTCTTCTCCAGCACCCTCACCGTGTTGCGGTCAGCCGCCCCCGAGAGAAAATCAATCAGATTCTCCCCATGCGCCCTGCGCACCTCCACCTCAAACGCCTCCGGAGGATTCGTCAGCCGCAGCGGCAGCTGCCACACCCCGCACCCCACCGGAAAAAACACACCCGTCGTGGCAAACGACAGATCCTGCGGGAGATCCGGCGCCACAAACGCCAGATCCACATCCCGCTCCAGCACCCTCCCCGATTCACCCGGCAGCCCCCTCCTCACCCGCACCCGGTAAAGCCGCCCCGGCACAAACTCCCCCCCGATCTCCAGCGCCGGGTACCCCGAAGCGCGCAGATACAGCCCCTCCACCTCCGGCTCCACCGCCACCCACGCCTTCAGATCCGCCCCCTCAGCCAGCAGATCCTCCGAAAAATCAATGCAATACCTCACCTCGCCCCACGACCTCACATACGCGTTAAGCAACGCAAACGGCGGCTTCTCCACCACCCTCTCCGCAACCTTCTCCACCGCCCTTACCGGTTCCGGCACCCGCTCCAGCCGCTCCCTCAACACCGCATTCTCCAGCCTCACACCCCTCAGCGCAACCAGCGAAAACACCAGCGCCCCCACAAAAAATGACAACGCCGCCAGATAAATCCGATTCATGGAAAAACCTCACACAAGAAAAAAGAAAAAAAGAAATCAAAAGACCCCCCCATCATAATTTCTTTCAACCCCGCAATCAAGAACCAACCCCAAAAACTTATCGACAGAACCCCGCCCCAAAACCAACACCCCGCCCCTTTCGAATCGCCGATTAAACAACATTCGTTTTTATCTTTTCACCATTTCATTTACCCCCTTGCCAATTCCCCAAAAAAACGGTATAGTGAAAGTACTTATTAAGGCACACCATGAAACACACATTCATACTTTTACTTGCCGCGTTCGCCGCCACCCTTCAGGCCGCACAGCCCGAAGAAGAAATGAACCGCTTCATCGACCGGCTCATGGCCCAAATGACCCTCGAAGAAAAAATCGGCCAGCTCAACCTCCTGCCCATCGGCTTCGACGTCACCGGACCCGTCCTCAGTGAAGACGTCGACGGCAAAGTCCGCCGCGGCCAAGTCGGCGCCGTCTTCAACACCTACACCCCCGCCGCCGTCAAAAAACTTCAAGACATCGCCGTCAAAGAAACCCGCCTGGGCATCCCCCTCATCTTCGGGTTCGACGTCATCCACGGTCACCGCACCATCTTCCCCATCCCCCTGGGCCTCTCCGCCACCTGGGATCTCGACCTCATCGAGCGCACCGCCCGCGCCGCCACCGACGAAGCCACCGCCGAAGGCCTCAACTGGGTCTTCTCCCCCATGGTCGACATCACCCGCGACCCCCGCTGGGGCCGCGTCAGCGAAGGCTCAGGCGAAGACCCCTGGCTCGGCTCCCGCATCGCCGAAGCCATGGTCCGCGGCATCCAGCAAGACGACCTCGCCCGCCCCGACACCGCCCTCGCCTGCCTCAAACACTTCGCCCTCTACGGCGCCAGCGAAGCCGGCCGCGACTACAACACCGTCGACATGAGCCGCCCCCGCATGTACAACGAATACCTCCCCCCCTACCACGCCGCCGTCCAAGCCGGCGTCGGCAGCGTCATGGCCTCCTTCAATGAGATCGACGGCATCCCCGCCACCGGCAACCCCTGGCTCCTCACCACCCTCCTCCGGCGCGACTGGGGCTTCACCGGCCTCACCGTCTCCGACTACACCGGCATCATGGAAATGACCCACCACGGCTTCGGCGACCCCCCCACCGCCACCGCCCACGCCCTCAACGCCGGGTGCGACATGGACATGGTCAGCGAATACATCACCACCTACACCCCCCGCCTCATCCAGGAAAACCGCGTCAGCACCAACACCCTCGACACCGCCTGCCGCCGCATCCTCCAAGCCAAATACCGCCTCGGCCTCTTCACCGACCCCTACCGCTACGTCGACCCCCGCTCCGCCACCCGCATCCTCACCCCCCACAACCTCACCCTCGCCCAGGAAGCCGCCCAGAAAAGCATCGTCCTCCTCAAAAACACCAACAACCTCCTCCCCCTCGACCCCCGCGCCAAAATCGCCCTCATCGGCCCCCAGATCAAACGCAAAGCCGACCTCATCGGCAACTGGTGGGGCGCCGGCGACCGCAAGCTCCCCCTCTCCCTCTTCGAAGCCATCCAGCAGAAATACCCCACCAACACCTACACCTACGCCCTCGGCTGCAACCTCATCCAAGACCCCCACCTCATCAAAAAGCTCAACCCCCACAAAGCCGCCCTCACCCTCAACCCCACCCCCCCCGAAGACCTCATCCTCCAAGCCCTCCAAACCGCCGCCCAGGCCGACATCCTCCTCGTCGCCCTCGGCGAACCCTTCAACATGACCGGCGAAGCCGCCAGCCTCAGCGAAATCACCCTCCCCGAGCACCAGCGCCGCCTCCTCCAAGCCCTCCACACCACCGGCAAACCCATCATCCTCCTCCTCCTCAGCGGCCGCCCCAACGCCCTCCAATGGGAAGACCGCCACCTCGGCGCCATCCTCCACGCCTGGTACCCCGGCACCCGCGGCTCAGAAGCCATCGTCGAGACCCTCTTCGGGCACACCCCCCCCACCGGCAAGCTCACCATGACCTTCCCCCGCGCCACCGGCCAGATCCCCATCTACTACAACCACAAAAACACCGGCCGCCCCTTCAGCGAAAAACAAAAATACACCACCAAATACCTCGACATCCCCAACGACCCCCTCTACCCCTTCGGCCACGGCCTCACCTACACCACCTTCACCCACACCCCCCCCCGCCTCAGCTCCTCCACCCTCCGCCCCGGCCAAAGCATCACCCTCGCCACCGACCTCACCAACACCGGCCCCCGCCCCGGCCACGAAACCCTCCAGCTCTACATCCGCGACCTCACCGGCAGCGCCACCCGCCCCGTCAAAGAGCTCAAAGGCTTCCAGCGCAGCACCCTCCTCCAGCCCGGCCAGACCCAGACCCTCACCTTCACCATCACCCAAGACCACCTCAAATACTACACCCCCGACCTCCGCCACATCGCCGAGCCCGGCCAATTCCACCTCATGATCGGCCCCGACAGCGCCCACCTCCAAAGCGCCACCCTCACCCTCCTCAGCGAATAACCGCATGCAATCAAAAAACCTCCTTCTTCAAATCAGCCTCAGCCAAAGCACCAACACCCGGCAGCTCGTTGCACCCTCAATACTCACCCTCACCGCCCTCCACTTCCTCACCCAAGCCGCCTTCGGAGTTTCCCAGGAAAAAAACAACCAACTTCAGGAAAACTTCATCGTCCGCATGGGAAAAGGCATCGGCCTCCTCACCGGTGAAACCACCCTCGCCCAGCTCAAACTCAAAAAAGACATCCCCCTCTTTTACCTCGCCCCCAGCCTCGGCACCGACATCGTCATCACCCTCCTCGAACCCGATATCGCCGCCCCCTTCCTCACCTGCCCCCACACCAGCGGAATCGACATCATCGATGATGAAAAAGAGCTCCCCGAAGATATTGAACGCATCCTCCGCGGCCGCAAAACCGCCCGCCGCGCCGCCCTCGTCACCCGCCTCGGCGGCGAAGAACACGCCCTCTCCCTTCTTCACACCCCCACCATCGAAGAAGTCAACACCCGCATTAAAAACGTCCTCGTAATCCACCAGCTTCCCCAAGCCCCCCCCCCCGCCCAAAAAGCACCCTCCGGCGACATCCCCAACCTCGAAATCCGCATCACCCTTGCCGACACCCCCATCAGCCGCACCCTCATCCTCCCCTCCAACCTCCCCCTTCCCCAAGTCCACCTCGCCATCCAAACCGCCTTCGGCTGGTTCAACTACCACCTCCACCAATTCGAGAAAACCGGCAACATCTACACCCTAGACAGCGACTTCCCCGAAGACCTCGATGAAAAAGACCACACCCTCGCCCACCTCCTCCCCCGCAAAGGTTCCAGTTGCACCTACACCTACGATTTCGGCGACGACTGGATCCACACCCTCCACGTGATCGACAGCAACAGCCCCCATCCCCCCTTCACCTGCACCGCCTCCACCGCCGCCAACCCCATTGAAGACGCCGGCGGCATCGACGGCCTCCTCCACCTTCACGACGTCCTCAGCGACCCCACCCACGAAGAATACCCCGCCGCCCGCCACTGGCTCAAACAAGCCTTCAACCTCACCCCCGCCAAATTTTTCCATCAACCCACCCCCCTCGAAATCACCCGCAAGCTCCGCAAACTCGCCCCCAAAAAACGCAAATGACCCCCACCCAACGCATCATCCTCAACACCGCCGTCAGCTACGGCCGATCCCTCTTTGCCATGGCCCTTGGTCTATTCAGTAGCCGTTGGGTCCTCGAAGCCCTCGGCCAGGATGATTTCGGCCTCTTCAGCCTCGTCGGCTCCGTTATCGTCTTCATCACCTTCCTCAACGGCGTCATGTCCAGCAGCGTCAGTCGCCACTACGCCTACGCCATCGGCCAATCCACCCATTATGAAACCCGGCAGCAAAAGGTCGATGCCGTTAAAAAATGGTTCAACACCGCCCTCAGTATCCACCTCATTCTTCCCGCCCTCCTCATCCTCATCGGCTACCCCATCGGCGCGTGGTGCATTCAGCACTACTTCGTCATTGACGCCGCCCGTATCAACGCCTGCCTGTGGGTCTTCCGCTTCTCCCTCATTGCCGCCTACATCAGCATGGCCTCCGTTCCCTTCATTGCCCTCTACACCGCCAAGCAGCTCATCGCCGAACTCTCCATCGTCGGCTTTTTTTCCGCCCTCCTCACCTTCGGCTGTGCCTATTCCCTCCTTCATGTTTCCAGCGATCGCCTTATTGCTTATGCCTTTTACATGATGGCGATTTCTGCCGGTATCCCCCTCATTCAATGCCTTCGCGCCCGCCTCGCCTTTCCCGAATGCCGCCTTGATTTTTCCCATTGGTTTGATCGCAAACGCTTCTCTCAGCTCACCTCCTTCGCCGGCTGGCAACTCTTCGGCGGAATTGGATCTATTTTGCGTAATCAAGGTTCTGCTATTTTGTTGAATCGGTATTTTGGAACAAAAGTCAATGCCGCCTATGGAATTTCAAGTGCGATAATGGGCCAGACTCAAACCCTTTCCTCATCCTTGATTGGGGCCTTCACCCCCGCATTGACCGTCATTGAAGGATCGGGCAATCGTGAACATATGATTGATATGGCCTTTCGAATGTGCAAATTTGGAGTGTTTCTTATTTTAGTTTTTGCCATTCCATTAATGTTGGAAATTAATGAAGTTCTTCGTCTTTGGTTGAAAACACCACCTTTTTATACTGCTGAGTTATGCCTATGTATGATTATTGTGCTTGTGTTTGACAAGGCAACAATCGGACACATGACGGCAATTACCGCCTGTGGTAAAGTGGCTCTGTACCAAGCATTCCTTGGTACCAATCTGATGTTGACGTTCCCAGTTGCGTGGATGTTTCTTCGGTATAATGTAGGCGTTCTTGCCATCGGATACGCTTTTTGCCTGATGGCGGGTACGGCTCTCTTTGGGCGACTTTTTTTTGCCAAATATTTAATTGGTATGTCAATAGTTAGATGGGGTCGAACAGTGTTTTTCCCACTTGTTTTTGTTGGTACCCCTGTTTTTCTTTTAGGAGTAGGTGTGAAATATTTTTATCCGCCATCTCCCATACGGGTTTGTTTTATTTCTTTTATTTGTTTTTCAGTTTTATTATCCCTTGGATGGTTTTTTGTATTGGATAAAAAGGAACGTATTTTTTTTATTTCAAATTTAACCCGACTTAGGCGGAAAAAAACAGAATTTGATTGTATGAAGCCAATTTTGCCCGACAATGAAACATGTTGTGGATGTTCCGTCTGCGTGGCGGTCTGTCCTACTCAGGCAATTTCGATGTTACCCGATGTAGAAGGCTTTTTACAACCAATTGTCGAAGAAAATAAGTGTGTGTTGTGTCATCTTTGTGAAACTACATGCCCAGTGCTTGGTACGCATATATCGAGTGAATTTGTCAGGGGAGGGGGGCATCTCGTGAAAGCAAAGGATGATACTCTCCGCCTCCAAAGTTCATCGGGAGGTGTTTTTTCGCTGTTGGCGCGCAATATTTTGGAACAAGAAGGTGTGGTTTACGGTGCTGGGTGGGAGCGATCGACCATGCGTGTTGTCCATGCAAGAGCAACCAATGAAGATCAACTTTCCGCTTTGCGCGGATCAAAATATGTTCAAAGTGATGTTGGCGAGGCCTACACTTCCGTAAAAAAAGATTTGGATGCAGGGCTACACGTTCTTTTTTCGGGGTGCCCGTGCCAGATAGCCGGCTTACGTACTTTTTTAAAAAAGCAATATAAGAATTTGTTGCTGGTTGATTTTATTTGCCACGGGGTTGCCTCACCTGGTATTTTTGCTCTCTTTTTAAAATCGCTTTCTAAAGAGAAAAAAATCAGTGATTTTATTTTCCGTTACAAGCCGAAGGCTTGGAAATCTTTTCATACATTGATTCGATTTGGAGATGGCTCTTCATCCCTTTCTCCTTGGACTTCAACATTGTTCGGCAGGGGATGGGCTTGTGGATGGTTTATTCGAAGAAGTTGTTTCCAGTGCCAGGTAAAAGGGTTCAGCAGTGGAGCCGATCTTACGTTGTCTGATGCTTGGGGCATTGAACATTTCGCCAAAGATTTTGAAGATGAAAAAGGTATTTCATGTGTGTATGCTTTGAATTCCCACGGAACTAATTTTCTTGAGAAAATTCTCAAAAACACCTCTTCCATTTGTGTTCCATTTGAAAAAGCGGTTTCATTTCAACCCTCCGCATTTCATTCAAAACAGAGCGATCCGGTCTGTGGGTTTTCTTGGAAGAAACGCAATCGCCTCAGAAAAAAAATGCTTGAAGGGCAAGTTACACTGGATCAAACAATGACGGTTTTAGTGCATCGCTCGGTTTTTGATAAACTGAAAACCCGCCTTTATCGTTTTTGGGGAATGGCGGTAAAAAAAGGAAAAATGTGAAAGTTGGAATTATTACAACCCATCGGGCCAACAACTTTGGCGCTCAGTTTCAAGCATTATCGCTTGTTACAATGCTCTGTGAATTGGGGCATGAAGCAGAAATCATTGATTGGCGCTTTCCCTACTTTGAATGGCTTTATCACTCCGCGTGGCGGATGTACCGTAATCCTATCGCTGCGATAAAGTATCTGATTTCGTTTTTACAAAGTCAACGTAGCGTGCGAACTAGTTTTGACCGTTTTAGAGAGCGGATGCCAATGTCGCGTGTGATTTCGGATCAAGCCGAGTTGACGAAACTTAATGATGTTTACGATGTATTCATCGCAGGAAGTGACCAAATTTGGAATCCTATCAATTCATCAATTGATGGGAAAAGCTTCGATCGTGCCTGTTTTCTGAATTTTGTGTTTGATGGTAAAAAGAAAAATGCTTATGCTGCAAGTATTGGTGTTGATTCGTTTGATCATCCTGCCTTGATTGCCGAATATAAGGCATTACTTTCTACTTTTAATCAAATTACTATGCGTGAAAATGCAGGTGCTCTCTGGGTCGGTAAACTTCTTGGATCAACGCCCGACGTGGTTCTTGATCCCGTGCTTTTGCACGATGCGACCTTTTGGAACACTTATGCCGCGCCAATCGAAACCTCAATTACCGAGCCCTATTTGCTTGTATATAATGTGCGGTCAAGTCTTGAACTCAAAGAAATGGCTCGTCAGACCGCACTGAAAAAAAACCTTAAAATTATTGATGTGCATGTGCCTGGCTCGGCGTCTCTTTCTTTTTTTCGAGATGATGATAAAACATACGTTGGCCCTGAAGAATTTTTGACGCTTATTGCGAATGCTACATGTGTTTTTACTAATTCATTTCATGCGACAGCGTTTTCCCTTCTTTTTCATCGAGATCTTTATTTACAAACCACATTGGATAAAAAAAGTACTGCGTCACGTATGACAACGTTACTTGGTTTGACGGAAGTCGACCAATTTACGCAGGAGTATTTGAAGACTTCGAAGTTTGTAATTCAGCATTTTTATGATGTTGATTGGGAGCGCTCGGATATGTTACTCTCTGTTGCTAGAAGTGCCTCGCTGAAAATTTTGAAGGGTTTTTTTAAATGAGAAAAGTTGCCGTTGTATTTGGGACGCGCCCGGAAGCAATTAAGCTTGCTCCTGTTGTTTTGGAATTGAAAAAGTATAAAGATGTGTCGGTTTCGATTTGTGTGACTGGTCAGCATCGGGAAATGCTGGATCAAGTCTTGGCCGTGTTTGAAATTGTGCCGGATGTTGACCTGAAACTGATGCGCCCGAATCAAACATTGACGGAGTTGACATCGCGTATGATTGACGCACTTGGTCGTTACTTAACTGAAATTAAACCCGATGTTGTTGTCGTCCAAGGAGACACGACAACGGTTTTCTGTGCCTCTCTTGCCGCGTTTTATCATAAAATACCTATTGCCCATGTTGAAGCCGGTTTGCGTACCTACGATTTGCTTTCACCTTGGCCGGAAGAAGCCAACCGGGTGTTGACGACCCGATTGGCCAAATGGCATTTTGCGCCCACCGAAACCAATCGTCAAAATCTGCTTCGTGAAGGCGTGGATAATGCATTTATTACAGTTACAGGAAATACGGTTATTGATGCATTGATGGTGGCTCGTTCAAAAGTGATTGTTCAACCTCCGCCCATTCAAGGGTTGCACGGAAACAGTTTAGCCGCTTTTGGCAAACAACGCATGGTGTTGATTACCGGGCATCGACGTGAAAATTTTGGAACGGGATTCGAACATATTTGCCGTGCCGTTTATCGGCTTGCAGTTGCTTTTCCTGATGTGCATTTCGTGTATCCTGTGCATTTGAACCCTAATGTTCGCGAGCCGGTGCTTCGTATTCTTTCTGCAGGTGAAAGTCGCTCTGCAAATATTCATTTGGTTGAACCGCAGCCGTATTTGTCTTTTGTGGCGCTCATGAATCGTTCCTGCCTGATCCTAACCGATTCAGGTGGCGTTCAGGAGGAAGCGCCCAGCCTAGGCATTCCCGTTTTGGTCATGCGCGATACTACCGAGCGCCCTGAAGCGATCATGGCCGGAACGGTTAAGTTGGTCGGCACAGATGAAGAGACCATTTTCAATGAGGCTGCTCTCCTGTTAACCAATGAAGAGATTCGGAAAAAGGCCACAAAAATTCGCAACCCTTATGGTGATGGCCACGCCGCCGAGCGAATTGTTTCGATTTTGAGGTGAGTAATGCGCATCCTTTTTTTATCACGAAAAAACATTTTTTCCTGCAAAACCGGTGATGCGGCACAAACGAAAAATACAAAACAAGCTCTTGTTAAGTTGGGATGCGAGGTGGTGCATCTGCGTGTTGGATTTGATAATCGGGTTATTGATGAAGGGGGAGAAGATGTAACGAGTTCATTTGAAAATATCTGTTCCAAAGTTGATGTTATTCATGAAATTGCTTTTTCTCCGTTATTGCATAAGAAGGTTGAAAAAGTAATTCAACACCGTCCGTGTGCGCTTTCATCGATTTATTGGAGTGATTGGCGGCGTCATCTCATTGCGTGGCGCAATGCACAGGGTGTGGCGAATCGGGTTCACGCAACGCTTCGATCCATTCGTGCAAGTTCAGGAATGCTGATGGATTACCGGGTGGGATGCGATGTGGTTTTGCCGAATTCCGATATGGAAGGCGAATGTGTTCGGCGGCATTTTAAGTTAAAACGGGAAGCGAGTATTATTCCTGTTCCCAACGCAATCGAACATGACTTATTTCTAGAAAAAGTACTTCCTTTTCCGGAAGGAGTCCCATTTTCGGATTATATAGTTTGCCCTGCGTTTTTTGCGACGAGAAAAAATCAACTCGGACTTATTCGGGCATTGAAAAAATCTGACATTCCCATTGTTTTTATTGGAGATGGAGTTGATGATTATTATGAGGCCTGTCGACGAGAAGCCACGAAAAAAATGATTTTTTTGGGGCATGTGGATAACCGATCAGAGCGCTATTGGGCTCTTTTGCAACATGCCCGTTGCGCCTGCCTTGCTTCTGATTGTGAAACGCCTGGAATCGCCTTAATTGAGGCAGCCGCGATGGGAGCGCGGCCTATTGTAACTCGTTTTGGCGGCACACCAGAATATTACTCCTTTGATGGTGTTTATTTTGATCCAGTTTTTGAATATCAAATTCAAAATGCTGTACGGTGTGGATGGGAGCGTGGGCGTTTATCATCGGAGGCGAGTTCCCGATTTCGGATGTTTACTTGGAATGATGTCGCACAAAAGACCCTTTTTGCCTATACGCAGGCTAGGCGCATTCACCAGATAGATGCACATAGGGCTTTCTCGTAAATGACTTTCCATGTGATGTTGATTAATTTTGAAAAATACATGAAGAACTCTGGGTATGCATGTGTATCTTGGGTATGATAGGTGGTTTTCATGAGTAAAAGTAAAGCTCTGTTATTTTTTTCATTTTTAACCGGAATCGGTTCACTTCTTTATGTTAAAACTCCTATTGGTCATATTACGATGTTGGAGTTTTTGACTTACCTTGTTGGACCTGTTTTGTTTATTAAAGAATTTAAATCGTATTCAAAAATTCAAAATAGACTTTTTTTTCTTTGTTTTCTGTGGATGTTGGGATGTGCGTATTCCAATCTTTGGCGTGGAGAAGACTTTTTTCTTGGTTTTAAGGCCGTGATGATTATTTTTGGGATGGGATGTTTGCTGGCTTTTTTCTTTTGGATGGTTAAAAGCGATTATCGAACGGTCCTGTGGTTTATGGTCGGCGGAGGAATCAGTTCTGTAATCGGGCTCTACGCGTTTCAAAATGGTGCGCTATTGGAAATGGCAACAAAAGTGGGGTACACAGGAGGCTACATAGGGGACTTTCTTGTTGAAAAACAAGTGTATCCCATTTTGGCCGCGTGTTTGTTTTACTCAGTTTTGTTCCCGCTTTTTGCACGTGGATGGATACCCTGGTGGGTATGTATAGGCGGGATGTTTTTTTGTTCATTCTTTATTTTGTTTCAAGGTGGATCACGTTCTGGATTCGGAGTTTATTTTCTATGTGCTTTATTCACGTTTGCGCTTGCCTATATGAAGGGAACCGTTAGAAAGGTCATGAGCCATTCAACGCTTGTCTTTTGCATGGCACCTTTGGTTTTGCTTGGGGTTTATGTGCTTTATGTCTATTTGGCTGCAAATATGTATTTGGGTGAATATGAGTATCAAAAATATAAAGCTGAAATGGTTGAAAATGAAAATGCTTCTGTGTTGGGGTCGCGCGATGATTTGATCCGGGCATGGCCTTTTTTGCGTGATCATCCCTTGGTCGGAGCCGGTTCCAGCGCCTATGATCGTTGGGGGTATATGGTGAAATATATTCATCGTGATACTGTTAGGTTGCCAGCTCATTCGTTTGTTGTGGGGTCATGGGTAAAAGATGGTATTGTGGGCCTTGTGTTTTGGCTTTATGTACTTGCTGTGATTTTCAATTTCATTCGAAAGCAGTGTTTGTATTTTGACAGATGGAGCCCTTTCCTGCTTTTGAATCGCGTGATGCTGATTTGGAATGTGTTGTTTTCTCCGTTTAGTGGACGTGGTAACGTGTGTATGGCCATTGCATTTTCCGTTTTGTGTCTAGATCGCAATTTTTTTGATTTTGTTCGAATGGATGTTAAACAAAATGAGATTGATAAGGGAAGGATATGAAAAAACCGTTTTTTTCAATTGTTATTGCAAATTTTAATCACGGACAGTTTTTGGAAACAGCGATAGAATCTCTTCTGAGTCAATCGTGTTCAGATTTTGAACTGATTGTTGTTGACGCCGGAAGCACGGATAACAGTGTCGAAATTATCAAAAAATATGAAGCCCGGCTTACTTGGTGGTGTTCTGAAAAAGATAAGGGGCAAAGTGATGCTTTCAACAAAGGGTTTGCCCACGCAAGCGGTCGTTTCGGGTGTTGGCTCAATGCGGATGATTTTATGTTTCCTTCCGCTTTGGAGGCTGTGAAGCGTTATGCTGAGCGTCACCCTGATGTTGCTTGGATTGGCGGGAATACGCTTTTTTTCAATGTGGATTCAAAAATCGAATGGTGCTCGAAAGGATGTACATTTCCCGGTATCTTTGGGAAAACATCGGTTGGTGGCCCTTCCTCTTTCTTTCTGATTGAGGATTTAAAACGCTTGGGCGGGTTCGATTTGAATTTGCATTACCGGATGGATACGGATTTGTGGTTTAAGATGTGTTGCAGTGGTATTGTACTGCACCGTGTGAATCATTATGTTTGGGGGTTCCGCGTTCATGAATCTTCTAAAACGTCGTCGGCATTTTCAAATGTACGGTCTCCTGAAATGCTTGAAGAATCTCTTCTTTTGCAAAAACGGTATCATTATACAAAAAAAGATATGGTCCGGGCTCATGCAATGGCGAGATGGATTAAACTTTTCTCAGGGATTTATCTGAAAGCATGGATCGACACAAAACGTTTCAGGGGATGCGATGTGCGGAACATGAAAGGGAAGTATGAACCTGTTTTTGTTGATGACGGCTTCAATTGATCCCCGTGGAATGAAAGACGCTAAATTTTCTCCAACAGAACGATTGAAGATGTATTGTGATGCTTTTCAATTTTATTTTAATCTTTTGAAAAATACTAACTTGCTTGACGGGATTGTTTTTTGTGAAAATTCCGGATTTGATCTTGAAAAAATGAAGTTTTTTTTTCCAGGACTTTCCGAATTAAAAAACATTGAATTTATTTCCCTTTCTCCCAATCTTTTCGATATTGAAAAGGGAAAGGGGTATAACGAGCAACTAATGATTGATCTGGCTTTTAAACAATCACAATTGCTTTCCCAAGAATGTCACGTATTTAAAGTTACAGGACGCTATCCAATTTTTAATGCAAAAAAGCTCATTGGTGATGTTTGCAAGCGTGGCGATGGGGTCCAGCTTTTTTGTGACCAACGTGACCATTCGTTGTATGATTGGCTTGGAATAAAAAAGCAGGGACATTATGGTGAAACACGATTTTATTGCGTTAGCAAAGAATTTTATATGATGAATTTTTATGGTCATTATCGGGAGCTCCACAGTGGCCGGACTTCTGAAATGCTCATGTTTGAGATTGCGCAAAAGAATTATTCGAATAAAAACTGCTTTTTTCGATTTCCTCGTGAGGCGCGCATTAACATGCCTTCGACAATCCCGTTGACGTTTTTGGGTTTTTCCGTGCCTCCGGCGAAACAGAAATCTTTTTTTAAGGGATATTTTCTTTTTGCGGATATGATTCGTTTTCTTTTTCCTTGGTTTTGGTTTTGAAGGAGGATGATATGTTATTTCAATTGGCGTTACTTTTTTTCCCGTGGAAAATCCGCCGTTGGTTGTTGATGTGGTGGTATGGGTTTGAAATTCACCCCACAGCCAAAATCGGAAAATCGATTATTCTGGCGAAAAAATTAATTATGGAGCCTTTTTCGCGCATTCATCATGGCGTGTTCTGTAAGGGAATTGATTTGTTGAAGATGGGGGAAGACTCGGGGATTGCCAATGGAACATTCATTACCGGATTTTCGCTTTCTCGAAAAAACTTTTTTAAACATGTGGTAAACCGAAAGTGCGAATTGGTATTGGGACGCAGCGCGGGAATTACCAGCCGCCATTTTGTGGATTGCAATGGAGGCGTTTACGTGGGCGATTTTACCACTGTTGCAGGGCTTCGCACGCAGATTCTAACGCATAGCATTGATGTGTACGAAAACCGGCAGGACGCCAAGCCGGTGACCATTGGGAAGTATTGTTTTTTGGGAACGGGGTGTATCCTTCTGCCCGGAAGTGCGTTGCCGGATTACTCCATTTTGGGTGCCGGTGCGGTTCTGACGAAGGTTCATGCTGAAACTGGAATGCTTTATGGTGGAAACCCGGCAAAAGCGATAAAAAAACTTGATGTGAAGCAGGTCGCTTATTTCCATCGTAAAAACCATGTTGTGGGGTGATGTATGTTGAAGACCCGGTTATATGCGTTTTTGAATCAGGGTGTGTTTGAGCGTGCAATTTTTCGCGGAGCAAGTTACCGTGTTTTTTGCGAGCCTGAGGAGATTCACCGCTTTCAGGTGGAGCGTTTTAATTGTGTGTGGAAAGATGCCTATACGGATGTGCCGTTTTATGCGGCATTGAAGGAGCAACATCAGTTGCCTGGCCGGATTTCATCGCTGGGTGAATTGGTGCAATGGCCGATTGTTTCAAAAAAGATGCTTCAGGAAGATCCGGCTGCATTGGTGCGCCGCTCAGGGCCTCCTGCGCAGTTTCTTATGACCGGGGGATCCACGGGGGAACCTCTGCGCTTGGGGTCGTGGGGCGATAGGCAAACCTCCCCCTCGCAATGGTTGGGGCGGGCGGCTTATGGTGTTTTGCCGGGCGATTCCACGTTTCTTCTGTGGGGGCATGGGCATCTTTACGGAAAGGGATTTAAGCGCCGGATCAATGTGGTGAAGCGCAAAGTGAAGGATTTTCTTTCCAATATGCACCGTGTTTCGGCGTATGATCTTTCAATGGATGCGATGACGCGTGCTTACCGGCGTTATTTGGCTGTGAACCCGAGAATGGTAATTGGATTCTCGGCATCGGTTCTTGCGTTTTGCCGGATTAACCGGGAGCGTGTAGGTGAAAACAGGTATAGGCCGAAGATGGTGTTGTGCACGGCGGGACCGCTTTCTCCGGATGAAAAAAATGAGATTTCGACGTTTTTCAGTGCGCCTGTGTGTATGGAGTATGGCAGTGTTGAATGTGGGGTGATGGCGTATACGGAGCCGGTGCTGAATCAGTATCGTGTTTTTTGGGATACGCATCTTTTACAGGGTCTGGAGGATGAGCTGGGGCAAACGCGGAATATCGTGACCCGGCTTGAGCCGTGTTATGTGCCGTTGATCCGATATGATATCGGGGATTGCCTTGATGTTGAGTCTTCGGAGGAGCCGGCTCTGTCGATTCTTCATATTGATGAGGTGAAGGGAAGACCTACGGATATTGTGTCCCTGAAAAACGGAGTCTCATTTTTTAGCGCGGTCATTGGTGACTGCGTGAAGCAGGTCAAGAGCATTATGTCGAGTCAGCTTTTTGTTTTGAGTAATGAAGCGCTTCGAATTGATGTCGTGACCGCGAAACCCTTGACAGATGACGAAAAGGCGCTTATTCTTTCACGACTGAGGGGCGTTGTGAAAGGGATGGAAGAAACCCGGATTGATGTTTCTCAGGTGGAACAGTTGAAGATGACGGTGGGGGGAAAGATCCCGCTTGTCGTTAGGGAAAAGTAAATCAACCATGCGTATCCTTCATGTAATTAGTAGTATTTCAGTTGATTCTGGCGGCCCCGCCCGCTCTTCTCAGGGCTTAGTTGCCGCGCTTGAACAGGCAGGGGTGGAAGCATATTTGTTGAGCTTTACGCCCGGTGAACAGGCGTGGTTGTCAGGCGTAAAGCATTTTATGGCTGCGGAGTATGGCGGTTGGCAAGGTCATATTGAGGCGATGGAGCGGGCAATTGAGGCTGTTAAGCCCGACTTGATTCATATTCATGCGATTTGGATGCCCTGTTCGCACGCGGCGGCTGTAGTGGCGCGAAAGCGGGGCATTCCCTATGTGATTGCGCCCCGGGGAATGCTTGAGCCTTGGTCGCTACAGGTCTGCAAGTGGAAGAAACGCCTGGCGATGTGGCTCTATCAGCGGAAAGACCTGAAAAAGGCGGTTGCACTCCACGCCACAGCGCTTTCGGAGGCTGAACAGTTTCGTCGGCTGGGATTCCGGCAGACTTGTGTGGTTAGCCCGAACGGAGTGAATCTGCCTTCTTTTTTGCCGGAAAAAACGCCTGCCACAGATGGTCGCCGCCGGGTGTTGTTTGTTTCGCGCATTCATCCGAAAAAGGGGCTTTTGGAGCTTGTCGAGGCTTGGGATCGTGTGCGGCCCTCCGGCTGGGTGCTTGAAATTGCCGGAACGGATGCGGATGGCTATCAGAAAACGGTTGAAGAGGCTGTGGCTCGGCGCGGACTGGGAGATTGCATTCGCTTTCTTGGCTCGCTGAGCGATGATGCGAAATGGCCGGTTTACAGGAATGCCGACTTTTTTGTTTTGCCCACGTATTCTGAAAATTTCGGCATTGTGATTGCCGAGGCGCTTTATGCCGCTACACCGGTTGTGACCACGAAGGGTACGCCGTGGCAGGAATTGGAAGAGTGCCGATGCGGCCTTTGGATTGATTGCGGTGTGAGCCCGCTTGCTGATGCATTGAAGGCGATGATTGCTCTTTCCGATAAGGAGCGGCTGGAAATGGGGTGTCGCGGGGCCCGGTTGATTGAAGAAAAATACACATGGCCTGCTATTGGTCAGAACATGTGCGATGCGTATGTTGACATTTTGCGAGGTTGTTCATCTATATCGCTAAAGGAAGTATGATGGAAACGGCGGAAGCTCTTAAATTAAACGAATATAATAACTGGCTCGGCTGGCGTAACAAAGTCGGGCGGATGATGTGGATGATTGTGTGGGTGATTTTCATTCGCCCTTTTCCTTTTGTTTGGGCTTGGCGGCGAATGATTTACCGGGCTTTCGGTGCAAAAATTCACCCGACTGTGCATATTTACGCCAGTGCCTGGGTTTGGGCTCCATGGAATTTGGAAATGGGAGCCTATTCTTGCCTGGCCGCCCATGTAAATGTTTATAATGTGGGCAATATTGTGATCGGGAAACAAGTCACCATTTCCCAAGGGGCTTATCTTTGCCCGGTGAGCCATGATATTTCAGCCCCGAAGTTTCCGATGATTTGTTCGGATATGGCTATTGAGGATCAGGTGTGGATTGCCACGGAGGCTTTTGTCGGCGGAAGAAATATTCGTATTGGAGAGGGGGCTGTTGTTGCCGCCCGTGCCGCGGTTTTTGAATCGGTTGAACCATGGATGGTGGTTATGGGGAACCCTGCTAAAGTTATTAAAAAGCGTGTGATAAAAAATGAAGCTTGATTTAACTGTTGTTGTTTTGACTTATAATGAGCAGATGCATCTGCGGCGGTGTCTGGAAAATGTGAGGGCGCTCACGGATGAGATCTTTGTGGTCGATTGTTTTTCTTCGGATGCCACGGTTAAAATCGCTGAGGAACTCGGCGCGAAGGTCGTTCAACGTGCATGGCCGGGCAATCAGGCGGCGCAGTTTAATTGGGCGCTGGAGAATTTGCCGATTCAATCGAAGTGGATTTTGAGGCTGGATGCGGATGAGTATCTGATGCCTGAGCTGGTTGAAGAAATTAAGATGCACCTTGCTGAGCAGTCGGACGATGTCACAGGGATTGTGTTTAAACGACGCCATATTTTTATGGGGCGTTGGATTAAAAGGGGAACGTATCCGGTCAAGTTGTTGCGACTTTTTCAACGTGGCAAGGGGGTGTGTGAGCAGCGCCTGATGGATGAGCATATCGAGTTGCTCGAAGGCCGGGCAATTGAGTTTGAACACGATTTCGCGGATCACAATTTGAATGATCTGGCGTGGTGGACGCAGAAGCATAATGGCTATGCGTTTCGAGAAGCGTTGGATATGCTGGATATTGAGCTGGGGTTGTTGGGTCATGCAGAGAAGGATTCCGAAAAACAGTTGGGATCTCAGGCAGAAGCAAAACGGTTGAAGAAGCACAAGTATGCGAGGGCGCCGCTTTTTTTGAGGGCGTTTATTTATTTTCTCATGCGCTATGTTGTGAAGGGTGGATTTTTAGAGGGGAAGGAGGGCTTTCTGTGGCATTTCCTTCAGGGGTGGTGGTATCGAACGCTGGTGGATGCACGGATCTTTGAGATTAAGATGGCATCTGGGAATGATGTGGACAAAATCAAGGCTTATTTGAAAAGTCGTTATGGGGTGGATTGCGATAAAACCAATCCGTTTGATAAATGATGGTGCCGCTTTTTTCGATTGTGATGCCGGTTTTGAATCAGGCCCGTTTTCTTGAACGGGCTTTGGCGTCTGTTGTGCCGCAACTGGGGGATCGAGCGGAGCTGATTGTGGTGGATGGGGGAAGCTCGGATGGGACGCTGGAGATTTTGAAGGGGTATGAGGGGCATTTTTCGTGGTGGTGTTCGGAGCGAGATGAGGGGCAATCGGATGCGCTGAATAAGGGCTTTGCGCGGGCGAAGGGGCGCTTCCTAGTCTGGTTGAATGCGGATGATGTGCTGTTGCCGGGGGCGCTGGATGTGGTGGAGGCGTTGATTTTAAAGCGACCGGATGCCCACTGGATTGTGGGGGATTTGGTTTACATTGATGAGGATGACCGAGTTTTGTATTGTGCCTGTGATGGGGGATGGCATGATTTTCTCTTTCGTTGGGCGCCGGTGCGGGTGTATGGGCCGAGTTCATTTTTTGAACGTTCGCTGTTTGAGGAGGCGGCGGGATTCGACCGGAAGTTGAATTTTATGATGGATACGGATCTGTGGATGCGGTTTAGAGCGCTTGGGGTGCGGTTTGTGAGGGTGGAACGTTATCTGTGGGGGTTTCGTTTCCACAAGGGCTCGAAGACGGCGAGCGATTTGTTTGGTGTTCCGTCGCCGCCAGAAAAGGATGGGGAACTTGCCAATATCGTTGCTCGGTTTAATCTTTGCCCACGGTGGGGGGCGTTGGTGCAGCGGTTTTGGCGGTGTGTGAATGGCTGCTATCTGCGGTCATGGAGGGATTCGCGCCAGTTTCGGGGGCGAAAATGGCAAGAGATAAAATGACGCGCGCGAGGGGTTACGCTTCGCGTTTTTTTGTTTTGACGGCGTTTGTGACGCAATGAAGGAATTGGCCGACTATTTTTTCGGGGGTTTGGAGGTGGATTTTTTTTTGTGCGGCTAGGCCCATATGTTCCCATGTGTTGCGTAGGGTGAGGATGCGGTTAAAGGCGTTTTCCCATTGGGTGACGGATTGATAATCTTCCACGATAAGGCCTGTCGCGCCGTTTTCCAGGTAATCGCGAGTGCATCCGACTGCGGGGCTGGAAATGAGGGGGAGGCCGGCTGCGGCTCCAATCATGAGGGCTGTTGAGGCTTGTTCGGTTCCGCCGTGGATGTAGATGTCGGCAATTGAATAGAAGGTTTTGAGGTCGCTGAAGGTGCATCCGTTGATGGGGATGAGTGCGGGGTAGTGTGTCGCGAGCTGGGCGATTGTGTTGTAATCTTCTCCTTTGCCGATCATGATGAAGCGGCATTGGGGATTTTTTTCGGAAAAACGAATGAATGCTTCTGCTGTGAGGGGGTAACAACGTGAGGGCGTCATGTTGGCGACCATGAGGAAGACCGTGGCGGTGGGAGGAATTCCGAGGTTTTTCCGGTTTTCGTTGCGTGTGGCTTTGAGGCGGGTGATATCGGAAAGGAGGCTTCGGAAATTCATGGTGTATACGCCATGGCAGATCTTGCGGATACTGTAATTTTTTCTGAAGAAGGTTTCTGAGGCTTTGCCGGGGACGAAAAGGAAGGAGGCATGTGTGAGAAGGATCTGTTTGATTTTTTTCACACTTGTTTTTTGGGTTGGTTCGCTGATTGAATCCGCTGAGATGGCGTAGGGTTTTTTGAAGAGGATGCAGAGGAGAATGCCGAGGAGGGTGGTTGGGGTGGAGTAGTCGGGCCAACAAAAAAAATCAAATTTCATAAAAAATAGGATTTTAAAAAGGCCTCTGTGCAAACGGCTATGTGTCAGTGGAACAGGTGATAGTAAGTGGTTGTCATAACGGGGGGGGGGTAAATTCCAAAAGTCGTGACCTTTGTCGAATTTGTAGTAGGTGTAGACATGGAGCTCTATCCCTTTTTCTTTTGAAAGGGTTTCGAGGAAGGGGTCACGGTAGGGTGCTGGATGGATGGAGAAAAAAGCAATTTTCATTGGTGGAATTTGTTTATGGTGTGTGTCAGGTCGTCGTAGTTGATGTCGGGAGAACCTGAAAATACGGTTCATTTTGATTTTATTCGATGCGGTGTAATATTCTTGTGGGTGGGATGACTTTGCTGAGGTCTTCGAAAGTATCATACATTCGTTGCCTCAATCCTGTTTATGTTGCTTTTGGCGCCAACAATCAAAATCCTCTCGAAGCTTTGCGGTCATTTTGATTCTTCCTGAAGCCGAGAGATGATCATAATCCCAAAAATCGTCATCATTCAATGGGTATTCCCAGTAATTGAAATAAGTGGCGTTGTTTTTTTCAGTCCAATTCCTCATTTCCGCTGTCCATTTCAAAAGAAGCTCTTGGGGGACTTTCTTGCGGTAATTTATATGACAGGGTAATGATATGAGTATAATTTTGGAATCATGTCTTTTTGTAATTTTTTGAATTTCATCTAAAAATTTTTGAGTTTTTGAAAATTCAAAGTCTGGTTTTTTACCTTTTTTAAAATGAGTATCAATAGATGTTTTTAGATTTGCTTCCTTTTTATCTTTACAAAGTGCTATTCTTCTTGTTTTGTCGATGGTGACGGGGTTCCATTTTCTAAGTTGATAAAAGGAAGTTTTGGTGATCCAGCGAAAATAGGCTCGCGTGTTAATGCCATCACTATCCACGCAGGGCCAATCTGATGCTCGCATTTCTGAAATAAAATCGAGATACTGGTCATGTGAATGAACGCCTTGTTCGAGGATGATATATTTGGGGTGATTTTTTGGATTTAAGTGAAATATCCATTTCAGTTTCCAAAGCCAGATGTCTATTTGTGTTCCACTGGAGGAGAGATTTTTGAATTGCGACCAACCGTCTTCAATCAATCCATATGCGGTATGTGAATCGGAAATAGAAACGACTTCAATATTTTTGGGCAGAGTAAATTCATTTTGAATAATCCGACGATACTTGAACCAAAGCCCAAGGTAAGCACAACTAGCGATGAGAGAAAAACAAAAAAGAAACATTGCGAATCGAAATAAAAAAACACGCATAATGACCTCAGAATTGAAAGTAAATAAATTCCTGTTGCGCGCCATGAAGGAAAATGATTGCCATCCCAAGTAAAATGTAAATACTCCAACGCGGAATCAATAAAGATGGATAACGAGCACATCCGTAGTGCTTTGTTCGATTAAACCACTCAGTAATAAAAAGAATTGAAATTGAAAAGAAGCAAATCAACAAAGAGGTTTTGACGCCTTCTATCTCAATTGTAAACCCGCCATCAACGGTTAACATTTTAAGTAGCCAACCACGTGCAATGGTGACACTTTCTGCACGGAAGAAAATCCACGTGGTCAAAACGGAGAAAAAGGTTGCACCTATTTGCCACGCTTCTGTGAAGGAAGGAAAGATACGCCCAGTTGCCACGGTATCGGTATATTTCCGGTTACGGTTCAAAAGAAGGAGAGGGAGGAAACAACAGGCATGAATAGTCCCCCAGACAAGGAATGTCCAGTTGGCGCCATGCCACATGCCACTGACAAGGAATATAATAAAGGTATTACGAATTTGTTTGCTTTTAGAGCAATGGCTGCCTCCGAGGGGGATATATACGTAATCACGGAACCAGGTGGAGAGGGAAATATGCCAGCGCCGCCAGAATTCGGCGATATCACGCGAGAAATAGGGGAAGGCGAAGTTGCGCATGAGGCGAATACCGAAAAGTTTGGAGCAGCCGATGGCGATATCGGAATAACCGGAGAAATCACAGTAGATTTGAATAGTGAAACAAAAAATGCCGATCCAGATTGTAAGACCTGATTTGTCTGTCCAGTTTGATAATATATGATTGGTCACCAAAGCACAATGGTCCGCAATCACCATTTTTTTGAAGAAGCCCCACAGCATCTGGCGGCAACCATCCACGGCATCGGGGTAGGAGAAGGTACGGGGTTTGAGGAATTGAGGCAAAAGGTTGGTCGCGCGCTCGATGGGCCCGGCCACAAGCTGAGGAAAGAAGGAAACAAAGGCAAAGAAGGCGATGGGGTCGCGGGTGGGTTTGATGTCTTTCCGATACACATCGATGGTGTAGGAAAGCGTCTGGAAGGTGTAGAAGCTGATACCCACCGGCAGAGCGATACGAAGCGTCCAGATATGCGGGGTAAAGCCGAAAAACTGAAGAAGAAGAGAGGCCTCGCCGATGAAAAAGTTGTAATATTTGAATACGCCAAGTAATCCGAGATTCAAAACAAGCGAAAGAATGAGTCTTGCTTTTCGGCCATGCTCCCATTTTTCATCGGCCAAACCCAGCATCCACGCCCAACCAGATGAGAGGGCAATTAAAATTAGAAAACGCCAATCCCACCAACCGTAAAATACATAAGATGTAATCACGATAAAGAGATTTTGAAGGCGCATTCTCCATCCGATGCGAAAATTTATCGAGGAATCAAGTACCCAATATCCGAAAAAAACGATGGGAAGAAAGATAAGAAAGGTGATAGAATTAAACAACATATATCAAAACTCCATTCTTGTTTTTATGCTTTTTGAGAATGTTTTAATGAAAACACAGGGTTTGATTCCCATGCTTTTTGTTTTTGTTCCGTGGTTTATTTGATGGCGGCGTGGTATTCCTGGAGGGATTCGACTTCGCCGAGGCCTTCGCGGGCGGCGGCGGCGATGCCGGCGCAGGCGGCGTGGGCGGCGGCAAGGGTGGTCATGTAGGGGATCTTGTATTTGAGGGCGGTTTTGCGGATGCTGGCGTCGTCGGCAAGGGCGTCGCGGCGGGGGGAGGGGGTGTTGATGATGAGGGTGACTTGGTTGTTGACGATGAGGTCGATGACGTTGGGGCGGCCTTCGCCGATTTTGGCGATGGGCTGGGAGTGGATGCCGTGGCGGGTGAGGTAATCGCGGGTGCCTTCGGTGGCGTAGAGGGTGAAGCCTTGGGTGACGAATTCGGCAATGACGGCGGCGGCTTGGGGGGGCTTCTCGGAAAGGCTGACGAGGATGGCGCCGCCGCTGGGTAACCGGGCGCCGGCGGCTTCCTGGCTCTTGTAGAAGGCGAGGCCGAAGCTGCGGGCCATGCCGAGGACTTCGCCGGTGGAGCGCATTTCGGGGCCGAGGACGGGGTCGACTTCGGGGAATTTGTCGAAGGGGAAGACGGCTTCTTTGGCGCCGAAGTGGGGGATCTGGCGGGGGTGGAGGTCGAGCTCGCTCATGGGCTGGCCCATCATGAGGCGGGTGGCGATGTTGGCCATGGGGATGGCGCAGACTTTGGAGACGAGGGGGACGGTGCGCGAAGCGCGGGGGTTGGCTTCGAGGACGTAGACGCGGCCGTCTTCAATGGCGTATTGCATGTTCATGAGGCCGCGGACGTGGAGGGCTTTGGCGATGCGCTGGGTGTAGTCGTGGATGGTCTGGATCTGCTGGGGGGTGATGGTGATGGGGGGGAGGACGCAGGCGGAGTCGCCGGAGTGGACGCCGGCGAGCTCGATGTGTTCCATGACGGCGGGGATGTAGACGTGGTGGCCGTCGGAGATGGCGTCGGCTTCGCATTCGAGGGCGTCGCGAAGGAAGCGGTCGAGGAGGAGGGGGCGGTCGGGGGTGACGCCGGTGGCTTTGGCGATGTATTCGCGGAGCATGGGTTCGTCGTAGATGACTTCCATGCCGCGGCCGCCGAGGACGAAGGAGGGGCGGATCATGAGGGGGTAGTGGATGCGGTCGGCGATGGCGATGGCTTGGTCGATGTCGATGGCCATGCCGGATTCGGGCATGGGGATGTGGAGCTGGTCCATGAGGTGGCGGAAGAGGTCGCGGTCTTCGGCGATGTCGATGGAGTCGATGCTGGTGCCGAGGATGGTGCAGCCGGCTTCGGCGAGCTCGCGGGCGATGTTGAGGGGGGTCTGGCCGCCGAATTGGACGATGATGCCGAGGGGTTGTTCTTTGTGGTAGATCTGGAGGACGTCTTCGGTGGTGACGGGTTCGAAGTAGAGGCGGTCGGAGGTGTCGTAGTCGGTGGAGACGGTTTCGGGGTTGCAGTTGACCATGACGGTTTCGTAGCCGAGCTCGCGCAGGGCGAGGGCGGCGTGGACGCAGCAGTAGTCGAACTCGATGCCTTGGCCGATGCGGTTGGGGCCGCCGCCGAGGATCATGACTTTTTTGGGGTTGGGGGTGAAGGTGAGGGTGTCGGGGGCGTTGTAGCTGGAGTAGTAGTAGGCTTTGTTGTCGACGCCGGAGACGGGGACGGGGTGCCAGCCTTCGTGGAGGTGGAGGGCCTGGCGGCGCTGGCGGAGGGTGGTTTCGGGGATGGTGAGGAGGCGGGCGAGGTATTTGTCGGAGAAGCCGTCTTTTTTGGCTTGGATGAGGAGGGGGTCGGGGGGGAGGGTGCCTTTGTGGAGGAGGATTTGTTCTTCGAGCTGGACGAGTTCGCGCATGTGTTGGACGAAGTGGGCTTTGACGGCGGTGGCTTCGAAGATCTGGGCGTCGGTGGCGCCTTTGCGGAGGGCTTCGTAGATGATGAAGTGGGTCTCGCTGCTGGGGGTGCGCAGGAGGTTGAGGAGGTCGGGGAGGGGGCGTTGGTTGAAGTCTTTGGCGAAGCCGAGGCCGTGGCGGTTGTTTTCGAGGCCGCGGATGGCTTTCTGGAGGGCTTCTTTGTAGGTTTTGCCGATGGACATGACTTCGCCGACGGCTTTCATCTGGGTGCCGAGTTTGTCTTCGACGCCGCGGAATTTCTCGAAGGCCCAGCGGGCGAATTTGAGGACGGTGTAGTCGCCGCTGGGGGTGTATTTTTCGAGGGTGCCGTCGCGCCAGTAGGGGAGTTCGTCGAGGGTGAGGCCGGAGGCGAGTTTGGCGGAGATGAGGGCGATGGGAAGGCCGGTGGCTTTGGAGGCGAGGGCGGAGGAGCGGGAGGTGCGGGGGTTGATTTCGATGATGACGACGCGGCCGCTCTGGGGGTCGTGGGCGAATTGGACGTTGGTGCCGCCGATGACGCCGATGGTTTCGACGATTTTGAAGGCCATCTGTTCGAGGCGCTGGATGAGGTCGGGGGCGATGGTCTGCATGGGGGCGGCGCAGAAGGAGTCGCCGGTGTGGACGCCGACGGGGTCGATGTTTTCGATGGTGCAGACGGTGATCATTTGGTTTTTGGCGTCGCGGACGACTTCGATTTCGAGCTCTTCCCAGCCTTTGATGGATTCTTCGACGAGGATCTGGTGGGTCATGGAGAGGCTGAGGCCGCGGTTGGCGATGGTGCGGAGCTCTTCGATGTTGTAGGCGAAGCCGCCGCCGGCGCCGCCCATGGTGTAGGCGGGGCGGATGACGAGGGGGAAGCCGATCCGGGCGGCGATGTGTTCGGCTTCTTCGAGGGTGTTGGCGATGCCGGAGCGGGGGGTGTCGATGCCGATTTGCTGCATGGTGGTCTTGAAGATGTCGCGGTCTTCGCCGCGTTTGATGGCTTCGAGGTTGACGCCGATGACTTTGACGTTGTATTTGTCGAGGATGCCGGCTTCGGCGAGGGCTTGGGACATGTTGAGGCCGGTCTGGCCGCCGAGGTTGGGGAGGAGGGCGTCGGGCCGTTCTTTGGCGATGATCTGTTCGAGGCGCTGGAGGTTGAGGGGCTCGATGTAGGTGGCGTCGGCCATGGAGGGGTCGGTCATGATGGTGGCGGGGTTGGAGTTGACGAGCACGATCTGGTAGCCTTGGGCGCGGAGGGCTTTGCAGGCTTGTGTGCCGGAGTAGTCGAACTCGCAGGCTTGGCCGATGACGATGGGGCCGGAACCGATGATGAGTACTTTACGGATGTCGTCGCGACGCATAGCTTACCCCTAATCTTTTTGTCTGAAGAAACGTCTTGCTGATTCGCACAATCGGGGCGCCAGTATGGGCTTTTCGGGGGGATTTGTCGAGCAAAAACGGCGGGGGTGTGTGTTTTTTCACTTTCTCCTTTTATTTGGGGTGAGAAAGGGTTATCCTGTGGGTAGTTTCGGTTTTTTTACGGGAGTTTTGGTATGACGGATCGTGTTTTTTGTTTGGCTCTGGGGTGTTGTCTGGCGCTGTGCGGGTGTTTTGAGCACCGTGGGGCGCCGGCGGGGGATGTGTGGGCGGGTGATGTGGCTTCGGCCGGGGGGCTTTCGGCGAATGGGCTTGATTTGCGGGGGTTTGGGGGGGCGGCTGTGCCGGATGGGCTGGGTGGGCTGCCGGGGCTGAGGAAGGTGTCGCTGCGGGGGGTGAGGTCGATCACGGATTGGTCGGGGCTTTCGGGCGCGAAGGGGCTGACGCTTCTGGATCTGGCTGACGCGGGGCTTTCGGCGCTGCCGGCGGAGGTGCGGGGGCTGAAGGGGCTTGAGGTGCTTTATGTGCAGGATAATCCGGGGCTTTCGGAGCTGCCGGTGTGGCTGGGGGAGCTTTCGGGGCTGCGGTATCTGAATGCGGATCGGTCGGGGCTTTCGGCGCTGCCGGGGGCGGTTTGGCCGGAGCTGCGGTTTCTGCGGCTGAATGGGGCGAGGCTTTCGGGGCTGCCGGTTTCGCTGGGGGAGTGCAAGCGGCTGAGGCGGCTGTATTTGGCGGGCAACCCGATTGCGGAGGTGCCGGAGTGGATCCGGGGGTTGCCGGAGCTGGAGCACTTGGTGTTGGCGGATACGGGGCTTTCGGCGGTGCCGGAGTGGCTGGGGGGGTGCGGTTCGCTGGTGTCGCTCGATTTGAGCGGCACGCAGGTGAAGGCGCTGCCCGGGGATCTTTCGGGGTTGAAGGGGTTGACTTCGCTCTTTCTTCAGGGCTGCCCGCTGCCGACGCTGGAGCGTGAGCGGATCCGGGCGGCGTTTGCGGAGAACCGGGTTCACATTCAGTTTTAAATGGAGGGCGGCGCGCCGTGCGTTACGCGATTGTAACCGATATCCACGCGAATTTGCAGGCCTGGCAGGCTGTGGTGGCGGATTGTGCCCGCGAGGGGGTTTCGCACATGATCTGCCTGGGCGATGTGGTGGGTTACGGGCCTGAACCGGCGGAGACGCTGGCGGCGGTGCGCCGGGCGGCGTGCGCGATGGCGCAGGGCAATCATGACGCGGCTGCGGCGGGTGTGCTGGATCCGGCGCGTTTCACGGCGTTTGCGCAGAAGACGGCGCGCCGGGCGATGCTGGCTCTTTCCGATGCGGAGAAGGCGTTTCTGGCCGACCGGCCGCTGGTGCTGCTGGGCGAGGGGTTCGCGGCCACGCATGGGAGCTTTTTTCTGCCGCACGCGTTTTATTATGTGGTCACGGAGGCCGATGCGGAGCTGTGTTTTCAGATGCAGCGGCCGGAACGGGCGCTTTTTGTGGGGCACACGCATCATCCGTGTGTGTTTGAGCTGGATGGGGAAACGGGGCGGGTGGCGAAGCTGCCGCCGGCCGATTTCACCTTCCGCCTCGGGTGCCGCTATCTGGTGAACCCGGGATCGGTGGGCTTCCCGCGCGAGGCCGACACGCGCGCGATGTATGTGATTTACGACAGCCTGGCCGACAGGGTCACTTTCCGGCGCGTGCCGTATGACTTGGATCGTTTCCGCCTCTCGGTGATCCGCCACGGCTACCATCTGGATGATTACTGGTTCCTGAACCGCGACAATGCGGAGCGTGTGGCCAGCCAGCAGTCGTTTTCGTTCATGCCGGTGCCTGTGCCCGAAAAGGCGCCGGAGGCTCCGGTCGCCCGCGCGGTCGATTTCGCTCCCAAAGGTTCGGGCCGCTGGGGGATGCCGCTGATTTTTTTCACGGGCCTGCTTTTTCTCTGCGGGCTGAGCCTGCTGGTGCTTTTCGCTTTGCCGCGCGATGTGGAGATCGCTCTGCCCGATCCGGCGCTGATTCCGGGCGGCCCGCTCGAACCGCTGGCTGTGGCGGAGCTTGAAAACTGGCGCGCCTCGATTCTGCCGCCGGTGCCTTTCACGCAGGGGCCCGACGGCGCGATCCCGGGGTGGCGGCTTTCGTTTTCGCATCAGCGCCACCAGCAGATTCTGCTTCAGGCGCAGCTCAGGGGGTGCGGGTTCCGGTTCGTCAACACCGCGCAAAAGGGCACGGTCTCCATCGAAACGCCGCTGCTTGATCTGACGGATCTGCCTGTTCACGGTCTTGCCCTCCGCGGGGAGGCGCGCTGCCTGGCCGGCGCGAAGGGGGGGCTGCGCTGCACGCTGGCGCAGTTTGCGGGCGAGGCCGATGCCCTTTCGCTGGTTCGCGCGGACAGTTTTTCCTTCACGCCTTCGGCGGATCCCGCCGAGCGCGGCGTCTGCCGGGTCGAGGAGCGCCTGGCGCTTGACCCGGTCACGCGCTTCGCGCACTTCACCGTTCAGGCTGAAATCGTCGGCGAGGCGCTGCTTGAGGCGCCTGTGGCCGAGCCTGTGCTCACGTTTCCTCTCTGAAAGAGTGTATGACAAACCCCTTGAACAACATCCGCATTGTCCTCGTCGGCACGCTCTACAGCGGCAACGTGGGCTCCGTGTGCCGGGCGATGGCCAACATGGGCATCCGCGATCTGGCGCTGGCCGCCCCCCGAATCTGCGACGACTGGGCCGAAGCCGAACGCCTCGCCGTGCACGCCGCCGACATTCTCGCCGCCGCCCGCCGCACCGCAACCTTCGCCGAAGCCGTGGCCGATTGCGCGGCGGTCGTGGGTTCCACCGCCCGCGGCGGGCTCTACCGCCAGCACGTGCGCCCGCCCCGCGAACTGGCCGCCGACCTGCTCGCCATTGCCGCGCGGGGCAAGGTGGCGCTTGTCTTCGGGCGCGAAGACAAGGGGCTCAACAATGAGGAAATCGCCCTCTGCACGCACCTTGTGCGAATCCCGGTCGACGAGGCCTACCAATCGCTCAACCTCGCCCAGGCGGTGCTGATCTGCTGCTACGAGCTCTACGGCGCCACGGGCTCCTACGAGCAGCCCATCCAGGAAAAATCGCCGCCGGCCACCGCGCGGGAGCGGCAGATCCTCATCGGCATGTGGCGCAAGGCAATGCTCAAGATCGGCTTTATGCAGCCCGACAAAGCCGACCACATGATGCAGGGCTTCCAGCGCATCTTTTCCCGCGGCGTGAAAACCTCCGACGATGCCCACATCCTCATGGGCGTGGCCCGGCAGACCGACTGGGCCAGCCGGGAAGATATCGAACCTGCCCGAAAATCAGGAGTTTTGCCATGACGAACCTCTCTTCGCTGTGTGACCGCATCGCCCGATCGCCGTGGTCGTTGCTCTTCAGCGGCGCGCTCTTTCCCTTTGTGTTTATCGGGCTGATGGGCGCCACCGTGTGGCAATACTGGGTGGAGCTCACCCGCGACGGCGGCATCGGCCTCGCGCTGCTCACGCTCGGTTTCGCGCTGGCGGCGCCGATCTTCTCGGGGGCGGTGCTGGCGCGGAGAACGCCGGCCGGGTGGCGGCTGCTGACGGTGCCGATTCTCTTCTACGCGGCGACGCTGGTCGCTTTTCACTGCTGGCTTCCCGCAATGGCGCGCCGCCTCACCTTTGCCTCGGACGGGCTGCTTATGGCCGTGTATGCGGGCGGAGCGGCAAGTGTTTTCCATTTAGGGCTTTATGCGGCCTCGAGACCGGCCGGCTCGAAATGGCTGGGAATCACCTGGTCGGGGCAGACCGTGTTCGCCTTGGTTTGCCTGTGCGTGGGAGCGATGTTTTTCGTGCCGGTGATCGGGGGAGCCATCCTTGAGCCGCTGGGCCACTTCGAAGCGCTGATCGTCGCGATGCTTTTTTGCGGGCTTCTCTTCGCGCTGGGCTTTTTTTTCCTGCTGCTGCGGATGCTGGTGCTCATGGCCGACCGCTGCCTGGCGCTGCAAAAGCAATCGCGGAATTTCGATCTTTTCCTTAAAATCGTGATTGTCTGGGCGCTGCCCTTCTGCGGGCTGATGCTCAACATCAAAATTCCCTTCCCGATGCCCTGCTACAGCCCGTGGTACCTGGCGATGACCTTCCTCACGGGGCTCTTCATTCTCCTGCCGCCCTCTTCTTCGGAAAACGCCGCCTTGCGCTGGTTCGGCTGGCTCACACGCTGGGCGGTCTACCCCTTCACGCTTTATTTCTTTTTCCTTTTCCTGCCGTTTATGCCGATCGCGATTTTCGCCATTGTCATTATGGGTGCGGGTTTTCTCATTTTCGCGCCCACGCTGCTCATGGCGCTGCATTCGCACACGCTGCTCGACGATGCCCGCTGGCTGCGCGCGCGCGGCGCCTCCATCCGCATGCTCGCGATCACCGGGCTCCTGGCCTTTTCGGTGATTCCCGCCGGCCTCGCCGCCCGCGCCGGGTTCCACCGCGCCGTGCTCCACGACCTCCTCGCGACCTGCCTCAATGCCGATTCGGCCATCATGAACCGCCCGCCGCTGCGCCGCCCGGTCATTGCAAAGCACGTGCTCAAAGAGGCCTACGATTTCAAAAACGGCGTCAGCGTGCCGCTCCTCTCCTGGGGCTACCGCCGCCTGGTTTTCGACGGTCTCACACTGCCCGACGACCGCCTTGATTCCCTCTGGCGCACCGTCACCAGCGATCCCCGCCCCGAGAAACCCCGCAACGAATTCGGCCTCCACGTGCTCTCCTCGCAGGACGACGCGTTCCGCCGGGAACGCCGCTGGCACCGCGCCCACCCCACCGAAGGCGTGACCGCCCTCTCCGCCAAAGCCACCCGCCTCCCCGGCGAGCATGACGACGAGATCACCCTTCACCTCACCCTCGGCAAGGAGCATGCCACCTCCCTTTCCCAAGGCCAATACGGCTACACCGGCACCCTCCACCTCCCCCCCGCGGCCTTCGTCACCGGCCTTTCCCTCAAAATCGGCGATGCCTGGGAAGAGGGCCGCCTTTTCGAGCGCACCGCCGCCGAATGGGTTTACCGCCGCATCACCGAGCAGCGCCTCGACCCCGCCCTCCTCACCGCCGCCGCCGCCCCCGGGCACTACACCCTTCAGGTCTTCCCCGTGGAGGAACACCGCCAGGTGCGCATCACCCTCGTGGTGCCCCCCGGTTGCGCCGAACCGATCCGGATCAACGGTTTAACCGTTTTCGGTGATTCGGTAACCGAAAACGGTGACGTCTGCTACACCGCTCCCGGCGTGCTCGCCACCACCGAAGGCTGGAGCGCCGCCCGCGCCGACGCCCCCGCCGCGCCCTTCCTCACCGCCGTGATTATCGACGCCGGCGAAAAGGGCCTCCCCCTCACCTTCAACGAACCCGCCCTCGCCCTGCGCCGCGCCCTGCCCGCCCTCGCCATCGAAGCGGGCACCGGCATCCGCGCCGCGTTCGTGACCAGCGAGGCCGAAGCGGAGGCCTTCCTCAAAGATTCCGCCCCCCGCTTCGGCGGCTGCGACCTGCCCGGCGCCCTGCGCGTGGCCCAGCGCGCCGCCCGCGACCGCGGCCTCGCCCTCGCCCCGAGCGCCGTCTCCACCGATCAAAGCGGCATCGACAAACGCCTCGAAGCCCTGTGGAAGCCCTCCGACCGCCCTCCCCGGAAAGGGTACCGCCTGCCCTCCATCCACCGGCTTCTTCCCGCCGATGCCCCCGCCCGCATCGTCTGGCCCGCCCAGGCGCCCCTCGACCCCGCCGATCTCCCCGGCCGGGTCGTGACCCTGCCGCCCGAAAGCCGCTGGGCCAAGGCCGCCGCCGCGTGGAGCCTTTCCCAGGCGCAGCTCGACGCCCCCGGCGACCGCGCCCTTCGCGCCCGCCTCATCGCGGTCGCCCGCGAAGCCCGCACCCTCATTCCCCAAAACAGCTGGATCGTGGTCGAAGAGCGTTCCCAGTGGATCGAGCTTGGAAAACAGGAGCGCGCCATGCTCAAAGCCGGCGCCGCCTTCTCCATCAAAGGCGATGCCCCCGAAATGCTCCTGCTGGTTCTCCTCCTGGGCGGCGCTTTCGCCGTGAGGAGGAGAGCACGCCGAAAATAATTGATTTTTCGCCCGGAACCGGCGATAATTCCCGCCCATCCATTTACAGAAAGAGCCCTATGCCGCCTACCTACCAGCTTGGGAAAATCATCGCCGGAAACGCCGAAGCCGCCCGCGCAGCCTTTGAGCGCTTCAACGCCCAGAGCGTCGATTCCGAGACGCTTTGCGATACCCCCGAACCCTTTTCGCCCTTCGCCACCACCGTCGGCGGCGAAGCCTCCGCCGAAGGCCCCGGCACCTTTGAGGGGCGGCGCCGTTCCAAAGTGACCTTCCGCCCCAGCGACAAGCCCGGCTGGTGGATCCGCCGCTCCGACATCGAGGAACAGCTCGACATCGCCGTTTCGATCCGCAACGTGTGGACCAGCGCCCGCAACATCGTGCTCCGCTCCGGCAACCCCCACAACTACCTGCGCATGGTCGAGCACATCGTGGCGCTGCGCCTGGGGATGGGCGTGGACAACCTGATCGTGGAAATCGGCTCCGGCGACCCGCCCCTCTTCGACCGCAGCAGCCTCGACCTGCTCGAAGCCATCGACCAGGCCGGAATCGTGCCGACGGCGACCCCCGCCGCCTACGTCACCGTGAAGGAACCCGTCACCATCAGCGGCGGCCGCGGCGATTTCGTGACCCTGCTCCCCGCCGAGCCCGGCGACCGCCGCCTCCACATGGATTGCGCCATCGATTTCGCCTCCGTGATCGGTCGCCAGCGCATCCGCTTCGACCTCACCCCCGAAACCTTCCGCCACGGCGCCGGCGCCCGCACCAACGCCACCCACGGCCAGCTCATCTACACCCGCACCCTCGGCAAACTCTTCGCCGATACCCGCCACCTCGGCTACAACACGCAAAACATCCTCATCCATGCCAAAGACCGCTACATCAGCGAGCCCCGCATGCCCCTCGAAGCCGCGTGGCACCGCGCCACCCTCGACCTGCTCGCCGCCATCGCCCTGATCGACGCGGGCCGCTTCGCGGGCACCGCGCTCTCCTACCGCGCCGGCCATACCCTCGATGTGCGTTTCATGACCCTGCTCTACAAACACGACCTTCTGCGCGCGTGCGAATGATGAAAACCCTCGGGATCGCCCTCTTCGCCCTGCTTCTTGCGCCGGCCGCCCGCGCCGGCGGCATCTTCGCCTTCAACTTCGGCTCCTGGGGCTATCCCGACAAGAGCCACAGCATCTACGGCCTGCGCGTCAACATCTTCTCCAGCGAACGGCGCGCCATCTACGGCCTGGATATCGGCACCGCCTCCCAGACCACCACCCACGCCTACGGCCTCCAGGTCAACCTTCTCGACAACATCGTGGCCGGCGATGTGCTCGGCCTTCAGGTCGCCCTCCTCTCCAACACCGCCGGCAGCGCCATGAAGCGGCAGGGCGGCGATTTTCCCGGCCTCACCGGCCTCCAGATTTCCCTGCTCAACAACGGCGCCTTCCGCACCGACGGCCTCCAGATCGCCCTGGGCCTCAACAGCGCCGCCGCCCTCAACGGCCTCCAGCTCGCCCTCGTGCGCAACAAAGCCATCTACGCCCGCGGCTTCCAGATCAGTTTCTTCAACGAGGCCGATGTGTTTGAAGGCCTCCAGATCGGCCTGCTCAACAAGGCCAACAACAGCCTCAGAGGCGCGCAGGTCGGCCTCGTGAACATCGTCAACTGGGAAAAAAAAAGCACCGCCGCCACGATGCGGATGCTTCCCGTCCTCAACATCGGGTGGTAGCGCCGATGGGGCCGCCCGTTGAAACCGTTGTGCTGCTTCACGGCCTGGGCCGCACCCGCCGATCCATGAACCGCCTGGCCCGGGCGCTTGAGGAAGCGGGGTACCACACGGTCAACATCGGCTATCCCTCGCGGAGCGGATCCGTGGAGGAGCTGGCCGATTTCGTCTTCGCCGAAATGGACCGCCTCGTGAACCCCGATGCGCCGGCCCTTCACTTTGTGACCCACTCGATGGGCGGGATCATCCTTCGCGCGGGGCTGGCGAAGCGCCGCCCCGCAAATCTCGGGCGGGCGGTCATGCTCGCCCCGCCGAACCACGGCAGCGAGGTGATCGATGTTCTCGGCGGTCTCGTGGCCTGGGTCAACGGCCCCGCCTCTCTCCAGCTTTCCACCGCGCCCGATTCGCTTCCCAACCGCCTCCCTCCCGCGGATTACCCGGTGGGGATTATCGCGGGGTCGCGCTCGGTGGATCTCTGGTTCAACCTCTTCTTCGAGGGGGAGCACGATGGAAAAGTCAGCGCCGAATCGGCCCGGCTCGAAGGGATGAGCGATTACCGGCTCGTGCCCGCCTCGCATCCTTTCCTGCCGCTCAGCCGGCGGGTGCGCGGGCTGGTGGTTCATTTCCTCAAACACGGGGCGTTTGAGGGGTGAGGGTCACCCCTCCTGGAAAAACTGAACGCTGGTCTTCTTGAATTCGCGGGTGGAGAAGAAGATGCGGCCGTCTTTGGGGAGGTCGCAGGCTTCGGCGAGGCGGGTGAAGACCCGGCAGGCGGCATCCCAGTCGCGCTGGTGGATCATGGCGTAGAGGGTGAAGGGAAAGCCGGGGAGGGGGGGGCGTTCGTAGCAGTGGGTCACTTCTGGAAATTGGGAGAGGGCGCGGCCTGCGGCTTCGATTTTTTCCGAAGGCACGTTCCAGCAGCACATTCCATTGGCGGTGAAGCCGCTTTTCCGGTGGTGGAGGAGGGGGGCGAGGCGGCGGAGCATGCCGTTTTCGTGCCAGGCGGCGAGCTGGGCGAGGGCTTCGGGCAGAGGCCAGCGGGCGGCGGCGGCGGGGCGGGCGTAGAGGTCGGGCTCGAGGGGAAGGTCGTTTTGGAAGGCGCGGATGAGGTCGATCTGCGCGGGGGTGAGGTCGGGGATGGCGGTGGGTTCGGCGAGGAGGCGGGGGGTGTATTCGGTCTGTTCGTCGCGGGTGCGGGTGCGGGTATCGAAGACGACGTCGATCTTGAAGCGGCGGAGGGCGGGGAAGGGGAGGGGGAGGTAGGGGGCGGTGGCGCGGGCGATGGCGCCGGCGACGGTTTCAAAGCGGTCGCGGTGCTCGGAGAGGGTGTACCAGAAGGCAGGGTAGGGAGCGTCGTTGGCGGGGACGACGCCGGGGGGCGGGGTGTAGCCGGCGGGCCAGCCGCGGGTGTAGGCGTGGGTGACGCCGGGGAAGGGCGTCACGGCGGCCGCGACGCGGTCAAGGGCGGCTTCGGGCACGGCGACGGCGAAGAGGCTGCTGCGGTAGCCGAGGCGGCGGGCGTCGAACACGGCTCCGGTGCGGCGGAGGGTGCCTTCGGCTTTGAGGCGGCGCAGGAGGGCGAGGGCTTCGGCCTCATGGGGGGCGAAAGGGCGCTCGACAAAGGGCAGGCCGCGCTGAAGGGTGAAGAGGAGGTCGGATTCGGCGGGGGTGAGGGTCATGGCAGGAGGGTTCCTTTGAAGCTTTGGATGATGTGGGTGTAGGGGTCTTCTTCTTCGCGGATTTCGGCGGGGGGCCAGTAATCGGAGGGGGCGTCGCGGGCGATGGCGGCGAGGGTGCCCTGGAGGGCGGCGAGGGCGGCGGCGTGGAGGTCGTGGGAATAGCCTTCCCAGGGGCTGATTTTGGTTTCGCCTGTGGCGGCGGGGAAGAGGGCGTAGGCGAGCTCGATTTCGGTGGCTTGGGGGTGGGCGGCGCGGAGGAATTCGCGGTAGAGGGGGAGCTGGAGGTCGGCCCAGGCGCGGGGGAGGGGGCGGGTTTTGCCGGGGATGTCTACGCGGAGGTGGGGGGGGGTGTCTTCAGCGGGGGGGCGGGTGTGTTTTTCGGGGGGAGTGGCGGGGGTGTCGAAAGTTTTGTAGTCGTAGACGCGCCAGAGGCCGGTGCGGGTGTTGCGGTCGATGCGGTCGATGCGGCCGCGGATGTGGAAGCCGTGGAGGGTGAGGTGGCCTTCCCATTCGGCGGCGACGGGTTCCCAGCCTTCTTCGCGCAGGGCGATGTGGTGGGGGATGAAGGCGTCGATGCGGGCTTTGAGGGCGATTTGGGCGGCTTCCACGCCGAGGGGCGGGGTGGCGCCGTAGCGGGTGCGGATGGCGTTCAGGAGGCGGCGGGTGAGGGCTCGGGTGAGTTTTTCGGGGTCGGTGCAGGCGGAGAGGGGGCTTTGGGGGTCGGAGAGCGGCTGGATGGCTTCGTGGAGAAGGGTGCCGAATTCGAGGATGTTGGGGGCGGTTTTTCCGGTTTCGAGGGGTTCGAGGCCGAGGCGGTGTTTGAGGTAGAAGCGGAAGGGGCAGCGGAGGTAGTCTTTGATGGCGGAGGGTGAGAGGGTGGGCAGGCCGCGGGTGAGGCGCCAGGGTTTTTTGGGGAGGGTGAAGGGTTCGAGGAGGAGGTGCGATTCGGCGGGGTCGGGGGGGGTGGAGACGTCGAGCTCGCGGAAGAGGTGGCGGGCGCGGGCGGGGAGGTGTTCGGAGGGGGTGTGGAAGAGGAGGCGGGAGGGGCGGAGGGGGTCGCCGCGGTCGTTGGCGCGGCCGAGGATGATGTGGAGGGTGCGGCGGGGGGAGGCGAGGAGGGTGGAAAGGAGGTAGGTGTCGCGGGCGTAGCGGGTGGCGTCGTGGCGGAACCATTCGGTTCCGGGGGGGGAGGTGTGGGAACGGAGGCGGGAGAGGCGTTCGCGGAGGGTGTTGGGGAGGAAGGTGTCGGAGAAGAGGGAGTCGGGGATGATGCCGTCGTTGAAGCCGAGGATGATGAGGAGGTCGGCGGGGGTCCAGGCGAGCTCGATGAGGCCCTGGTAGGCGAGGGGCTCTTCGGTGCGGTCGGGGTTGGCGGTGAGGCTTTCGAGGCGGATGCGCAGAAGCTGGGTGAGGGCGGCGTGGGGGAGGGGGGCGGTTTCGAGCTCGCGGAGGATCTGGTTGAGACCGTCGATTTCGGGCTGGGCGTCGGGATCTTCGGGGTCGGCGGGGATGGTGGCGCAGATGGCGCGGAGGGTGTCGCGCAGGGCGGGGATGAAGGCGGCGCGCAGGGCGGTTTGCCACTGGGTGATCGCGTCGAGCACGGGGGCGAGGGGTGAATCGGGGGTGAGGAAGGCGCGGGCGGCGGGGAGGTCGGCGGGGAGGTGGTCGGCGCAGAGGGTGTCGAAGGCGCCGAGGATGGCGAGGGGGTCTGAGCCGAAGCGGGTGAGGGTGTAGGGGTGGCTGAGGAGGGCGCCGAGGGTGTGGCGGGTGGGGTTTTCGGCGAGGTCGGCGAGGAGGAGGGCGAGGCGGCTGAGGGGGCGGCGGCTGAGGGGGCGGGGGGCGGGGTCGAAGGGGGTGATGCCCGCCAGCCCGAGGGCTGCGGTGAGAGGGGGGGCGACGGCGGGGTCGAGCAGGCCGATGCCGATGCGGTCGGGGGGGCGGCCGGCGCGGTGCATGAGCTCGACGGCGGCGAGGGCCTGGGCTTCGGGGTCTTGGGCGAGGGTGATGGCGGAATCGGGGAGGGGGAGGGGTGTGGCGGGGGTCCATTGCTGGCTGGCGGGGGCGGCGAGGGGGCGGCCGTAGGGGTCGAAGGCGTGGGAGAGGGTCGGGGGGGCCTGGATGAGGATGTCGGTCGGGACGGTTTCCATGAGGCGGCAGAGGGCGGGCACGGGGTCGGGCACGCCTGCGAAGACGAGGCGCTCGATTTCCGCCGGGGGCTGTGGGTTTTCGAGGGCGGCCACGAGGTGGGCCACGGGGTCTGTGCAGCCGGTTTGGGCGATGGCGGCGAGGTAGCGGGTTTCGAGGTCGGCGAGGGCTTGCCAGCGCTCGGGTTCTTCTTCGACGATGCCGCGGCGGGCGATTTCCCGGAGGGTGTAGGCGCCTTCGGCGAGCTCGGCGCGGAGGTTTTGGAGGCGCTGGCCCATGCGGAAGCAGGAGGCGTCGTCATTGAGCCAGGCGCGGCCGGTGAAGAGGGGGTTGAGGGTGGCGGGGGGGGCGGTTTGGAGGGTGTGGCGCCAGGCGGTGAGGATGGCGGTGGGGGTGGGCAGGCGGGCGGGGGGGGTGAAGAGGGGGGGGAGGGCCATGGGGGTGAGGATGGCGTGGCCGATGAAGCCGCCGTGGTCGGGGGAGGCGTCGGCGAGGGCGTCGCGCAGGAGGCGGCCGGCGTGCTGGGTGGGCACGGCGATGACGATGCGCTCGGGGGCGGCGCCGCGGAGGTGCTGGCGGCACCATGCGGCGGCGGCGCGGGGAAAGTCGGTTGTCCAGTCGAGAAAATAACGCATGGTGAATTAAAAGGTGATGCCGGCTTCTTTGAGCTCGCGGTCTTCTTCGGGGGTGAGGGTGATGGGCTCGAGGGGGGTGACGCCTTTTTTGAGGAGCTCGATGTTCATGCGCCGGCGGATGCGTGCTTCGTCGGCGGCGGTGCGGGCGTTTTTGAGGAGCTCTTTTTCGGCTTCGGCGGCGATTTTCTTTTCCTGCTGCTGGCGCTGGGCTTCGGCGCGCTGGTGGGTTTGGAGGCGGTCGATGTATTGCTGGGGGGTCTCGCCGGCTTCGACGCTGCGGCGGAGCTCTTCGATGCCTTGGGCCACGAGGTGGTCGGTCTCGGTTTGGGGTGCCTCGGGGGGGCGTTCGGGATCGAAGGGTTTGGTGAGGGCGGCGAGGTCGCCGGTGATGATGGGCAGGGGGGGGGCTTCGACGTCGGGCCCCACGCTCATCTGCATGGCGATGATTTGCTCGGCGAGGCTGTTGTAGCGGGGTTTGGGGGGCTCCCGGGCGGCGGCTTCGGCCAGGCGCTGCTGTTCGCGCCGGGCGAGGAGCTCGGGGGTGAGGGTCTCGACGATGCCGGAACCCAGGCGGAGCGAGAAGGTGATGCCGCTTTTGCTGAAGGTGGCGATCTTGTCGGTGAAATCAACGAGCTCAAGGGTGATGCCGTCGACCGGCGGATCGCCCTGGGCGATGAGGTGGGAGACGCTGGGGCTGCGGGTGGTGTCGGTGACGCCGACGGCGGTCTGGCCGCCGGGCAGGGTGATCATGGCCGACATGACGAGCTTGCCGGCCAGCTGCTGTACTTCTTCCGTGGCGGCGAAATCGGGCGCGGGGCCGGCGGGTTCGGTTCCGGGGGGAGCGGGGTCGGGGGCCATGGGGCCGAAGGGCTGGCGGTCGATGATGACTTGATAGGGGGCGAAAGGCCGGCCGGCGCCGGGGGCGAGGAGGGGGAGGAGGAGTAGGAGGGGGAGGGCGCGCATGGTCAATCGATGAAGGCGGTGCGGATCTCGTGGGAGGTGGCGGCTTGGAGGAGGCGCTGGCGGGTGGGGGCGCTCTGGAGGGCGGAGAGGGCGGCGGTGATGAAGGTCATGTAGGGGGAGACGGCGCTGGTGGGGGTGAGGGTGAGGAGGATGATGCGGCAGGGGAGACCGTCGTCGGAGGCGAAGTCGACCCCTTCCCGGGAAAGGCCGACGGCGCAGATGAGGGTGCCGACGGTGTCGGTGCGGGCGTGGGGGCAGGCGACGCCTTGGCCGACGCCGGTGGGCATGACGCTTTCGCGTTTCATGATGAGGTCGAGCGCTTGGGTTTCGTCTTTCACATGGCCGGCTTTTTTGAGGATGGCGAGGAGCTCGGCGATGGCTTCGCGGGGTGTTCGGCCGTTGAGGTGGGGGATGAGGAAGGCTTCGTTGAGGTAACGGCGGAGGATGTCGCGCCGGCGGGCGATGGCCAGCTCTTCTTTGTCGGTGAGGGTGACGGCGGCGGGGGTGTGGATGGGTTTGCGCAGCTCGGAGAGCACTTCTTCAAACTCGGCGAGCGATTCGGCCATGACCACCCGCACGAAGCCTCCGGCGGAGGGGGCGGAATCGAAGGAGATGGTGGAGCCTGTGAGGTGGAGGGTAATGGCGATATCGTCTTTCCGGGCCTGGTAGAGGCCTTCTTCGGTGCTGATGGTGTGAGCGAAAAAGCCTTCGCGGGTGAGAGTCTGCATGACTTTGTTGACCATGAGCTGGGCGATTTCGCCGTTGGGGAAGTGGTAGATGGCCAGGGGGCGGGCCTCTTCTTCGCCGGTGCGGATGCCCGCGCGCATGCCGGGCTTGCGGATGTTGAAGAGCGCCACGAGCAGCGAGGGGGAGATGAGGGTGGTGATCAGCGTCATCATCACCGCCACGCTGAACACTTTGCCCTCCGCGTCGCCCAGCATGCCGGAGGTTTTGGCCACGCCCGCCACGATGAGAGCCACTTCGCCGCGCGGCACCATGCCCACGCCCACGCGGAGCATCCCCAGGAGGTTGAAGCCGAAGAGGGCTGTGGGCAGGCCGCAGCCGATGAGCTTGGCGAGGATGGCGATGAGGGTGTAGGTGAGGCCGAAGGCGAGAATCTTCGGGTCGAGGAGGTAGTTGATGTTGACCATCATGCCCATCACGGCGAAGAAGACGGGGGCCAGCAGGGTGTGGATCGGGTGGAGCTTTTCCTGGATCACGTAGCTCAGGTCGGTGCGGGAAAAGGAGAGGCCGATCACGTAGGCGCCGATGATCATGGCCAGCTGGGCCTGCTCGAAGAGACCGCCGATCACGAGCGCGAGCCCCAGGGCGAGGATGGCGGTCTCGCCCTGGGTGCCCAGGGTCTTGATGCCGCGCGCGATCCAGCGCGCAAGCGCCACGCCGGCGACGGTGGCGCCCAGCCAGAGGCCGAGGGCTTTGATGGAGATCCAGCCGATGCCGCTCCACTCGATGGTGGCGCCGGCGGCTTTGGCTTTGATGAGCCCCATGCTCACGGTGAGGAGGATCATGCCCAGCACGTCGTCGATCACCGCGCCGGCGAGGGTGGTGACGCCTTCCTGGGCGTCGAGCTTGCGGCGCTCGGAGAGGATGCGCGCCGTGATGCTGACCGAGGTGGCGGTCGACATCACGCCCAGGAAGAGGCAGGCGGGATCATCCCACGGCAGGCCCAGGAAGTATTGCCCCGCCCAGTTGCCCGAAAGGAAGGAGACCAGCACGCCGCCAATGCCCACGAGGCTGCCCACGGCGGAGTAGCGGATGAACATGCGCAGATCCGTCTCCACGCCCACGAGGAAGAGCAGCACGATGGAAGCCACGGTGCACAGGCCGTAGAGCTCGGGGGAAACGTCGGACCCGCAGTCCATCGAGGCGTAGAGGTGGAAGAGGCCCTGCTCCATGCCGTGCAGCGGCAGGGGAATGCCGCCCAGCACATAGGGGCCGATGAGGATGCCCGCGCAAAGCTCGCCGAGCACGCCGGGCATGCGGATCTTCTCGAAGAGCTTGTTGCCGATGCGCGCGGCGAAGAGGATCACGCCCAGCTGGATCATGAGCGTGGCCATGCGTTCGGCGAGGCCGGGTTCGTGGTCGGTCGCGCCGCCCGCGAAGGCGGCGGAGGCCGCGAAGAGGGTGATGAGCAGCGTGGGGATGAGGCGCGGGCGGCGGTTCAACATGGGGGGCTCCCTTATTCCTGAGTTTCCGGGGTGGAGGCGGGAGGGATCTCCACTTTCTCGCTCTCCTGGCTGCTGAGGATGCGCCAGGCGCCGTTTTCGCGCACGAAGGTGTAGAAGGTGGTGATGCGCTCGTCGGCGAAGGGCTCGCCGCCGGTCCGGCGGATGGTGTGGATGGTCTGCACGGCGGCCATGTCGGCCTCCAGGCGGAGGATTTCGAAGGCTTCGACCCGGTACTGAAGGTCGGCCTCGCCGAAGAGGGCTTCGTAGTAGACCTTGTTCATGCTGTGGATGGCGGGGTCGGCCATGCGGCTCCAGGCGCTTGCGGCGACGGCCCAGTTTTCGCCCTGCAGGCCGGTGAGGTACATGTTGACCACGGATTTGAGGGCGTGGGTCTCGGCCTCGGCATCGACCCCGCAGCCGGTGAAAACGAGTACAACTGCGGCAAGCGTACCTGCCGCTATTTTACGATGCCATGCCGCCATGGGCCTTCTCCTGTTGATATTCTTATAAAAGCAAAGGCATTCTAGCAGGTTTGGGCGTGAATTTCAAACAGTATTCGGCGCGGAACGCGGAGATCGCCGAAAGCGGCTGTTTTTAAACCCGAAGCGGTGTTTTGCTTACCATTCGATGGGTGTTTGGCCGTGGAGGATGAGGCTGGCGTTGGTTTGGGTGAAGGGGCGGCTGCCGAAGAAGCCGCGGTGGGCGGAGAGGGGGGAGGGGTGGGGGGCGGTGAGGATGGTGTGGCGGCGGGGGTCGATGAGGGGCTTCTTGGAGAGGGCGTGGCTGCCCCAGAGGATGAAGACGGTGTGGGGGGTGTGGGCGTTGACGGCGCTGATAATCGCGTCGGTAAACGGTTCCCAGCCCTGGTTCTGGTGGCTCATGGGCTGGTGGGCGCGGGTGGTGAGGGTGGTGTTGAGCAGGAGGACGCCTTGGCGGGCCCAGTGGCTGAGGTTGCCGGTGGGGGGCGGGGGGCGGCCGGTGTCGGTGGCGATTTCTTTGTAGATGTTGGCGAGGGAGCGGGGGATTTCGATGCCGGGGCTGACGGAGAAGCAGAGGCCGTGGGCGTGGCCGGGGGTGGGGTAGGGATCCTGGCCGAGGATGAGGGCTTTGACGCTGGAAAGGGGGGTGGCCTGGAGGGCGTGGAGGATGTTTTCGGGGGGGGGGAGGATGGTGTGGGCGGCGTATTCGCGCTCGAGGAAGGCGAGGAGGCAGGTGAAGGTGGGGGCGGCGAGGGCGGGGGCGAGGGCGGCGGCCCAGCAGGGGGGGAGGGGGGGGAGGGTCATCGGGGGGCTCCCGTGCGTTTGCGCTCGGTGGAGGAGTGGAGGAGTTCGTCGTCGATGATGGCTTTGAGCACGTCGTCGCGGGTGACGATGCCGAGGATGCGGTTGTGGGGCGTGCGCACGATGAGGAGGGTCTGGCGTTTGAGGCGCATGTAGGGGAGGATGTCGTCGGCGGGGGTGTGGGGGGTGATGAAGGCGGGGGGGTGGCAGAGGTCGTAGGGGATGGGGTCGGAGGAGCGGCTGCGCAGGAGGTCGGGGAGGTGGAGGATGCCCAGGCAGGCGGCGTCGTCGTCGGAGAAGACGGGGAGGCGGCTGTGGCGGCTTTGGCGGAAGGTGCGCAGCGTGGTGGCGAGGTTGTCGCTTTCGTAGATGCGGACCACGCGGGTGAGCGGGGTCATGATGTCGGTCACTTTCCGGAGCTGGAGGTCGAGGGCGCGGCGGATCATGATGCGTTCGAAGGCGGAGATTTTGCCCTGGGCTTCGCTGTCTTGGGCAATGAAGAGGATGTTTTCGCGGGAGAGGAAGGGGCTGCGCCTGGTTTTGGCCGCGGGCCGGTCGACGATGCGGGTGAGGAAGATGCAGAGCGTGGCCAGCGGGTAGAGGGTGAATTCGAAGAAACGGAAGATCCCCACGAGGCGCAGCGTGCGCTCGAGGGGGCGGGAGGTGAACCAGAGCTTGGGGAGGAATTCGCCGCAGATCACGGTGAGAATGGTGAAGCCGACGCCGCTGAGGGTCTGGCCGAGCTCGCCGGCGGCGCGGTAGCCGAGGCTGGCGGCGAGGGTGGCGATGGTGACGTTGCAGATGTTGTTGCCCACGAGGATGGTGGCGAGCATGCGGTGGGTGTCGCGCAATACGCGGGCGATGCGGCGGGCGGGTTTGCTGCCGGTGCGCACGAGGTGGATGAGGCGGTGCTTGTTGAGGGAGACGGCGCCGCTCTCGAAGCCGGAGAAGAACCAGCTGCCGAGGAAGAAGAGGGTGAGGGTGATGAGCTCGAGGGGGGTGTTCATCAGATCATCTCCTCTTCTTCGTCGTCCTCTTCCCGGCCGGGGGCGGGGGGGAGGGCGCTGGCGGCGCCGGAGAGGTCTTCGAGCAGGACGGTGAGGATTTTGCGCCGGCGCATTTTCTGGATGGTGACGCGGTAACTGTCGGCCTCGATGGTTTCGCCGGTGCGGGGGATTTTGCCGGCGTGGAAGGTGACCCAGCCGGAGATGCGGTCCGCGTCGTCGGCCTCGAGGTGGGTGTCGAGCTGGAAGTTGATCTGTTCGAGGCTGGCGGCGCCGTCGATGACCCAGCGGCGGGGGCCGGCGGGGCGGATCTCGGGGGGGGCGTTGGGGTCGTCTTCCACGTCGAGGGAGAGGAGCTCGAGGATGTCGCCGCGGGTGACGATGCCGGCGGTGCCGCCGTATTCGTCGACCACGCAGGTGATGTGCTGGCGCTGGCGGTAGAGGGTGATGATGAGGTCGTCGAGGCTGATGTTTTCGGGGACGGTGGCGAGGCGGTGGAGCAGGGCTTTCTGCAGGTCGTGGCCCGGGTCGAGGAGGTAGGCGGAGGTGTCGACGAAATCGGTGATGTGGTCGGGCGTGTCGCGCCACACGGGGAGGTAGGGGAAGGGCGCGCGGCGGATGATCTCGAGGTGGCGCTGGGGCGGATCGCTCAGGTCGACGCCCACGAGATCCACGCGGGGGGTCATGATGTCGCTCGCGTTGAGCTCGCTCAGGCGCATGATGCCCTGGATCATGGCGCTTTCCTCCGTGTCGAGCTCGCCGCGCTCCTGGCCGAGCTCGACCACGGAGACGAGCTCCTCGTCGCTCACGGCGCGCGTTTCGGGAATGAATTTTTTCTTGAAGGGCTCAATCAGCTTCTGAAGGAGGAAGGTGAGCGGGTAAAGCGGCGGAATGAAGCCGGCGACCACCCGGCTGACGAGGGGCGCGAGCTGCTCCACATGGCGGATGGCGTATTGCTTGGGGCTGATTTCGCCGAAGAGGAGCACGAGGGCCGTGATGGCGATGATGGAGGCGATTTCTTCATAGCGCGCGGGAAGGATGGCGAGGCGGTGGAGGAGCGCGTAGGCGATGCTGGCGATGGCGGCGTTGGCGAAGGTGTTGCCGATGAGGATGGTGGAGAGCGCCACTTCGGGCTTTTCGAGGAGCTTGACCACGCGGTCTCCGGCCTGCCGGTTTTTCTCGCGGATGCGCTGGATCTGGATGGGCGAGAGAGAGAGGAGCACGGTTTCGCAGGCGGAAAAGAAGGCGGAGAGGCAGAGGAGAATGCCGATGCTCACGAGTAATACGGCGAAAAGAAGCGCGCTCACACGGTTCCGGGGTTGGGGTTAAGGGGGGGCGCGGCGTTGCGCACCTTTCCACGGGCGATGATTATGGCACAGCGGCTTTTAAAAAACAAGCCCGGAAAAAAGGGGGCGGGTTTTCTCGCGCGCACTCCACGCCTCCGCGTGAGAATGAAATCAAAAGATTCATTTTCGGGTTTAGAGCATATTTCGATTGATCTTTCCGTTTTTTCTCGGTGCTTTTTGTTTTTGAACTTCACCCTTTCAGATCGCCGTAGCGTTGCTACGGCTCACCTCAAGCGTTTGTCAAAACCAAAATTCACCTTCGCAAAATCCGTAAATCTCATTCGAAACATGCTCTAATCAGTGATTCCCTGATCGGCGTTGCCGATGCGGTGGAGGGTGGCGCCGTGGGGGCGGAGGGTGAGGGTGGCGGGGATGGCGGGCTCGGGGCGGCGGGTCCAGGCGTTGTGGAGGATCTGGGGGCCTTGACGGCCGTAGTCGGCGGGGTCGAGGGTGAGGGTGGCGGGGATGATGCCGCGGTTGAAGATGGCGAGGGCGATGTCGCCGTTTTCAAGGGGCTTGAGCCAGTATTCGAGGGGGCCGTCTTTTTTGACGGGGGTGGCCTGGCGGCCGAGGGGATCCTGGTTGATGTCGAGCACGTCGTCGTTGGTGAGGAGGGAGAAGGTGAAGGCGTCCATGCCGGCGATGTCGCAGGTGAGGAGGAGGGGGGCGGCGGATACGGCCCAGAGGGTGACTTGGGTGTATTGTTCGTCGGGGGTGAGGCGGGTGGGGCGGTAGGTGGGGTTGGGGGTGTTGGGGGTGCCGATGGCGCCGACCTGGAGCATGTCGGGGTCGTTCCAGTGGCCGGGGCGGGCGTAGGGGGCCCAGCGGAGGTTCTGGGTGAAGCCGATGGAGGAGATGCTGTCCCACGAGTCGTGAATGTCGCCGGTGGTGCGCCAGAGCTGGGCGAGGGGGGTGAGGGTGGGGGCGGTCTGGTGGGGGGCGGCGTTGGAGAGGCTGAGGACGATGTCGCGGCCGGAGGCGCGCAGGGCCTGGGAGATGCGGCGGGTGGTGGGGATGTCGTTGGGTTTCCAGTCGACCTTCACGTAGTCGATGCCCCATTGAGCCCATTGGGCGATGTCGGCGTCGAAGAGCCAACGGTCGCCGGTGCGGTCCATTTTGAGGCGGTTGAGGCCGGGCCAGCGGCCGAAGACCTGGTTGGGGTGGAGGCGTTCGGCGGGGGGGAGGTAGCGGGTTTTTTCGGAGCCGTCGGCCATTTCGGAGCCGCCGATGAAGCCGGCGTAGGTGGAGAGCCAGGGGGTGGAGTAGATGCCGATCTTGAGGCCGAGGGTGTGGATGTAGTCGGCGAGGGCTTTCATGTCGGGGAAGTTGGCGTTGGGCTGGATGGCGTGGAGGGGGCCGGAGCGGGTGCCTTGCCAGCAGTCGTCGATGTTGATGTAAGTCCAGCCGTGGTCGGCGAGGCCGCGGTCGACAAGGGCTTTGGCGGTGGCGCGGATTTTGGCGTCGGTGACGCCTTCGGAGTAGCAGTACCAGCTGTTCCAGCCGAGGGGTGGGGTGAGGGCGATGTCTTCGCCCGCGGCGATGCGGAAGGGGCGCTCGCTGACGCCGAGGCTGTTGGCGGCGACGATGGTGAAGGTGTTGGTGCCCGGCTCGGCGACGCTGCCGCTGAGGCGGCCTGTTTTGGGGTCGAAGCTGAGGCCTTGAGGGAGGTTGCCTTTGATGAAGTAGGTGACGGGTTTCTCGCCGGAGGCTGTGAAGGTGTGCAGGAGGGGGTGGCCGGGGCGCACGCCGACGATGCGCGGGCCGGTGAGGCGGGGGCGGTTTTCAACGGGGGGGGTGAGGATGGTTTTCTCTGCGGGCAGGGTGTAGGGCTCGAGGGTGATGGCGGGGGCTTCTTCGCCGCCGGGGGTGGAGATGCGGGCGTCGAGCCAGGCGGCGTGGTCGTAGGCGATGCCGTCGTCGGCGTCCGTCACGATGAGGTCGAGGGTCTCGCCGTTGAAGGGCAGGTCGATGGCGACGGGCGCGTCGTCGGGCTTCATCACGCCGGAGCGGAAGCGGATGCGGTCGCCTTCGAGGATGAGAAATTCCACGCTGGCGTGGAAGCCTTTCACTTCGTCGGTCACGGCGACCTGAGCCTGGAAGCGGGCGGGGGGCGCTTCGCCGGCGGGGGTTCTGCGCAGGCGCACGGTCGATTCGCTGTGGGTGCCGATGCCGCGGGGATAGTTTTGCCCGCCGACGGTGAGGGGTTTGCCGTCGATCGTGCGGTTGGCCTGGGCGGCGCCGTAGCTTTGGCGGATGGCGGCGAGGGGGAGTTCGTCGAGATAACGGGTGGTGGTGGCGGCGTGGAGGGCGAGGGGGAGGAGAAGGAGGAGGCCGGGGAGGGTTTTCATGGAGCCTGTGCCGTTTTTAGAATGGAATTTTATCGGGATGGTAATCGCCGCCTTGGTGGGGAAGGCAGTCGATGGCGAACATTTCTTCTTGAGTGAGGGTGAAGTCGAGGTCGAGATTCTGGTACATCTGCACCGGGGTGGTGGATTTGGGCAGCGGGATCACGCCGTGCTGAATGCTCCATTTGATGCAAGTCTGGGCGGGTGAGGTGCGGTGGGCGCGGGCGATGTTTTCCACGATGGGGTTCTGGAGCATTTTGCCGTTGCCCAGCGGGCTCCAGCCTTCGATGGCGATGTTGTGCTGGCGGCAGAAGTGGAGGGTGTCGAGCTGGAGGTAGCCGGGGTGGAACTCGATCTGGTCGATCATGGGGGGGATCTCGGCGGCGGCGAGGAGAGGCTCGAGGTGGTGCGGGAGGAAGTTGCTGACGCCGATGGCGCGGACGCGTTTTTCTTTGTAGACTTTTTCAAGGGCGCGCCAGGTGGCGATGTTGACGGCGGGGTCTTTTGCGTCGGGCCAGTGAATGAGGTAGAGGTCGATGCGGTCGAGAGCGAGGCTGTCGAAGGAGGCGTCGAAGGCCTTGAGGGCGCTGTCGTAGCCGCGGTCGGTGTTCCAAAGCTTGGTGGTCACGACGATCTGGTCGCGGGGTATGCCGCATTCGCGGACGGCCTGGCCGACGCTGACTTCGTTTTTGAAGAGGGCCGCGGTGTCGAAAAGGCGATACCCCGCTCGGATACCTTGCTTGATATCACGGATCAGGATGTTGCCGTCGGGGGTTTGCCAGGTGCCGAACCCGATGTTTGGAATTTCAACTCCGTTGCTGAGCGTCATGAAACCTCTTTTTCCCTCAAAAATTAGGTGTTCATTATAAGGAATGCGGGGGGCGATGTCAACCCTTTCGGTTTTTTGCGGGTTTTTTTCAGATTTTTTCAAAATGGGGTTGCGCGCCGCGTTTTTTTTTGGTAGAGTGTTTGCATTCTTTTGAGCGCGAAGCGTTTCATCGGGTCGCGTAAATGGGGGTATAGCTCAGTTGGTAGAGCGCTTGAATGGCATTCAAGAGGTCAGGAGTTCGAACCTCCTTACCTCCACCATACTCAAAGTGATGGCAGATCTGCGTGCGCCTGTAGCTCAGTCGGATAGAGCATCGGATTTCTAATCCGGCGGTCGCAGGTTCGAGCCCTGCCAGGCGCGCCACTTGGCTCGGAAGAATGTGTTTTCCTGTTGGGGGTATAGCTCAGTTGGTAGAGCGCTTGAATGGCATTCAAGAGGTCAGGAGTTCGAACCTCCTTACCTCCACCAAATCGGGAAAGCTTTCGGGAGAGGTGGCAGAGCCTGGTTGAATGCACATGACTCGAAATCATGCGTGCCGCAAGGTACCGGGGGTTCGAATCCCTCCCTCTCCGCCAAACATAACTCCTTGAAATCAAACACTTGTGCAAAATCGCAAAGGCCTTTTTTGTTTTTATGCCCCTGCTCGAATTATGCTGTTTTTGGTCGTTTTTGGTTCGTTTCTGACAACGATATGACAACGATTTTGTTACAATAGAGCAGGTTTCGAATGAGATTTCCGGATTTCGCGAAGGTGAATTTTGGTTTTGACAAACGCTTTAGGTGAGCCGTAGCAACGCCGAGGGGTCTCGCGGGGTTTGAGGATTTGAATCGATCGTTTGAGCATAGACCATCGCACTGACGCTGTTCGTCACGAAAAGTTCAGAGGGGGGGGTGTCGAAGAAGGGCTGAGTAACAAGGTCGGTTTCATTCCAGAGGCCATTGCGGTCGTAGTTCATGAAAAAGGGCATTTGATAACTTTTGCAAGTTTTTACATCACGGCGCACCGACGCCCGTTTCGCCATTTTTGTAGGCTCTTTGATCGATAATCATCTTGTCACTGTTGATGAGTTTTCTTTTGTAGTCTTTGTACATCAGATTTTCGTTGGTATCAAACTCCATGTTGCGGTCGTTGTGGGTGGGGTTGACGTAGTAGGAAAATTGTTTAAGGCGATACTTGATTTCTCCGCTAGACGGGACAGTGAATATTTCTGAACACCCGGAATCTATTTTCCCATAAAGGGCAGATTTAAAAGTGCCGTCAGGATTCTTTTCTGCGCGGATGCGGAAGAAGAAGTGGGTGTTGTCGGGAGTACGGGTGAATGTATCGTGGCGCAAACGCCCCTTGGGATTT
>JAVBLT010000027.1:0-28063 GCA_031553315.1 Kiritimatiellia bacterium
GGGTGGGGGCTGCGCCCGCGGTTCCTCAAATCCAAATTCCACAAAAAACTCTTTTGTTTCCCCCGCGACCCCCCCGCCTCCGCGTGAGAATTTAAAAAATGTTTATTCGTTGGTAAAGATGCCGCGTACTTCCGTTTGAAACTCGGTAAACTCAATGTAATCGCCCGAGAAGTAAACCAGGCTTTTCTTATACGGGCTGAAGCGAGGCACATAAGGGCGGAGATTATCCTTCGCCGAATCACGTGTGACCGGGGACCAGTCAAAGGTCATTTTCTCCGGGTCATTCAACACGCCGCGGTAAATTTCATAGCGCTCGTTTTTCGCGAGCGGCACGCCTTCCTCGCCAATTGCAGCGGTCTCGAAGGGGCGTGCGGCATTCGTGGAAAGGTAGACCACATCGGGGTTGGCGGGATCCAGCGCGATGCCGCCGGCATAATACCGCTGAGAATGATAGAGCGGGCGCCCGGCTTGCGCAATGAACTGTTTGCGCCAACCGGTTTCGGGCGTATAGCGGGCATAGTAATAATAGAGCCGGTCGTGCCGGAAAGCGGTCGCTCGCTCTTTTCCGGAGCCGCGCGTCTGCACCACAAAGACACAAACGGGATACCCGTTTTTATCTTGTGTGATTTCCCAGCACCATGCGCGGCCGAAAGGAATGGAGCCGGTGGTGTAGTCGGTATTGGGGGTTTCGCTGTAGGTGTAAATCAGGCTGCCGCGTTCCTCGCCGCCGCCTTTGGCGTTGTCGTGGTCAAGGGGAGAGGCGGAAAAGGGTTTGATGATGGAACCATCGGTGCGGCGGATGGCGTCGCGGAGCGGATCGAGATAAATGTGGTAGAGTGAGCATTTGACGGAATCGGGGTGACCGTCGGTATAGAGAATGTCGACCCGGTCTTTTCCGTTGGAGGAATACTTTGCGTAGGGGCGTTTCTCGCCGAAGCGTTTGCCGGCGCTGATCACATGTTTGAGCGGCCCCCAGGTTTTGCCGTTGTCATCGGAAATACGAACGGAGGGGTTCCAGGTCACGCTTCGCCCGAAGGAATAAATGCGGTCGGCGTCGGCGGAAAGCTGGTAAGGGTTCTGATAGGAAATGTGCGGAAAGCCTTCAAGCTTCACGGCTTCTCCCCAGTCGCCCGAGGTGGTTGGGGCGGTCGATTTTGAGATCCGGTATTCAATGTGTTTGTCGCGGTCGTGGCGGGCCATCATGGCCAGCAAATGCCCGTTGTTCATTGAAAGGAGGCCGGGGTTGTTGTGGTCGTCTTTCTGGGCGAAGTCGCTGGAGAAAACGGTGGTAAATGTCCGTTTATCGGTGTCGACGGCGTTGAGGCAGGAGCGGCCGTCGGCCATTCTCACAAAGCCCACGTAGAGGGTGCCGTTGTGGAAGAGCGCGCGCGGGTCGTTGAACCACGTCCAGGCGCCGTCGTCGGCAATCCGAAAGCTTTCATTTTCGCCAAAAGAAAAGGTGGCGGCAAGCAATCCCAAAGATAAGGCCAGTGGTAATGTTTTCATTTCAATCACTCCATAACGCATTTATACAATAGAAACCAAGGCCGAAGCCACACGAAGCTCGATTTCGGTCTCAATTTCGGCGAGAGCGGTTTCAATCAGAATATGTTCTGAAAGAAGGCGGCGGCGGAAGCAGGCAATGGGGTCGTTGCAACGGGCGGCGGCTTCTTCTTCGCGGGAGCGGTAAACGCGGGGATCGCCGCGGGAGTGGCCGCTGAGGCGGTAGGTGAGCGCTTCAAGAAGGACGGGGCCGCGGCCGGAGCGTGCCCAGGCCGCGGCGGAGGCGACGGCTTCACGCACGGCGATGGGATCGTTGCCGTCGACCCGGTCGGCGCGCATGCGGTAGGCGATGGCGCGGTCGGCCACGCAGGGGTTGGCAAGGGCTGTGGCGGTGGGGGTCGACATGGCGTAGCCGTTGTTCTCGCACAGGAACACCACGGGGAGCTTCCAGAGGGCGGCGAGGTTGAGGGTTTCGTGGAAGACGCCCTGATTGGCGGCGCCGTCGCCGAAAAAGCTGAGGGTGACGCGGTCGCTGCCGGTCTGCTGGGCGCGGAGGGCGAGGCCGGCGGCAAAGGGTATGCCGGAGCCAACGATGCCGTTGGATCCGTAGTAACCGATTTCGGGGGCCATCATCATCTGGCTGCCGCCGCGGCCGGCGGAGTAGCCGGAGGGGTGGCCGGTGAGCTCGGCGAAAATGCGGGAAATGTCGCCGCCGCGCGCGATGAGGTGGCCGTGGCCGCGGTGGGTGCTGGTCATGGCGTCTTGCGGCAGAAGGGCTTCGGCGGCGCCGACGGCGATGGCTTCCTGGCCGATGCAGGTGTGGGCGGTGCCCATGACGCGGCCTTCGAGGAAGAGCTGTTCGACGGTCTCCTCGAAGCGCCGGATGAGGCGCATCTGGCGGTAGATGTGCGCCCCGCGTGCGTTCATCGGGCGCTCCTCAGGCGGGCGGAGGCTTTTTTGGCCTGCTCGATAATCTCGCCTTCGCCGGGCACGTGGCCGCCGCGCATGATGACGCGGCCGTTGCAGATGACGGTATCGATGCAGCTGCTGTCGGCGGCATACACGAGGTGGGAAACGGGGTTGTCGCCGCCGACCATCCAGAGGTTGCCGAGGTCAACGAGGATGGCGTCGGCAAGGCGGCCGGGGGCGATTTCGCCGGCGTCGATTCCCATTGCGAGAGCGGCGTCGCGCGTGGCCTGGCGGAAGATGCCGGGGGCGTTGGCGGCGGTGGGGTCGCCGGCTTCGCGTTTGGCGGAGAGGGCGGCGCATTTCATTTCGGCCATCATGGAAAGGCTGTTGTTGGAGGCGGCGCCGTCGGTGCCCAGAGTCACGCGGCAGCCGGCTTTGAGGGCTTTGGCGTAGGGGAAGGTGCCGGAGGCGAGCTTTTGGTTGGAGGCGGGGCAGTGGGCGATTGTGGCGCCGCGCCTGGCTGCGAGGGCGAGGTCGGCGTCGGTGAGGTGGACGCAATGAGCGAGGATGGAGCGCTCGGTGATGAGGCCCAGGGAATCCATGTAGGCGGCGGGGGTCATGCCGTGGGTCGCGATGCAGTTTTGCACTTCCCAGGCGGTTTCGGAGAGGTGGGTGTGGATGGGGAGGTTCCACTCGCGGGCGTGGGCGGCGGCTTCGCGCAGAAGCTCGGCGGTGGTGGTGTAGACGGCGTGGGGCGCGAGGGAAATGGAGACCAGATCCGAGTTGGAATACGCTTCGCGGAGGGGTTCGTTTTCGATGCGGGCATCGACGCCTTGCATATAGAGCAAACCGAGGCAGCAGCGGATGCCCATCTCTTCGGCGGCGCGGGCGGTCTGGGTTTGGAGGAAGTACATGTCGTTGAAGAAGGTGGCGCCGGTCTTGATCATTTCGAGGATGGCGAGGCGGCTTCCGGCGTAGACGTCTTCAGGGGTGAGCTTGGCTTCTCGGGGCCAGATGCACTCGCGCAGCCAGCGGTCGAGGGGGAGATCGTCGTCGATGCCGCGCAGAAGGGTCATGGCGGCGTGGCCGTGCATATTGTAAAAGGGGGGGAGAATGGCGAAGCGGGAGCCGTCGATCACCTCGGCGCCGGCGGGGGGTGCGGCGGAGGCGGGGTCAATGGCGGTGAAGCGGTTCCCTTTGATGGTGATGTCGCGGCGGGCTCCATCAAGCAAAACGTTTCGGATCACAAGCTGTCGCATGCGCAATTCCTTTCCCACTGTTCGAGCTCGCGCCCGATGCAGCCTTTTTCACGGACGGCGTTTAAAATGATTTCTTCCTCTTCACGGCTCGGGTTGCTGCATCCGGGCGGCAGTTGACCCAGGGCGAGCAGGCCGGCGTTGTGAAGGGCAAGCGCGGGGTCAATATACCGCAAAAGGGTGGGTTCTTCCAAGGCAAAATTGAGGGGAGCGTTGCGATTCAGCACGCGGTCGTCGGGAACGGCGGGGCCGAATTCGTTTTCCACGCCCATATTGGCAAGCAGGAGATCGGGCGGAAGCGCCGCGGCGGCAAAGAGTTCGGCGAGGGCGTGGCGAATGCCGGTCACGCTGACCGCGCACCAGGCGGCGGCGAGGGCGGCGTGAATGGCGGCGGTGTCAAAGCGGTCAATCCATTCCACCCCGGAGGGCACGCAGGCGCCGGCGGAATCGACCGCAGTCACGCGCGCGCCTTCTTCGCGAAGGCGGCAAATCACGCCCCTGCCCACTTTGCCGCAACCGAAAACGAGCACGCGGCGGCCGGCGAAGCTATGGTGACCGAAATGGCGCATGCCGCGGATAAAGCCGTCGCCGGTGCCGAGGGCGGTCTCGATTTGCTTCACGCGGCCCGCGTCGGCAAGATACACGGGTTTGGCGCTTTTCGCGTAGCGGCAGGCTCCGGAACGCGTCAGCTCCACATACCCGAGGCGGGAGGGCACATGGGCAAGGCGGCCGGCGCAATCAAGCACGGCATCGAAGCCCCGCTCAAGATCCGCGGGCGCGGCTGCGCGCACGCCGGCGGCGAGAAGCCGGGAGGCAATGCCGGGGTCGTAAGGGATGGCGTCGCCGAAAAACAGCGAGAGGTCGGCGCCGGCGGCGAGGAGGGCGCGGTATTTGACCACGGTGTTGCGGAAAAGCGGAGAGCCGTCTAAAACGCGCAACCCCGCCAGCGGGCGGGATTGCGACCAACGCCTGATCTGGTCGGCCAGCGCGGGGTATTCTTCGGGAAGCCAGCATCCGGTCAACGCCTCAAGCCGCTTCATCTTATTCGTCCTTTTTGTTTTTCCGCCCCTGGCGAATGACCAGGGCGGCCAGAATCAGCGTGGCGGCGCCAGCGAGGGCGTAGCTCCAGCAGATCGGCAAGCCGAAACCATAGGGGCGACCGCCTTTTGAAGAAGTCCACAAAATGTAGGAGACCACCACAAAGGTCATAAACATGCCGGGGATCAGGGTGTAGAGCGCGGATTTGCCCCGGCGCATCATCCAGACCGTGCAGGCCATGAGCGTGGAGGTCGCGAGAACCTGGTTGCCCCAGGCGAAATAGTTCCAGAGGTTGGCAAAGCTGCGGGCATCGCGGTTCGACCAGACCAGCAGCGCCGTCACACACGCAATTGCGGGCAGGCACAGCAACACGCGGGAAAGCAGCTTTTTCTGAGGAATGTGAAAAAGCTCGGCCAGGCTCAGGCGCAGGCTTCGCAGGGCTGTATCCCCCGAGGTAACGGCCAGCACCACCACGCCGAACAGCACCACCACGCCGACCCAGGAACCGAGGAAGCTCGTGGCGATTTCAAGCAGGGCGTTCATGGGCTTCTGCCGCATCAGATCGGGGTTCAGGTTGTAAATGGCCATACCGGCGGCAGCCCAGATCATGGCGACGACCCCCTCGGCGATCATCATGCCGTAGTAAGCGGCTTTGGCCTGGCGCTCCGATGTGATGGTGCGCGCCACGATGGGCGATTGGGTGGCGTGAAATCCTGAAAGAATGCCGCAGGCAATCGTCACAAACAGGCAGGGGATAATCGGTTCATCGAGAATTTTGCCGGCCTTGAAAGCCTCCGTTTCGGTGAGCAGAGAAGGCGAGTTCAGCGTTTTGGCCACCAGCACGACAAAGACCGCAAAGGAACCCACCAGCAACAACCCGCCGAAGAAAGGGTAGATTTTACCGATAATCCGGTCGATGGGGAAGAGCGTGGCCAGGATGTAATACAGGAAAATCACGCCGATGATCCAGTAGAAGAGTTGAAGAGAGGGGATCATCCCATCGATAATGGTGGCGGGGATATTGATGAAAACCGCCACAACCAGCAGCAGAAGCAGCATCATGAAAATCGAAAAAACGATCGAAAAATGTTTTCCGAACATTTCGCGCGTGAGGGCCGGCAGATTGGCGCCGCAACGCCGCATGGAGTAAAAGCCCGATACATAGTCGTGCACGGCTCCGCCGATCACATTGCCGACCGGGATGATGAGAAAGACGACCCAGCCGAATTTAATCCCCAGAATCACGCCGATCACAGGGCCCACGCCGGCGATGTTGAGGAGCTGAATCAGCATGTTTTTCCAAAGCGGCAGCGGCACATAATCCACGCCGTCGCGGTGCGAATCGCAGGGCGGAGGGCGGTCGTCGGGCGCGAGCGCGCGCTCCAGCAGGCTGCCATAGAAAAAATAACCGGCGATCAGCAACGCGATCCCGCCGAGAAACACACCCAGACCCGATACAAGCTCACCCATAAAAAACACTCCTTAAATACGGTTGTCCAAAAGCATAAGCCCCGAACAAAGGCTTGTCAATTCCATTACAGGTTTTCAAGCCTCAGCCCTGCATACCCGGCCATGCACTCGGGGTCCCGGCAACCGGTCGTTTCGATGGCGCGGCGGTAAATACGGGCGCAGGCCTCGGCGTCGGCCTGGGCGTGATGGTGCTTAAAGTGAAACCCGAAGGCGGCGCAGACCGTATTGAGGCGGTGATTGTTCAGCTCGGGCCAGAGGCGTTTGGAAAGGCGGCAGGTGCAGAGGTAGCGGCCGGGCGGAACCGGCAGGCCATAGGCCTGGCAGACGGCGCGCAGCACGCCCACATCAAACGCCGCATTGTGCGCGAGAATCGTGGCGCCGGCCAGGTGCGAGGCAATCCGCCGCCACACCGCCGGCCATTCCGGCGCATCGGCCACATCGCGCTCGCGGATGCCATGCACGCGCACATTGAAAGGAGAGAAGGCATTCGCCCCGGCCGGCGGGCGCACCAGCGACCCCGCGCGGCGCACAATAAGCCCCGTGGCTTCGTCAAGCCACGCCAAACCCACCGCGCAGACGCTGGCGTTACTCGCATTGGCCGTTTCAAAATCAAGCGCGATCAACATGGCACCTTTCCGCTCCTTTCACGCCAACAGTAAAACCGCAAACGCCCAAAAAAGCAATGTGAATCGCAAGTTAAATGCAACATTTTTTGATTTCCTCCATTTGGGCTTTTTTGTCTTGTTTTTCTGTCGCCCGTGTTCGGGAAGCCCCTCACCCGGGCGAGAGAAAAAGGCCTTCATCCTCCTTGAAACCTCCTTCGGATGGATGTTGCATTTATTATTGCAAATCGCTTTATTGCAAATCGCGGAAAAAAGACTATCCAAAAACAGAGTCGGCATGATAAGATAACGAAATGTTTTTCACTGCCTCGTGATTTGCATTGTTCCGTAAAAATAAAGGAAACATCATGCCTCCTCCCAAAAAACTCATGCTCAACAAAAAGAAGTCGGTGTGGAGAACCCGGATTACCGTTGCGTTAATGATTCTTGTCGCTTTAGGCACCGTTTGCCTTATTTTGTATTACATCTTCGCACACCGCACCGTAAGCGGGTCTCTCAACCGGGCGCGAGCTTCCATGCGCAGCGGAGACATGCATGCCGCCGAATCCGCCATCCGCACGGCCATCGCCAAAGATTCAGCCTCCGAGGAAAGCTTCCGCATGCTTGCCAAAGTGCTGCTGGCACAGGGGCGAAACGGTGAAGCCGCCGCGGCGCTGGTCACCGTTTCCCAGCTGAACCCTTTCGACAAAACCATCATCGCCCAGGCGCTCGCTCTGCTCGAAGCCGGGCATTATGATGCCGACATCATTCTCCTGCTCACCGAAAACGGCTTTCCCAAGAAAGATTTGACCGCCCCCGAGCAGTCGATGCTCGCCCATGCCTGGATCCGCCTGGAAAACACCGCTTCCGCGGAAGAACTGATCAAAACCCTCCCCGATTCCCGCGAAAAAACCGCGCTCACCGCCCGGCTCAAACTCGCCCAAAACACCCCAGCCAAAGAAATGACCCCGCTCATCGAAAGCCTTATTGCCGACCCTGATTATCTTGAGCAAGGGCTTTTTCTCAAAACAAGGCTTTGCCTCCTGGAAGGCCAAAACGAAGAGGCCAAAGCGGCCTTCAACCGCCTGGGGCAACGCTCCGAGGCCTCCAAGACGGATGAGTACCTGTTGCTTCAGGCCATGCTGGCCGTCCGCGAAGAGCGCCTCAACGATGCGGTCGGCTTCTATGAAGAACTGATGAAACGCCAGCCCGGCAACGCCGATCTCCGCCTCGATTACGCAGAACTGCTCGCCGCAGCGCCCGCCATCTCCGATCGCCTGGAACGCCTGAACACTCTGCGCGCCGAATTCAACGGCAACGCCCGCGCCGCGATCCTCGCGTATTACATCGACGCGCTGACGGCTTCCTCCAAGGGCGATTTTGCCGCCGCCGCCGCCGCATTCGGTCAAACCCGCCTCATGGTCACCCGCCCGGCCGCCATCATGCTGGCCATGAACTGCGCCATCTACAACAACGACTTTTCGCAGATGGAGCTCCTGATCCCGACCGTGGCGGCGCTTCCGGAAAACCACGTTCTGAGGAAAAACGTCACGGCGAACCTCGAAACCGCGACCGCCCGCCTCATGCAGGCCGGCGATACCGCCAACATGACCCGCGCCGCGCGCGTGCTGATCACCGTCAGCCCCAACCATGCGATGGCGCTGCGCGCCGTCTTGCGCGATGCCCTCGCCACCGCCAAATGGGATGAAGCCCGCATTCACGCCGAAAGCCTCCTCCGCACGTATCCCAACGACCCGGAAGCGCTTGAATCGCGCATGGTTGCGCTTTACCGCCAGGGCCGCCCCTCCGAAAGCCTCGCAGCAGCCGAAGACATCCTGAAAAAGGCGCCCTCCTTCCTTCCCGCGCTGCTTTACAAGGCACGCATTCTCACCACCCAGCAGCGCCGCCCGGCGGAAGCCAAAGACGCCTGGATGGCGCTCATGGCCCAGCCCGAAGCCCTTGTGCCCGAGTATGCCAATGAATCGGTCATCGCGCTCATCCGCCTCAACCAGACCGCCGCGCTCGAAACGCTCTGCGCGCTGCTCGAAAAGCAGGAAGCACCCGAGCTCAAGGTCGTGGCCCTGCTCAGCCGAGCTCAAGCCGCGCTCGCCCGAAAAGACCTGAAAGAAGCTGAAAACACCTTCAGGAAAGCCATTGCCCTGATGCCGGAAAGTCAGGATCTTTACCTGATGCTTGCCCAAAACCTCGCCGATCCCGGCGCCCGGATCGCCGTGTTGCGCGAAGGCCTTTCCCGCCTGCCCGGAAACGCTCCGCTGACGCTGACGCTCTGCACCCTTCTCCTCAGCTCGAACGACGCCGCTTCCGTGGAAAGCTGCCTTGCGCTTCTTGATGCCGCCAAAGAAAAGAACGCCGATCTCCCCGGTCTTGCCTTGATGCGTTCCGATGTGCTGGCCGCCCTGAAACGCACAGATGAGGCGCTCACCGTGGCGGAAGCGCTCTTCAAAACAATGCCTCAGGTTCCCGCCGTAAACGCCGTGACGGGTATGCGCCGCGTGCAATCCGGTCACTCCGCCGACGCATTGCCTCTGCTTCGCGTGGCCTATCACCACCGCCCCGAGCTCGCAATCGCCGGTCTGAAAGAGGCCTATCTCACAGCCCTGCGCACGGTTGCCCGCGAAGGCAAATCCGGCGCCGACACACTCTGGGCCGAAGTGCTTTCGCTCGCCCCCGGCGATGCCGAAGCCGCCGCCGCACTGAACCCGGGAGGTCAGCCGTGATTGTTTTCCTCTTTGCGGGCGCCGCATTTCTCGGATGCGCGGGGTTTTATCTTTCATTGGCCGGCGAACCCCTGGAGCGCACCGTTCTCCTGTTGCTGTGGGGCGCGCTCTTCCTGTTGCCGCCCCTTCAGCAGATGCTGCGCGGCCCTGCGGTCTGGCCCTCGCTTGGCCGTTACAACCGCTGGGCGCGCTATGGCTCATGGCTGATTTTGTTCGCGACCGCCGGCATTTATCTCTTCATCGAACACCCGCCCACATTGCTTCTTCCCACGGCAATCATTGTTGCCGCCGCATTGTTCACCCTTTCGCCGGCGATGTTTTTCTACCTGATTCCGGCGGCGCTCATTTTCGGCATTCTCATTCCCTCCTCCACGTTTTACAACGCGGCGCTGAGCTATCCGCTGCGCGTGGTGAGCACGGAGCTTTCGGCGGCCTTGCTCTCGCTCTTCCACATTCCGACTGTGGTCGACGGCACCGTCATTGCGGTCGGCAGCCGCCATATCGCCGTCACCACGGCCTGCAGCGGCATTGAACAGGTTGAAGGGCTTTTGCTTGGCGCCACGCTGATTGTCGTCGTCACCCACCAGAGCAAACGCTACCGTTTTCTTCATTTCTCATTGCTTTTGCCGCTGATTATTCTTTTCAACACCGCCCGCCTGGTCGTCACCATCACAGGTTGGCTGCGCTGGGGCGATGTGATGCTGGGCGATTTCATGCACCGCACTCTGGGGTGGATCATGCTGATCCTCATCCTGTTCGTTTTCCTCGCGATCGGCGGCCTTTTCCCCGATGACGACGCCGCAAAAGAAGGGTTGGCCCCCACATGATCAAGCTCCCCTCGAGCATCACGCCGCGCAATCTGATCTGGTATGCGGTCGCAGCGATTCCGCTGTTGCTCAAAGCGCCTTTCATGCTCGGGAACTGGCGCCTTTCACCTTCCGACCGCCCCGATATTTTCTTTTGGGCCAGCGCGGCGGCCTTTCTGTTTTTCAACCGTGAAATCCTGTGGGCCAAACCCCGCGAAACGCTTTCCGGGCGCATCGGCGGTTCATTGCTCCTGCTGGCCGCCGCGGCGGGAATCGCCCTTTCCCTCTTCAAATCAGTCAACAGCGCCGGAATCCTCGGAGGCATCACGCTTTTGGCGGGCTTTTGGCTCTTCCGCCGGGGCGAACACGCCTTCAGCCTTGTGCTGCCGGCGTTTGTCATGATGGTTTTCGGCGTGCCTTCCACGACCTATTGGATTGGAGCCTTTTTAGGTTTTTCGCATCATTTGGCCGGTTTTTTCATCAAGCTGGGGCTCACAGCGCTGATGTTCGCGCTCTGGTATCTGCGCAAATGGCTTTCGCTTCAGACTTCATGCTTTATTTGCGCCGCAGCGGCGACGGTGCTCGTCTGCCTTGCTTCGGGTTCAATCGCCGCACGCGGAAAGCCGCTCTTTTTGAACCCGGATTTCACCGGCGGAAAGGCATGGGTCTCAAACGACGTCAGCCCCACGGCCATCCAATCGCGTTACTTTGAAGGCAGCGACGCCGTGATCCTCCGCGTGTTTTACCCCTTCCCCGACGATCAGACCCCGCCCCTGGGCCTTCTCGCCATTATGCCCGGCGAAAACATCCACGCCATCCACCCAGCCTCATTTTGCGCCCGAAGCGACGGCGACACCCCTCTTTCCGTTCGCCAGCGCATGGTGACGATCGGCGGCGAAGATTATCCGGTTGAAGAAGTGGTCATCCGCACCAAGTTCAACAAAAACGTGCTGATGTGGAACTGGTACACCGGCCCCGACTTTTCAACCGCCGATTTCAAAACCTTCCGCATCACCTGGAAGCAAAAAGACAAATGGGCGCATTATCAGATCAAAGTGGTGTTCAATGAAGGCGCCGACGCTCTCGATTCCGCCCGCAAGCGCCTGACCACGTTCATTGAGCAGGCCGTTAGATAGAGCAGGTTTAAATTGAAACTTCGTGATTTTTGAAATTGATTTTGATTTTTGACGAATCCTTGAACGCGAGCCGTAGCAGCGTTACGGCGACCTGAAAGGATGAAAGGCCTGATTTTGTGAAAGTCATCCGAAACGGCCAACGAGGTAGATGGGCGCGTAGGTGAGGCGGACGCCGCCGGAAACGGAGAAATGTGCCTGATAATCGCGGCACAGGGCGCGGAGGCGAGCGGGCTGCCATCCCGATTCAGAGAGGCCATTGACCCCGGTTTCGCGCAGGTGGCGAAGCACGGCGGGAGGATCGGGGAAGGTCAGCGCAATCGCATCGCTTTCCAATGCGAGGAGACTAAAAAAGGGTTCGGTCATCACCCGCAAGGAGTGAAGGGAAGGCGTTTGAAGCCCATTGCCGGTGAGGGAGTGGAGCTCGGGAAGATTATCAGGCGCAAAGGTGGAAACCGCAAGAATGCCGCCGGGTTTCAGCAGAGCCGCGGCGCGGCGAATAAAGGCTGAAGGGTCGCGGAACCATTGCATCGCGGAGGCGGAGAAGACGGCGTCGAGCTTGTTTGGGAATTCCAGCGACTCGGCATCGCCGGGAATAAACACGGAGTCGGCCGGGCAGGCGGCACCCATATCCGCGCACAAATCATTGATGAAAAATTCGGTCGGCGCAAAGGTTTCCTCAATGCGGCGCGTGAGCAAGCCCGTGCCGCAGCCGATTTCAAGCACGCGCCGGTAACGGCCGCGCGGCACGAGGCTCATCAGGCGCTCGACGATGACGCGCTGGGCGAGGGCCTCCCGTTCGTAGCTTTGGGCGGCGCGGGCAAAGGCGGCGGCGATGCGGTCCTTATCCATAAAGTTCCTTCAGGAGAGCGGGCGAATAATGCGGTTCGCCGGGGAAAAGAGTATGCGGTGTGTGTTCCCACGCGCGAAGCTGCGCGGCGGCGGGAAAGATGCGGTCGTCGCCGCCAATCAGCGCATGCGACCACGAAAAAGGCTTCGGCGGAACCGAGCAAGCCGTACCAATCGCGGCGAGCTCCTCGCGCAAATCATCAACCGAACGGTTGGGGCGGTGCTCCAAAAAGTATTGCAGGTTGGCTGAGCCGCACATGCGCCGGTAAAACTTCAGGAGAGCCGGTTCGCTCAGGTTGGCGAGCGTGGCTTCAAAGACGGCGACCGGGATTCCCGTTTCATTATCGACCGGCGTGGGGGTGCCGTTGAATGCCACCGCCGATTCAAAGGCCAGATTCCCCAAAACCTGATTCGCCGCCCATACCCCCATCGACCACGCCGCCAACCGAAGCCGGGGATAAGGCGCGAGCAACGAAAAATTAAAATCCAACGAGCGGTAATCCCACACCATCAACAAATCACCTTCAGAGGGAAGCAATCCGTCAAACGGTTTTGAATCGATCCCCCAACCGAGAAAAAAAACGGTGAGCGCATCACACGTTGATGTTCCGCGAACAACGAGTTTATGGAGCATCTTCTTCCTCCTCTTCGTATTCGATAAACACCGATTTGCGGTCGGGCGAAACAATCCGGAAAAACGCACGGTCACGGCGAATATCAGCCGTGATGCGGGGTTCGCCTTTATAGTCAATCAAAGTAAACGGCTGGCCTTTGGAATAATGAACCGGCAAGGCGCGGAGGAGCCCATCGGCGACGAGTTCATCAAACGAGGCGGGGGGGCGACCGTGGCGGCGGTAAAAAATCTGCCCGGCAAGGCCGAGGCGGCACAGGTTGATGGTATCACGCAGTGTATCGCCTGCATTTGAAACAGCTGGTTCAAGGGCGGAGAGGAAGGCGCGGCCTGCGAAGTTGTATTGAAAGGCATGTTTGGGCGGATACAACTCGTCAACCTCGGGGCGTGTTGCGATGGGAAAGGCCATCGCGTGGAGCGAGGCTTCCATGTAGCGCAAGTAAAGGGCCTGAGTCGCGATACGGGAATAGAGGAGGCGCGATTTCCGGGGAAGGTTCCGTTCAAAATCATCAAGCAGCAAAAGAAAGAAACACGAGTATTCCCCGGCGACGGCTGTCTCGGAACGTTGATTCAGCACCTCATCCGAGGGAAGGGCGCGCAGGATGTTTTCAAGTGTTTCACCTGTGGTTTCGGGGAACGCGGAAAGGTTGCCCCGCATCTGAACCAACGATTGCAACCAGGCGTTTTGCACGAGAAGCGTCATCATGGAATTAGGGGGAGGAAGCGCATCGAAAGCGGCTTGAAAGTCATTCAACGCCGACACAAAGGCGTCGCGTTTACCGGCCTTCAGCGCATCGTTCAACGGCTCAAGCAAGGTACGGTAAGCACGAAGTAAAAATGTAATGTGAAATTGGCAAAACGGGTCTTCGGCATCGGCCTTCGGCACATAGGCCTTAAAACGTTTTACCGCATCGGAAGCGAGGGCGCGCAGTTCGAGGGCGTTGGCCTTGGCTTCAAAGCGCCTGGTAAAAAGCCGCTCGGCTGCTTCAAAGCCATTTGGGTCGGCGGGGGTCGCAACAGCCACGCGGTAAACGGGTTCGAGCTCGGCGACAGTGGCGCGGTCGGCGGCATCGGCGGAGAAAAAGAGGGAGGCAAGAGCGAGAACCAGATCAAGAAACATGAGAGACCTCCTTGCCGATCACGGCGATGAGGCGATCGAGGGTTTCGGTTGCGAGGTCGGCGGTGAGGGAGAAGCGGAGGCGCGAGGTACCTTCGGGAACGGTGGGCGGGCGCACGGGGAGCACATAGAAACCGTGCCGGCGGATAGCGGCTGCGCGGGCGGAGGCTTCGGCGCTGGCGCCAATGAGGAGGGGAATAATTTGGGTATCGGAGGGGGAGCCGATGGCGGTTGAAAATTGTTTGGAGAGGGCGGCGAGGCGGGTACGGCGGTCGGCGAATTGGGGGAGGCGGCGGATGATGAAGGCCGTCCAGAGGAGATTGAGTGGCGGCAGGGCAGTGGTAAAGATGAAGGGGCGCACAGTGTTGATGAGGTAATCGCGGATGATGCGGCGACAAATCACATAGGCGCCTTCGGAGGCGAGGGCTTTACCGCAGGTACCGATGAGAAAGTCGATTTCGTCCATCACGCCGGCTTCTTCGGCGCACCCGAGGCCGCGCTCGCCGCGCACGCCCACGCCGTGGGCCTCATCGAGGTAAATCATAAGGTTGGGATAGCGGCGCTTGAGGGCTGCGAGGGCGGGGAGGTCGGCGCGGTCGCCATCCATGCTGAAAATGCTTTCCGTGACCACAATGACGGTTTCATACGCGGCGGCGTGCTCGGCGAGGAGGCGCTCGAGGTGGTCGAGGTCGTTGTGGCGGTAGCGGAGGTGCCTGGCGGAGGAGAGGCGGATGCCGTCGATCAGGCTGGCGTGAACGAGGCGGTCGGCGAGGATGAGGGTGCGGGCGTCGGCGAGGGCGGGGAGGATGCCGGTGTTGGCGTGGTAGCCGCTGTTGAAGACGAGGGCCGCTTCTGCGCGGTGCGTTTCGGCGAGGAGCGCTTCGAGGGCGCGGCAGGCTTCAGTGTTGCCGGAGAGGAGGCGCGAGGAGGACGACGACATCGGCACGCCGGGGGGCAGCGTGGCGAAAAATTCGTCGCGCAGAGCCGCATCGGCGGCGAGGCCGAGGTAGTCGTTGGAGGAGAGGTTGACCATGCCGGGCGGAATCTCGGGCAGCCGCCGGAGATTGCCCTGGGCTTCAAGAACGGCAAGCTGGGCTTCAAGGCGTTTGAGCATGGGCTTCTCCGGCGATTTTGCACATGGCGGCGGTGACGCGGCTCAGCTGGGCGGGCGTCATGATAAACGGCGGCATGGTATAGATGAGTTTTCCGAAGGGGCGCAGCCAGACGCCTTCTTCGACGAAGCGCCGCTGGATCACGGCCATATCGACGGGTTCCTTCATCTCAATCACGCCAATCGCGCCCAGCACCCGCACATCGGCCACGCCGGGCAGTTCGCGCGCGGGGGCGAGCTCGCGGTTGAGCTGCGCTTCGATGGCGGCCACGCGCCCGGCCCAGCCGCCGGAAAGCAAAAGCTCGGTGGAAGCGAGCGCCACGGCGCAGGCGAGGGGGTTGCCCATGAAGGTGGGGCCGTGCATGAAAAGACCGGGGGAACCGGAGGAGACGGTGGCGGCCACATCGGCATTGGTCAGCACGGCGGAAAGAGTCATGTACCCCCCCGTGAGCGCTTTGCCCACGCACATGATGTCGGGCTCCACTCCGGCGTGCTCCCACGCGAAAAGCTTGCCGGTGCGGCCGAATCCGGTCGCGATTTCATCGAAAATGAGCAGGATGCCGTGTTCACGGCAGATCTGAGCGGCCTGGCGGAGGTAATCGGGGTGATAGAACCTCATGCCGCCCGCGCCCTGCACAATGGGTTCGAGAATCATCGCGGCGATTTCCCCGCCGTGTGCGCGGATCATGAGTTCGAGCTGAAGGCGGTCGCCGGGGTTCCACTCGCCGCCGAAACGCGAACGCGGCGCATTCACAAAATGCCGCACGGGAAGCGCATCGCCAAAGATGGCGTGCATGCCGGTGTGCGGGTCGCAGACCGACATCGCGTTCCACGTGTCGCCGTGATACCCGGAGCGGATCGTCACGATGTTTTGCTTGCGGGGCATCTTTTTGGCGTGCCAGTATTGCACGGCCATTTTGAGCGCCGCCTCGACCGCCACCGAGCCGGAATCGGCGTAGAAAATGTGCCGCATGGAAGGCGGCGCGATGGAAAGGAGCTTTTTACCGAGCGCGATGGCCGGTTCGTGGGTCAGCCCGCCAAACATCACATGCGCCATCTTGCCGAGCTGCTCTTCGGCGGCGCGGTTCAGCACAGGGTGATTGTAGCCGTGGATCGCGCACCACCACGACGCCATCCCCTCGATCAGCCGCGTGCCCTCTTCAAGCACAATCTCGCACCCCTCCGCGCGCGCCACCTTCCACGCCGGCAGCGGATTCGCGGTCGAGGTATACGGGTGCCACAGGTGGTCGCGGTCAAAGGTATCGATCATAACGCCTCCAAACAGTAACCGGCGGCGAGAATGCGCGCCTTGTCGCCGGCCACGCCCGAACCGAGCGTGGTGAGCAGGTCGCCCACAATGGCGGCGTTGATCCCGATCCGAAACGCCTTGCGCAGCGCCGCATCCGAGAGCCCCGCGCGCCCGCCCGCAAAGCGCAGATACGCCTCCGGCAAAATGAAACGGAAAAGCGCAACCGTGCGCAACACCTCGGTTTCGGTGAGAAGCGGCGTGTTTTCGAGCGGCGTGCCGGGAATCGGGTGAAGCAGGTTGACCGGCACCGATTTCACGCCCAGTTCGCGCAGGGTGAACGCGAGCTCAAGGCGTTGGGCGGGCGATTCCCCCATGCCGATGATTCCGCCGCTGCACACATCCATCCCCGCAGCGCGGGCGGCGCGAAGCGTCTCGATTTTTTCCGCCTGCGTATGCGTGGTGCACAGCGCGGGAAAATGCGAAGGCGCGCTTTCGAGGTTGCAATGGTAGCGGGTGATTCCGGCGGCGCGGAGCTTTCTCATAGCGGGCTCGTCAAGCAAACCAAGCGAGGCGCAAAGAGCGATGGGCACTTCGCGGCGAATGGTTTCGGCGGCGGCGCAGACGGCGGCGAGGGTTTTGTCATCGGCCTTGCGCCCGCTCGTCACAAACGAGAAACGCCCCACCCCCTGCCCGGCAGCGAGCTTCGCCTGGCGCAGGCATTCCGCGGTTCCGATCCAATCGTAACACACCGCGGCGGTGCGGTGATGCGCCGACTGCGAACACCAGCGGCAATCCTCCGGGCAACGCCCCGATTTGGCGTTGACAATCGAGCAGAGGTCGAAGACCTTCGAGGCGCGCGCGGCGGTGATACGCCCGGCGGCGGCGAAAAGCGCCTCATCCTCGGCGTTTTCAAGCAGCCACACCGCTTCACCCGGCGTGATTTCGCCCCCCTCAAGCACCTTTTCAGCAAGCTCTTTCACAGTCATGCCCCCCCCTACCCTTAATGAAAAAAGCATTGTGCCACACCGCACGCGAAAACTCAATAAAAAGTAAGGCTTTCCGGCGTAAAACCGGAAAGCCTTTCAAACAGCCGCAGATGCGGTTCCGCAACGGCAGGATGATCAATAGATGGAAATGAGCAGGCCGGTGAGCTTTTCGAGGTAGATACCCTGATCATCGGAGCGGACAAACCATTTCTCAGGAACGCCCGTGAAGACCGAAAGCGCCCCGCCGGTTACAGACCCTGTGCGGAGCAGATAGAATTTGCCTCCGGCAACGGCAGGCAACAGCTCCTCGGCAATATCAAGCGTCACGCTTCCCGAAGCGGGAAGCGCCACGCTGCCGGCGGAGAGGCCGCCGAAAGCCTGAGGCTTCAAGATGGATCCTGCGCGAAGCGTGAGCGCGCCTTCAACGGTACCGTTACCGTAGGCCAGCGTGCCGCCGTTGTCGATGATGAACGCGCTGTCGCTCTCGGTCACGGTGATCGCGTTGGTCACGGTCAGCGTGGCATTGGCGCCCACGGTGAGCGATTCCGCCAAGCCGGCCTTGCCGCCACCGACATTGACATTGGCGAACGTATACGCCTGAGGCGTATCGCCGGTGAGCAATGCTTGAGCGACGCGTTCAGCGGGCAAGGCTGCGATATCACGCGTTGAAACAGTAAAATTGCTGATATCAGTGGAAGCTCCGCCTTTAAGTGTTACGGTACAGGCATTGACGTGAATCCCCAACGGCGCACCGGTACGCCCAGAGACGCGCCCCATAAGCGTGAGAGCGTTATTGATAGCGCCAGTGTACCCTTGACCAATCCCCAAACGCAACGTGGGTGCAACGGTCGAATTCTGGGAAACCGTGACAGGAGAATTAATCGTCCGATTCGCACCCACAACGGTAGCGCTGTCACTCAATTCAATTTGTCCGGAAATTGACCCCTGAAGGCGAAGAGCTCCGGCAGATTTTTCACCGACATCGACGGGTCCATCACCAGCTAAACGAACATTAGCAGTTTTATCGTCGACAAAAATAAGTGAACCGCCGGCATCAATGTCGAACCAAACACTGGAATGATAGGTGGAATTCCGGTCAATTCGAAATTTAGAATCCGAACCTGTAACAACCGGGAGCACGCGAAGCGTACCGGTAAAAGCGGTTGGAGAGAGTTTCGCCCAGACCTGAGTGGTCGCCTCTACAGCGATGACGCCGGTTCCGGTGACGCCATCGAGGATACCGGCCGCAGCATTGGTATTGAGCGTAATTTTGGCAGTACCTGCGGAAGCAAGGCTGACTTTTTTGGGATTCGTGGTGTTATTCCCAAGATCGACGGTTCCCTCCGAAACGTTAATTTGACCTGCATAAGCGCTGTTGTTACCGGTCAGCTTAAGGGTACCCGTCATAAGCTTGTTGATTGCGGCATTTCCTACGAGGATGCCCACATTCACGTTACCAAGCCCGGAAACCTGAATGGAAGTGCCCTGATCCAAAGGGGCGACTGTGTTCAGTGTCAGCGTTGCATTAGCTCCCGCAACAAGAGAAGGCGCCTTGACCGGCACGGCCACCGAAGCGTCGATCGTTGAGCCGAGCGAAGCGGCGGTCAATGAACCGGCTCCCGAAAAAGTATAACCGGACTCCGAGATTTTTACGGAACCGGCGGAAACCTCATCGGAAAGCGTCACGGTCTTGATGCCTTCCGAAGCGAAATCAACGTCGCTTCCAGGTGAGAACACAGCGGGGACGCCGACAGGGGTCAGCCAGTTTTGTGAGGTGGTGTTCCAAACCGAATCGCCCGCGGTTCCATTCCAGATCAGGCGAAACTTCATCAGGTCGGCAATCCCGTTGTCGGTAAGGGCGGTGTCGTCAATCTGCGCGTTGGAAATGGATACATCATTCGAACCAATTATCACTGCCGTGGCCGAGGGAGAGTTGAGATCACCCCAAAAAGCTCCGTTTCCGATTCGCGCGCCGTTCAGGTAGGCAGTGGTTGAAACATAGCCATTGGGATTGAACGAGAGCATTTCAAAGGCAAGATGAAACCACTCACCGGCGGCCACCACACCGGTAAACGTCGCCCCCGCCGGAGTGTTGTTGCTTTTTACCGCATCAATTTTGCCATCGTTTTTCAGGCGTACGATGATGGAATTGTGAGCCCCGGCGGGATTGCCCGCGTTGCCAGTTATACAAAAAAGATTGATTGGTTCGGCGGGCAAAGCGTCGACCTTGAACCAAGCGGAATAAGTCCCGGTCGCAAGGCTATACAAACGGGTTCCGGTTCCATCGGGCCGCTGAACGATGCGACCGGCCACCCAGGGATTGTCGACGCCCGCCGCAAGGGAGAAGGGCGCGGTGAGCTTGGTGGCGGTGACCAGCGGAGAAGGGCCGGTTTCGGACCCGGCAAAGGTGTTTTCATACAACGCGGCGGCTCCGGCGCTTCCCGCGCCCAGAACCGACATCAACACGGCGGCAGCTGCCCAATGGACAGACGAAAACACGCGAATTTTCATTTGCTTTTGAATCATCATTAACCTCATTTCAGATAAAATCGAACAAATTACAATTTGTCCTGACATCAAAAAAATATCTGAAAAAACAGAACCGGTCAAGCGGAATGTTTTCGTGTATGTAAAAAAGAAACTGCCGATTCAAAAAAATCGCAATCAAAAAACAAACAACCTACTGAAAATCAAGAAACAGGTCGTTTCAACCACAACCGGGCCCCATCGGCGAGTTGTTTATTTCGAGCTCGTCTTTTCCCTGATCGCGGCGGCGCCATCCTCAGCGGCATCGCCGACGGCCTGAAGGCCTTCGGCCGTTTTCTCGGCGACCTTGTCGGCGGCCCGCTTCACATCGCCGGCGGTCTTTTCCGCGCCGGCCTTCACAGAATCCACAACCGATTCGCGCGTGCGCTCCCGCTGCTCGCCGGAGCTGCCGTTGTAAAAGAAATAGAGTGCCGCGGCAATCGCGACAAGAATCAGGATGATAATCAGATTTTTCATGGCCGACTCCTTTAGCTGGATTTTGCCTCGAGCATACACCCCCTGCGCCACTGTGTAAAGCCAAAAGCACAGCTCCCGAAGAAAATAAAACCCGATTTTACATTTTTCTGAATTTTTATCCCATTCGCGCCTAAATGACCTTTTTCAGCCTTTTTCCTCTTTTTGTTTTACCTTTTTCCGGTTTTGCGTTATTATCAGCCCGTTTTGAATGATAGGCCAGTGAGAAAGTTTTTATGGAAACCTGTAAACCTTTGTATAAACGTATCCTCTTGAAACTCAGCGGAGAAGTGCTGAAAAACGTCGACGGCGGCGAATGCATCGACCAGGGCGTGGTCGATTCCATCGCCCGGCGCATCAAAGAAGTGAAAGACCTCGGCGTGCAGGTGGGCATCGTCCTGGGCGGCGGCAATATCTTCCGCGGCCTCAGCGGCGAGCAAAAAGGCGTCAACCGCACCACCGGCGACTACATGGGCATGCTCGCCACCATCGTCAACGGCCTCGCCCTCCAAAACGCCCTCGAAGCCATCGGCGTGGAGACCCGCGTGCAGACCTCCATCCACATGCCCCAGGTCGCCGAATCCTTCATTCAGCGCAAAGCCCTCCGCCACCTTGAAAAAGGCCGCGTGGTCATTTTCGCCGGCGGCACCGGAAACCCCTTCTTCAGCACCGACTCCGCCGCCGCCCTCCGCGCCAGCGAAATCGGCGCCGAAGCGCTCCTCAAAGCGACAAAGGTCGACGGCATCTACACCGCCGACCCCCACAAAGACCCCACCGCCACGCGCTACAACACCCTCTCTTATGAAGACGCCCTCTCCAAGCGCCTCAAAGTGATGGATTCCGCCGCCTTCGCGCTGTGCATGGACAACCGGATCCCCATCGTCGTCTTCGATTTCTTTGACGAAAACGCCCTTAAGCAGATTGTCTGCGGCGCCGCCCTCGGAACACGCGTTTCCGAATAACTCAACACGATTAGAAGGAATATCACGATGCAGACTGCACAGGAAGTCATCCGCGACGCAACCGACAAGATGGACAACACCTTCAAAGTGATGAAAGAACACTTCTCAGGCCTCCGCACCGGCAAAGCCTCCCCCTCCCTTGTCGACGGCATCCAGGTCATCTACTACGGCGCCCCCACCCGCCTGCGCGACATGGCCAACATCTCCACCCCCGAGCCCCGCTCCATCACCATCAGCCCCTTCGACCCCACCGCGCTGGGCGATATCGAGAAAGCCATCCTCGCCGCCAACCTCGGCGTGACCCCCCGCAACGACGGCCGCCTCATCCGCATCCAGATTCCCGAGCTCACCGAAGAGCGCCGCAAAGAAATCGTCAAGGTCGCCAAGCGCCAGGCCGAAGAAGCCCGCGTCGCGATCCGCAACGTCCGCCGCGACGCGAACGACATGCTCAAAGCCATTCAGAAAGACGCTAAAATTTCCGAAGACGAACGCGACCGCGCCCTCGCCGACATCCAGAAACTGACCGACGGCGTCATCGCGAAAGTCGACGACGAACTGAAACACAAAGAAGCCGAAGTCATGGCCGTTTAAGGCCCGGAAGCAAGGAGATCCATCATGGCCGACGATACCCCCCCCACCATTCCCCCGAAGGTGACTCCCGGCGCCGCTCCCGGCGTGAACAAGCCCCGCCCCATGACCATCCGCCTGAAAAGCACCAAGCCCGGCGGAGCCATTCCCGGCGTGAAGCTCGCAACACCCGCCGCGGCCGAAGCCCCCGCGCCGGCTCCCGCCGCCGAAGAGCCCGTTTTGGAGCCAATCCCCGAACCGGTCTCCGCGGAAGCGCTTGAACCGGCGCCCGCCGCCGATTCCCCTTCCAAAACGGCCGCCATCAAGGCCAGCCAGACCTCCCGCATCTCTCTTTCCGACATCATCAGCGACACCACCATGAGCGGCGACGCCATCGCCGATTCCCCCACCCTCAAGCTCAAACCCGTCGGCTCCTCCACCCAGAACATCCCCGCCGAAGCCCTCAAGGAAGCGTCGCCCGAGCAGCAGCAAGCCGCCAAATCCAAAACGGCCCGCATCGCGCTTGATTCCGTGCTCAGCGGCATCGACGCCAAGAGCACCGCCGGCGCCACGCAGAAAACCATTCGCCTCAAGCGCCCCGGCGGCATTACGGCAGGCGGCCCCGCTCCCGCGGTTCCCACGCCCATGACCCCCGCCAGCACTGCCGACGACGGCAAGACCGTCAAAATCAAACGCCCCGGCACCATTACCCTCAAAAAAGCCGCCGCCGACCCCGAGCTCACCCCCATCGAGAACCTCGACGATGTGGCGATGACCGCGCTGACCGATATTTCCGCCCCTGCCGGAAAAGACAACGCCGCCTTTTCCCTCGTGGCACTCGTGGCCTGCGTGGCGACGCTCATCGTCGGAATCATCACGCTCATGTGCCTGGGCAACCAGGCCTTCGGCACCGACCCCGATCCCGATGGCAACACGCTCTACTCCTTCAAGGGTTCTCCCTGGCCATGGATTGGAAAATAAGTTCCGGCCAGACCGGAGCAGTTGCACGCGTCGCCTTCCAGGAAATTATTCAACACCCCGTGATCGGGCTCCTGTTGTTCTTTTCCGCGGGGGCGACTTTGTTTACCCCGCTCTTCCAGTTTCAGAGCTTCGCTGAAGACGGCCGCCTCGCGCGCGACAGCGGCCTGGCCACCCTCTTTCTCTTCGGCTCCCTCATCGCCGCCGGTTCCGCCGCCTTTCAGGTCACCGGCGAGCTTACGCGGGGAATCGCCGCCGCCGCCCTCTCCAAGCCGCTCCCGCGACCGCTTTACCTCACCGGCAAATACCTCGGCATCCTTGGAGCCTTGCTCCTTTTCACCCTGGTTCAAACCGAAGCCACGCTGCTCGCCGAGCGCCTTTCCCCCCATCACGCCACCCAGCACGGCCACGCCGACCTGCGCGTGTTCGCCACCGCGTTCCCCCTCTTTCTCGGCGCCGCGGTTTTCGCCGCCCTCATGAACCGTTTTCGCGGCTTCCGCTTTCGCCGCACGCTGTGCCTCACCCTACCCTTCACGCTGGCCCTCGCGCTTCTGCTGGCCGGCCGCCGGGCGCCTCCAAACGGTTTTTCACCCTGGCCCCCCGAATTGCTTCTCACGCTGATTCCCGCCGCCGGGCTGATCTTCGCCGGGCTCGCCGTGATCGCCGCCCTCGCGCTCCTGTTCGCCACGCGCCTTTCGGCCGAAGCCGCCGTGGGGCTCACCCTGGCTGTTTTCGTTCTCGGTTTTCTGCGCAGCCTCCTTCCGATTAGCCCGGTTCTCCTGACCCCGCTGCCCGATTTTCAGCGCTTTTGGCAATGCGACGCCCTCGCCCACGGCGGCGCCGTTCCCTGGAGCGTGATCGGCTCGACAACCGCTTACGCCGCCTGCCTGATTCTTTTCTTTCTATCCTGTGCCACGCTCGCTTTCCGTTCACGGGAAATCGGCTGAAAGGAATATCGCCATGCCGTTGCTCACCGTCGACTCACTCTCCAAAACCTTCCGCGATTTCTGGCGCAGACCGTCGGTCAAAGCCGTGCGTGATCTCACCTTTTCCATCTCCCGGGGCGAAGTCTTCGGCCTCCTAGGCCCCAACGGCTCCGGAAAAAGCACCACCATCAAGATGATCCTCGGCCTCCTGCGCCCCACCGCCGGCAGCGTCGCCCTCCTCGGATCCGCGCCCGATGCCATCGCCGCCCGCGCCCGCACCGGCTACCTCCCCGAGCTCACCCACCTGCACCCCTTTCTCACCCCCCGCGAAACCCTCCGTTACTACGCCGGCCTCTTCGGCCTCTCCCGGCGCGAAACAGCCCTCCGCACCGCCCAGCTGCTCGAAATGACCGGCCTCGCCCACGCCGCCGATCGCCGCGTGGGCACCTTTTCAAAGGGCATGGCCCGGCGCGTGGGTCTCGCCCAGGCGCTCATCAACGCCCCCGACCTGCTCATCCTCGACGAACCCACCTCCGGCCTCGACCCCATCGGCAGCCGCGAAGTGAAAGACCTCGTGATCGCCCTCAGGCAAACCGGCGTGACGATTCTCATGACTTCGCACCTCCTCGCCGATGTGGCCGACGTCTGCGACCGGGTGCTGATCATGCGCCAGGGCGCCGCCCAGGCCGAAGGCGCCATCGGCGACCTCCTGCGCCAGCCCGACGCCGTCCGCTTCACGCTCGAAGCGCTCCCGCCCGAGCGCGAAAGCGAGATCCGCCGCGCCATCGAGACCCTTTCCGGGCTTCCCGTCCGCCAGGATTACCCGGCCATGAGCCTCGAGCGCTACTTCCTCCAGACCGTCGTCAGCGGCGAAACGCCCCCTTTCAAGCCGGCCCCCTTCCTGATGCGGGAGCATCCGTGAAACAGCTCTGCACAGCGCTCCAGACCCTCGCCGGGCTCACCTGGACCGGCGCCGTTCGCGGCAAAGCCGTGATTCTGCCCGCCGTGCTCCTCCCGGCGATGATCGCCCTCTCCCCCCTCGCCGCTTCCGGCAATGCCCGCCTCGCCGGCGAATCCGCCGCCTGGCTCGGCTATGCCCTGCGCGGCGCCTGGATCATCCTCAACCTCGCGACGCTTTGGCTTGCCTGCTCCGCCATTGCCCATGAAATCGACCGCAGGCGCTACACCCTCACCGCCGTGAAGCCCGTGCGCCCGCTGACGGTCTGGTTCGGAAAATGGCTCGGCATTCTGCTGGTGCAAGGCACGCTCCTGCTGCTGACCGGCCTTGCCGTGTTTGCAGGCGGCAGGGAAAACCTCCGGGAAGGCCGCGCGGTGCTTCATCCCGACCTGCCGGCTCCCGCCGACGCCGTGCGCGAGCGCCTCGCCGGAAACCCTCCCCCCGAAGGCACGACCGAGGCCGACCTGATCCGCAAAGAAACCAACCGCTACGAACTCCTTGCCCCCGGCGTCGCGACCCGCCTGCGCTTCACCTTTCCCCAGGCGCCCCGCCATGCGCTCACCCTCCGCCTTGCGACAGCCGCCATCCTCGGCAGCCGCCATGAAATCGCGGTCGATTACGAGCTGATTCCCGATTCGCCCTCCGCGCCGACCCTGCGCGGCGCCTTTCCCGACCTGCGCGCGGCGGGCATTGCTTTTGACATTTCGCTTGCCGCCTGGCAAAATCTGACCGTCGAGAGCGCCACCCTTGTCCTGACCCGCCGCGTCACCCCCGGCGTCGAAGCCGCCTCCCTGCTTTTCCGGCCCCGCCAGGATCTCACCCTGTTGTGCGGCGGCATCTCCTTCAGGCAGAATCTCCTCCGCGCCCTGGTCGTGCAATTCGCCCTCACGGCCGCCCTTGCCGCCTTCGGGCTCACGCTCGGCATCCTCTTTTCCTTTCCCGTGGCGCTCTACATGGCCTCGCTCGGCCTGCTCATCATCCTCGTCAGCGGAGGCAACGTCAGCGAAACCACCGCGCAGGAGCGCGAAGCCAGCCGCCTGATCCGCATCGGGGTGGGCATTTCCCAAGCCGCGCAGTATGTGATTCCCTCCGCCAACGAAACCGATACCCTCCGCCAGCTTCTCCACGGTGAAGCCGTGGATTCCCGCGACATGCTTGCCCGCACGGCCCGCTACCTGCTTTTCCTTCCATTATTATGCGCCCTGCCCGGCGCCTGGGCACTCGGCAGAAAAGAACTGTGACCCGAAAAAAGGCACGGCGTTTTCACCGTGCCTTTTTGTTTTTTCTGCGTTTGAGGCGCTTTTCGATTTGCAGCCGCTCCTCTTCCGTTTGGTGCTTCTGGTGCACCGGGGAAGATTCCCGGTCGCGCACCTGGCTCTTGTAGAGCGTCCAGCCGTTTGTGAGCAGAAACGCCATGCCGCAGACCCACATCGCCGGAAGCAGCAGATTATGGTCGCCGGTGAATTCGCTCACCATGAGGATCGAGGCGATCGGCGTGCGCACCGCCGCCGCGAGATAGGCGGCCATGCCCACCATCGCAAACGAAGCCGTGTGCAGATCGGCCTCCGGGAGCAGCGCCTGCATGACGTAGCCGACGGCGGCCCCCAGCATCGCGCCGCAAAAGAGCGCAGGACCGAGCAGACCGCCGCTGCCGCCGCTGCCGACCGTGAACGAGGTGGCCAGAATCTTCATGAAAAACAGCAAAAACAGCACCCCCGCCGCCCAGCTTCCGTAATGCGCGCCCAGGCCGCCGTCGGCGCTCATCGCCTTTTGAATCACGCCGTAGCCGGTGCCCATCACCTCGGGAATGAAGCACGCGATCAGCCCCGTGGCAAGGCCGCCGACGAGAGGCTTCGTCAGCCGGGGCCAAAGGCGGGTGCGAAAGAAAAGCTCGATCTGGCGGAAGAGCAGAATGTTGAACCGCACGGCCAGCGTCACGGCAAACGCCAGCGCCGTGTAGGCCAGCAACTTCACCGGCGATGTGAATTCATACCCGGGCGTGCTGAAAATCGGCTGCCAGCCGAAGAAAAGCGCGAAGACCACATAGGCGATCGTCGAGGCCACCATCGAGGGAATCAGCACCTCGCCCTCCAGGTCGAACCCCCTGTAAAAAATTTCAGCCGCGAAAAGCGCGCCGGCCATCGGGGCGCGGAAAAGCGCGCCCACACCGGCGGCAAGCCCTGCGGCGAGGAGAATGCGCCGTTCGTATTTGCTCAGGCGCAGCATCCGCCCGATCCACGCGCCGAGCGTGGCGCCGATTTGCGTGACGGGGCCTTCGCACCCTGCCGAACCGCCGGTTCCGATCACAAGGGCGGAAGTAACCATCTTGGTGGGCGCGACCGCCAGCGGAATATCGGTGCCATTGTTGTGATAGGCGCGGATCACCATGTCGGTTCCGTGGCCCGAGGCGGAGGGTGAAAACCGCGAAGCGATCAGCGCCGCCGCAAACGCGCCGCACCCCGGCAGCAAAAAACGGATCGCGCCGGCGAAAAAACGTCCCAGCTCCGGATGAATCGCGTTGAGCCAGGCGTAGTCGCTGATGCCGTGAATGGGTTTGAAAAGCGCCGGTTCGCCCGCGGCCGTGAGCGATTCATAACCGGTGAAGGTCTCGAGGGTGTAGACTTTGACCCACTCGATCAGCGTGTAGAAGGCAACTGCGGCAAGCCCCACCGCGAGCCCGACCAGCGCGCAGAGAAAAACCGAGCGCCCGGTGCGAAGGGTCTCTTCCTCATCGGTCATCCAAAAACGAAACCATTTTAAGGAGTCGCGGTTAAACGTTTTGAAAAGCGCACGCATACGCCTCTTCGCGCCCAGGACGGGGCAGAAAAAAATGGTGGTGGGGCTTGGATTCGAACCAAGGAAGTCAGAGACAGCAGATTTACAGTCTGCCCCGGTTGGCCACTTCGGTACCCCACCAAATTCATAGAGCTACATAATCGCTTATTTGAAAGCAACTTGTTTTCGACCGTGTCCGTTCAAAGCGGGGACGCTACACGTTTGCCACCCGCTTTTGAGCACGCTAAAACTGGCGCTGAAACGACACCAAGCGATATGGAGCGAAATCAGAGGAAATTATGACACATAAAGGCTATCTTGTCAAACGTGAGAATTCGCCTTGACTGATATTAGAGCGTGTTTCGATTGATCTTTCCGCTTTTTCTCGGTACTTTTTGTTTTTGACTTCACCCTTTCAGATCGCCGTAGCGTTGCTACGGCTTACTTCAAGCGTTTGTCAAAATCAAAAATCACCTTCGCAAAATCCGGAAATCTCATT
>JAVBLT010000002.1:0-130301 GCA_031553315.1 Kiritimatiellia bacterium
GAAAACCTACACCCGAAAGGACATCGCTCATGTGCAAAACCACATCAACTCAATTCACCGCAAAACCCTCGATGGAAAAACCGCCCATCAAGCGCAACAGGATGAAATCAAAAAATGTTGCATTTGACTTGCACTTCACAAATGTATTTTGTGATGCGCACGAATAAATCGACATTTCAACAGAAGGAGGTTTTCGGAAAAACAAGGCAAAAGGTCTATGAAGGTAAACGGTTTCTTGCGACAGTAAACCGCTCAACCGGAGGGGGGAGGAACGTGGCTCGCCGGTATTCCGTTGGTCAATCGTCGTAGGCGGAATCGGGGCGGGGGGGCTTGAATTTGGGGCGGTGGCCGAAGAGGGCGGTGCCGATGCGGATATCGGTGGCGCCTTCTTCAATGGCGATTTCAAAATCGCCGCTCATGCCCATGGAAAGGTGGGGAAGGGGGAGGCCGAGGTCGCGCTCAAGGGTGTCGCGCAGTTGGCGGAGGCGGGCGAAGCAGGGGCGGGTCTCTTCGGGGGTGGGGGTGAAGGGGGCCATTGTCATGAGGCCGGTGAGGGTGAGGCTGGGGAGGCTCATGGCGCGCTCGGCCAGGGTGTGGGCGCTTTGGGGGGGGAGGCCGTATTTGCCGGGCTCGCCGGAGGTGTTGATTTCGAGGTAGATTTCGGGCCTGTTTCCGCTGGCTTGGGCGGCTTCGGCAAGGGCGTTGAGGAGGCGGTCGCTGTCGACGGAGTGGATGGTGCTGAAGAGCTCGACGGCGTGGCGGGCTTTGTTGCGCTGGAGGTGGCCGATGAGCTGCCATTGGGCGCGGTTGGGGCATTCGGGAATTTTCCAGGCGGCTTCCTGCACTTTGTTTTCGCCGAAGATGGTGAGGCCGGCGGCGAGGGCGTCGGCGACGACGTCGGGGCCGAATGTTTTGGTGACGGCGATGAGCTGAATCTCGTCTGCGTTGCGGCGGGCGCGGCGGGCGGCGGCGGCGATGCGGGTCTGGATGAGGGCGTGGGCTTGGGTGATGTCGTTCATTTGAAGAACTCGCGCATGAAGGGTGGGGGGCGGCAGGGGTGGTGGTCGCTGGCGCGCATGAAGGCGAGGGTGGTGGTCCCGGTGACGAGGTGTTCGCCGGCGGGGTTGTCGATTTCGTAGCGGAATTTCATGCAGGCGGTGAGGGGCTCTTCGATGTAGACGTGGATGGTGAGGAGGTCGTCGTAAACGGCGGGTTTGATGTAGTGGAGGGTGACGTCGACAACGGGCATCATGACGCCTGCGGCTTCGAGGTCGGCGTAGCTTCCGATTCCGGCTGCGCGCATGGCTTCGGAGCGGGCGGCTTCGAAATACTGCAGGTAGTTGCCGTGCCAGACGACGCCCATGCGGTCGGTTTCCACGTAGCGCACGCGTATCTGGCTGCTGTGATGATAGGGGAGCATGGGCGGTTTTCTAGGGTTGTTCCTGGCGGCCTTGGATGGCGCGGCGGAGGGTGATGGGGTCGGAGTAGGCGATGCCGCTGTCGGCGGGGAGGCCGAAGGCGAGGCGGGTGACGCGGATGGGGTGGGGGCGGAGCTGCTCGGCGAGGTAGGCGGCGGTGGCGTCGCCCTCCATATCGGTGCCGAGAGCGAGGAGGACTTCGCGGATCTGGCCTTGGCGGATGCGGTGAAGGAGGGGCTCGATGCGGAGGTCGTTTTTGCCGGTCTGGCGGCCGGGGGAGAGCTTGCCCATGAGGGCGTGGTAACGGCCTTTGAAGGCGCCTGAGTGCTCGAGGGTGTGGATGTCGGCGGGTTCTTCGACGACGCAAAGGAGGGTGGGGTCGCGGTCTTCGCGGGTGCAGAGGGGGCAGGGGTCGAGCTCTTTGGTGGTGAAGGCGCCGCATTGTGTGCAGAGGCAGACTGTGGCGCGGGCTTGCTGGAGGGCCTGGATGAGGGTGTCGAGCAGCTGTTCGGGCCGGCGGACGAGGGCGAGGGCGGCGCGTTCGGCGGAGCGCCGCCCGAGGCCGGGGAGCCGGGAGAGGGCGTGGATGAGGTTGGCGAGGGTGTTGTGGCTCATGGCGTGTTGTGCTACTGGCCGCCGCCCATGAGGCCGGCCATGGGGTTTTTGCCGTCTTTCATCATTTTCTGCATCATGGCCTGGGTTTCGGCTTTGACGCCTTTGAGGGCGCCGTTGATGACGTTTTGAAGCATGGTTTCAAAGCGGTCGGGTTTGCCGGCGATGACTTCTTTGAGGGCTTCGGGGGTGATTTTGACGGCGGTGACTTCGAGGTCGCCTTTTACGGTGCAGGTGATGCCGCCGTTTTGGTAGGTGTAGCTGATGCGCTCGATTTCGGCTTGGATTTTCTTGGCTTCTTTACGCATCTGAAGGCCTTGCTTCACTTGATCGAACATGCCCATTTTGGGAATTCCTTTCTGGTTAGAGGGGTTCTATGGAGGTGACTTCGCCGCCGAAAATTTTGGCGGCTTTGTCGACGATGGGGTCTTTGTAGGAGATTTCGGGGGGAGGGGGTTCGGGCGGCGGCGGCGCGGGGGGCAGGGGGGGGGCGGCGGCGGCAGGGGCCTGGGGGCGGAGGGCGGCGAGGCGGCGGATGATTTCGTCGAGGGAGACGGTTTTTGCGGCGCGGGCGCCGCGGATGAGGGTCATTTCAACGAGGGTTCGCACGGAGAGGGTGTGGCGGAGCTTGGTTTCAGCGTCGGCAAGGAGCTCGGCGATCTGGATGATGCGGGCGGGGTCGGCGAGCTTGGCTTGCTCGGCGAGGGAGGCGATTTGTTCGTCGGTGGCGTCGGAGCGGGCGAGGTCGCGGCCGGCTTGCTGGTAAACGAGGAGGTTGCGGAAGTGACCCATAAGCTCGGAGAGGAAACGGCGCATGTCTTTGCCGGTGTCGTCGAAATGGGCGACGAGGCGGAGGATGGCGGGGATGTCGCCGGTGAGGATGGCGGTGGCGAGGTCTTCGAGGGCTTTGCGGGAAATGAGGCCGAAGACGGCGAGGACGTCGTCCTCCGTCAGGTTGGCGCCTTTGAAGGAGATAAGCTGGTCGAGGGCGGAGAGGGCGTCGCGCAGGCCGCCTTCGGCGCCGCGGGCGATGGCGAGGAGGGCGTCGTCGGTGATGGTGATGGTTTCGGCATCGCAAATGTGGCGGAGGCGGCGGACGATCATGCCGGTCTGGATGCGGCGCAGGTCGAAGCGCTGGCAGCGGGAGATAATGGTGGGGAGGACTTTGTCGCCCTCGGTGGTGGCAAAGATGAATTTGACGTGGGGTGGGGGTTCCTCGAGGGTTTTGAGGAGGGCGTTGAAGGCGGCGGGGCTGAGCATGTGGACTTCGTCGATGATGAAGATCCGGTATTTGCCGCGGGCGGGGGCGAATTGCACTTGGTCGCGGAGGTCGCGGATCTGGTCGACGCCGTTGTTGGAGGCGCCGTCGATCTCAATCACGTCGAGCGAGGATCCGGTGGCGATTTCGCGGCACATGGGGCAGACGTCGCAGGGTTCGCCGGTGGGGCCTTTTTCGCAGTTGAGGGCTTTTGCGAAGAGGCGGGAGAGGGAGGTTTTGCCGATGCCGCGGGGGCCGATAAAGAGATAGGCGTGGGCGACGCGGTCGCTTTCGATCGCATTGCGGAGGGTGCGGGTGACGTGTTCCTGCCCGACGACGTCGTCAAACTGTTTTGGGCGCCATTTTCTGGCGAGTACTTCGTAGGCCATCTGTCTCTGCTTTCGGGGGTATGAGAATGGGTGTTATTGTGCCTGAGAATGGCTGTTGTTGCAAGTTCAAAAAAGCGCGCTCCGGGTTGCGGGGGAAATCGGGATCGCGCTGACGGGGCGGGTGGGCCTAGAGTGTGTTCACACTAGTACGCGGTAAATTTTGATTTATCGTGTTTGTTTTTTGATTTTTCGTCTTGTTTGCGGGCGGCAAACGCGCCGTCAAAAAGTATTTTCCGCGAGGGGCGAACGGTTTTTTTCGTTCCAGCGCCGCCTCGAGGCCGTAGTTGACAAACCGTTCCTTGAGGCGCACCAATGCGCGCTCATCCAACCCCACCGCCGCGGCGACGTGTTCGACCGTCCACCCCGCCTGTGCGAATTCACCGTGATCCAGCAACAACAGAGCCCGAGCATAGAGCACCATACGCGCCGGCGTCAGGCCATTTCTGCTGATTTTCTCCAGTTGTGTAATCTCTTCGCCAGTCAAAGTAATCGTATGTTGTCATTCTGATTCTTTCTGTTGGAATGCCATGTAAGCAAAAAGAAAAGGCGGCACATCGCTGAGCCGCCTTTTCTTATCGGTCAGGTCGCTGTCGAGGCTTATTCGTCTTCTTCAAGGGCGGCTTCGACGGCGTCGGAAGCTTCCATCGTGTGGTAGACGTTCTGGACATCGTCGTTATCTTCAAGCATGTTGAAGAACTTCATCACGGCCTTGGCCACGTCGACGTTGTCGATGGGGGTGGTGGCGAGGGGGATGAGCTTCACTTCGGCGTCGACAGTTTCAATGCCGGCGGTTTCGAGGGCGGCCATCACGCCGGTAAAGGCGGCGGGAGCGGTGAGCACTTCAAAACCGTCTTCGTTGGAAATCACGTCGTCGGCGCCGGCGTCGAGCACGGTCATCATCACGGTTTCTTCATCGAGGCCTTCTTTGGCGGCGATGAGGATCTGGCCTTTGCGCTCGAAGTTGCGGAGCACGGAGCCTTGGGAGGCGAAATCGGAGTTGTTCTTTTTGAAGATGTTGCGGATTTCGGCGGCTGCCCGGTTTTTGTTGTCGGTCAGGGCCTGCACAACGAAGCCGACGCTGCCCGCGCCGTAACCTTCGTATGTGACTTCTTCGAGGGATTCGGCCTGGAGCTCGCCGGTGCCCTTCTTGATGGCGCGGTCGATGTTTTCATTGGGCATGTTGATGCTTTTGGCCTTCTGGATCAACGTGCGCAGGGAGGGGTTGGTGCCCGGATCTCCGCCGCTTTTGGCGACGATCATGATTTCTTTGGCCAGGCGGCTGAACATCTTGCCGCGCTTGGCGTCGGCAGCGCCCTTTTTGTGCTTGATGGTTGCCCATTTACTGTGTCCGCTCATCTGTGAATCCTTTCTTCGTTCTCAAATCTGTGTTACCCGACCGTGCCTTCGCCGGCCGCCATATCCTGCCCGAGCATGGTGTCGCCGACTGTGTCGTCGCACGCCTGCACCCAGCCGTTTTCGAATCCGAGGCTCTCCACGGCGTCGACAACGCGTGCGTAGGCATCGGGGTCGATCGCGCAATCCCAGCCTGGCGTTTCAAGCGCCCGGTAAACCGGTTTGTATTGCGCCATCACGCTGACGGCGATCTCGGTTCCAACCTCTTTTTTGAGCCAGCGGAGCGAGGCGATTACCTCCTCTTCGCGCCCGGGTAGGGCGAGGAGGCGGCAGATCACGCCGCTGCGGGCGATGCCTTCGTCATCACACTCGAGTGCGCCGCGGCGGTTCCAGAGCCAGCGGATCGCCCGGCGGGCGGCTTCCACATAATCGGCTCTTCCCGATCCGGCCAAAGCGGTCTCGGGGCGGGCGTAGCGCAGGTCGATAAGCGCAATGTCGGCCAACTCGGCGTAGGCCTCCAATGCCTGCTCATGCTCAAATCCCGACACATTATACACAAACGGCAAAGAAACGCCAGTGCGAAACAGCGGTTCCGCCGCTTTTTTTATCTGCGGCAGCCACGGGGTGGGGGAAACCAGGTTCCAATTGTGGCAGCCCTGGTTGTAAAGCTTTTGAAAAACGGTGGTAAGCCCTTCAATGCCAATGTCTTCGCCCTGGCCCTTTTGGCTCCACGGGTGATTTTGGCAGTAGATGCAGGCAAGGGTGCAGTGTGAGAAGAAAACAGTGCCTGAGCCGCGCGATCCGCTGATGGGCGGCTCTTCGCCAAAGTGAGGGCCATAGCGGAACACGCGGGGGATGAGCCCCGCGCCGCAAAAGCCGGTTTTTCCGGCTGCGCGGTCGGCGCGGCAGAGGCGGGGGCAAAGGGCGCAGGCGGTGAGCGGGTCGGTCGTCATGGCGCAATTCCGGTGTTGAGCTGGCGCCAGGCTTCATAGGCGGCGATGCTGACGCTGTTGGCGAGGTTGATGCTGCGGGCGTGTTTTCCCGGCATGGGAATGGTAAGCAAATCGTCGCGGTAACGGGCGTAAAACGCGGCGGGAAGCCCCCGGCTTTCACTGCCGAAAATGAGTGCGTCGTTTACCCCGAAAGCGGTTTTGTAAAGCGTCTTTTCGCCTTTTGTGCTCAAAAAGTGGAGGCGGTCGGGTTTCACGCCCTCAAGAAAGCGTTCCCAGCTATCGTGCACGCCCAATTTCAGGTGCGGCCAATAATCCATCCCTGCGCGCAGAAGGTGGCGTTCATCCAGAGAAAAACCGATGGGGCGAATCAGGTGAAGCGGCCAATCCAACCCTACGCAAACGCGACCAATCGCACCGGTGTTGTGGGGAATTTCGGGGTTGAAAAGCACTATGTGCATTGTAAGTTCTCCCGCGCAATCGCCCCTTCGCGCACAATCACGGGGGCGCCTTTTTCATCAAACGCCACCACGCTGCTCGCGACTCCGCCCGGCGAAATTCCTCCATCGATGACAAGATCAGCCGCCAGGCCTACATCTTCCAGAGCCTGCGCCGCGGAAAGGGCCGGCATCGCTCCGCTCAAATTGGCACTTGTCACGCGCAACAATCCGCCGCAGGCTTTCAAAAGCTCGCGTGTGAAATCATGATTCGGCACGCGATACCCCTCGCCCCCAATCACCAGCGTGAGCGCACCCGGCCAAAAACGCCGCATCAGCCGCCGCGCGGCCTCCGGCGCTTGGGGCACCGCGCTTTCATCGGCGGCCAAAAGCGCAATCGGCTTACCCGCCGGCCGGCCTTTGATCTGCGCAATCCGCGCCACCGCCTCCGGTCTGTCGGGGTGCGCGGCGATACCGTAAACCGTATCGGTCGGAATCACCGCCACGCCGCCTCCCTTTAAAATTTCAACGGCGGCGTGTAAGGCATCAAGGCTTTGGGGAAGAAAATTCATGGAAAAACTATACCACGAAACGTGTATGCGTGCAATTTTTGAATAGGCGATTATAAAATAAAAACGGCTCAACAGGCCTTTTGGGGCAACTTTCGATTGAAAAGGTCGATATTCAAAAAGGAAAAGCGCCGAAAAAAAGCGGGAAAATCAATCGAAATATGCTCTAAGCAATGAGCGGGGTTCCATTCATTGTTATGATCGGGGGTGTGCCGCCGGGTGGGATGGTGGCGTAGAGCCGGAAGGGATGCCGCCCGGCCTCAAGCGGTATGATAATGGCGCGGCCGTTTGCGCAATCGCCGGCTTCAAATTCGAGGATGTGGGCTTCGTGCAGCCAGAGCTGGATGCCGCCGGAGCCGGAACCGGAAAAGGTGTAATCTCCGTTTGAGGGGGCCGTGAACCAGCCGGTGATGCTGATGCCGTAGGGGGGCGCGGCGGGAAGGCGGGAGAAAGTATGCGAGGAATCGGTTTCGAAGAAGGTGCGGTCGGGCGGGAGGGTGCGGAAATTGGGCACCCAGGGCCAGGTTGCGGCGCCCCGGGTAAAGAGGCGGATTTCGAAGGGTGGGGCGGGGTCGTTGCGGGGGATGGCGGGGAGGATGGTGCCGGAATCGTAGGGGCGGGTGGTGCCGTGGCCTTTGAATCCGCTGGCGGCTTCAGATTTCGCCACGGGAATGCGGCAGGTTGCCATCAGGTGGCGCATGTAGGCCGCGCGGTGGCTGTGGGCGGGGTCGTTGGCGAGGTTGACGGCCTGCTTGAGGTCGTCTTTCACATTGTAGAGCTCAATGGTATCGGCGGCGCTGGCGATGTTGCGGCGAATGGCGGTGAAATCGCCTTCGCGGACGACTTGGAACTGGTTGTCGTTGCCGTAGGCGGTTCCGGCATCCTGCCGGTGTTCGGCGTAAATGCGGCTGGGAAGCTGGGCGCCGGAACCGGTCATTCCGGGTAAGAGGGAGACGCCGTCGGAATGGGCGGGCTGGGGAAGGCCTGCCACGTCGGCGAGGGTGGGCATCCAGCACTGGAATTGGGCGGGGGAGGTTTCAATGCGCCCGGGGGGGATGGTGCCGGGCCACCAGGCGAAGGCGGGTTCGCGGATGCCGCCTTCCCAGCAGTTGCGTTTCATGCCTTTGAAGGGGCCGGCGGAGGTGAAGTTGGCCACGTTGGAATCGTATTCGCTGGTGGGGCCGTTGTCGGAGGTGAAGATAACAAGGGTATTGTCGGCGATGCCTTTTTCGGTGAGGGTGTCGGTCAGAAAACCGATGCAATCATCGAGGCGTTTGACGGAGGTGGCATAGCGTTTTTTGTTGCCGGTGAAGCCGTTGGCATCGGTAAACTGAGGATAGGTCCAGGTGTTTGCCGCGGAGGTTTCTTCGGCGGAAATGGGCCAGGTTGAGAGGCGCTGGGCGGAGAAGGCGCAGCCGGGGATGTGGAAGTTGGTGTTGTTGGTTGCGCCGCCGCCGGCGGCATTGCCGGAGCCGTGGATGGCGGTATAGGCGAGGAAAAGGAAAAAGGGCGTTTGGGGAGAGGAGGCGAGGTGCTCTTCGATGTAGGCGCGGGCGCGGGCGGTGAAGAGGTCGGTGTCGTAGCGGAGTTTTTGGATGCTGTTGGGGATGGCGGTATCGGTTTCGTCGACGAGGCTGCGGTAACCTTCAACGTGGTAATAGGTGTGGCCGTCGCCGTGATATTTGTAAATGAAGGCTTTATCGAAACCGGCGTGCCAGGGCATGGCGGTTTCGCCGAGGCTGGCATTGCCGCCGATACCCCATTTGCCGATGGCCCAGGTGGCGTAACCGGCGGCTTTCATCACGGTGCCAAGCGTCATGGTCGGGTCGATGGGGGCGTCGAACGCTGAATCGCGCACATTGCAATGCCCTTGGTGTTTGCCGGTCATGAGTGATGCGCGGGCGGGCACGCAAAGAGGGGCGGTGGTGTAGTGGTCGGTGAGGATGACGCCTTCGGCGGCGAGGCGGTCGAGGTTGGGGGTCTCGAGTTTGTCGGTCACGGTGCGGTTATTCTGGAAGAGGTACCCGAGGTCGCCAAAGCCAAGGTCGTCGGTCAGGATGAAGATGACGTTTGGCTTTTTGCCTGAAGCTGTGCAAAGCGGGGTGCGCGTGCCGGTGAAGGTTTCTTCGGGGCCTTCCGCTTTCACACAAGCCGAGGCGAGGGTCGCGGCTCCGGTGGCGGCAAGAAAATGGCGGCGGCTGAATAAGGGCATGGTTTTGGGACCTGTCGGTTAATGAAGAATGATGCGGGTTCCGGTGTTGAATGGAATCAATTCGCCGGTGGAATCTGCGATAAAGCGAAGCTTTGGGGCGTTTTTCAGGCGGAATGTGTTGTAGAGAAGCGTAAGATCGGGGAGGGTGGCGAAGCGGATCGTTCCCGGAGTGAAGGCGGTGAGGGTAAGGGTTGAACCGTTGCTTGCCGTAAGGTTGCGGATCGTCAGGTCGTCGATGGCCGAGGTATCGATGATTGAATCGGCGGTGACCGAAAGCAAGCCGATTGTGTGGGAATCCGCGAGGGCGATTTTTCCGCCATCCAGCACAAGTGTGGCTCCGGCGAGGGTCGCTCCACCCTCGATTCGGGCATCACCGGTAATGCGGATGGGGGCGGTCAGGCGACCGCGGGTGAGTAATGCGGCGTCTCCAAGGGTGAAGGTGTTGGGCGCGGCGACCTCAAGGCTGGCCCGGTCGGGGGCCTCGGTGCCGGTGAGGCGCAATGTGCCCGAAACGACCACATCGACCTTGCCTTCGGTATCCTGAAGGGTGAGGGTGGAGCAGGCAAGATCGCCGCTGAAGGCGCACATGCCGGTTCCGGAGAGGGTGAGATTGGCGCCGCGCGGATCGGCGCTTTCCGCGAGGGTTAACCGCGAACCTTCAGTGAAAATCACGTTCACCGTGGCGTTGGTCAGGTTGCCGGGGAGGGCGACGCCTTCTTTGTAGCCCACTTGCCAGTTTACGTTTTCCCAGGCGGTTTCTGTTGAAACCTGAGCGGTGTAAACGTCGGCATAATAGGGCATGGGATATTCTTTGATCACCTGAATGGCCGCAATGCCGCCAAAGGTCGGGCTTGCCGCGCTCGGGGTGGTGATGACGAGTGTGGACGCGGTTTGACCGCGGATTATCAGCGTGTTGTAACCTTCCTTATACTCCGGGCTTCCCGTGCCAAAACTCGGATTGGCGAAGCTGTAACGGTGATCCCCCCACACCGAGGATGTGGCGGCCGAGGCGGTTGTGCCGTTTTTCCCTGAATAATAAACCCCCTCGATAAGGGCGGGCGGGAAGGTGCGGGCTTCCGTGTAGGTGTTGCCGCTCGTGTAGTAAAGGCAAAGGGTGTAGGCGGAGTAGGGGATGTTGGCGATGGCGATGGCGGAGGCGTTGTCGGTATAACCGTAAAAAAGGGCTTGCTCGGCGGAGTAGGTCTTGGCGGCAACGGCAGCCTTATTAAGGTAGGTGTTGTTGACGGCCCAGCGTTTGTTGCGCCAGATCGTGGTTTCGAGCGGTGCGCCGGTTGCGGCGGAGAGGGCAACTGCGGCGCTTGCCGAATCATACGCGTCGACATCGTTCCATCTTTCCGCGGCAAGAGGGAAAACGCCCAGCTCGTGCCCGCCGAAACCGGCGACCGGAAGCCCCAGGCCGCGATCATAGTCATCCCCGGTGCGAATGCCGAGAAAGTTAACGGCAAACATCTCCAACGCGTCTTGATCGATCGAAAGCGTCATTGATTTCAATCCGAAAAAAGAACCGAGTGTTTGCGTTCCGCATTTAACGGAAATACGGAATTTAAAGGGCGAATTGGGTTGAATGAGAACCGGTCGCGCAAAATCCACCCGGCAGGGCTTCATTACACCGCCGGCGAAAAGATCGACCTGGCTTTTCCAGGCGGAATCATGCTCCAAAAGAAGCGATGTGCCGTCGGCCTTGAGGATATCGACCCTGTATTGCATGGCTCTTACATTTGAGCCATCCTGCCAGGCGCCGCTTGAATTGAATGAAAACGCCTCAAAACCCAGCGATTTGACAAAAAAAGCCTTGCCCGGCGTGCAGGAGAACGTGGCCTGCCACCCCGAGGCTGTCTGCACGTTGACATTCGGGCTGAAAAGAGTCGCGGCGCCTGCCGTCGTCGCATCGGAGCGCAGCGCCACCGCCGTGGCGGTCGCCGCCCCGGTTGAATTATTCACGCTCACAAGGTCAATAAACGACGCCGAAACCGAAAGGCCATCCGCCGCATGACACGTTACACCGATGGAAGATGTGCTCTTGCCCGAAAATGAAAAGTCAAGCGCGGTCGCTCCCGCCTGCATCGACAACGCCAGAGCCATTCCTCCGAATAGATATGCGAAACCTGAAAAACGCATGATTTTTTCCTAAGCACCCTACACGAATCATCGTTCCGAAAATATAGCACGGTTTGGTTTTTTGTCAATCAGACATTTCGACAATTTTCTTTTTTTTCCTCTCTTTTTTTCATTGCAAAAAACGAACCGAAATGGCATACTTTTCCCACTTCAACTCGGTGTGTTTGGAATGGCTAAAAATGATATTCATCGTATTTAAGACGCTTCTCTATATTCTGCTCACAGGCTTGAGCCTGGCGGCTTTTTCACGTTTCCGCAATACGGAAAGCTCATTCTGGAAAGGCGTGGTCGCGGCAATCATTTTCCTTGGCATCGGCGGGTTCTTCTTCAATGACCTCGGCATGCGGGTCCGCCTGGCCATGAAAGAGACGGGCGTTTACGGCGAGCGCGGCGACCTTCAGATTGAGCTGATCACCGGGGTGTGCGTGTTTGTGCTGATGTCGATTTTTGTGTTCGCACGCACAATTCCCGCAAAAAAAAGCCGCCGGATACTCATCTTTTGCCTGTCGCTGCTGATTCTCGCCACCGCAGTCGAAGTGATTTCGCTTCACGCGACAGACGCCTTGCTGAACCGCGCGGTTTTCTGGAAAATAACCGTGCGGCATGTGCTGTTTCCGGTTTTACAGCTTGCCGTTCTCGCTTCGCTTGCGCCGATCGTATTGGGTCCGGCCGAAGAGGATCAGGATTCATCCGATCCCGAGGAAGATCGCGATCTTCCCCCCTCGCAACCCGATGACGATTCCTTTAGGGCTTTCTAAACCATGATGCCAATCACCTATCTTGTTCTGGCGGTTTGGGTTCCGACAATCATCGGATTCTTCCGCCGCTATGAGCCCTATATGGTTGCCGTGTGGGGCATGGTGCTTGGCTGGTGCTTCCTGCCGAATTATGACTTCGACGTACCCGTCTTGCCCGACATCAACAAGACCAATCTCACCGGCATCGCCGTGCTTCTCGCCTGCTACATCTTCGACCGCGATACCTTCCGCAACTTCCGTTTGACGAAATACGACATCCCCATGCTCGCCTACATCGTCTTTGCAGGCGTCACCTCCATTGTCAACGGCCTCGGCTTTTACCCCGACGCGATTTCCGAAATGTTCCGAAGCTTCTTCCTCTACGGCATTCCCTACCTGATCGGCCGCCTTTATTTCAGCAACGTGCGCGCCCTTCGCCTTTTGCTTTTCGTGCTGTTCCTCGCCGGCCTGATCTACATTCCCTTCTGCCTCTTCGAGGTGCGCATGAGCCCCCAGCTCCACCGCATGGTTTACGGGTTCTCCGTGATTTCCTTCGCGGAAGTGGTGCGCATGGGCGGCTACCGCCCAACGGTTTTCATGCAGCACGGCCTCATGGTTTCCTTCTTTCTCTGCGCGGCTTTCGTTTGCGGCTTCGGCCTTTTCCGCGCAGGGCTTCTCCCGAAAAAACTTTTCGGCGAGCGCCTTCCGACCTCATACGCCCTTCTGATCCTCCTGGCCACGACCATCCTCTGCCGCTCCACCGGCGCGCTTATGCTGATGGTGGTGGGAGTCGCGCTGATTTTCGTGGTGCTCAAAATGAAAATACGCATCCTGCTGATCATCACACTGCTGGTCTTCCCGGTCTACGTCTACATTCGTTGCGCCGACCTTTTCGATTATCAAGACCTCATTATGCGCATCAACCGAATCAACGAGGAACGCGCGCAATCCTTGGAGTATCGCTTTAAAAACGAAGATGTACTCACCAAAAAAGCCATGGAACAGCCCCTCTTCGGCTGGGGCGGCTGGGGGCGTTCCCGTATTTACGACGAAGACGGCAACGACATTTCAACCACCGACAGCATGTGGATTATCTCATTGGGCGCCCGCGGTCTTTTGGGGCTTTCCTCTCTTACCATCGCGTTGATTCTAGGCTCGATTCTCATCACGCTGAAACTCAAAAAAGCCAACCTTTCTCAGCAGGATGAAGCCGTCTTCGTCACCACAATCGTCATCATTGCCATGTTCATGGCCGACAACACCGTCAACTACATGCACAACGCGCTCATTGTCGCGTTTTCAGGCGCCCTTCTCGGGTGTTGCGGCGACTGGCATCGCGCAATCACCTCGGAAGGTGTTTTCCCGAAAGAAGAAAGCGATTTTTACGATTTTGTTTCCGACCCCGTCGCCACATTTTAAGGCTTATCACGTATGCGCCTTGCCTACCTTGTCAGTGAATACCCGGCCGTTTCCCACACCTTTATCAGCCGTGAAATCCAAGCGTTGCGCAAACGCGGTTTCACCGTGCTCCCCGCCACGGTGCGCGCCTGTGAAAACCCCGGTGCGCTTTCCCAGGCCGATCAGTGCGAAATGGAAAAAACCTTTGTTTTGCAGCGCTCCCTCCCCGTTACCGGCGGCGGCGCATTGCTGAAACGGTTTTTCGCCAGGCCGGGCTCCTGCGCCGCCATGTTCCGCCTGGCGCGGCGCCTCAATGCCGAAGGAACCCGAAATTGGGCCAAAACCGCAGCCTACATCCTCGAGGCGGCGCGCCTGCGGAGCTGGCTCGAGCGCGAAAAACCCGACCACCTGCATGTTCATTTCGGCAACGTGGGGGCACGCGTGGCGGCGTTGGCCTGTGCCGACGGCGCGTTTTCCTACAGCCTTTCCATTCACGGCCCCGACGATTTTTACGAACTTTCCGATAATGCGCTTCACCTCACGGCCGGTCGCGCGCGGTTTGTTCGCGCCATCAGCTGGTTCTGCCGAAGCCAGCTTCTGCGCATTCTGCCCTTTTCACATTGGGATCGCGTGAAAATCGTGCATTGCGGCATTCCAGCCCAGGCCTTTGAGCCGGTTCCCGAGCCGCAAGGCATACCCGAAATTGTGTGTGTGGGCCGCCTGTGCGTGGCCAAAGCGCAGGCCGTTCTGTTGGAAAGCGCCGCGCTGTTGAAAGCGGCGGGCGAAACATTCCGCCTGACCTTCGTCGGCGGCGGCCCCGATGCCGACCGCCTGCGCGGGCATGCCCTCCAATTGGGGCTGACCGAAGAACACCTGCGCTGGATCGGCCCCGTTCCCTCAGACCAGGTGCGCGGTTACCTTGCGGGCGCTTCCATTTTCTGCCTGCCCAGCTTTGCCGAAGGCGTGCCGATGGTGCTGATGGAGGCCATGGCGATGGAGCGCCCGGTTGTTTCCACCGCGATTATGGGGATTCCCGAGTTGATCGCCCACGGCGAAAACGGCCTTCTCGCGCCTCCCGGCGATGTGGCGGCTCTTACGCAGCTTTTGGCTTCGCTGCTCCACGACCCCGCTTTGCGACGCAGGCTTGGAGAAGCCGGCCGCCGGACTGTTCTTGCCGGGTTCGATGCGGATTCCTGCGGCGGGCAGATGGCCGCGCTTTTCAAGGGCCTTTAAAATATGACTGTGGAACGAAAACACTGGCTGGGGATTGACTGGTTGCGCGCAATCGCCGCCTTCGGCATTGTCGGGTGTCACTTGGATTTGAAAGAAGTTGCGCCCCGAGCAAAATTTTTGTTTTACTACACAGATTTGAACGTGGGGCTTTTCGCGTTGATCGCCGGGTTTTTCATGGCTCGGCAGCTTCAGGCGAAACCCCTTCGCTTTGGCGGCTTTGTCGCGAGCCGGGCGGCGAGGCTGCTGCCCTGTTATCTGTTTTGGACACTGGTCTTTCTTGTTTTTTCAGCCTGCTTCGATGTTTTGGCCCATCACCCCGTTTTCCCTGAAATCGGGCATTTGAAATGGTGGGGCTCTGTTCTTTTCCAAGGCGAGGCGATGTTTCACCTTTGGTTTTTGATTTGCCTGTTTTATGCGCAGGCTGTTCTGTTTCCGCTTGTGTTTTGGTCTGTGGCCGGCCCTGAAAAAAAAGGCGCGATCCTCTTTGCCCTGGGTGTGGCGGGTACCTTTTTGAGCGCCGTGGCGGTTGCCCCGGAGTGGGGTTGGTTTATGGTTTACCCGCTTCGGCTGGCATCGTTCTTGCTGATTGGCGCAGGATTTTCTTCTCTGCTGCCCTTTTTGGCGCGGATTCCGAAGAGCGTGTGTGTGTGTGCGCTCGCGGCCGGGCTTGTTGCCGTTCAGTTCCTCCCGTGGGGAATCTATGAGTATGCCAGAACGCTTGTGGTGGTTTTGCCTGCGTTTTTGTGTGCAGTCCAGGCCGATGTTCGATCCGCCAAGATGGCGGCGCTGGGAAAGATTCTGGGGGGCGCAAGCATGGGAATCTATCTGGTTCACCCGATATTCACAACGTTCAACCGGGAGATTATCCGGCTTTGCGAGTTGCCCAAAACGTTGCCGGTGGTCGCGGGCGACTGGATCTTTGCGTGGGGCTGCGCACTGGGCGTCACCTTGATTGCGCTGCGCATCCCCCGGCTGAAGAAGGTGTTTGTTTAGAGCATATTTAAAGTGAAACTTCGGCTTTTTTCACCGCTTTTGCTTTTTCACTTCATCCTTTCAGGTCGCCGTAACGCTGCTACGGCTCGCGTTCAAGGATTCGTCAAAAATCAAAATCAATTTCAAAAATCACGAAGTTTCAATTTAAACCTGCTCTAGGGTTACTGTTTTTCGGTGTCGTTCCAGGCTTTGACGGCGTCGCTGATCATTGTGGTGTAATACTCGGGCGTTTTGAGGCCGGAGCAGGAAGCAAGCTGTGAACCGTCGGGGGCGACGATCACCACATAGGGCAGCCAGATTCCGGAATCGTCAATCGTGAAATTCATGCTGAAGAATTCGACTGTGGCCGGATCGTCGCAGTTCACATCGGCATAAATCATGTTGTCCGGGAGGATTACGTCTTTGCACGCCAGAATATCCCAAACCTTCTGGCAGTTGGAACAGAGCTCGCGGCCATATTGCACAAAAACGAATTTGTTTTCGGCTTTGGCTGTGTTGACGGCTTCTTCGAGGTTGTGCACGCCGGGCAGGCGCTTTCCGGAAGGGCGGCGCAAACGGTAAATATCGGGCTGATCGGAAGGCGTCACATAGGGCTTTCGGGCGGCGCAGTTGCCGGTTGCCGGCTCAATGGGCGCGGCGCAGGAACCGCCGGGGCAAGCCGAGGTTTCGGGCTTGGGCGATGAACAGCCTGCGGCGATGACGAGGCCTGTGAGCGTTGCGAGGGCGAACGTCTTGTTCATGGTTTTATTCCTTTCACTGTTACGGGAAAAGTATACACCTGAATGGCGGCGCTGTCATCCGAAAACCGAAAGCCGCATTTATCCGCGCGCGGAGGCGCGCAGGCGGCCTTTTCGGTAGGTGTAGAGTGCCTGCCCGTGAAGTGTGCGCCCGGCAAAGGGGGTATTGCGCGATTTCGAGGCAAACTGATCGGGGTCTACCACCCAAGGGGTTTCAAAATCGAAAACGGCAAGCTCGGCGGTCTGGCCGATTTCAAGCGAGGGCGGGCGCACGCCGATCACTTTGGCCGGTTCGGTGATCCAGGCGGCGGCCCAGGCAAGCGGTTTCATGCCCAGCTCGACCACCATCAGCGACCAGGTCACGCCGACGGCCGTCTCAAGGCCGATTATGCCGAATGGGGCCATGCGGAAGCCTTTGAGCTTGGCGAGGCGCGCGTGGGGGGCGTGGTCGGTGGCGAACACGCCGAGCGTGCCGTCGAGTGCGCCTTGGCGCAGAACCGCCACGTCGGCGCGGGTACCGAGCGGAGGGTTCATTTTGAAATTGGCGTCGTCGCCCGGAATGTCTTCCGCGGCGAGGGCCAGGTGGTGGGGCGTGACCTCGGCGGTCACGGGGAGCCCTTCGCCGCGGGCTTCGCGGATGAGCTCGACCGAGCCGGCACAGGAAACGTGTTGAATGTGAAGCGCGCAACCGGTGGCGCGGCAGAGGGCGATGTCGGCCTTGACGGCTTCGATTTCGGCCTCGGCGGGGAAGACGGGCAGGTCGCACGTGCGGGCGGCTGGGCAATCGCGGATGACGCCGGCCAGGGCGATTTCGGGTTTGACGGCGTGATCCATCACGCACTTTTCGCGTTGCCTGGCGCGGGTCATGACCACACGCATCACATCGGGGTCGGCGATCATGCCGCCATCGTCGGTAAAAGCGGCGGCGCCGGCCGAGGCGAGGCGCTCGATGTCGGCGGGCAGGCGGCCTTGGCGCTCAAGGGTGGCGCAGGCGGCGGGAAGAATCGTCACGGGGACGACGGCCTGAATCTGGCGGCGGAGGAGATCGGGGGTGTCGATGGCGGGTTGCGTGTTGGGCATGGTGACCACGCGGGTGAACCCGCTGTTGGCCGCCGCGCAGGCGCCGCTCATGAGATCTTCGGTTTCGGTGAGGCCGGGGTCGCGGAAATGCACATGGATATCGCACAATCCGGGGGTGACGGTGAGGCCTTCCTGATCGATGACGGTGAGGCGCGATTTCGGCGGGAAACGCGTGGGAACCGGGGCGATAAGCCCTTTTTCATCGATGTAAAGCGGGCCTGTCTCATCACGCCCCGCCACCGGGTCAAGCAGGCGTGCCTTGGGAATGTAAACGGCCTTTGCCGTCGATGTGGATGATTGTGCTTTCATGAGGCGTGCATTATATCAAGGTCGCGGCGGTTAAACAATCTTTAAAAAAGAAAGTTGCTTTTCGGTGCGTTGCGTATTACACTTCCGCGCCATTCCATTTCATGCAGGAGGGGTATGAAAAAGCTGACCAAGATTGTCGCGACGATTTCCGATCGCAGGTGCGATGTCGATTTTCTCCGCACGCTGTATCAGGAAGGGATGGATGTGATCCGCATCAACACCGCCCATGCCGCTCCCGAGGGAATTATGCGGATTGCGGCCAATGCGCGCGCCGTTTCAAGCCATATCGCGCTGCTGATCGATACCAAGGGGCCTGAGATCCGCACCACGGCCTGCGTCGGCGACGAACCCGTGGCGTTTCAGACCGGCGATCGCGTGGAAATTGCCGGCGGCGACCTTGACCGCCTCACGAATCATGATTTCATCGGCGTTTCCCATGCGGATTTTGCGGCGGATATGCCGCTGGGCGGCGCGATTCTGATCGACGACGGCGAGCTTGAATTGCGCGTGATTGAAAAGAACCCGCAAAGCCTGATCGCCGAAGTGCGCAACAATGCCCTTCTCGGCAGCCGCAAGAGCGTCAACGTGCCCGGCGTGCGCATCAACCTGCCTTCGCTCACCGAGCGGGATCGCCTCAATATCCAGCTGGCCATTGACCAGAATTTCGATTTTATCGCCCATTCCTTTGTGCGCACCAAGCAGGATGTGCTCGATGTCCAGGCCATTCTCGATGAACGTGGCAGCGATATCCAAATCATTGCCAAAATCGAGAATCAGGAAGGCGTCGACAATATCGATTCCATCCTTGAGGCCGCTTACGGCGTGATGGTTGCGCGCGGCGACTTGGGCATTGAGGTTCCCGAAGAGCGCATTCCCGGCATTCAGCGCATGTTGATCCGCCAGTGCGCACAGGCGAAAAAACCGGTGATTGTGGCCACCCAGATGCTCCAATCGATGATTAAAAACCCGCGCCCGACCCGCGCCGAAGTGACCGACATCGCCAACGCCATCTATTACCAGACCGATGCCGTGATGCTCAGCGGCGAAACCGCCAGCGGCACGTATCCTGTGGAATCGGTGCGGATGATGGCGCGCGTGGCGGCGGAAGCCGAACGCACCAAGCTCACCGAAACAGATGTGTTCACGCCCTATTCCTCCGATAATACGGATGTGACGGCGTTCCTCGCCAAGCAGGCCGTTCACGCCGCCAAGCGCCTCAACGTCTCGCGCATTGTGGCCGACAGCGTGACCGGTTGCACCGCGCGCATTTTGGCGGCCTTCCGCGGCCAGGATCCCGTGTTTGCCATGTGCACATCGGAAAAAACCGTTCGGCGGCTGGCGCTTTCCTTCGGCATTTTCCCGCTGCTGCTCGAAGCCGAGCGCGATGAACAGAGTTATTTCCTCGCTTCGCTCAAGGTTTTGCTCAACCTTGGCTATCTGGGGGAAGACGATCTTGTGGCGCACCTCAGCGGCAACTACGAAAAGGGCGGGGGAGCGACCTATCTTGAAATCGTCAGAGTGAAAGACACCCAAAGCACGCTTGGCCGCCTTCCTCCCGGTTTCGCCGAAGCGGAGGCCGTCTTCGCGGGGCTTCGCGCTTCCTGCAACATACCTTGAGTGATGTGTAAAAAATGACTCCACTTTCGCCTGTTTATTTTGTCAGCGGCATCGATACCGATGTCGGCAAAAGCTACGCCACAGGATTCCTCGCGAAGCAATGGCCGGGGCGGGTGGTTACTCAAAAACTGATCCAAACGGGCAATTCCGGGCGTTCAGAAGATATTCTTCTCCACCGGTCAATCATGGGCCTCGACCTTCTTCCCGAAGATCGCGAGGGGTTGACCATGCCCGAAATTTACTCCTATCCCGCTTCGCCGCATTTGGCGGCGCGCCTCGACAACCGCCCGGTTGATTTCGCCAAAATCGACGCCGCCACGGCTGAGCTGGCGCGCCGCTTCGATGCGGTTCTGCTTGAAGGCGCGGGCGGGCTGATGGCGCCGCTTACGGAATCGCTGCTCACGATTGATTTCATTGAGGCGCGCGGATATCCGATGATTTTTGTGACCTCCGGCCGCCTGGGCAGCATCAGCCACACGCTGCTCGGTCTCGAGGCGATCAAGCGGCGCGGCATTCGCCTTCATGCGCTTGTCTACAACGAGGTGCCTGAAGAAAAGCCGGAAATCGACGCGGATACACGCCGGTTTTTGCACGCGTGGATCGCACGGGAATTTCCCGGCGCGGAATGGATCATTTTGCCGCGTCTTTAATCCACTGGCCGCCGACGATGGAAAAAGCACCGTCCTTTTCATGAAGGTAAAGGCGGAGCGCTTCGTCGCCGACGGCAGGGTCAAGGCGTGTGCAGTCGAGGCGGGCGAGATAGGCGCACTGAAACTCATTCTCATCGTCGCAGTGATACACGGAGAGGGTGTAGTCGGTGATGTTCTCAAGCTGTTCCAATCCCTTGCGGCGCTCTTCGGGCGTGAGTTTTGCGAGGGTATCGGGGTGCACGAGGTTCCAAAAGGCGCGGACATGCCCGTTGGTGATGCACCCAAGCCCGGTCTCAAAGGCTTTCAACTCGGGCGTGAATGAAACAACCGGGTAAAACTGCGTGGTGCTGACCCGGGCGCGGGGTTCGGCGAGCCGCGCCGTTGTAACCGCCCGGTCACACCCCCAAAAAACCACGCATGCTAGGGTGAGGCAGGGCGGTAATTTCATCTTTTCCCCTCCGTTATTGGATGGGTGGGTTGGGATCGCTTTCGGTGGCGCCCCAGAACTGGTCGGCATCCTGCAGTTTGGCCTTGAGGTCGTAGAGCTCGCGTTTGAGCTTGGCGACGGTCGCGGCGTAGGCGGGGTCGGCGTAGATGTTGTTGAGCTCTTCGGGGTCTTTTTTGAGGTCGAAACACTCCCACTCGTCGACCTTATAATAGAAAATCAGCTTGTAGTCGCGGGTGCGGATGCCGTAATGCGCGGGGGTGTTGTGTTCGCCGCCCTGGATGTAGTAGCGGTAGTAGATGCTCTGCCGCCAATCGGCGGGGGTTCGGCCTTCCATGTTGGGCAGGAAGCTGCGGCCCTGCATGGAGGAGGGGGCGGGAGCGCCGGCCACGGCGAGGAAGGTGGGGGCGAAGTCTACGTTGGTAATCATGTCGCTGTTAACGGCGCCGGGGGTTTTGATCAGGGCGGGGCAACGGGCGAGGAAGGGCATTTTGATGGTTTCGTCCATCATGAAGCGTTTGTCGTAAAGGCCGTGGTCGCCGAGGAAGAAGCCCTGGTCGGAGGTGTAGATGACGAGGGTGTTTTTGTCGAGGCCTTTTTCCTTGAGGTAGGCGAGCATGTCGCCCACGCTGTCGTCGACGCTCTGCACGCAGGCCAGATAATCCTGCATGTAGCGCTGGTAGGCGAGGCGGATGCGGGCCCGGCGTTTGGTCTCTTTTTCCTGTGGCGTGTCGGCGGGGTCGGGGCGCATTTCCTGGGGCCAGTCGAGTTCGCCGAAGATATCCATGAATTTGAGGTCGAACTTGAGGTTCATGTTGTGTTCGATCGTCATGGAGGTGTTTTTGATCGGCGAGGCGCGGCCTTCCCAGGTGTCGAACAGGGTGGGGGGCTCGGGGATTGTTTTTTTGCGGAATTCGTCGCGGTATTTTTTGGATGGCACCCAGTTGCGGTGGGGGGCTTTGTGGTTCATCATCACGAAAAAGGGTTTGCCGGGGGGGAGGGCGTCGAGGGCGTCGCGGGTGATTTCGGTCAGCAGCTCGGTGGCGTATTTGCCTTTGTAGGTGTATTTGCCTTTGGCATCGTACATGACGGGGTTGATGTAGGCGCCCTGACCGGGGTAGATGAGCCATTTATCCCAGTCGTCCGCGCGGGGGTCGGAGTGAAGGTGCCATTTGCCGAGGATGGCGGTGTGGTACCCGGCGTCGCGCATATATCCGGCGACGGTTTTTTTGCTGGGGTCGATGGCGTTGAACCCGGGCACGCCGTTGATATGGCTGTATTGGCCGGTGAGGATGCTGGCCCGGCTGGGGGTGCAGATGGAGTTGGTCGCAAACACATGATCGAAGAGCAATCCTTCTTTGGCGAGGCGGTCGATGTGGGGGGTCTGGTTAATCTTGCTGCCGTAGGCGCTGATGGCGTGGGCGGCGTGGTCGTCGGCCATAATGAAAAGGATGTTGCAGCGCGCGGCGGCGGCTTGAGCGAAAAGCGAAGAAGAGGGAAGGGCCGCGGCGGCTAAACCAGCCGAACAGGCTTTCAGAAAGTGGCGTCTGCTAGTCATGAAAATACTCCTTTTGCTTAGATTAGTTTCCCTGATGATACAGAAAGGCGGAGGAAGGGTCAATCACAATTCCCGTTTTAAATGAAAAGTGTGTCGCGGCGTGATTTAAGATTGTTTTGCGGGGCAAAAATCGTTACACTACACCTCCAAATGGTAAAAGCGCATTCGGTTGCGTTTTGCCTGCATGAGGAGATTTTACCGTGGGAAAACCTGAATTTGATGTGGAGCATGTGGCCGGGTTGGCGCGCATCGCGCTGACGCCTGAGGAAAAGGCGCTTTTCGCCGAACAGTTGCCCGCCATTCTCAATTATGTGAACAAAATCGCCGTGCTCAATGTGGAGGGAATCGAACCGACGCTGCACGGTCAACCCGTTGAGAACGTTTTTCGAGAAGACGTTGTGCTTCCCAGCCTTGACCGCGAAACCGCGCTCGACAACGCCCCCCAGCGGATCGATTGCGAATTCAAGATGCCTCGAATCGTTGAATAAAAGCACGGAGCAGTGAAGATGGATTTATGTAAATTGACCTTGCGCCAGGCCTCCGACGGTTTGAAGGGCGGCGCGTTTTCCTCGGTTGAGCTCACGCGGGCGCTTCTGGCCCGGATGGAGGAATCGCAGAGCTCGGTTCACGCCTATGTTTCAATCGATGCGGAAAGCGCGTTGAAGCAGGCTGAAGCGGCCGATGCCGCCCGCGCGTGCGGCAAGACCGGCGACCTGCTCGGCGTGCCGGTCGCCGTTAAAGACAACATGAATGTGATCGGGCAGCCCTGCACCTGTTCCTCCAAGATTCTGCAAGGTTACAAGGCCCCTTACGACGCCACCGTCGTTGCCCGCCTCCGCGCCGCCGGCGCGGTTTTCGCCGGCCGCACGAATATGGATGAATTCGCGCTGGGATCCACCACGGAAACCTCCGCCTTCGGGGTAACGCATAACCCGCATTTCCCCGGTTACATCCCCGGCGGCTCCAGCGGCGGTTCGGCGGCGGCAGTGGGCGGCAACCTCGCCATCGCCGCGCTCGGCTCCGATACCGGCGGTTCCATTCGCCAGCCTTCTTCCCATTGCGGCTGTGTGGGCGTGAAACCCACTTACGGTCGCGTTTCGCGCTTCGGGGTGGCGGCCTGCGCCTCTTCGCTCGATCAGGTCGGCCCGATGACCAAAACGGTGGAAGATGCCGCGATGCTTCTCAACGCCATCGCCGGGCACGACCCTTTTGACGCCACAGCGCTGGCCGTGCCGGTGCCCGATTACGCGGCCGCTTGCCGCGATTTAGGCGATAAGCCGCTGAAAGGCATGAAATTGGGCTTGCCGAAAGAGTATTTTGTAGCCGGGGTCGAACCCGAAGTGTTGGCCCGCGTGCAGGCGGCCATCCGCCAATGCGAGGCGCTCGGCGGCGAGCTTGTGGAGCTTTCCATGCCTCACACCGAGTATGCCATCGCCACCTATTACATCTGCATGACGGCGGAGGTCTCCGCGAACCTGGCGCGCTTCGACGGCGTTCGCTACGGCATGCGCGTGCCGGGCAGCTCAATCGCCGACCAGTACGACCGCACGCGCGAAGCCGGCTTCGGCGCCGAAACCAAGCGCCGCGCCATTCTGGGCACCTTTGTGCTGAGCAGCGGTTTCTCCGATGCGTATTACAAGCGCGCCCTCAAGGTCCGCACCCTCATCCGCCGCGATTTCGAAAACGCTTTCAAACAGTGCGACGCGCTCGTTACCCCCGTCACGCCGGAACCGGCCTGGAAGCTCGGCGAGCGTTGCAATGACCCGCTGCGCAGTTATCTGGCGGATATTTTCACCGTGTCGTCGAACCTTGCGGGTGTGTGCGGCATGGCTGTGCCCAGCGGCGCCACCGCGGCCGGGTTTCCTGTGGGCGTGCAGTTTCTCGGGCCGGCTTTCGGCGAGGAGACGCTTTTTAAACTCGGCCACGCCTATGAAACGGCGCGCAACGCTTAACCGGAGATTTTCGCGATGAAGTACGCAGTCACCATCGGCCTTGAAACACATGTTCAGCTGAAGACCCAAACCAAGATGTTCTGCGGGTGCGGCACCGCATTCGGCGCGCCGCCCAACACGCAGATCTGCCCCGTGTGCCTCGGTTATCCGGGGGCGCTGCCCTCCACAAACCGCGAGGCGATTCGCTTCACGGTCATGGCGGGGTTGATGCTGGGGTGCAAAATCAACCCCTACAGCAAGTTTGACCGGAAGAACTATTTCTACCCCGACGTCTCCAAAAACTATCAGATCACGCAGCTCGATCAGCCGCTTTGCCTCGGCGGCGGGGTGGAAATCAACACGCCCGCCGGAAAGAAAACGATTCACCTCACGCGCATCCATCTGGAGGAAGACGTCGCCAAACTCACCCACCGCCCCGGTTGCAGCGGCGTAGACTTCAACCGCTGCAGCCTGCCGCTGATGGAAATCGTGACCGAGCCCGACATGGATTCGGCCGACGAGGCTCTTGCCTACCTTCAGGCGCTTCGCGAAATGCTGGTCTATGCCGGCGTGAGCGACTGCAACCTCGAAGAGGGCAATATGCGGTGCGATGTCAATGTGAGCATTCGCCCCGTTGGGCAAAAGGAATACGGTACCCGCGTTGAAATCAAAAACATGAACACCTTCCGCGGCATCCACGCGGCGCTGCTCTATGAGATTGACCGCCAGGAACAGGTGCTCAACGCCGGCGGGAAGCTTCGCCAGGAAACCCGCCGCTGGGATCCCGATCTGGGGGAAACCCAACCGATGCGATCGAAGGAAAACGCCGAAGATTACCGGTATTTCCCTGAGCCCGACCTTTTGCCCGTGGCGCTGACGGAGGAGCAGATCGCCGCCTGGGCCGCCCAGCTTCCCGAATCGCCCGGTAAACGCCGCGAACGCATGATTGCCCAATACGGCATTCCCGAATACGATGCCGAGGTGCTCTCCGCCGACCGCGCCGTGGCCGACTTTTTTGAAGACGCCGCCGCCGTGCACGGCAACGGAAAAGCCGTCTCCAACTGGATGATGACGGAAGTGCTCCGCCTGCTTTCCGATACCGGCTCCGTCATCACCGCCTGCGCGCTCACCCCCGCCGCCCTGGGCGCCCTGATTCGCCTGATCGACGAAAAAGTGATCAACGGCCCCACCGCCAAAGCGCTCCTCCCCGAGCTTTTTGAAAAGGGCGGCGACCCCGCCGCGATCGTGAAAGAACGCGGCCTGGGGCAAGTCAGCGACAGCTCGGCGGTGCTTGCGATTGTGGAAGAGGTCATTGCCGCGAATCCCAAGACCGTGGAAGATTTCAAAGCCGGCAAAGATGCGGCCATCACCTTCCTCATCGGCCAGGTGATGAAGCGCAGCAAGGGAAAAGCCTCTCCCCAGATCGCGCGCGAAGTGATTCTCGAACAACTGGCCGCGAACTAAACCATTGAGGAGGAACGCGTGACAACAAACGATGATTATGTCCTTCAAATTCTCCAGGAAGCCGGCCTGCTGACTTTCGAGCAGGTCAACGCCGCCATGAGCGCCGTGCGCAACCCCGGCGAAACCGTGCTCGACGGCCTGATCCTCTCCGGCGTGATCAAGGAAGAAGATGTGCTCGCCGTGCTGGCCGAACAGTTCGGAATGCCCTTCGCGCACCTCAATGCCGAAGAGCTCGATGAAAGCCTCGCCACCGTGCTCGACGCCGAAACGGCGCGCAAGTATACCGTGGCGCCGCTTCAGGAAACCGACGATTCCGTGACCATCGCCATCAGCGACCCCATGAACTACGATGCGATGGACGGTTTGCGGTATCTCCTCAAGAAAAACATCGAAGCCATCGTAGTCCCCAGGCACGACATTTTGGCCGTAATCACCAAATTCTACCCCGCCAACCCCGATGCGTTTGAAGATTCCGACATCTCCGTGCGCAAACATGACCTGGGCGACGGCGAAGAGGAAGAAGGCGATGCCCCCGTCATCCGCCTCGTGAGCCTGATTCTGATGGACGCCATCAAAATGCGCGCCTCCGATATTCACCTGGAGCCGATGGAGCGCCGCTTCCGCGTGCGTTTCCGCATCGACGGCAACCTGCGCGAAATGGATCCCCCGCCCAAGCGCCTTCAAGGCGCCATTCTCAGCCGCGTGAAGCTGATGGCCAACATGAAGCTCTCCGAAAAACGCATCCCCCAGGATGGCCGCATCCAGGTCAAAATGCAGGGCCGCGAGCTTGACCTGCGCGTGTCGTCCGTGCCGACCAACTACGGCGAAAGCATCGTGATGCGTATTCTCGATAAACAGAACCTCGCCCTCGGGCTTCCCCAGCTCGGCTTCCTCTCCGACGACCAGGCAAAGTTCGAACGCCTCATCACCTTGCCCGACGGCGTGATTCTCGTGACCGGCCCGACCGGTTCCGGCAAAACCACCACGCTCTACGCCTGCCTGGGGCAAATCAACCAACCCGATAAAAAACTGATTACCGTGGAAGACCCGGTCGAATATCAGATGTCGGGCATTAACCAGGTGCAGGTCAACCGCGATGTGGGCCTCGACTTCTCCGCCGCCCTGCGCTCGATTCTCCGCCAGGCTCCCAATATCGTGATGATCGGTGAAATCCGCGACCATGAGACCGCCGAAATTGCCATGGAAGCGGCGCTCACCGGTCACCTTGTGTTCAGCACCCTTCACACCAACGACGCACCCAGCGCCGTGACGCGCCTGCTCGATATCGGCATGAAGCCCTTCCTCGTGGCCTCCGCCCTTCGCGCCGCAATGGCCCAGCGCCTGGTGCGCGCCATCTGCGACTCCTGCCGCGCCGACTACCTGCCGACCGACCGCGAGAAAAAGATGCTCGGCGCGCTCGGTAAAAACGCCGACGACATGAAAATGTTCAAGGGCAAAGGCTGCCCCGTCTGCGGGCAATCGGGGTATAAAGGCCGCAAAGGCATTTTTGAAATTTTTGGCGTAGACGATACGGTGCAACGGTTGATTTTCGACCACGCGCCGGCAACGGTGCTTCGCGCGCGCGTCCGCGAAATGGGCATGCGCACGTTGCGCGAAGACGGTATGTTGAAGGTGGCGTCGGGCATGACGACGCTTTCCGAAGTGTTACGGGCAACCATGGGAGACGCAGACTAATGAGCACATCCGTATCGATGACCGATTTGATGCAGCTGGCCGTTGACGAAAAGGCCTCCGACATTCACCTTCGCGTGGGCGCATCGCCCATGTTCCGCATTCACGGATCCCTTCAGCCGATCGATTTCCCCGAGCTCACCCCGGAAGACACGCTCGAGCTCGTCAAGGAAATCTCCGGCGAGGAACATTTCCAGCAGGCCGAGAAAAACGGCGGCGCCGATTTCGGCGTCAGCTTCGAAGACCAGGCCCGCTTCCGCGTGAGCATCTTCAAAGAACGCAAGCACTACGGCGCCGTGCTCCGCCAGATCCCCACCACCCTGCTCACCCTGGAGCAGATCGGCCTGCCCGAGCAGGTCAAGGAATTGCTCTACAAGCCGCGCGGGCTCATTCTCGTGACCGGGCCGACGGGGTCGGGTAAATCGACCACGCTGGCCAGCATGCTCAACATCATCAACGAAGACCGCGATTGCCACATCATCACCATCGAAGACCCGATTGAATTCTTCCACAGCCACAAAAAATCAATCGTGACCCAGCGCGAAATCGGCGACGACGTGCCCAGCTTCGCCGAAGCCATCCGCCGCGCCCTCCGCCAGGATCCCGATGTGATTCTCGTCGGTGAAATGCGCGACCTTGAAACCATCCAGGCCGCCATCACCGCCGCCGAAACGGGGCACCTGGTCTTCGGCACCCTCCACACCACCGGCGCTTCGGAAACCGTCGACCGTATTGTCGACGCATTCCCGACCAACCAGCAGGAACAGGTGCGCACGCAGCTCTCCATGAGCCTTGTGGCGGTTATCTCCCAGCTGCTGCTGCCGCGGGCCGACAAACCCGGCCGCGTCGCCGCCTTCGAAGTCATGATCTCCACGCCCTCCATCCGCTCGCGCATCCGCGACAACAAGACCTTCCAGATCAAGTCCGACATTCAGACCGGCGCGAAGTTCGGCATGATGGCGCTCGACATGCACCTCCTCCAACTCTACATGGCCGGCCGCATCTCCTACGAAGAGCTCATCACCAAAGCCCAGGATCCCGATACCACCGTGGATAAACTCAAAGAAATGCTCGACGGAGACCGTTAATCATGGACGACACTTCCCACCTTGCCCCGCTTCTCGCCCTGGTCGTCGAAAACGGCTTCCTCGCCGGCGAACAGGCGGAAGAAATCACACGCGAGCATCTGGAAAGCGGTAAATCCTACCGCGACCTCATTCTCGCCCAGGATATCGTCTCCGAAGACGACCTCCTGAGCATGATCGCCTCTTCGCAGGGGTGCGATGTGATTGACCTGAAAGACATCCCCGTCAATCACGCCATCATCGAGGCCATTCCCGCCACGACCGCCCGCATGTACAACGTGGTTCCCGTGGAGGCCGCCCCCGACCACATCACGCTGGCCACCGCCGACCTCATCGACCCCAATGTGATGGACGAGCTGGTCTTCCTCCTGACCAAAGACGTCCGCATCGTCATGGCCCGCGAGGAAGATATCAAAAACGCCATCCAGGAATACTACGGCGATGAAGGCGGCAGCGTCAACGACATGATCTCCACCCTCGAATCAGACCTCGCCGCCGATGCCTCCCTCAAGGTAGAAGCCGATGAAAAGAACATCGAATCCGTCGCCAACGCCGCCCCCGTGATTCGCTTCGTGAACCTCGTGCTGTATCAGGCCGTCACCGACAAAGCCTCCGACATTCACATCGAGCCTTTTGAGAGAGACTTCAAAATCAGGTACCGCGTCGACGGCGCTCTCTATGAAATGAACCCGCCGCCGCTCCACATGGCGCTCCCGATCATTTCCCGCGTGAAGGTGATGGCCGGGCTCAACATCGCCGAGCGCCGCATTCCGCAGGATGGCCGCATCGCCCTCACCGTGGCCGGCCGCCAGGTCGACCTTCGCGTGTCGTGCCTGCCCACGGTTCACGGCGAAAGCGTGGTGCTTCGCGTGCTTGACCGCAGCGTGGTTTCGCTTGACCTCGAAAACATCGGCCTGCCCGAAGACCTTTACGACGAAATCACCATCGACATCGAAAAGCCCAACGGCATCTTCATCGTAACCGGCCCCACCGGCTCCGGCAAAACCACCACGCTCTACTCCTGCCTGCGCACCATCAATAAAACCGACACCAAGCTGCTTACCGCCGAGGAACCCGTCGAGTACGACATCGACGGCATCATCCAGGTTCCCATCAACCCCATCACCGGCAACACCTTCGGAAAAGTGCTCCGCGCCTTTCTCCGCCAGGATCCCGATGTGATGATGATCGGTGAAATCCGTGACCTCGAGACCGCCGAAATCGCCGTGCAGGCCGCGCTCACCGGTCACTTTGTCTTCAGCACCCTCCACACCAACGATGCCGCCGGCGCGGTGACGCGCCTCATCGATATGAACGTGGCGCCGTACCTGATCTCCTCCACGCTTGAAGCCGTGCTCGGCCAGCGCCTCATGCGAACCTGCTGCAAAAACTGCAAAGTCGGCTACGATGCCGACGACGAAACCCTTGCGCGCATGGAGCTGACCCGGAGCGACGTCGGCGGGCGCAAATTCTTCTACGGCCCCGGCTGCTCCATCTGCAACAACACCGGTTACAAAGGCCGAAAGGGTATCTTCGAATATCTCAAAGTGTCGAACCCCATCCGCGAGCTCATCAACGACCGCCAGCCCACGCTGGTCATCCGCGAAAAGGCCCGCGAGCTGGGCATGCGCACCATGCGCGAAGACGGCATACGAAACGTGCTCGACGGCTACACCACGGTCGACGAAGTGTTGCGGTATACCTAATGCATCCCTTCGTCAGCATCGTCATTCCGACCCTGAATGCCGCCGGCCCTCTTCCGGCGTGCCTTGCGGCCATTCAGGCGCAGGATTATCCGCGCGACCGCTTTGAAATCGTCATTGCCGATGCAGGCTCGAGCGATGCCACAGTGGAAATCGCGCGGCGCCACGGCGTGGATCACATCACCGATAACCCGCTCAAGACCGGTGAAGCCGGCAAAACGGCGGGAATCAAAGTCGCGCGCGGCGAACTGATCGCACTGATCGACAGCGACAACATTCTGCCCGATTCCCGCTGGCTTTCGCGCCTTGTCGCGCCGCTGGCCGGCGACCCTTCACTCGTGGCCTCCGAGCCGGTCGCTTATACCCGGCGCCCTGAAGATCCCGCGCTCACCCGCTATTTCGCCATGCTCGGCATGAACGACCCGATTTGCCTTTTTACGGGCAATTACGACCGCGAATGCGCCATCACCGGGCGCTGGACCGATTTACCCGTTGTCACCGAAGACTGCGGCGACTGGCTGAAAGCGACGCTCTCCCCCGATGCGCTGCCCACCATCGGCGCCAACGGCTTCGTGTTCCGCCGTTCGCTGCTCGCCGGCGTGACCTGGGCGCCTTACTTTTTCGATATCGACATTCTCTACCAGAAGCTCCTGCGCGGCGAGACCTGCGCCGTGGCCAAAGTAAAAACCGGCGTTGTTCATCTCTACTGCGCCCGTCTGGCTGATTTTCAGCGCAAACAACGCCGCCGCATCCGCGATTTTCTTTTTTTCGCCGATTCAAAACAGCGCGTTTACCCGTGGGATAAACAAAAAAAACGCGGTCTGCTTTTATTCTGCCTCTGCACGCTCACGATTATTCCCTTGCTGATTCAGCAATTCAAGGGAAACCGGCGAACGCCCGACCCGGCCTGGTGGTACCATGTGCCGGTGTGCTGGCTTACGCTTTGCGTTTACGGCTGGGCCACCGTGATGAAATCGCTCGGTGTGAAACCGGCGATGGTCACGCGTAAGGGCTGGAAACAATAAAAAAGAAAAAAAGTCATTCGAAACGTGCCCGGGCGCCCTTTTTGCCCCAGTCGGTGGCGTAAACGGCGCAGGCGAGTAAAACATCCATATCGCCTTGCTCGATAACCGCTTCAAACCCCGGAAGCAAAAAGAGCGCATCGAGAATGCCCACTTCGTTGCTGCTTCGGATGGTTTCGGGAAAACCGGGCTCGGTTCGGCGTTTCTTCCAATAGTCGGAAAAAATTCGAATCCGTTGGTCGCGGTTATTCAGCGCCGCCGTCACGGAATCGTAAAACTCGCAGGCCAGGTCGAAGTAAGCGCCTCGAATTTGCGTTTTTTCGCGCTTGAGGGCGCAATTGGCGATGCGCTTGGCGGCTTCGGAACACCAATCCGGCACTGCCATCGCTTTCAGGACATCTGTTTTTGACATAACTTCTCCACACACTTTTTTATTGGGATCAGTATAGCTGAAAACCGCCACGGGGTCAAGCGAAACGCTGTCTTAGCCATGAAAGATCGCGGATGGCGCCTTCGGCGGCCGACGCGGGGCGAATTCCGGGGGGAAGAATGGAGAATGTGTAGGTTTCGGCCTCGAGCGGGTAGGCTTTTTCGCGGATGTGGCGCCAGAAGGCGGGCGTGAGCGAAGCGGCGGTTGTGGCGAAGGCGTCGTTGCCGGGCCAGTCGAGCGGAATGTGCAGGTGAATGCGGGCTTCGCGGCCGGGCAGCGATTCGCAAAGCGCCGCCGAAAGGTCGGAGTAGGGGAGGATGCGGCCTTCCGGGAGGCGGACCTTGACCTGGTGGAGGTAGACCGGGTCAAGAAATGCGGCGAGGTCTTCGGCACGCGTGAGAGGCGTGAGCTCGGGCGCGGCGCTGATTTGAACGCGTAGAACCGGCACGCCGGCGCGTTCGAGGCGCAGGAGCGCGTGGAGCGGGTCTTCAAAACCAACGGCAAAGTGGCAGGTGTCGAAACAAAGCCCAAGGTGATTGTGTTTGGGGAGCTGTCTGAAAAAGGCGACGACTTGTTCGGTGTTTTCCAGAAGGCAATCGGGTTCGGGTTCAAGGGCGAGCGTCATGTGCTTTCCGGTCTTTTGAAAAATCGCTTCAAGCTCGGCGTCCAAGGTCAGCAGCGCTGCGGTCATGCCGTTGGAAAGGGCGGTTGTTTTGTAAGCCAGCGGAACGGTGGTGACGCTGGCGCTTTCGCCCGCGAAGGGCAAGGCCGCAAGAATTTCAAAGAGGCGGCGCGTGTAGGCCAGGCGCTCGGGGGTAGACCAATCGGGCGCATACGCGGCGGTTTTCACGGATGGGGCGTGAAAGGGGCCGTAGGGAAAACCGTTGAGACCCAAAACGGTGAAGCCGCCGGCGGTCAATTCCGCCGACAATGCTTCGGGATCGAGCTCTGCCGCGGCTTTCGCGCCGATGCGAAGCCCCAGCGGAAAGGGGTCATCGGGGGAAAAAGCGGCCTTGACCTCGCGCGCGGGGCCGCGAAGCATCTGCACCAATGCCTCGGCGCTTTCGCCGGGGTGAACGTTGGTGCAGTAGGTCAGCGGCTGTTTCATGAGCGGTTGAGCAATTCTTCAACGGCTTTGCGAATGAGCAGGAGGTCGAGCGTGTTGACCTCTTCCCGGCTGCCGATTCCTTTGGGCAGGGTCACGCAAAGGCGGCCCCCGAGGTGTTCGCGAAATTGATTGATGCCTTTGAGCAGATTGTCGGGCTGTTCAAGCAGGGGATGGCAAACGGGGAGCCCGCAGGCTTCGAGCGCGGTGACGATGGCAGTGCACGCTTCGGCGGTGAGGCGGCCCGTAAGGCGGGCGTAGGTGGCGTCGATGGCGATGCCGATGGCGACGGCCTGGCCGTGACGCAGGGAGAATTCGGAAAGCGTTTCCAGGCGGTGGGCCGCCCAGTGGCCGAAATCAAGCGGGCGGGCGCTTCCGGTTTCAAAGGGATCGCCGGCGGTGCGGATGTGATCCAGGTGAAGGATGGCGGTGCGGCGGACGGCTTCTTCCATGGCGTCGAGATCGCGGGCAACCAGCCGGCCGGTGTTTTCGACGAGCCAGGCGAAGAAGGCGGCGTCTTTGATGACTGCCACTTTGAACGCCTCGGCGAGGCCGCCGATCCAATCTTCCTGCCGCTGGGTTTCCAGCAGGGTGCTGTCGTTGATGACGGCAAAGGGCGGCGCAAAGGTTCCGATGAAGTTTTTCGATGAAGCGCCGTTGAGGCCGTTTTTAACGCCGACCCCCGCATCGCATTGGGCAAGGGTGGTGGAGGGCATGCGAATCAGGTGGCAGCCGCGGTGGATCAGCGCGGCGGCAAGCCCCACGGCGTCGAGCACGCTTCCGCCACCGATGGCGATGATGAAGCTTTTCCGGCAGAGGCGGCGCTCTTCGGCGATGTCGAGCACGCGGTAGAAGGTTTCGTCGGTTTGCTTCGCGGCTTCGCCGCCGGGCACATAAATCGGTTCGGCCGCAAGGCGGATGGTTTTGCGGTGCACGCGGCAGTAGTTTTCAATCGAGGCGGCGAGCAGGGGATTGGTCAACGCCACGCCTTGGTCGATGACGACCAGCGTTTTGTGCGGCGGTTCGGAATCGATCTCGCGGCTCATGCGGTCGATCAGGATGGTGTTGTCGGTCGCCCACGCGTTGCGCGTGAAGCAGACGGGGTAGGTGAACCAAACGGGGAAACGTTGTTCGTAGACGCTGGTTTCCATTTCAACGCTCCAGTGTGATGACCGCCGTTCGTCGGCGGGCGGCCCAGCAGAGATAGGCCACGGTAACGAAATAGGACGCGGGCAGGCGGGTGCGCGCGGCGATTTTCACGCCAAGCAATGTGGTTTTCCCGCCGGTGCCCATCGGGCCGATCCCAAGGGTATTGGCTTCGGCGAGGATGCGTGCCTCAAGCGCGGCAAGTCGAGGCACGGGCGAAGAATCGGCAAGCGGCCGCAGAAGCTGACGCTTGGCCACGGCGAACCCTTCCGCGCGGTCGGCTCCCACGCATACGCCGAGGATGCCGGGGGCGCAGCCTTGGCCTTGCGCCTGAAAGACGGCGTCGAGCAGGCATTTTCTCACGCCCTCCCAGTCGCGCCCGGCATCAAGGCGATCATCGGGCAGGCTGTATTGGCGGCCCATGTTTTCGCTCCCGCCGCCCTTCATGAGCAGGGTGACTTCCGGGGCGGCGATGTCTTCCTGTTCAAAATGGACGACAGGGGACCCTTCGGCGACATTGTCTGAAACCGAGGCTCCGGTGAGGGTTTCGATGGTGTTTTGGCGCAGCCAGCCTTTTTGGGTGGCCATCCGGGTGGCTTCCCGGCAGGCGTTTTCCAAGGGAAAGGTATCGGTTCCGCGCGGCAGGCGCCAGAAAAAGGTCAATGTGCCGGTATCCTGGCACAGCGGCTGCGAACAGCGCGCGGCCAAAGCGGTATTTTCCTGAATGGTGGCGAGAATCCGGTCGGCGCGCGAGGCGGGCTCTTCGGCGCGGTTCGCGGAGGCCAGCGCGGCGGCGATGTCTTCGGGGATTTCGGCGGAGGTGCGCCGAATCAGCTCGGCCAATTGTTCGGCAAGGGTGCTCATGACCATACTGTCCCGGGGCACTGTTGAAGGAGGCGGCGGATGGCCGCTTCCGTTTCGGGCGGCGTTTCGGGCGCGCCCAGGGCGATCTCGGCCTTGGCTTCGCCGTGGTAATCGGATCCGGCAAAGGGCTGGAGGTTCAGCCTGGCCGCAATGCGCAGAAGATCCAGGCGCTCTTCGAGGCTGTAGGCGCTGTAATACACTTCCATGCCGTCGATTCCCTTTTCCTTCAATGCCTCAAGGTTCTCAGCCAGGATATTCCGATCCTGCGCCCAGGAGAAAGGGTGCGCGGCCACGGCGATACCGCCGGCTTCGTGAATCATGCGGATGCACTCTTCCGGGTAAAAACGGAAGCGATCCACATAGGCGGGCGCGCCTTTGCCGAGATAAAGCTCAAAGGCCTCCGCCACGGTGGAAACATACCCGCGGTTGATGAGGGCGAGGGCGAAGTGCGCGCGGGAAATGAGATCCTGGCCGGCCAGGTCGGCAATTTCGGCCCAGGTCAGCTCAAGGCCGAGCTCATTGAGGCGCTCCAGCATTTGGGCGTTGCGCCATTCGCGGCCTTCGATGACGCGGGTCAGGTTTTCCTGAAGCGGTTCGGAGGCGGCATCAATGCCAAGCCCGAGGATGTGCAGCGAGCCTTCGGCGACCTCGGCGCTCAGCTCGATGCCCGCCACGCCGCAAAGGCCTTCGCGGCGGCACGCGGCCAGGAAACCGGCCGTGCCGTCGGTATTGTCGTGATCGGTCAGCGCCATCAGGGCGAGACCGGCGGCTTTACCCATCGCGGCGAGAGCTTCGGGGCTGTCGGAACCATCGGACGCGGTGGAGTGGGTGTGGAGATCGATCATGCGTGTTGCTGTTGGTGAAGGGTGTAACTTCGCCGGACGGCGCCGGCATCCACACCGGCGAAATAGCGGGCGATGGCGGAATCGTAATCGGCGGTGTGGGCGAAGGCTTTGCGCATGAGGCGGAAGCGGGTTTCAAGCGAAAGCGAACCGTTGGCGGCTTGGAGCTCGCTCAAGAGGGAGGGGTAGTCGGCGGGATCGGTGACGGAGGCCACGCGGAGGTAGTTCTTCGCGGAGGCGCGCACCATGCAGGGCCCGCCGATGTCGATGTTGGTTCGGGCCATCTCGGGGGTGACGCCTTGCTCTGCCACGGTCTTCTTGAAGGGATAGAGGTTGACCACGGCCATGTCGATGCCGACGGCGTCGGTGCGGAGGAGGTCTTTCCGGTGGTCGGTGTTGTAGGTTTCGCTGAGGAGGCCAAGGTAGATTTTGAAATCGAGCGTTTTCACGAGACCGCCCTGCATTTCAGGCTGGCCGGTGTAATCTGAAACCGAAACGAGCTGGGTTTTGGCCTGTTCGGGCGTCATGATTGCCTGGAGCGCGGCATAGGTGCCGCCGGTGGAGTAGATGACCACGCCGGGGCATGCGGCAAGAAGGCCGGGGACGTAGGCCTCGAGGCCGGTTTTATCGGAAACGCTCATCAGCACGCGGCGGATGGCGACCTGTGAATCGATATCGGTAACAATGTTCAATGCCATGATCGGGAATCCTTAACGGGAGAGGTTGGCAAGGGAAAGCTGAAGTTTTTCATCGGCGGCGACGACCTTCATCTGCATGGCTGCCTTGTGCTGATGAAACTGACGGCGCAATTCGGGGTCGGCCGTGCCCAGAATCTGCACGGCGAGAAGCGCGGCGTTGGTCGCGCCGGCCGAACCGAGCGCCACGGTGGCCACGGGAATGCCGCCGGGCATTTGAACTGTGGCCAGAAGCGCATCAAGACCGTTGAGCGCGCTGCCGGTCACAGGCACGCCGATCACGGGCAGCACGGTGTGCCCGGCAATCACGCCGGCCAGGTGCGCGGCCATTCCGGCGGCGGCAATGATGACCTGAAGGCCGCGCGCTTCGGCTTCGGAGGCGTATTCGGCGGCAAGGGTGGGGGTGCGGTGGGCCGACATGATGCGCACTTCAAACGGCACGCCGAAATCGCGCAGCGCATCGGCGGTTTTCTGCATGATCGACCAGTCGGAATCGCTTCCCATGATGATGCCGACAAGCGGTTGTGCTGTGCTCATAACAAACTCCCGTGATTAAACAATGGGTTTCAGAAACGCGCGCGCCGCGATGTCTTTGCGATAATGCGCGCCTTCAAAATGAATCTTGGAAACGGCCTCATAGGCGCGGTCAACCGCCTCGCGGAGGGTCGAACCTTCCGCCGTCACGGCGAGCACGCGACCGCCGGCGGTAACGGGCCGGCCGTCTTTGCGCGCTGTTCCGGCATGGAACACCGCGCAGTTCTTCATGGCGCACGCTTCCTCGATTCCGGTAATCGCGCTCCCCTTGGGGTAGTTTCCCGGATAACCGGGCGCGGTCATGACCACCGTGGCGGCGGCGAGCGGCGAACGGCGAACCAGCGCATCGGTCAGGGTACCGTCGATGCAGGCCTCGAGCGCGGGAATCAGGTCGCCCTCAATGCGGGGCAGCACGACCTGCGTTTCGGGGTCGCCGAAGCGGGCGTTGAATTCGAGCACCATCGGGCCGCGGGAGCCGATCATGAGGCCCGCGTAAAGCACGCCTTTGTAAACGACGCCGCGTTTTTTCAGCTCGTTCAAAACGGGTAAGACAATCTGATCGCGCGTGAACGCTTCAATCGCGGGCGTGACGACCGGCGCCGGCGAATACGCGCCCATGCCGCCGGTGTTGGGGCCCTGGTCGCGGTCGAAGACGCGTTTATGGTCTTGTGCCGAAGGCAGCACCACGGCGTGTTCGCCATCGGTCAGCACCAGAAGAGACGCTTCTTCGCCATCGAGAAATTCTTCAATCAAAACCGATGCGCCCGCTTCGCCGAAGATGGCGGCATCGAGCATATCGTGGATCGTTTCGGCGGCGGCTTCACGCGTTTGGGCAATGACCACGCCTTTGCCGGCGGCCAGGCCATCGGCCTTGATCACCACGGGATAGGTGAATTCCGCCAGGCCCAGAATGGCTTCTTTCGACGATGTGTAGCTGCGAAAGCGCGCGGTCGGCACGCCGGCGGCCTCCATGATTTCCTTTGAAAACACCTTGCTGCCTTCCATCCGCGCGGCAGCCGCCACAGGGCCGAAAATGCGAAGCCCCAATGCCTCGAAAGCATCGACCACGCCCGCGCAAAGCGGCACTTCGGGACCCACGACCGTCAAATCCGGGCGGTGTTCGGCGGCCCATGCGGTCAACGCCTCAATGGCATCGGCGGCGATTGGGAGGTTGGAGGCAAGCGTGGCGGTGCCGGCATTGCCGGGCGCGCAGAAAATCTCAGGCCGGCGGCTGTCTTGCGCGAGTTTCCAGACGATGGCATGCTCGCGGCCACCGCTTCCGATTACAAGAATTTTCATCGAGTTGTCATCAGCTCCATTTTCGGGATAAATGGGTATATCATAAAGGTTCCGGGCGTATGTGTCAAACCATCACTGCCGACCAGGTCTCCGGCGGGGGCACTTCATAATCCAGAACGGCCCCCGAAAGGGGATGCCGGAAAACCATGCGCGCGGCGTGCAGCGCCTGGTGGGGAAGGCGGAGAAGGGATTGGCAGGCGGGTGAAAGCGAATCGGAGAGAAAAGCGAGAAAAAGGCGTTCGTCAACCCCGTAGAGCTTATCGCCCACCACAGGATACCCCAATGACCGCAGGCTTGCGCGGATTTGATGCAGGCGCCCCGTAACGGCTTGCGCCTCGACCAGAGACACGCCGTTTTCCGCAAAAAACGAGCGGCACCGGAAGCGGGTTAAAACCCATTCCTTTCCTTCGCTTCCGGGCGGTGTTTGCGAAAGAACAGGCTGTTGAAGCGCGCGCTTTTTTCGGATGATTCCACCGGCGGGGAACAGTTTTCCAGAGCAATAGAGGGCGGTTTGGTCGGCCACCGCGCGGAAATCGCCTTCAACGAGCGCCAGGTAATGCTTGGAAACGGCGCCGCGCTGAAAGAGGCGCTGAGCCGCGCCGGCGGCTTCGGGGGTTTTGGCTACCAGCAAAAGCCCCGATGTTTCCCGGTCGAGACGATTGACGATGCAGGGCGTTTGGGCGATGCCGCGCCGTTGCAATTCGTACCAGAGGGTGTGTTTGAAGTAACGCCCTGCGGGGTGAACCGGGAGATTGGGCGGTTTGTTGACAAGAAGAAACGATTCGTCTTCCCAGCAGATGGCAAAAGCGGAGCTGACCGGGGGTTCGGCGCGGTTTTCAAGTGAAAACGACACAACGTCGCCGGGGGTTAAAACCGCGCCGGGGCGTGCGTCTACCCTGTTGAGCAGAATGGCTCCGCTTTCGATCAACACCTGCCATTCCACGGGGGAATGATAGGTGAAACGCTCCGAAAGATAGGCCAGCAGCGTTTTGCCTCCTCCTTCGGAGGAAATGGTCGTTTGAATGCGGCGGGCCGGGTCGGGAAAGGCATGCATGGCGGTTTGACATGAAAAAACCATACCCCGCTGAAACGAGGTATGGCCGTACCATTTTCGAAAAACGGATTATTCCGCTTCCTGGGGAGGCTTGGGCAGGCGACCGTCGTAACCCATCTTCCGGATTTGCTCGACGCGATCCGGTTGCTCTTTCAACCAGTTCCAGAGCAAGGTTTCGGAGGCGCGGCGTTTACCGGGCAAGGGCTTGTTGAGCGTAATGGCCAGGAGGTCTTCCAGAGAAACATCGAAAATTTTGCAGAGTGCGTCATCCGTCACCCCTTCTGTCGACTTTGTCAAACCGTTCAGAAGTTTACGGAACGCACACCATGAAACTGTGTGACCACAGATTTCCGACATCTTCTGATAAGAGATGCCGCGGCGGGAACGCTCGGCGTTGAGCCATGCCAACAGATGATTCGTTACTTTCATAAGATGATTCCCTCATTTCTATGGCGTGAGAATATCACATTTTTATGAATGTGAATAGCGATTTTTTAAAAAAGTTTTAAAAATGTGAATTTCGGGGTGTTATATATATAGAACCACTTGAATTGATAATAAGATAAAAAAAGAAAACCGTTGGGTTCGGATTGAAATAAAAGGCGTGAAGAGTGTTGTCCTCACGCCTTTTATTGTGTTTTTCGGCGACCTGAAAAACCTCCGGTTTTCCGTTAGGGAGTGGCTTCGAAAAGCCGGTTTACGTCGGCCTGGGCGGAGGGCAGATGGCGCACCGCGTATTCGGTCAGGGAGGCGGTGATTTTCTCAACGGTAGGATTATTTCCGGGAATCATCCATGTGCAGAAAAGCGCGGCGTTGATGGACTGGTTGGCTCTTTCGGACAATTTGAGTGTTTTGGCCCGTTCGTCATCAAGCAGAAAATAGCGGATTTGTTCAACCATAACTTCAGGTCGCTTTTGTGTGATTTCAGACCAGGGCATGGGCTTGTCGTTGATGTAGACCCGGTCTTTTGTAACCTTTGAAATGGCGTAGCGGCCTTTGAAGGCCGGCAGTTTCTGCATGAGGAATGCCTGAAGTGAGCGCAAGCGCTCGATTTTCTCCAGCGGGACGACTGTGGCGGCTTTCCCTTTTTCCGTTTTGAACCCGGCGGTGCGCATGTTGAACTTGCGCGCCGCGGCATCGAAATCAAAGGTTTGGAGGTCGGTATAGATTTCGGTCAGCGCCATGCCTGCGGCTTCCACTTCAGTTTGCTCGAGCTGAGCCGTGCGCTCCTGTTCGAGGCGCTCGGCTTCAACGGCTTTGGCGCGTTGCTCGGCTTCGAGGCGATCCTGGTCTTCGCGTTTCATCTCCTGAATGGCCAGGCGGTAATCGCGATTGATGATCTGGGCAGACTGGCGGATGTAGTCGACAATCGCCTTGCCGTCGGTCACGCCGGGCCGGCTCTTGAAGGCCGCCAAGGCGGTCGAAATGTTGTTTTCGATCTTCCGAAGCCCCTCCAGCGTCACCATCTTGTCTTGCGACGCAAGGTGCTGACCCTCGACCCAGCCGGCCAGATCGCGCGCGCAAAGGGCGTTTTCCTTTAATCCGTAGAAACGGTTGTGCAGCTCGATCGAGCGCTGGATGAGGCGGGGGAGGGCTTCGGGTTCGGGCTTCGCGACCGGTTCGGGGGCGGGAGCCGGTGCATCAGCGGCGGGGGTCTGCGGCTGCGCGGCCGGAAGGGTGGGGGCGTAAGGCGCATGCGCGGGTTCGGCGGGCACGGCGCGGTTGTGAAATTGCGCCCGGGTGCCGCGCCTGACATCGCGGACAATGGCGGCAAGCATCGGCACGGCCTCGGTCGCGCAGGCTTCAAGCGTTGTGGCCAATGTGTTGATTTCGGCCTGCTGCGCCATGATTTTATCGAGCACGCGAAGACCTTCTTCGGCTTCGGTTTCGTTTCGATACTGGCCGGCGATCTTATCGGAGGGTTTCAGCTCGGAGGCCTTTTGGGTTGCCAGCACAATGCCGACCACGAGGCCGGCGAGGGCAAGAAGAACAATGCAAGCCACCGCAATGAAAATTTTCACGCGCAGGGCTCCGGCGGCGGCCTCATCTTGCGGGTTCACGGTCTTGAACTGCTCAAGCGACATCGGGTCGAGAATCTCGCCCTGGCCCTGGCGGGTAATGCCCGCGGGAATGGTGAGCTTGCCCGGGGTGGGCGGAGTGGGGGAGGCGGGAGGCGGCGTTTTCCCTTTGAGGACGATGCGTTTGCCGGCAAGAGGCGCCGGTTTGACGGCACTCTGCACGGCGCGCATGTCGGCAATAAGCGATTCATAGGTCGGGTAGCGCTGGGCGGGATCGCTGGCGAGCATGCGCATGATCAGGGCGTTGAGCGCGTCGGGGATACCGGGGGCGAGGTCTTTCAACGGGCGGGGATTCGATTCGAGGCGGGCTTTCATCACGGCGATCGAATCGGCGCCTTCGAAGGGGGGCACGCCGGCGATGGCGTGGTAAAGGGTGCCGCCGAGGCTGTAAATGTCGGCCCGGTGATCGATTTTCTGGCGGCGGAGCGTTTCCGGGGCGATGTAGTAGGGGGTGCCCCATACTTCATTGTTTGCGCCGGCGTGCGCGCCCGCGAGAGCGGCGATGCCGAAATCGGCCAATTTGGCGTTCCGGTTTTCATCGACCAGAATGTTTTCGGGCTTCACGTCGCCATGGACGATGCCCATTTCAGAGGCCTGTTTCAAGCCTTCGGCCACTTCTTCGCCGATGCGCAGCGCGGTGGATTGGCTGACGGGGCCGTTTTTCATCATGCGGTCGAGGCTGTCGGGCTGGACAAGCTCCATGGCGATGTAGGGCTGGCCGCACACTTCGCCGAAGGAATAAATCTGCACGATGTGGGGGTGATTCAGGCGCGCGGCCGATTGCGCTTCGCGGCGGAAGGTTTCGATGAAGCTGGGGTCGGCCGTCATTGAGCGGAGAATCACCTTGATGGCCACTTTGCGCTTGAGCGCCTCGTCGACGGCTTCGTAAACGGCGCCCATGCCGCCGCAACCGATCAGGCGCACGAGGCGGAAATTGGCAAGCGTTCCGGGGATAAGAATCTCTTTTGCACATGCGGGGCACGGGATCTGGCTCAGGGGCGGAGCGGCGTCGTTCGGCAGCTCGGCCTGGCACAGCGGGCATTTGGGGTCTTCGACCTTCTCGGCGTGGATTGTGGCTTTTCCCGTTTCTGACATAATTCCCTCGTGTTTCCAGAAAATGCTTGTTCCCAGTTAATGATTAACGCATAATCATGCACCGTTGCGTCAAAATTGTCCAGTTAAATAAAGGATTTTCATGCATTCTCTGCTTTTTAAAATCGGGCCGCTTTCCATCCACGCCTATGGATTGTGCATTGCTTTGGGCTTTTTGGCGGCCTGGGGGCTTGCCCACCTTCAGGCGAGGCGAACGGGGCGCCGCTCCGATTACTTTTCCGATCTGCTGGTCTGGACGATGGCTTCGGGGGTGATTGGCGCGCGCCTGGCGTTTGTGATTGAAAACTGGTCGGCGGAGTTCGCCGCGAATCCGCTTCAGATCTTACGCATTGATCAGGGAGGGCTCGTTTTCTACGGCGGTTTTATCGGCGCGGTCGCCGTGATTTGGCTTTTTTGCCTGTTTAAGAAGGAATCGCCCCTGGCGATGGCCGATTTTCTCCTGACCCTGCTTCCGCTGGGCCACGCCTTCGGCCGCCTGGGCTGTTTCATGCACGGCTGCTGCTATGGCCGGGTGACGGATTCCGCCTTTGGCATTTCCTTTCCCGCCGGGTCGGAGCCCTGGCGCGCCCAGTGCCACGAAGGATTGATTTCGCAGGCCATGCCCCGCTCGCTGCCGCTGGCGCCCACGCAGCTTTTTGAAGCGGCGGGCAATCTGCTTCTCTTTGCGGGCCTCTACACGTTTTACCCCCGCCTTCGCCTGCGCAAGGGGTTGACCTCGGGGATTTATCTCACGGGCTATGCCGCGCTGCGCTTCACGATCGAGATTTTCCGCGCCGACCACCGGGCACGCGTGTGGGGCGGGCTTTCGATCGGCCAGTTTATCTCGTGCGGCATTCTTGCCGTGGGGTTGCTTTTGCTGGCTCGCGCCCTGATTCGCCGCCCCGAGGCTAATTAACTTGAATTTCGACCCTTTCACCGCTACACTCTCTCACAACATGCGGGGAAAACTCATTTATGGCTGAACAGGACAAAACAACCGTTATTCCGGCGGAATCAGACCCCGCCGCCAAAACGATTCTCCTGATTCCCGGGAATGAAACCGCCGAAGCCGGCGCATTTTCCGCCTCGGGAACAGGTTCCGAAGCGCTTTTCAGCCAGTATACGATCTGCGGTAAAATCGGCGACGGCGGAATGGGTGTGGTTTACCTTGCCAGAGACCGCCGCCTGGGGCGTTATGTGGCCATCAAGCGCCTCAACGAACAGGCGCTGCAAAACCCTGTGCTCCGGCAGCGCTTTCTCTATGAAGCCCGCGCGGTGGCGGTATTGAACCATGTGCATGTGGTGCACATCTACGCGCTGGGGGAGGATGAGCTCGGCCCCTACATTGTCATGGAATACGTGGCGGGGCCGCCGAGGACCGAAGTCTACCTTCCGGAGGCCGAAGGCGAACGCCGCGAACCGCGCCCCGGAAAGAGCATGACGCTCGAACAGCTTGTCAACGCCGAAGGCGCCATGGCGCAGGACGACGCCATCGCCATGATCATGAAAATCGCGCGCACCATCGCCTATGCCCACGGGTGCGGCGTGATTCACCGCGACCTTAAGCCGGCCAACATCCTGCTCGACGTCACCCGCGAACCTAAAATCGTCGACTTCGGCCTCGCCCGGCTCGAGCGCACGCGTGAAGAACAGGATGCCGGCAAGCTCACCGTGCCCGGCGAAAAGCTCCTCAGCATGGGGTACAGCGCCCCCGAGCTGGAGCAGGATGCCAGCACCTCGGATACGCGGGCCGACGTCTACAGCATCGGCGCCATCTTTTACTTCCTGCTGACCGGCCGCAACCCGCGCTACTATCGCGAGCAGGATGTGCCGCCCGCCTTGCGCGAGATTCTCAAGCGCGCGCTCGCCAACCAGCGCGAGGAACGGTTTCAGACGGTCGACGCGTTTGTCCATGCGCTTTCCGAGGTGATCGCCCGCAACAAAGTCGAAATGCCCACCGTCAAGACCGTGTGGCGCTGCAAATGGTGCGACGCCGTTAATCCGCTTTCGACCCGTTTTTGCGGCGAATGCGGCTGGGAAGGCATGGAACACTGCGCCGAATGCAACGCCGAGATTTTCGTAGGCATGCAATACTGCGGAAGCTGCGGCGCCGATGCCCGCCTCTACGAACATGTGCTGGCCGTTAAAAAGCAAATCGAAGAAGCCTGGGAAAAGCGGCGCTTTGAGCGCGTCGTCACCCTCACCAGCCAGATCCACGGTTTCGAACCCGCCGGCCCTTCCGGCCGAAAATTGCTCAAAAACATCATGAGCCAGCGCGATGCCGCCGAAAAGAGCATCGCCCGCCGCGACCGCCTCGCCACGCTGATCCCCGCCGAGCTCAAGGCTGAAAATTACGAGCGGGCACAGGCCTTTATCGATGAGTTTCGCCAGCTCAATGAAAATTCGCTGATCTACGAGGATGAATTGCGCCGTATTCCCGAGGCGATTCTCAAACGCGACATCGCCCGCATCTGGCAATATATCCGCAATCGCGACTGGGAGACCGCCCGCCGCCTGTGCGACACGCTCCGCCCCGCCTATGTGCACACGCCCGAATATGCCGGCGTGCGCGCGGCCATCGACCGCCATGCCGCCTTCCGAAAATTGTTTTCGGTCGTTTCGCTTCTGATCGCGCTGTTTATGGTTTACTTTTTCTCCGCGCCGCTCGTCGCGCGCTTTTCAGGCGGGCACCTCGGATCCTTCGCATCCGTCGTTTACCGGCCCATTCAAAGCGTCTATACCGCCGAGCCGCTCGCGCCCTTTTTCTCGCCCTACGTCCGGTTCCTCAACCTCGACTATTCGCCCGGCGAGATGTTCAGCACGCTCCCCGAAGCGCCCGCCGACCTGCCGCGCCAGCAGACCGCGTTTACCGACGACGTGCTCAAAAAGAAATCCGATTTCGAGCGCGAGCTCCGGCGGATTCTCGAAACCGTGCCCACCGTCAACGCCATGCTTCTCGGCCAATACAGCGAAGAGCTCCGCGAGCTCACCCGCCGCCGCCAGGAAGCCGGCGATTACGATACCTGGGTCGCCGCCACGCAGCTCGTTCAAAAGCCCTCCGGCAGGCTCGACCCCCCCTTGCCCGACGATGTGCCCGCCATCGCCGAGCTGAAAAAACGCTTTATCCGCCTTGAGGCCGACCACCGCCTGCAACGCAGCCGGCAGCTCGTAGGCGAATCCAAAAAATACACCTCGCTCCTGAGCGAAGTGCTCAAGGAGTATACCAGAGACGGCCGCGCCGAGCTTGCCTCCGTCATCAACGACGAAATCAAACGCGTCAAAAACATGCCCGAGCTCGTCGAAGCCGAGGCCCAGCTCGCCGAAGCCGCCAAAAACGCCCACGGCAACAACCCCATGCCCGTGACCCCGCAGACCGACGTCTACTTCGATGTCCTGCGAAAACACCGCCAGGTCTTCGAAAAAGAACTGGCCGACGAAAACAATCCCTCCGCCGAAGCCCTCCGCCAGTGGCCCGTCCGCTACGACCAGGCCCTGCGCGTGCTCATGGATGAATTCCAGCAGTGGGGCGATTTCAACGGCTGGGAGAGCGTTTCCATTGAGCGCTCCCGTTTCGAAGCGGATCGCGTGATCACGACCGACGACCTCGTGGTCGAACCCGAAAAGCTCGCCGACGTGCAGCGCGGCTTCCTGAAACAATACACGGAAAACCACATTGCCCGCGCAAAAAACGTTATCGAATGCGTGGAACGCTACATCGCCAATCTTGAGAAACTCCAACGCGAGCTGACGGTCAAAGGCGAAATGGCAGGCGCTTCGGCGGTCAATACCGAGTTGCGCCGCGTTCGCCAGCTGCCCGATTATCTCAGCGCGCAGAACCAGGTCGCGCCGCCCAGAAAAGAAGCGCCCGCAGCCAAACCACAATAAGGATTGCCAATCATGGAACAGACACGCGGAACCGTCATTGAGAACCGTCCGGTCAAATCGGATTACCACATTTTGGTCTGTTCGGCTCCCGGCGTGGCACAGGCGGCAAAGCCCGGGCAGTTCATTCACCTGCGCGTGCCCGGGTTGCACGAAGCCCGCCTGCGCCGGCCCTTCAGCATCTACGAAGCCGATGCCGCCGCCGGCACGGTGACCTTTCTTTACAAGGTCGTCGGCCACGGCACGGGAACGCTCTCCGGCCTGCTTCCCGGAGCCAGCGTCGACCTGCTCGGCCCGCTCGGCAACGGCTTTCCCCTCAACCCCGAAGGCACCCCCTTTCTCATCGGCGGCGGTTTTGGCGTGGCGCCGCTCTATTTTCTGGCCAAAAGCCTGCCGCGAAAGGGTATTCTTTTCGTGGGCGGCCGCACGGCGGGCGATATCCTGGAAACGGATCGTTTCCGCGAGCTGGGGTGGGAGGTGCGCATCGCCACGCAAGACGGTTCGCTCTGTGAAAAAGCGCTCGTGACCGCGCCGCTCGACGCCGCCCTCGCACAGTGCCCCAAAGCCGAGCTCTACGCCTGCGGCCCCGACGGCATGCTCAAAGCCGTGGGCGACCGCGCGATTGCCGCCGGTTGCCGCGCCTGGCTCTCGCTTGACAAACACATGGTCTGCGCCGTGGGCGCGTGCCTCGCCTGCGTGCAGGCGCTCCGCCGGGCCGACGGCTCCGAATGGGTCGGCCGGGTCTGCAAAGACGGCCCCGTTTTCGAAGCCCGCGAAATCATCTGGGGGCAATCATGAAAACCGCCTTCGCGTCCCTCGCCGCCCTTGCCGCCACGCTGACCTTCGGCCAGGCCACACAGGCGCAAAACGAGCGTTTCAACGCCGCCTTCCTGCCGGTTGAACAGGCACACACCAACGCGGCTCCCGAAAACATCAGCTACGAAGAACGCGTGTACCAAGCCTTCGAGACCTTGAAAAAAGACCCGGCCTCCAGCATCGACCTGGAAGCCATCCGCCGCATGGCCATGGACGAAGGCCTCGAAAAAGATCCCGAGCTCCGCGCCTGCGCCTATGCCGCCTACGCCGTTTCACTGGCCATGCAGGGCGAAAACGCCGATTACATCAGGCTCTTTGAAAGCTTTTCAAAGCAGTTTACCAACGAAGTCGTCACCGCACAGATCAATCCGCAGAACCTGACAGGCGCCTGCCCGCAGTGCCGCGGCCAAAACAGCCGCACAGTCCGCTGCATGGTCTGCAACAACGGCCGGTGCAAAAAGTGCCTGGGCTCCGGAAAAATCACGGCCAGGCCCTCCATGAGCGCCCGCTCCACGCTGACCCCCGCCGCCGCGGCGCAAACGCCCTGCGCCCAATGCTCCGGAACCGGCAAATGCCAGGTCTGCGCGGCCACACGCGTGAACTGCGAAGCCTGCGGCAATTCAGGAATCGCGCCCGATGCCGGAAAAATGCGAGAGGTGTTTTACAATCTGGCGGAAAGCGGTGAAAAACGTTCATTTCAGCGCGTCGAGCACGATTTGAAGGAGCGCGCCGCCTCGATTGCCGTCATGCGGATCGTCGCTCAGGCCAAGCGCACCCGCGACCCGAAAAAGGCCGCGGAGCTCCTGCAGCTCCTCCCCTCGCAATATCCCGAAGCCCCTGAAATCCCGCCGCTGATCGATACCATTGGCCTGCTTCAGGCCGATGCCGCCGAGCGCGATTATAACGCCCCGAACCGGGTGCGCCTGCGGGAAAACGTCAAAAACGCCATTCAACAGGCCCAATCCGCGCGAAATGTCGACGATGGCATCGGGCAGCTTCGCGAGGCTCAGGAGCGCTTTGCCGCCGCCGACAACGCCTCCGATTTGGCCGTGGCGCTCGAAGGCCTTGAAAAAGAGCGCGCCCGCCGCAATGAAGAAGCATCGAAAAACGTCAGCGAGGCCCTGGCGCGAATTGAGAAAATCGACGATCTCGACATTGCCCTTGAACAGCTGGATTTTCTCCAGAAATCGACCGACAATGAAGCGCAAAAAGCACGTGTCAAAAATGCCCGCCTCAACCTCGAAATCAAGCTGAACCAGAAAAAGAAAGAACAGCGGCAATTCTTTATCGCCGGCGGGATCGCCGGCGGGATTCTGCTCGCGGTTGGTTTTTTCGCCTTTTCCATTCAGCAACAGATCAGGCAACGCAAGCGGAAGCAGCGCGCCGCCGCCCAGAACCGTTTCCCTTTCCGCATTCCGCCGAGCGACAGCGATCCCTTTTCAAAGAAAAAGTAACCATGATTCGCGCCTTCCTTCAACTCATCCGCCTGCCCAATTTCCTGACAGTCCCCGGCGATATCCTCGTCGGCGGGCTCATCGCCGCGGGCGGCGTCTTTTCCTTGCGGCAGATGGGCGCGGGCATTGCGGCTTCGCTCTGCTTTTACGGTTTCGGCGTGGCGCTCAACGACGTGACGGATTCCGAGATCGACCGGCGTGAGCGCCCCGAAAGGCCCATTCCCTCCGGCGCGATTTCCCGTGGAGCGGCTCTGAGCGTCGCGGTCGGCTTCTTCGCGCTGGGTTTTCTGTTTATCCGCTTTACGCCCGGATATTTTGCATTGCCCGCCGCCGTGATTCTGTGCGCGCTGATCGCGGCGTATAATTGCGGGCTCAAACGCGTGCCGGTGGCGGGGGTGCTGACGATGGGGGCGTGCCGCGGCGCAAACATCCTGCTCGGGACTGCCGCCGTGATGATCGAGCCGGATAAAGCAATCTGGCTCACTTCCGCGTGGGTAGGCGGTTTTATGTTAACCTACATTTTCGCCCTTTCCGCGATTGCCCGCCGCGAAGCCGAGCCCGGCGCGGCCGTGCCCTTGACCGAGCGTTTTCTCCCGGCGCTGGTCTTCGCCGCGCTGTTGGGCATGAGCCTGCGGGAGCCGGTGAGCAGGCCCGCAGTGATTCTGGCGGTGTTTGTGTTCCTTTTTTTGGTTTCGGCATGCCGGCGGGCGGGTAGGGGAGAGCCGCTGCCGCGTGCGATCGGGCAGCTTCTCCAGGGGCTGATTCTGATCCAGGCCTGGCTTTGCGCGGTTCAGACCGGAGCGCAAAGCTTCGCGACGGCGATCCCCTCGCTCGCCCTCCTCGCGGCGGCTGCGCTTTTCGGCCTTCTCACCCGCATCTTTTACGCATCATGAAAAAACTCCTCGTCATTCAGGCCGCCGCGCTCGGCTACGAGCTGCTTCGCGAAAACGGCGTCACCGCATTGGGCGGGTTGCCCGTGCGCAAACTGAAACCCGTTTTTCCCGCCGTGACCTGCACCGCCCAGGCCGCGCTGCGCACCGGTCTCTCCGTGGGCGAACACAACATGCCGGCCAACGGATTTTTTGACCGCACGCTCCGCAAGACCTGGTTCTGGGAACAGTCTTCGGCGCTTGTCGAAGGGCCGCGCATCTGGGATGAATACCGCCGGAAAGGCGGAAAGGTGGGGCTCTACTTCTTTCAGCAAAGCCTGGGCGAAAACGTCGACGAAATCCTTTCCCCCGCGCCCATCCACAAGCATTCCGGCCACATGATCATGGCCACCTACAGCGAACCCGCCGGGTTGTACGGCGACCTGACCCGCGCAGTCAGCAAAAAACTCCCCCTCTGGCGCTACTGGGGCCCGCTCGCCTCCCACAAAGGATCCGATGTGATCGCCTCTCTTTTGGCGCGCCGCCTCGAGCTTCCCGATCCGCCCGGCCTCATGGTCGCCTACCTTCCCGGCCTCGACTACGACCTCCAGCGTTTCGGCCCCGGCCATGCCTCTGCCCGCCGCGCCCTTGCCGCCGTTTGCGCCGAGATACAACTTCTTGTTGAAACCGCCCGCGAATACGGGTATGATTGTGTTGTTTATGGAGATTATGCCATCACGGAAGCGGAAGGCGGAGCGGCCTTTCCCAACCGCCTTCTCCTGGAGCGGGGGCTGATGCGCACGCGGACTGTGGCGGGAATGCTTTACCCCGACTTTTTCCGCAGCCGCGCCTTTGCCGTCGCCGACCACCAGGTCGCCCATGTTTACACGCGGGATCCGGCGGCGGAAGCCGAAGCGCGGGCGTTGCTTGAAAGCCTCCCCGAAACCGCCGCCGTGCTGAACCGCGCGGAACAGAAAGCGATCGGAGCAGAGGCGCCGCGCGGCGGAGAGCTGATCGCCGTGGCCAAGCCCGGCTGCTGGTTCGCATGGCCCTGGTGGCGCGATCCGAAGCAGGCGCCCGACTACGCCGCCCATGTGGATATCCATAACAAACCCGGGTTCGACCCCTGCGAGTTGTTCTTCGGGAAAACGCCTTTTGCAACCTCGCAGGACACAACGCGGATCCGCGGCACGCACGGCCTCGCCGGAGAAGGCTGCGAAACCGCGCTGTGCTCGACTTTGGAATGTGTGAACGAGGCTCTTTCGCTGCCGGAGCTTGCCCGGAGCATCGCGGCATGGCTGACTGCCGACGAGAAGGGATTTGAAGACGAATGAAAATTGAAGTGCTCGCCGTCGATGATGAAAAATTCAACCTCCTGCTTCTGCGTGAATCGCTGAAAGGCGAGAACATGAACGTCACCACCACCGTGGATGCGAGCGAAGCCATCCGCCTCGTGAAGGAAAAAACCTTCGACGTGGTCCTGCTCGATGTGATCATGCCCGGTCTCGACGGTTTTGAAGTGCGCAAAATCATCCACGGCATTGCCCCCGACCTGCCCATCATCTTCCTCACCGCCATGGTCGACAACATCGAGAACACCCTTCTCAAACGCATCTCCGAAGATAAAGCCACCTCCTACATCAAAAAACCCTTCAAACGCGAAGACCTCATCGGCCGCATCGAAGCCGTGGTCAAAGATTACCGCACCACCCGCGAAACGGCCGAGTATTACTCCAAGCTCGAACACGACCTCACCCTCGCCTCCGAAGTGCAGCAGATCCTGCTGCCCGATTGGGTCGTGGTGGAACAAGACCTCGTGTTTTCCTGCCTCTACCGCCCCTTCCAGCAGGTCAGCGGCGACATCTGCGATCTGATTAAAATCAGCGACGGCATCTACTTCTTTTTCATCGGCGATATCGTGGGCCATGGCGTGCAGGCCGCGCTCTACATGAGCGCCGTGCAATCGCTCATCAAAATGCTCACCATCAAATCGGGCATCCTTGAACCGCATGAATTCCTCAACAGCGTCAACCGCATCTTCTGCAACGACCTCGGCGGCAACAGCTGCATGACCTGCATCGCCGCACTTTTCGATTTCAACGCCAACATCCTCCGCTTCCAAAGCGCCGGCCACCCCACCATCCTCGTGGGCGAAGAAGGCAAAGAAGAAATCCGCCCGCTCAACCCCGAAAACCGCGGCGGAATCCCCATCGGCTGGAGCGCCGACTATGTGTATGACGATGAAGACACGCTCTCCTGCGCGTTTACCGACGACACCGTCTTCTTCCTCATGACCGACGGCCTCCTCGACACCCGCAACGCCAATGCCGAATTCCTCGGCCCCGAACGCCTCAGCTTCCTCCTCTCATCACTGGTCGACGATACGATCTCCGTGGCCGCGCCCTTCCGCCTCCTCGAAGCCCTCCACCAAATCGGCTTCAACGACCCGACCGACGACATGAGCCTCATCGCCATCAAAAAGTTTTCGACCACCCTCCGGCAGACCCACTTCCTGCGCGCCATCGCCTCCATCGAGAGCCTCCAGAAAATCACCGCCGACGCCGAAGCCTTCATTCACCAGCGCCTGAGCGACACCGACCTCGCCTCCCGCGCCGGCCAGCTCATCACCGGCTTCCTCGAGCAAGTGCTGCGCTCCCGCCGCAACCGGCAGCAGACCCGCCCCGCCATCCTCCTCCACATCACCACCACCGCCGATCCACGCGTCTGCTACATCGAAGTCTACGACAAAAACACCGCGACCGCCCCCTCCGCCGAGGCCGCCAAAAACGCCTTGCCCGACGCCAAGGCCAATTCCGCCCTCAACATGGAGCTCCTCCTCAAGCTCTCCAGCAGCATCGAGCGCAACGCCTACGGCGTGCTCAACGTCACCCGTTTTTCTTTGAAATAATCAACCAGGGAGAATCAAAATGATGGAAGAAATCTTCAGCTACCTCGAAACCAACCTCGGCCTCGACGACCGGGAAACCGCCAAAATGATCCTCGGCGAATATGAAAACATGATGACCGAAAACATCGCCAAGCTCGATGCCGCCCTCGCCGCCGCCGACGCCAACCAGATTCGCGTGGTCGGTCATACCATCAAAGGCTCCTCCGCCAACGTCGGCGTCGAAGCCGTCCGCGCCCCCGCCTACATCCTCGAAAAAGCCGGAGCCGCCGGCGACATGACCGTGGTTCCGGGCGCCGTGGCCGAAGTGAAACAGGCCTTCGCCGATTTCCAAGCCGCCTTCGCCCAGTGCTAACGCAGAAAGTTTCCCCGATGTCAAACGAACCCCTCAGCCGCACCGTCGCCATCGTTGGCCGCCCCAACGTGGGCAAATCCGCGCTCTTCAACCGGATCGCCCGCAAGCGCATCGCCATTGTCCACGACCAGAGCGGCGTGACCCGCGACCGCCTCATGCGCGAAGTATCCTGGGAAGAGCAGCGCTTCAACCTCATCGATACCGGCGGCATGCGCCTGTTCGACGGCGAACGCGAAAGCGACACCATCGAGCGCTCCGTGCGCGCCCAGGTCGATGTCGCCATCGAAGATGCCGCCGCCGTCATTCTCGTGGTCGACGTCATGGCCGGAATCCACCCCGCCGACGAGGAAATCGCCCGCCTCATTCACAAAAGCGGCCGCCCCTGCGTCATCGCCGTGAACAAATGCGATTTACCCCGCCATGAAGACGCCGGATTCCACGATTTCGCCCGCCTCAACCTCCCGCTTTTCCCCGTCTCCGCCCAGCACAACCACGGCATGGAACCGCTCATGGAAGCCGTGGTGGCGCACCTGCCGCCCCCGGTTGAAGACCCCAGCGCCAGCCGCCCCCTGCGCGTGGCCATCGTGGGCCGCCCCAACGCCGGAAAATCCTCCTACATCAACCGCCTGCTCCACTCCGAACGCGTCATCGTTTCCGACGTCGCCGGAACCACGCGCGACGCGATCGACGTGCCCTTCACCATCGGCGCCGGAAAATCCGCCCGCCATTATACCCTCGTCGACACCGCCGGCATGCGCCATGTGCACAAAATCGACACCTCCGTGGAGCGTTTCAGCCTCTTCCGCTCCGAAGAAGCCATCCGCGAATGCGACGTCGCCGTCCTGGTCATGGATGCCGAGCTCGGCCCCACCACCCAGGACAAATACATCGCCTCCATGATCATCAAAGAACGCAAAGGCTGCGTGCTCCTCATGAACAAGTGGGACATCGCCCGCGCGGCCGGCGTCACCGAAACCAAAGCCGAACCCAACCTGCGCGGCCTGCTCCCATTCCTCACACATTGCCCCGTGCTCTTCATGTCGGCCCAGGAAGGGTACAACGTCCGCAAAAGCATCGAGCTGATCGACGAAGTGGCCGCCCACATGCAGACCAAGCTCCCCACCGGCCTCCTGAACCGCACCCTCGAAGCCGCCATGACCCGCACCACCATCCCCAACCGCTTCGGCAAACACCTGAGGATGTACTACGCCACCCAGACCGGCTTCAACCCGATGATCATCCGCATCTTCGTCAACGATGCCAAAATCGTCAACAACCCCTTCACCCAATACCTGGTGAAAACAATCCGCGAGGAATTCAACCTCGTGGGCACCCCCGTGGTGCTGCAATTCCGCTCCCGCACCCGGCCCGACGGTTCAACCTCCGCCCTTGGGTCGGGTGGGGGAGGCCTGTCACCCGAAGAACAAACCGAAGCCGCCCCCGGCACGCGGAAAAAGCTCGCCCCTAAAAAAACGTTCGCCGAAAAATCCAAACCGCAACGCAAAGGCAACGCCCGCAAAACCCCATCCACCGCTCAAGGCCGCGTCGCCAAAAAGAACCCCGGCGGCAAATCCAAAAAACGTTGATTTCGGCTTCGCTTCACCTGCTTTTCTGAACCGTTGCGCCCCCGCGTGCGTTTAAAACGGCAAGAAAGGCAGGTGGTATGGCCAAAACAACCCAACGCATCTACGAGGCCGGCTTCCGCCTTGCCGTGTGGCCGATGCTCGGCCTGATTCTTCCGTTGATTTTCTTTTTTGCCGCAACAGCGATCGAAGAAGACATTCTTTCCGTGCTGACCGTTTACGCACCGGATGAAGCCGCCCTCGGCCGATTCCTCGGCGACGAGATCCCCAGCCTGCTTGAAATCGAAATTTGCAATCCAACCCAAGGCGGCACCGGATTTTTGATTGCCAGCCGCTCGGCCACACCGGAACAAATCGATGAAAAATTCGCCCTCTACGCGAAGCTCAACAAAGAAACCGCCATTATCTTTCGTGCCCTGCCCGATGCCCCTCACGGCATGTTAATCCAAGCACTCAATCTCGCGTATAAAAATCAAATGACAAATCTTATCCTGCTCGGGGTCGAGGGCGATTAACCCCGCCTTTAAACGACATAACATATATTATGCGACGCAAAATGAATTATCGCCTTCACCTCCTTTTTTATTCGACTTTTCCCCCTTTTTAGTGCATAGTATCAGACGCACATTTTTTGGAGATTTTTTATGACCCCCTGTGAAGAAATACCCGATGGCGGCGTGACCTCGCCCACTGGATTCCGCTCCTCCGCCGTGGCGGCCGCGATCAAATACGAGGGCCGCAACGACGTTTCCCTCCTGGTCGCCGATGCGCCCTGCGCCGTGGCCGGCGTCTTCACCACCAATCAAGTGGCCGCCGCGCCCGTCGTGCTCGACCGCCGGCTCGTCGCCTCCGGCACCGCCCAGGCCGTGCTCATCAACACCGGCTGCGCCAACGCCTGCACCGGTCAGCGCGGTTTCGACGACGCGGCGGCCTCCGCGAAAGCCGCCGCCGCCGCGCTCGGCATCGCTGAAAATCACGTCCTCGTCGCCTCCACCGGCGTCATCGGCGCCCTACTCCCCCTTGACCGCCTGATTTCAGGCGCGAAAGCCGCCGCCGCCTCCCTTTCGCGCGGCAATGAAGAAACCCTCGCCCGCGCCATCATGACGACCGACACCGTGCCCAAACACGCGGCCGTGACCTGTGAAATCGATGGTAAAAAAGTGACAATCGGCGGCATCTGCAAAGGCGCCGGCATGATTGAACCCATGATGGCGACCATGCTCTGCTTCATGACCACAGATGCCGCCGTCGAGACCGCCTGGCTCAAGGAAACCTTGAAAAAAGCCATTGACGCGAGCTTCAACCGCATTGTGGTCGACGGCGACGAAAGCACCAACGACACCGCCCTCGTTTTCGCCAACGGAGCCGCGGGCAACGCCCCGTTAAACGCCGCCCATCCGCAGGCCGCAGTCTTTGAGTCCGCCCTTGTCCGTCTGGCAACCGCCTTGGCAAAGAAGATCGTGATGGATGGCGAGGGCGTGACCAAATTCGTCACCGTAAACGTCACCGGCGCCGCCACGGAGCGCGATGCCCGGCGCGTGGCCCGCGCCATCGGAAAATCACCCCTTGTGAAAACCGCCTGGTTCGGCGCCGATCCCAACTGGGGCCGCGTGATCTGCGCCACAGGCTACTCCGGCGCCGAGGTGGATGAAGGCAAAGTGCGCATTTTTTACGGCCCCGTATGCGCCTACGACCGCGGAACAGTTGCCGATGCCGCGGCGCTCGCCAAAATGAAAGACCTGATGCGCGCGCGCGCTTTCGAGGTCACTGTGGATCTGGGGCTCGGCAGCGGCGAAGACACGCTTTACACCTGTGATTTTTCCCTTGAGTATGTGAAGATCAACGCGGATTACACCACCTGATCTCCCCCACCCGACAGCAAATTGGAACTGGTTGAAATGAAGGAATTTATTGATAAAGCCAATGTTTTGATCGAAGCGGTGCCCTATATTCAGGACTTCCGCGGGTCACTCGTGGTTGTGAAAGTCGGCGGAAGCGTGCTGGAATCGGAAGAGACTCTCTCCCAGCTCATGTCCGACATCGCCTTTATGCGCACCGTCGGCATCAAGGTGATTTTGGTGCACGGCGGCGGCAAAGCCATCTCGCGCGGCATGGAAGCCAGCGGGATCAAGCCCAATTTCGTGCAGGGGCTGCGCGTGACCTGCGAGGAGACGATTCGGGTCGTGGAACGCGTCATCAAGCGCGAAGTCAACGCGCACCTCCTGAACGTGCTCAACGACACATACCATGTGCTGGCGCGGCCGTTGCACGGCGATTGGATTTTAACCGTTGAAAAGAAGGTCGCCCGGGATCCTGCGACGGGCGACCTGTACGACTGGGGCTACGTGGGTAACCCCATCCGGGTCAAAGTGGAATCGATTCTCGAAATGGCCGACGCCGGTGTGGTTCCGGTCATCACGCCGCTGGGAACCGGCGTGGAAGACGGAAAACTCTACAACGTCAACGCCGACACGGTTGCAGTGGCCATTGCCAAGGCGCTCAAAGTGCGCAAGCTCGCCTTCATTTCAGATGTTCCCGGATTGTTGAGAGACGTGACTGATCCCGCGTCGCTCATTTCAACGCTTCGCATCGGCAATGTGGCGAAGCTCAAAGAGCAGGGTGTCGTCGGCGGCGGAATGCTGCCTAAACTGGAAAGCTGCGTGGAAGCCATTCAGGCAGGCGTGGAGAAAGTCCATCTGATCGATGGGCGCATGCCCCACTCGCTTCTTCTCGAAATATTCACTAAAAAAGGCGTAGGAACGGAGATTAAAGCTGATGAGTAACAAGACGAAAGACGTAGCGGATTTGTTCAACACCTACATCATGGGCACCTATACCCCTTCCGTGGCGCTGGTTTCCGGGCACGGTTCAAAGGTGCGCGATGTCGACGGCATGCAATACCTCGATTTCACCTCCGGTATTGCCACGCTCGCGTGCGGCCACACCCATGAAAAGGTCGTCAAAGCCATCCAGGAACAGGCCGGCACCATCGTTCACATGTCGAACCTTTTCTACAACACCAACCAGATTCTGCTCGCCCAGCGCCTTTCCAAGCTCGCCGGCGGCGGCAAATGCTTCTTCTGCAACTCCGGCGCCGAAGCCAATGAAGGCATGGTCAAGCTCGCCCGCTATTGGGGCCAGGCAAAAGGCAAATACGAAGTGATCACCATGCAGGGATCCTTCCACGGCCGCACCCTCGCCATGTGCGCCGCCACCGGCCAGGGCAAAATCCAGAAGGGGTATGATCCCCTACCCGTTGGCTTTGCCTATGCCGAATTCGACAACATCGAATCCGTCCGCGCGCAAATCAACGAGAAAACCGTCGCCATCATGCTCGAACCCATCCAGGCCGAAGGCGGCGTGATCTCCGCCTCCCGGGAATTCTTCGCGGGCGTGCGCAAGCTCTGCGATCAACACGGCATCCTCATGCTGGTCGACGATATCCAGACCGGCATGGGCCGCACCGGCGCCTTCTTCGGCTGGCAGGAATACGGCATCCGCCCCGACGTCTTCACCCTTGCCAAATCCCTTGGCGGCGGTCTTCCCCTCGGCGCCCTTGTCGCCACCCCCGCCCTTTCCGACGTGTGGATCCCCGGCGCTCACGGCAGCACCTTCGGCGGCAACCCCGTGGCCTGCGCAGCCGCCTTGGCCGTGATCGACGTCATTGAAAGCGACAAGCTCTGCGAGCGCGCCACCATCGCCGGCAACCTTCTCCGCGAAGCCCTCGAAGGCCTCGCCGAAAAATACCCGCAGATCCTCTCCGTGCGCGGAGCCGGCCTCCTGCTCGGCCTGGTGGTCGAAGGCCCCGCAAAAGACGTGGTCGACGCCTGCCGCGGCATGGGCCTCCTCTGCTGCACCGCCGGTGAGCACGTCGTCCGCTTCCTCCCGCCCCTCAACGTCACCGACAGCGAGCTCGAAGAAGCCATGGATATGATTTCCGACGCCTGTGACCAGCTCTTCGGAGAAGGCGCCGAATAAGGAGAAAGGAACATTCATATGTCACTCGTTCTCAAAGACCTCAAAGGGATGACCGCCGGAGCCTGCGTTTCCGGCGGCCTCGACAGCCGCACCATCGCCAAGGTCATGGTCGATGCCGGCGTCAACGTCATTGGTTTTTCAGCCAACATCGGCCAGCCCGATGAAAAAGACATCAACGACATCGCCAAGCGCATGGGCGCCTGCGGCATCGAAACCATCATCGTCGACCTCCGCGCCGACATGGCCGAAATCTGCTTCGAAGCCATCAAAGCCCAAGCCATGTACGATGGCGGCTATTGGAACAGCACCGGCCTTGGCCGCGCCGTCACCATGAAGGGCCTCATCCCCGAGATGAAAAAGCGCGGTTGCAACGTCGTCGTCCACGGCGCCACCGGCCGCGGCAACGACCAGATGCGCATCGAGCGTTATACCAACGTCATTGCGCCCGAAATGCTTGTCTACGCACCGTGGCGCGACGCGGGCCTCCTTGAAAAGTTCCCCGGCCGCACACAGATGGTCGAATTCCTTGCTCAATTCGGCATTGAAGCCTTCGTCGGCACCAAGAAAAAATATTCGACCGATGCCAACATCGCGGGCCTTTCCCACGAAGCCGAAGACCTCGAAAGCATGGAAACCTCCATGTCGATCGTCGTTCCCACCATGGGCGTGTGGCCTCAGCAGGCTCCCGATAGCCCCGAGCGCGTGACCCTCCGCTTTGAAAAAGGCCGCGCCGTGCAGATCAACGGCAAAGACGTCTCCCCGCTCGAAGCCCTCCAGCTCGCCAACACCATCGGCGGCCGCAACGGAATCGGCATGAAACACGCGCTTGAAAACCGCATCATCGGCACCAAGAGCCGCGGCGTCTACGAAGCCCCCGGCATGGAGCTCCTCGGAAACGCCCTGCGCTACATCTACCAGGCCACCCTGGATCGCCGCGCCACCGTCTTCTTCCTTCAGCTCTCCAAGCTCATCACCGATCAGATCTACGACGGCCGCTACTACGACCCCACCACCCTCGCCGCCCGCAACGCGGTCGACACCTTCGCCCAATACGCCACCGGAACCGTGGGATTGAGCCTTTACAAAGGCAACATCTTCTTCGATTCCCTCACCGGTTGCGCAGCCTCCATCTACAACGAAGCCGATTCCTCCATGGAAGCCAGCGACGGCATCAGCCCCGTGAGCTCCCAAGGCTTCGCCGAGATTCAGAGCGTCGAAGCGCGTTCGCTCGCCAAAGGCGGTCAAATCACCATCAAATAAGCCAATGGAAAACATCGTCATTATCGGAAGCGGCCCTGCCGGGTGCACGGCCGCCATTTATGCGGCGCGGGCCGGTCTTGCACCCCTCGTCCTCGAGGGAATGCAGCCGGGCGGCCAGCTCACGCAAACGACCGATATTGAAAACTTTCCCGGCTTCCCTGAAAAAATCGGCGGTTACGACCTCGTCAACGCCATGCGCCGCCAAGCCGAAAACTTCGGCGCGCGCTTTGAGATCGACGAGGTCACCGCTTGCGATTTCTCCGCTCCCGCCAAAAAGCTCACCTTGATGGTCGCCGGAGAAATTGAAACCAAAACCGTCGTCATCGCCACAGGCGCATCCGCCCGCTACCTCGGATTACCCTCCGAAGAAGCCTTGATCGGCAAAGGCGTTTCCGGTTGCGCAACCTGCGACGGCGCCTTTTTCCGCGACAAACCCGTTGCCGTCGTCGGCGGCGGCGATACCGCCTGTGAAGACGCTCTTTACCTTGCGCGCCTGTGTTCGCATGTAACGCTCATTCACCGCCGCGACCAGTTGCGCGCCTCAAAAGTGATGGCCGAGCGCGTTCTCGCCCATCCGAAAATCAACGTCGTGTGGGATAGCGTGGTCGAAGCCATCCAGGATCCGGATCAGGAGACCGTCACCGGCATGACCGTGCGCAACCTGAAAACCCAAACGCTTTCGGAACACAGCGTCGAAGGCATTTTCGTCGCCATCGGCCATACGCCCAACACCCGTTATTTCAGCGGCGCGCTTGAGCTCGACTCGGAAGGCTACATCGTCGTGAAACCCGGAAACCGAACCTCCGCAGAAGGCGTTTTTGTGGCCGGCGACGTGCATGACCGCAACTACAAGCAAGCCATCGTCGCAGCCGGTTCCGGTTGCGTCGCCGCGCTTGAAGCAGAGCGCTACCTCAACCGGATGGGCTAACCCCGGATACCGAAAAAAGGCGTGCCGCTTCGGCACGCCTTTTTGTTTTACTCAGACCTCGAATCGCGCTCCATAAGAAGCATCACGCTATCCGCAGCCGAAAGCCCTTCATAACACATCCGGTAAACCACTTCCGTGATCGGCATGCTCACCGAATATTTTTGCGCCAGCTCATAAACTGTTTTGGCGTTCCAAACGCCTTCAGCGACCATCTTCATGCTCTCAAGGATTGAGCCGATGCTCTCGCCCCTGCCCAGCCGCTCACCCACACTGTGGTTGCGGCTGTGCCGGCTGGTGCAGGTCACAATCAAATCGCCGATGCCGCTCAAACCGGAAAGCGTTTCCGCATTGGCCCCCATCGCCACAGCCAGGCGAGTGATTTCGCTCAGGCCGCGCGTGATGAGCGCCGCCCGGGTATTGTCGCCGAAACCGAGACCGTCGCTTGCGCCGACCGCAATCGCGATCACGTTTTTGACCGCGCCGCCGATCTCCACACCCAACGGATCCGGTGAGGTATAGACCCTGAAACGAGGGCCCATGAAAAGGGCCTGAACGCGGCGTGCCAGCGCTTCATCTTCACAGGCCGCCACAACCGCGGTGGGAATCCGGCGCGAGACCTCTTCGGCATGGCTGGGTCCCGAAATAACCACCACATGCGGCACGTGAAGCGTCTCTTTCGCGACCACACTCATCCGGCAATGCGCTTCGGAGAAACCCTTCGTCAGGCTGACCACCGTCATACCCGGCGTAATCAATCCCGAAAAACGCGAACAGATCTCCTGGAAATAGTGCGACGGCGTGGCGAGAACAACCACTTCGGCCCGTTCGACCGCCTCGACCCGATCCGCGGTAAAAGCAATCTCCGAAGGCAATTCGACCCCCGGCAGGAAACGTGTGTTTACACGGTTTTTGCGGAGCTCTTCGATATAATCCGCAAAAGGGCCCCACATGGTGACCGTATGCCCGTAGCTGTTCAGCAGCAAACCGATCGCCGTACCCCAGCCGCCATCGCCGATAATTGCAATCCGCATTTAAATTCTCCTTTTCAGCTTTTTTTCTTTCCGAAAGAAAACCGGTTCTCCGTGCCGTTGAGCAGGCGGCGGATGTTGGCATGGTGTTTGAGAATCGCCAGCAGCGCCAGCAGCGTCAACACCCCCTTAAACCAAACCGGATCTTCCGCATAATAAATCCAAGCGTAAGCAATCAGCGCCAGAGCCGCCGCAATGGAGGCGAGAGAAACATAACGCAGAGCGAGAAAGACAATCACCCACGCAACAGCCGCAATCCCCGCTCCCGCAGGCGCCGCGCCAAGCAAAACACCCAGGCTTGTCGCAATTCCCTTTCCGCCTTTAAACCGAAGCCAGCAAGGCCAGTTGTGGCCCACAATGGCGCAGGCGCCACCGGCCAGGCGCCAGCCCAAAACCGCTTCAGAAGCAAGACCGGGAATCAGGCTCGGCAAAACAAAAGCCGAAAGAAGGCCTTTCAGCATATCCAGGAAAAAGGTCAAAATCCCCCACCCTTTTCCCACACAGCGAAACACATTGGTCGCGCCGATGTTTCCGCTGCCTTGCTTGCGGATGTCGATCCCCTTCGCCTTGGCAATCAAAAGGCCAAAAGGGATGGATCCCAGGAGATAAGCGGAGCAGATCATCACAATCTCGGCAGTGTATTTGAAACTCATGAAAATACTTTCAAAAAAACGGTCTTTATGAACACACAAGAGGCGGTTCGGAAGCGCTCAGTGGAGCAACCGGCCGACCGCCTGGGAGTGTTGGCAACGCACGCTTAAAGTTCGTCGGGAAGGGAAATCTTAACTTCCGAACCACTGGTGGTGTCAACGACCGGCGGCGGGGCAAAATCGTTTGCCGTCAGCACATTGTCGGCCTGAGTGGTGGGCAGGAAGCGATAATACACCATCAGCTGAAGAGCGACAAAACAAGTCGGCACAACCTTGTCTTTTTGGTCGTTACCCCAAAGGCCGGGGTTGTCGTTGTTCGTCCAAAAACCTGTTTTCTGGGGTTTTCCGTTGTGATCTTTATAACCGGGCGCACCATCCTTCAGGGCGGGAAGATAGACCTTTTTCATGGTATCGTTCCAAAGCAACCACCGGCGGTCGGAGGTGCCGAGGAAGAATTTCGATTGTGTGGCGTAATAGCAATAATACTGCGGTGAACCGCCGATCCCGGTCGAATCAAACGTCGGCAGCCAGGCGGCCATGAATTCATGCGATTTCTTGACCTTCGGCGAATCGGCCTGGCCGAGGAACTGAAGGCAAAGCGAACCGATGGGAGTCATCCCGATGCGGCCCGATTTGTTGGGTCCTGTGTATTCGAAGAACCCTTCTTTTTCGTTGTAGTTGGCTTCAAGGCCGCGAATCGCTTTCTTCATGGCGTCGACAAGGCCGGGCGTGTGCATACCGGCAATTTTGGCGGCTTTGAGCGCCTGCACGCACCAACCGGCATAGGAAAGGTCATTGCGGGTCGATTTGGCATTCATGTTGTAATCCCAGCTGCCGTTGGGGTTTTGTCCCTTGATCAAAATGGGAAGCGCTTTTTCGAGCGCTTCTTTGATCTGCGGCTGAGTGGTCATGGAATACGCTTCTGAAAGCGCGTAAATGGCAATCGGGTGGGTGTAATCGTGACCGTCGCGACCTTTGAAACGACCGTTTCCTTCCTGCGATTTGAGAAGGAATTCAATCGCCTTGCGAACGGTATCGCCGAATTCAGGCGACGAGGGCGTTTCGCCATGCGCGAGATAGGTCAGGAGAGCAAAGCTCACGGCCGCCGGTCTTGATTTATACCCGCCGCCGCCGGCAGGTTCCCAGGAACCATCGGGCTGTTGCTTTTGCTTCAGGTGGCGGAGGGCGGCCATCACGGCGGCTTCGGTGTATTTATCGCCGTATCCCACGCGGCCGATGTTGGCGCCGCGCGTGCCGGGATCGCGGGAGGCCATGATGCCCGGCATGACGAGTGTGCTTTGCACTTCGCGAACAGAATCGAATTCACGGGGCTTGGGGCTCTGAACGGTTGCCGTTGTGGGCGGCAAATCAATATTGGCGACTTCAAGCTCGATATCAGGCAGCGTTTCATCCGGCGTGGGCGGCTCCGGAGGGGGTGGCGGTTCAACGTCGGGCAGGTTTTGGGTTTCCATGATTTCAGTGGAAACGGTAATTTCACGTTCCGTTGTCTGAGCCGCCATGATAATCAGAAGCAGGCATACTGCAATCGGAATAAAAATCGCTGCGGCAGGAGCGCCAAGGCGCTGCACTTCAATCATGGCCTCTTTGTATTCCAAAGAGGAGCGCGGTTTTGCCAAACCGGTAAACATCTTTTTCAGGCGGGTGAAATACCCATCCTCGTTGAAAAGTTTCAACAGGGGATCGTCTTGCATGTGGTTGTGATTCAAATCGCTCATGCGCGAAATCCTTTCTTCACGGCAGATCAGAGGCTGAATATGGCCAGATTGGTCATCTGGTGCTTGTAACAGAGGTTCAGCGCCTGAACGAGCTGGCCGTGGGGCGCATCGGGCATGTTGCGGAACATCACGGTGGTGTTTTTGTTCAGCTGGGCGTAATAGGCGAGCTTTTCGTCGAGCTGTTCCAAGGTGGCGGGGCGCTTGGCGATCAGGAAACCGGTTCCGCCGCCTTGAGCGGCGGGGTTGTAAATATCGATTTCGATGACGGTGGGAGGTTCTTCCTGGGCGGCGCTTTTCGAGGGCGCGGGCGCAAGAGCGGTAAGCTGGGAAAGCACGTCTTCTTCGGTCATGGTCACAACGAAGAAGATGATGAGCTGAAAGACGACGTCGATCATCGGCGTCATATCGAGCTTGGCGTCGCCGCCATAGGCGCGTTTACTTTTCTTGGCCATGGTTCACCTATTACTTCGTTTTCTGTTCGATCAATGCCACGAAGGAGATTTTCCACAATCCCCGCGCCGTGCAGACGTTCATGACTTCTCGCACTTTTTCATGCGGGGTTCGTTTGTCGGCCCTGATCAGGAGCGGAAAATTGGTTCCCAACCGGTCAATACGCTGATTCAAAATCAGTGCAAGCATTGCTGGAGCCATCGTTGCGTTGTTAATCGAAACCCGACCTGTTCGGTCGACTTCGATAATCAATGGCGGAATCTCTTTTTCCTCAAGCTTCGGACCGTTTTTACCGTATTCCAAAACGATGTCCTTGTTCATATCGGAAGAGGCTTTCAGGGTAACGACGAAGAAGATGATGAGCTGGAAAACCACGTCGATCATCGGCGTCATGTCCAGCGCGCATTCCTCGCTTCCCTTCCGGTTGCTTTTCTTTGCCATAATCTGTCCTCGCAGTTATGCGTGAACCTCGTTCCATCCCCTATAAACGCCGGATGGAACGAAAAGGTTCACTAATCTTATTCGGCGATGACTTCAACGTTGCGAAGGTCTTTGACGAGGTCGGTCGTGATGACTTGCATGCGCAGGATGAGGCGGTTGGCGTTGTTGCGCAGCGCATAGAAAAACGCGACGGAGGGAATGGCGATCACAAGACCGCCGGCTGTCGTCCAAAGCGCCTGAGAAATGGAGAGAGAAAGCGCGCCGATATCGCCTGCGCCGTGAATGGCGAGGCCTTGGAAGGTCAAAATCATGCCTTGCACGGTACCGAGAAGGCCGAGCATCGGGGCAAGGTTGGCGCAAACGGAAATCCAGTTGAGGCGCTGCATGAGGCGCTCGATTTCCATATCGCCGGAGGAGGCGATGGCTTCTTCAATCACTTCGAAACCTTCTTCCACATGGGAAAAACCGGCGGTAAGAATTTTGGACATGGGGCTGGGATCGTTGGCGCAGAGGTCGAGGGCTTTGACGACGTCGCCCTCAGACATGGCGGCCTGGACATTGTCAATAAGCGCCTGTGGCATGATTTTCTGGGGCTTCACGAGAATGAACCCGTCGGCAATGAAGTAAATGGAAGCCATGCCGCAAACGAGGAGGGCTACCCACAACAGGAAACCGACGACGCCGCTACCGAGAATCACATCGACAAATCCGGCGGAAGAGGGTTCGGGGGCTTGGGTGGCGGTCATGGGGGCGGGAGCGGCTCCGGCGGCGGCATCTTGCGCCTGAACCACGGAAGCACCCATCAGGATTGCGGAGCAAACAAACAGCGTCATCGTCATCTTCTTCATAAGTGTAACCTTCTTTTACTGATCCATTACCTGTCGATACATCGTAGCGGAGATCCCACCCGGTTTCCCCTGAACATCGTTACTGCTTCTTGGCCCACTCGGAGGCGGCGTAATCGCGTTTCAACTCGTTGCGAAGCTCGCCGGCGCGCGGGCTCATCTGCATCATGTCGAAGGCTTTGGCTGCTTTGTAGAGCGCTTCGGGGATCACGTCTTTCGTGGCATCCGAACGATACAGCATGAGCACGCGCAGGTAGCCGTCTTTGAGGGCGGCGCGGGCGTTTTCGGCGGAGGTGCCTTTTTCCATGATTTTGTCGCCGCGCAAAATGAGGGCATAGGCGCCGGCTTCACGGTCGCCGCTGGCGATGGCTTTCTCAAGGTATTCATCAAGGCGGGCGGTTTTGCCGTCTTTGAGGAGCGCGCGCCAGTAGACGACGGCGGCTTCACCGAGGTAAGCGCATTCGGGGCGGGTTTTGATGAGGGCTTCGCAGGCTTTGGTTGCTTCGCCGGTCTGATTCATCTTGAGATAGCCTTCGGCGAGCCAACGGGTGGCGGGGATATCCCAATCCAACTGGTTGTATTGGCGGGCGATGGCCTGGAGGTCGCTGATCACGGCGGCGGGCTGGCCGGCGTTGATGCGGCTGACGAGGGCGTCGAAACCGGCTGGCTTTTCAATTTGAAGGGCGTCGACATCATCGCGTTTGACTTCAACATCAAGGGTCTGGCCGTTGGGGCGCTTTTGGCTGACGGTATAGGCGGCTCCCGAGGCGCTGTATTTGAATGTGCCTTCAAAGACGGCGCCCGCTTTTGTGGTCACGCGGCCTGTCGGCGTGGGAACCGGTTTGGCCTGTGCCCACGCTGTCGCGGTCGGCATCATCACGGCCATGGCCAGAATCGAAACCCATTTAAGCTGTTTTTTCATTGTTTCTTTCCTTCCTTCCTAAACGCTGTTCAAACAAAATGAAGCTGTTGCGGATCACTTTTCAGGCTGCTCAAGCCTGGCCTGATTGAGACGGTTGCGGATATCGGTGACGTAGCGGCCTTCCGGGAAAAGTTCCAGGTATTTCTCCGCGTTTTCGATGGCCTGTTTGTAAAGGCCGCCGGCAAGCTGAAGGGGAATCACTTCGTGATAGGCATCTTCCACATAGGCTGCGATTTTGGGATCTTTGTTGCCGTTCATCATGACTTGGTCATACATGATGATTGCGCTGCCGCGGGCATTGTCGATCGCGGGTTTCTCCGATTTAAGCTCCTGCTCGACCTGATAGCGGCGGTCGCAGAGGCGGGCGATGGAGAGGTCGAGGTCGGCGGTCACGCCGGTCGTTCCGCGCTGGGCTTTGACAAAGGCGACGGATTTCTTGGCGTCGGCAATGAGGGCATTGCGGGCGGCGGCGTTTTTGGCCTTGAGCAACAGCTCGCCGCTGATGGCCACGCGCAAGAGGTGGGCGTCGATTGCGATGGCCTGTTTGCCATGGGTGTCCAAAAGGGTGTTGACGGTTTGCGAAGCGGCGGGGGCATCGCCTGTGGCAAGCTGTGCTTTGGCTTTTCCGAGCATGGCCTGGGCGATGTAATACCCGGCTTTTTCGTTGGTGATCACCTTTTCGTAGGCTTCGATGCCGAGGGCGTATTCGCGGGCGGAGACGAGGGCTTCGGCGGCGCGCATGTATTGCGCGGGCTGGTAGGTGCCTTTTTCTTCGAACATCCGTTTGTAGGTGGCGACGCCTTGGCCGCGCATGCCCATGTCCATCAGGCTTTGGGCGAGCTTGGGCAGGGAGTCGCGGGCTTCGTCGGATTCGGGGAATTCCCGGCGGAGCTGGTCGAAGAATTTCTGGGCGTTGGCGGCGTCTTCCATCGCGGTATAGATGGTGCCCATTTGGAGGAGGCAGGCTGGCGCGCGGGTGCCTTTGGGGAATGCGGCGAGGCAGTCTTCATAGGCTTTGAGGGCGGCTTTGCGGAAGGTGTTGATTTTTTCGGGGGCGGCGGGAATGCGGCGGAGGCATTCGGCGGAGAAGAAGAGGGCCTGTTCGAGAATGGTCTTGTTTTCTTCTTTTTCCTTTTCGGTGGCCTGATAGGGGTTGTTGGGCTGGCTGAGCACTTTGGCCAGATCGCGGAATTTGGAGGCGGCCTGGGCATACATTTGAATGGCGGGAGCCATGTCGCCGTCGGGGAGGAGTTCGCGGTATTTCTTATCGGCGGCGCGGCGCTGGGCGTCGGCGTCTTTGAGCTTCATCTGGGCCATGATCTGGCCGGGTTTTTCGATCTTTTCGAGGTCGGCCATCACTTCCTGCATGGTCTGATACTCTTTTTCGAACTGGTCGGTGTCGGAGTAGATTTTGATGATGCCGATGAGGGCGTTGCGGCGGTAGATGGAGTCGGAGGGGTAACGGTCGGCGATGCGGCGGTATTTGATGAGGGCGAGGTCGGCGTCTTTGTCTTCCTCATATGTTTTCTTGGCGTCGTTCATGGCTCTTCCGGCGGCCTGCACGTGGCTGGGGTAGAAGCGGAAGAAGAGGTTCAGGGCTTCGGCGGCGCGGGCGTTGAGGTTGCTGGCTTCGAAGAAGGTCGTGAGCTCGATGAGGGTGTTGCCGGCGTCGTTCGCGAGCGCGGGGATTCCGGAATAGGTTTCGGCGAGGTAGCCGGTGGCGGTCTCGGCGAGGAGCAGGAGGTAGGGGTCTTTGTTGGGGTCACGTGCGTAGAGGGTGATGTAGCACTTCACGAGGTTGATGAGCGCGGGAAGTGATTCGGGGGCGGCGCCGGCGGCGTTGAGGGCTTTGAGGTAGGCATCGGCGGCTTCTTTGAATTTGCCTTCGCTGAAGCGGACGTTGGCTCCGATGAAGAGTTGGCGGCGGATGTTGCTCTTCTGGGCGTCGCTGATTTGCGCATCGATTTTGGTGTTGTAACGTTCCTGGATGATGCGGCTGATGCGCTCGGCTTCTTCGCCGGCCTGAAGGGCGTATTGGCTTTCGGGGTAATTGGCGAAGACGTTGATAAAGTGGTTGAACGCGCCCATTCCGTTGCGTTTTTTGGTCTGGGGATCGCGCTGGCCGAGGTAGAAGGATTTGATTTTTTCATCATCGGCGGCGGCGCCTTTGGCGATTTCCTTATCGGCGGCCTGGGAGAGGAGCTTGCCGAGCAGGAAACGGCAGGCGGGCATGGGGCTGTAGGCGAGCAGGCCGCGGGTGCCGTCGGGATCCTGCTTGCGGAGGCTGTCGTGAATTTCGAGGAGCTGCTTGGAATAGTCGTTGATGATTTTCTGGGCTTCGTCGGTCTGACCGCGGAGCATTTTGATGCGGGCGTAGGCGACGACGGCATCGCCGAAGAAGTTGTCGTTGACCCAGAGGAGGTCGGTGACGATTTTTTCGGAATCGTCGATCAGCTTTTTCTTGGCTTCCGCGTTGGTTTCGGAATCGGCCAGGGAGAGGGCGAGACCCACGCGCATGGTTTGAATGTCGCGTTTTTCAGCGGGTGCGAGGGAGATGGCGAGGAGTTTGTCGTAAGCGGAGACGGCGTCTTTGGCGCGGCCGGTGCGGTTCAGGAGCTGGGCGTAAACATAAGCCGCCTGCTTGTAGGTGGGGAGCATGGCGGCGTCGGGCTTGGCGAATTTTTTGAAGAAATCCTGATAGATGGCGTCGGCATCGGCATATTTTTCGCGTGCCAGAAGATAGGCCGCCATTTGAAGGCGCATGGCCCAGGTTTCGGGGCTGTCTTTGTCGGTTCGGGCGTTGATTTTCTTTTCGGCTTCGTTGAATTGGCCTTCGGCGAGGAGTATCTTGATTTCGAGGGCCATGAAATCGAGCTTTTTGGCGGGGTATTTACGCAGGCCTTCGGTGATGACGTCGCGGGCGAAATCGGTATAGGAAAAATCGATAAGCGCCTGAACGTATTTCACTTCGGAGTCGGCAGGCGTCATCGGGGGCGTTTCTTCCTGGGCGTGAACCTGACAGGCCGCAACGCATGCGCCCATGCACCAGGCGTACCATTTTCCCAACTGTTTTGGTTTCATCGTTGTCATGCTCTTACCCCTGTTGAAAAACGGTTGCGCGGCCAAGGCCGGGAAAATCCCGACGAAAAACGGCATAAAAGAACCTTGACCAGTGTTTCGAGCCTAGATTAAACGTTTATCAGAAATGTTGCAAGGCTAATTTCATGAAAAAGCGCATCTTTTTGTATGCGCACGGTCATTTACCGCTGTGTTGAAGCTTGAAGGTCGATCGGAAATCGGTCATGCTTAGTGCAACCAAAACAGGAGAATGTGCTTTATGCATGCTACATACCGAACGATCAGCCTGCTTTCAATGTTGTCGCTTGGCGCCGCCGCGGCGCAGGCGCAGGCAAAACCGCTTGAAGTGGGTGGTGTTTATCCCGCGTTTACGCATTATAACGGCGACGGCGAATGCGGTCCGGGGGCGTTGGTTCCCTGGGCCGGCAAGCTTTGGCTGGTGACCTACCCCGCCCATCAGCTGGGGCATTCGAGCGACAAGCTCTACAGCTTTGACCCGGCTCGGATGGAAATGGTTCCGTTTGCCGGTTCGGTGGGCGGCACACACGCGAACCGCCTGATTCACCGTGAATCGCAGCAGCTGATTATCGGGTGCTATGTGATTGACAAAGAGGGCAATGTACGGGTCATTCCGCGCAGCGACAGTAAAAACGGCGTCTACGGGCGCATCACCGGCACGGCGCGCCACCTGACCGATCCGGCCAACAAGGTTTACATGGTTACGATGGAGGGCGTTGTTTACGAAACCAACGTCTACACCCTCGAATCGAAGATGCTCTTCAAAAAACCCGTTCCCGGCCATCACGGCAAGGGCGCCTACACCGCCCAGGGCCGCCTGGTGGTTTCCAATAACGGCGAAATCGACGCGACCGGCGGCACGAAGGAGTTTTATCAGGTGACGGACGCCCCGAAAACCCCTGAAACCATGGGCATTTTGGCTGAATACGACGGCTCCGAGTGGCGGATTGTGGAGCGCAAGCAGTTCACCGAAGTGACCGGTCCCGGCGGTATTTACGGCAACGCGAAAGATTCCGATCCCCTCTGGGCGCTCGGCTGGGACAAGCGCTCCGTGATGCTGAAACTGCTCGAGGGCGGCGCCTGGTACACCTATCGCCTCCCCAAAAACAACGTGACCTACGATCACATGGGCGGCTGGTACACCGAGTGGCCGCGCATCCGCGAAGTGGGCGGCGGCAAAATGCTGATGGATATGCACGGCATGTTTTACCGCTTCTCTCCCGATTTCTCGCTCAACAACCCGCAGCCGCCCGTGCCGATCGCTTCGCATCTGATGTACACGGCCGATTTCTGCGACTGGAACGGCAAGCTGGTCATCGGCAAGCACTCGACCACGCGTTTCGAGAACCCCCGCGCGGGCCGAGCACAGTCGGCCCCCTGGTTCGGCACCTGGGACGAGCTCTACACCTTCGGCCCGCGCCAAGGCCAAGGCTCGCTTTGGCGCTGGGATCCTGTGAAGGCCGGCGAAGCCTCCGATCCTTTCCTTGTAAAAGGGTTCGATCACGTGACCCTCTTCCTTTCCGCAAAGGGCGAACAAAGCTTTACGCTGCGCACCGGAAAGGCCACGCCCGGAAAGGGTATTGTGTGGAAAGACGCCGGCTCCTTCGCCTCCGGCAACAAGACCTGGCTCACCTACCCCATCAACACCGCAGGCGCCGATTGGGTCAGCCTTGTGCCGGCCAAAACCGCCGAAGAAGTCTGCGCCAGCTTCGTGCTGACCTCCAAAAACTTCAATACCGCAAAGCCCGAGCTCTTCAAGGGGCTGGCGAAAATCGGCGAAAAGGGCGTTCCCGCGCTGCTTCGCCCCGCGCCGGCGCCTTCAAAGGCACTCCAGGCCGTTTTCTACGCGAAAGACGGCACGCCTCGCTACAAGGAAATGGATCCGGTCACCTTGACCTTCAAAGACCCCGGCACGAACGACATTGAAACCGTCGAGCGCCTCTGCCTTGAAAAGGAACAGGTCTGGTTCGACGACGCCTCCGCGATCATCAAAGACAAATCCGGCAAGAACTGGCGCGTGCCCGTGGCGAACCCCGCCTACGCCCGCCCCTTCGGCAAGGAAACGCCGACCAGCTTCCGTGAAATCGTCTCGGAACGCCGCGCGGCCAACATCGCCGGAACGTTCTTCATCCACGGCTATGAAAAGGGCGTTTCGACCCTTCAGCCGGTCGCCACGCACAACCTTGACATCCGCGATTTCTGCACCTGGGCCGGCATGCTCGTGCTCTCCGGCGTGAAGGCCGACGCCCCCCTCGGCGGCCGCATCTTCGGCGAAGGCGATGCCAAGCTCTGGCTGGGCAAGGAAGACGATATCTGGCTGATGGGCAAACCTGTCGGCGACGGCGGCCCCTGGAAGAACACCCAAATCAAAAAGGGCAAAGCCTCCGACCCCTACCTCTTCTTCGGGTATGACAGGAAGACGCTGACGCTCTCGCACAACAGCGCCGCCCCCGTGACCTTCACCGTGGAGCTCGATGCCGACCGTTCCGGCTTCTTCCCCTGGAAGACCTTCACCGTGAAACCGGGTGAAACCTTCACCTACACCTTCGCCGAAGGTTTCTCCGCCTTCTGGATCCGGTGCACGGCCGATGCCGACTGCACGGCGACCGCACAGCTCAGCTACCGCTAGAGGCGTGAGCTCGGAACATGAACCGGCCGGGAATCCTTCGGGATTCCCGGCTTTTTATCGCCTTATTTGGATGAATGAACCTTTGACCTTGCGCTTTATCCGCAATTTCGCTACGATGAAGGCATGAAAACACACCTTGTTCTTCTTGCCGTTTCCTATTGCGCCTTATGCGGAGCCCTTTCGCAACCGCTGAACCAGCTTCTGCCGGTGCCGCGAGCCGTTCAGGCGAAAGCCCCGCACCTGTGGAAAACCGGCGTTATCGAAGCCGCGCCTGATGCCGCTTTCGAACCGTTGCGCCCGTTTCTGCCGGAGGGCGGCAAAAACGGTTCGCATACCCGCCTTGTCATTAAACAGGCGCGCTGCCCATATGCCCCCGCCGATGTCCGCGACCAGGCCTACCGCCTCGCCATCACCCCCGGCAGCGTGCTGATCGAAGCCGAGGCTCTCCCCGGCGCCCGCTACGCCCTCGCCACACTCAACCAGCTCCTCGCGCTCGGCGACGGCTCCCTCCCCGCCTGCGAAATCACCGACTGGCCCGCCCTGCGCATCCGCGGCCTCCTGCACGACACCGGGCGAAACTTTCAACCCGTATCCCTCCTCAAAGAGCAGATCGACGCACTCGCCCGCTACAAACACAACACCTTTCACTGGCACCTCACCGACAACCCCGGCTGGCGCCTCGAATCGAAAAAATACCCCCAGCTCCAGGCCCCCGAAACCTTCACCCGCTTCAAAGGCGAATTCTACACCCAGGAGCAGTTCAAAGACGTGGTCGCCTACGCCAAGGCCCGCGGCGTCACCGTGATCCCCGAATTCGACCTCCCCGGCCACTCCGCCGCCTTCCGCGCCGCATTCGGCTTCAGCCAGATGAATACCCCCGAAGTGCGCGGCATCGTCCGCGAACTCATCGAAGAGCTCTGCTCCCTCGCGCCCTCCGAAGACATGCCCATCATCCACCTCGGGTCCGACGAGGTGCAAGGTCACGAACGCGTGCCCGATGAATGGATCGCCGAGTGGGCAGCCGCCGCAAAAGCCGCCGGCCGCACCGTCATGGGCTGGAACCACGGCATCCGGACCGGGCCCGACGACCGCATGATCCAGCACCTCTGGACCGGGCACAGCAAACCCTGGCCCAACCGCCCCTACATCGACTCCCAAAACAGCTACTACATCAACCACGTCGACCCCTTCGAGCTCCTCTGCGCCGCCGCCTACCAGAAACCCTGCCGTTTCGCCCCCCCCGCCGAAGGCCTCGGCGCCCTCTTCGCCGCTTGGAACGACGACCGCGCCGCCTCCGGCCACGACGTGATCCTCATGAACGCCGTCTACCCCGCCATCGTCCTCTTCAGCGACACCTTCTGGCGCGGCCGCGAGAAAGACGAACCCACCCTCTACGCCCGCCTCCCCCACCCCCGCGATCCCCGCTTCGCCCTCGCCCGCGACCTCGAGACCCGCCTCATCGCCCACCGAAACCTTTTCTTTACCCGCCTCCCCTTTCCCTATGCGGCCCAGACCGATTTCCGCTGGCAGATCATCGGCCCCTTCGACCACCGCGGCAAAACCGACACCCCTTTCCCCCCCGAAACCGAAGGCCTCGCCCCTTCCTACACCCTCGGCGGAAAAACCTACGCCTGGCAAAAAGAACCCTTCGCCCAAGGCACCCTCTACCCCCAACACTTCTGGTTCAACGCCTCAAGCCTCGTCCCCGAAAAACAAGGCACCCTCTACGCCGCCATGCGCATCCACTCCCCCAAACGGCAAACCGTCGGCGCCTGGATCGGCTTCACCGCCTTCAGCCGTTCCGACGGCCGCGCCCGCGACGGCGCCACCCCCCTCACCGGCCAATGGTCCAAGAACCACTCCGCCGTCTGGCTCAACGGCCGCCCCATCGCGCCGCCCCTGTGGAAACACCCCGGCATCGGCGGCCACGCCACCAAAGAAATCCCGCTGGCCGACGAAGACTATTTTTACCGCCCCCCCACCCCCCTCACCCTCGAAGCCGGCTGGAACACCATCCTCCTGCGCATCCCCAAAAGCAACGGCTGGAAATGGGTCGCCACCTTCGCCCCCGTCGAACCCACAGGCCGCGGCCTCAACGTCCGCGAAGTGCCCGGCCTGCGCTACGAAGCCCCATTTTAGAGGCTTGATAGCCTCCCGCATTTGTGATATAGTCATCCATTACTTCTTAAGGAGAAATGCGATGAACACACAGTTAGCACACAACGTCCACTGGGTCGGATACATCGACTGGTCCCTGCGCGAATTCCACGGTTTCGATACCCGGCACGGCACCAGTTACAACGCCTACCTTGTAAAAGGCAAAGACAAGATCGCCCTGATCGACGCGGTGAAAGCGCCCTATGTGCAGTCTCTCCTCAGCCGCGTGCAGGCCAACAGCACCCTTGAAGCCATCGACTATGTGGTCTGCAACCACGCCGAGCCCGACCACTCCGGCGGCCTCCCCGCCGTGATGAGCGCCTGCCCCAACGCCACCCTCATCTGCAACGCAAAGTGCCGCGACGCCCTCGCCAACCATTACGAAACCGCCTCCTGGAAAATCCAGATCATCAAAGAGGGCGACACCCTCTCCCTGGGCGACAAAACCCTTCAGTTTTTCGACACCACCATGGTCCACTGGCCCGAATCCATGGCCACCTGGCTCCAGGAAGACCAGATCCTTTTCTCGATGGACGCCTTCGGCCAGCACTACGCCAGCACCGAGCGCTTCGACGACGAAACCGACCTCTGCGAAGTGCTCCAGGAAGCCAAAACCTACTACGCCAACATCGTCCTGCCCTACGGCGCCCCCGTTGAAAAAGCCATCGCCAAGCTCGGCGCCCTGCCCATCAAAACCGTCGCCCCCAGCCACGGCGTCATCTGGCGCAGCCACTTCGACAAAATCCTCGCCGCCTATCAGGATTGGCGCATCAGCAAACCCAAGAAAAAAGTCGTCATCGCCTTCTCCACCATGTGGCAAAGCACCAAACACATGGCCGAAGCCATGGCCGAAGGCGTCGCCGCGTTCGACGTCGACCTCAAGTTCCACGACCTCAGCGTCACCGGCGACACCCAGGTCATTACCGACATCATGGACTGCGCCGCCTTCGCCATCGGCACCCCCACCCTCAACCAAGGCTGCTTCCCCCGCGTCGCGGCCTGCATGACCTACATCCGCGGCCTCAAACCCGCCGGCAAATCATCCCTCGCCTTCGGTTCCCACGGCTGGGCCGGCAAAGGCGCCGAAGAAGTGGCCGCCTACCTCGCCGCCATGAACACCCGGCAGATCCAGCCGCCCCTCACCTGCCGTTTCGCCCCCAACCCCCAAATGCTCGAGACCTGCCGCGAAGCAGGCCGCCAGCTTGCCCGCATCGCCCTCGCGGAAGGGCACTAAGGCATGGGAGCCCTCACCAGAAAACACATCCTCCTGCCGCGCCTCATCGCCGCGGCGGCGGGGTTCCTCTTTCCCCTCAGCGCCTGGCTCACCGGCTGCGGGCAGACGATCCGCCCGCCCAAAGACCGACCCTCCATCACCCGCACCCTGACCGTCACCGCCTACTGCAACTGCGGCCAATGCTGCAGCTGGGAGCGCTCCTACCTCGGCTTCGGCCCCCCCGTCTACAGCACCGGCCCCAACAAAGGCAAACGCAAAGAAGTCGGCGTCACCGCCAGCGGCTCCACAGCCCGCAAAGGCACCCTCGCCGCCGACACCCGCAAATACCCCTTTGGGACCGTCATGTACATCCCCGGCTACGGCTACGGGCGCGTTGAAGATACCGGCGGCGCCATCCAGGGCGAAAAACTCGACCTCTGGTTCCCCACCCACGAATCCGCCAAAAAATGGGGCAGACAGACCCTCCAGGTCACCATTTGGAAAACCCGTTAAGAAAAGAAGACCCATGAACGAAGAAATCGATTCCTGCTCCCCCGACACCAGCCGCCACTTCCTCCGCCAGTGGATTGAAGAAGACCTCGCCGCCGGCAGGAACGACGGCGCCGTCGTCACCCGCTTCCCCCCCGAGCCCAACGGCTGGATCCACATCGGCCACGCAAAAGCCATTTATATCGACTTCGGCATGGCCGCCCTCTTCAACGGCCGCTGCCACCTGCGCATGGACGACACCAACCCCTCCAAAGAAACCGACGAATTCGTCGAACAGCTCAAACGCGACGTCTCCTGGCTCGGCTACACCTGGCACGCCTTCTTCTACGCCGCCGACATGTTCGAAGCCATGTGGGAAATCGCCGAAAACCTCATCCTCACCGGCCACGCCTACATCTGCGCCCTCTCCCAGGATGAATGGAAAACCTACCGCGGCATCCCCACCGAGCCCGGCCGCCCCAGCCCCTACCGCGACCGCCCCGCCGAAGAAAGCCTCGACCTCTTCCGCCGCATGCGCGCCGGCGAATTCGCCGAAGGCTCCCTCTGCCTCCGCGCCAAGATCGACATGGCCTCCCCCAACATCCACTTCCGCGACCCCGTCATCTACCGCATCCTCCACACACCCCACTACCACACCGGCGACGCCTGGCACGCCTACCCCATGTACGACTTCGCCCACCCCATTGAAGACGCCCTCGAAGGCGTGACCCACTCCATGTGCACCCTCGAATTCGAAGTGCACCGCCCCCTCTACGATTGGGTCGTCGACCGCATGGACGCCATGGGCAAGCTCCTCACCCGCGCCGGCAAAAAAATCCGCCCCCAGCAACGCGAATTCGCCCGCCTCAACCTCACCTACACCGTGATGAGCAAACGCAAGCTCCTCCAGCTCGTCCAGGAAAAACGCGTCGAAGATTGGGACGACCCCCGCATGCCCACCGTCGCCGGCCTCCGCCGCCGCGGCTACACCCCTGAATCCATCCGAGCCTTCTGCGAAAAAATCGGCGTCTCCAAATACGAAAGCGAGACCGACGTCGCCCTCCTCGAATACTGCATCCGAGCCGACCTCAACACCATCGCCACCCGCCGCATGGCCGTGCTCAACCCCGTCAAAGTCATCATCGACAACATGCCCCACGGCACCCAGCTCATCGCCGAAGCCCAAAACAACCCCGAAGACCCCGCCGCCGGCACCCGCAAAATCGCCTTCACCCGCGAACTCTACATCGAGCGCGACGATTTCATGGAAGAGCCCGCCAAAAAATTCTTCCGCTGCGCCCCCGGCCAGGAAGTCCGCCTTCGCGGCGCCTGCCTCTTCACCTGCACCCACACCGTGAAAGACCCCGAAGGCCGCATCCTTGAAATCCACGGCACCTACGACCCCCTCTCCACCGGCGGCAACGCCCCCGACGGCCGCAAAGTGAAAGGCACCATCCACTGGGTCTCCGCCCAATACGCCCACCCCGCCACCGTCCGCCTCTACGACCGCCTTTTTGTGATCCCCGACCCCCTCTCCCACGAATCGGGCGATTTCCTCAACGCCCTCAACCCCGATTCCGAGACCACCCTCACCGCCTACCTCGAACCCGCGCTCAAAGACGCCCGCCCCGGCGAGCACTATCAGTTTGAGCGCCTCGGCTACTTCTGCGCGGATACCCGCCACTCCACCCCCGGCGCCCCCGTCTTCAACCGCACCGTAACCCTGAAAGATTCCTGGGCGCCAAAAAACTGATGTTTTTGGTTTGACGCGCACCCCGGTTTTTTGTTAAAGTACGCCGCGTTGTTTCAGTTGTAGAGCGGGGCGATAGCTCAGTTGGTAGAGCACCACGTTCGCAACGTGGGGGTCGTGAGTTCGAATCTCATTCGCTCCACCACTTTACGATTGAAAAATAAGGCACTTGCACAAGGCAAGCGCCTTATTTTTTTACGTTGATCTTTTCGGCGGAAGCGCGGGCGTTGAAGTCAGGCGCGTAGAAGCTTTCAACGGTGGCGATGCCGCCCTGAAAATCGCCGGCGTTGAACACGCGATAACTGCAATCAATCATTGTGGTTCCGCGCGGCAGGGTTTCGAAATAGAAATGCGTGGCGGTGTCTTCCAGCGAGAGGTAATACCCACTGCGATAACCGGAGAGGGTTTCAACCGGTTCGCAACCCGCCGCGCGACCATCGGCCACATGGATGTGGCTTATCTCCTGCGCGGCGTGGATGACCAGCCGAACCACCACCTCGTCGCCCACACGGATCTCGCCGGCAACCAACTCATCGCCGCGCTTCACGCGAAACAGCTTTTCAACCGAAAGCACGTTGCTGTCGCCGGTCGTTTTGAGTGTGCCCAGCTCTTCCTCGTAGCTCAAAACAATGCTACCAAATGCCAAACCGTCGCCGCTTTTTTCAAAGATGACCGATGCCAAGTTATCCGAGATGCCGGGTTTGGCGAGCGGTTTGTGATCGGCATCGAACACAGCGACAGAGGCGCCGGTCTCCAAAAATCCGCAGCATTGCAGCAGCATCCACACCGCGGCTCCTGTGGCGCGCGGGGTTTCCCATGCATTGAGGCGCTTGTGTTGAAGCAGCCATTGAGCCGCGCGTTTGCAGGTGTTGGTATCGCCGGCCTGAAGTAGCATTTCCATACCGAGCACGTGCGATTCTACGGGGGTACGCCAGCCTTCCCACCAGCAGTTTTCACGCGGCCATGAAACGCCCCACACGGGGTCGTCGGTCAGCGAGGCATAGAGCTGGGGCAAACCGTCGTCGGGAACGCCCAGGCGAAAAGCAGCGATGGCCAGCATCCGGCGCTGCTGCACGGGCCACTCGGTTTGCAAGGCCCGGCCCACATAATCGCGCAAGGGTATTTTTTCTTCCTCGGAAAGCTCAAAGAAACTTCGGGCATAAGCGCGGGCCGGGGTGAGCCCTTCATGGGCGATGTCGGGCAAATCCTCGCAGGCAATGCCCAGGCGGTGCAGACGTGCCCGCCCCACGAGAATCAGGTCGGTGATGAAAGGCGAAACCGATTGTTTGCCGAACCATCCCCACCCCGCTTTCTCCACGCGGCACAGGTTCAGGCGCTCCAGAGCCCGATTGCGCAGAATTGCGCGGGCGATATCATCGCTGAAAAAAGTTCCGGCCTTGCGCACGCCCGGATCGCGGCGGATGAGCTCATCGGCCAGCAGGCAGGCGGAGTAGGCGTTGAACGCCTGATCGGCGCTCATATCTTCGGCGATTTCAGGCGGCAAGGCGGCCAGCACGGAGAAAAACGGATCGTCAATCAGGTTGATCCGCCATTCTTTCGCCTCAAAGGTCGGCGATTCCAGATGCTCCGCCAGGGTGGTCGCCACGGTCTGGGCGCCGTTCGTGAGCGTGAAGGGGATGGCGTCGACAGCCGCAATGCGGCTACTCAACACGGGCAGCGTGCGGCGCTCGGCATCGGTTTGCGCAGTGAAGGCGAGGGTCATTTCGCCGGCCTGGCGCGGCGTGACAGACCAGGTGAAATTCGTCGAAGCGCCTGCGGGCAACGCATACGGATAGGCCACCATCGGAGCGCCGTCCACATCAAGCGAAACCGCGCCGCGCTGCTCGATCGCACCGGCGTTGTCGAGCTTCACGGGGATCAGGCAGGTATCGCCCTCGCGCAAAAAGCGAGGCAGGTTGGGCGTGAGCATCAGGTCTTTGACACTTTCAATTTCAGCCGTCATCACACCGCTTTGAAGGGTATCGGTGTAGGCCATCGCCATAAACTTCCAGCGCGTGAGTGAATCGGGCATCGTGAAGGAGAAAGTGGCAATCCCTTCGCTATCGGTCTCGGCGAAGGCTTTGAAGAAGGCGGTTTCGCGGAAATCGGTTCGAACCTCAACCGGGCTACCCAGACCGGGATCACGCGAGGAAACAACGCCGGTCATCGTAGACGCCACGACACACCTCGCCTGAATGGAATCAACGGGAGGAGGAACATCATCAACAGACGCCTCGAAATCAGGAATCAAATTAAACATGGCGCGGGTGGAAAGCCCGAAATCATCCTGTCGGAAGTTGCGCCAGAAATCAAACGGAAGCGCCCCGGTCAGCGTGTTCCAACGGTTGGCGCGAATCAAACCAAGCGCTGCATCGTAAAGCACCGCCGAGACGCGCGCACCGGGGGTCGACACTTTGACCTGCCAGCGTTGCGCTTCGGCCGGTTTCACCTTTTTGGGAATGTCGACCGCTTCAAGTTCGAGGTTCAAATCCCAGGGAACGAAGATTTTGTTGGTTTGGGTGTAAACACGGTTGTTGCGCACCATCGAAACGTAGACGGTAAAATCGCCGCGCAACGATTCGGTAACCGGCAACGTGATGAGGCCGCTTGTTTCGGGTTTTGTGACGGCGGAATAGAAGATTCCGTTGCGGTTGACCGCATCGATGCGCAAAACAGAATCGCCCAACGCGGTCGCCCAATAAAAACGCGAGGTTTCCCCCACCCGGCACTGCGCCTTCTCCTTGAGAAAAACAAACGCCTCCTCCCCCGCATAGGTTTGCCCCGGCGCAATCACCCGGAAGGTCGCACCATTGGTCACCATGCTTCCCGAGCGCGCGTCGAAAGCCGATGCCACGCCATGCCAGATCCCCGGCGGCAACGTAACTGTAACCTCGCCTTTCCCCTCGATTGTTTCAAAGGAAACCGTCGAATACGACTCCGCCACGGGTTTCCAAAGGTCTTTCAATTTCGGTACATACCAGCTTTCCTCCTCTTCGCTTTTTTTCACGCACGGAAAAAAGGTAAGCGACCCGTTCACCGAAACCGGATCGCCGGCGGGCGTGTAGCTGTGAACCGATATCACCGCGCCGTTCGGATTCCACTCTGGCACACTGAGCCCCAGCGCGAACGATTTTACGTCCACAAAAAAGGTGCTCCAGGCCCTTCTCGTTTCCCCCGAAACATCAACCGCCGTCACACTCAGAGTATAGCGCATCGCGACCAGATCCTTCGCGTCGGCGGGAGACGTTGGCATGAATGGAATCGAAAAGGAGCCGTCGGCCGCCGTAACGGTCTTCCCGCTGGCTTCATCGGAGGAATCGCTGATAACACCCCAAAAGCAATGCGGCCTTTTTGAAATTGACCACGACACCGCCGCATTCTGAAGCGGCGTGCCGTTGAGCATCCGCGCACGCCCCGTCAGCGTGATTTCTCTCCCGAAAACCGCATCGGTCGGCGCTGAATCAAGCATCACCTCATAGGTCGCCCTCCGATACATTCCCACGGAAACCGAAGCATTCCGGTTGTGAAAACTGCGCGCATCCGCACAAAACTCAATGTTTCCGGGCGGAAGCGTTTCGGACAACGCAAACGAACCGCTGAACCCGCCATGCGCATCGGTTGAAAACGATTCAGTCCCCAGCACAATCTTGCGGGAGCCCGCCGACCAGGTTGCCGTAAACACCCCAGAGGCCTCGACCACGCCGTATCGATCGTTTTTCGAATCTTTCTCCGTGATGATCCCAAAATACTGAATCGTTTGCCCCGGGCGATATACCGCCCGGTCAAAATACCAATTCACCACGCCCGTGCGTGAATCCGGCTCAGGATGCTCCAGCTTCACCCCGATCCAAGGTACCAGCACCCGCTCCTCGCCTGCCGTCACGCGAATCAGAAAATCATGCGGTTGCCGCATTTTTTGGGGTTCGACCTCAATCCGTGCCGCCCCCGTCCGGTCGGTTACCCCCGAAGCGACCGCCCTCACCGGATTATTCTTCCGCACAATCTCCACGGTTGCACCGGCAACCGGCAGCCCGCTGACCGCCCGCGCCACATACACCTGTGCCGCCGAATCCTCTCCCGGCCCCGAGGCATCCAGCGTGACCACGCGCAGATCCGCCGCCGTAACCATGCAGTTTTCGCTGTAAAACGTACCGGAAGCATCGCTTGCGCATACCAGATAAAACCCCGGATTGAAACGCTCCGAAACCGAGACCACCGTTTCCGTTTCCTCAAACCGTGCCGCAGGCTCCGGCTTCACGGCCACCTTCAACACCGGCGTATGCGTTTTGAAAACGGGATCGGGCCCGTTCGCTATAAACGCAGAGGCTTCATCGGATTTGGCGATAAAGGCGGCTTCATCCACCGCGAAGAAATTCAGCGTGAGCTCACCCAGATTCGAACTGTGCACCGTCAGCTCAACAGGTGAGGCCGGCCACAGCGTTTCGCACGTGATCATTCCGCGCTTGCGGGTGATCCATTCGAGTGAGGCGATGATTTTTTCGCGCAGCGTCTGCGCCACCACCGCCTCCAACGCCTCTTGAAGAACATCGTATTTTTTCTCCAGCGATTCAGCATATTCAGAGGCTTCAAAGAGAACAACGGCTTTTGCATCGCCCTTCATGCGCGGATCTTCGAGAAGCTTCAACAACGCCTCCCGGCACGCTTCAGGCGATCGCTTTTCTTTTTCGAAATTCAGCTTCATCAGCCGAACCGTCGCCATACTCTCCGCCGCCACGGCTCCGCGCCGCGCCGCGCTCACCTGCCATATTTCCAGAATCCGGGGGTGCGCATTTTGAAAAGAGTAATCACTCAGGCAAGTGAGGCAAACGGAATCATACAGCGTGAAACTCTCAAGCCCCTCGCTCAGCTCCGGCCAAAGCGAGAGCGCTTCCTGCCGCGACACCTCCGAAAAAAGCGCCTCCGCCTTGAGCACCGCATCCAGCCGGGTCTGCCGAAAGGCTTCAAACTGTTTGAGGCTCCACTGTTGGACCGGTAGCGTTTTCACCGCCGCATCGGAAAGCCGGGTTTTGAAATGATACGCCTTGTTGCGCGAGGCCAAAAGCTCCGCCAGCTGCATGAACGGTTCTTCTTCCTCAGGCAGCGTCTTCTCCGCCTTCAGCATCCGGGCAAGCGTCTGTTGAAAGGCATCATCCTTCTTCGACAGGGCGATCTGCTCCTTTACCGCGCCCTGCCACAACGCCTCCGCGCCGCACACCGCGCAGCAGACCCCCAGTGCATACGCCATGACCAGAACCTTCATAACCGCCTCCCGTTTTTTGGGTTGAATGGTATAGCCTTTCAAGGGACCCGTCAAATGGAAAATGTTTTAAAAAAATAAGAAAAAAAACCCTTGTGTTTTTCGGCAAGGTGCTGTATTGTATGACCCGTTTTGTGCGCCTCTAGCTCAATTGGATAGAGCATCTGACTACGGATCAGAAGGTTGCAGGTTCAACTCCTGCGAGGCGCGCCACTCCTTTACGAAGAGTGCGGGATGGAGCAGCCAGGCAGCTCGTCAGGCTCATAACCTGAAGGTCGTAGGTTCGAATCCTACTCCCGCTACCAAATGCGCCTCTAGCTCAATTGGATAGAGCATCTGACTACGGATCAGAAGGTTGCAGGTTCAACTCCTGCGAGGCGCGCCACTTCTTTAGATGAGTGCGGGATGGAGCAGCCAGGCAGCTCGTCAGGCTCATAACCTGAAGGTCGTAGGTTCGAATCCTACTCCCGCTACCAGTTTAACGGCACCCGGTTTAAGCCGGGTGCCGTTTCTTTTTACCGGGTAAAGGTAAAACTCGCCGGCAGGTCTCGAGAGGAAGTGCCGATTGAAACGGTGTAGGTTCCCTTGGCGATTTCCCAGGCGTTGACGGTTTCAGACCAGTATTTCATCGCATCGTCGGCGATTTTAAAAGAAACGGTTTCCGATTCGCCGGGCTTGAGATTCACTTTTTTGAATCCAATCAACTCGCGCACCGGCATGGGCACCGTTGCGGCGGGGCTGGGTTTGGAAAGGTAACACTGCACGACCTCGGCGCCCTCGCGAGAACCGGTATTTGTGACCCTTACGCCATAGCCCGGAGAAACCGGTTCAATGGTGAAGGCGGTGTAGGAGAGGCCGAAGCCGAAGGGATAGCGGGGCGCGATGCCCAGCGCGTCGAACCCGCGGTAGCCGACCCAGATGTGGTCGCTGTAGAATTGCCTGGCGGCGTTCCTGCCCGCCTGAAGGCCGGGATAGCAGATTGCGCCCAGGGCGTGGGCGGGCCAGTCGAGAAGGCGCCTCCCAAAGGTCACGGGAAGCTTGCCGGAAGGGTTCACCTTGCCGGTGAGGATATCGAAAACGGTGTTGCCGGCATCCTGCCCGCCATACCACGCCTCGAGGATGGCGGGCACCGTTTCATGCCATGGCTCCACGCTCACGGGGGAACCGTTGATCAGCACCACCACAGTCCTGTGGTTCGCGGCGGCAACCTTTTGGATGAGCCCGGCCTGGCCGGCGGGAAGCTCGAGAGCGGGCTTGTCGGAATCGGGGTAGATATCCCACCCGGCGCGTTCGCGGTCAAGGCTGTGGTCGATACCGGCGCAGAAGACAACGAGATCGGCCTCTGCCGCCGCCTCAAGCGGGTCCCGCAGGGGCATATCGGGGAACGATACCTTTTTCGGTTCGCGGAAACGCGGACCGGGCGCGTAGATCACGTTCTCTTTGCCAAAAACGGCAACGGCGGCCTGAAGCGGCGTGATTTCATATTCGGGGCGCGTGGCGCCCGCGCCGCCCTTGCCGTCGTGAACGCCTCTTCCGTCGATCATCGTATGGAATTCATCCGCGTTGGGGCCAATCAGCGCCACTTTTTTCACCGAGGCGGGATCAATGGGCAGAATGCCGGTGTTTTTGAGCAGCACCATCGATTCCTCGGCGAGTTTTCGAGCGGCGGCGGCCTGAGCGGCGGTATTCACCCCGCCTTCGTCAGCGCGGTTGAAGGCGCCCACACGCAGGGCGAAGCGGATGTTGCGCCGCACGGCGTCATTGAAAAAGGTTTCCGAGATGTTGCCGTTTTTGACCGCTTTGGCGATGCTCTCATTGCGCGCGCCGTTCTTTCCGGAAGGCATGCAGAGCGAGCACCCGCCGTTGATCGATTCCCGATCGCCGCGCCAGGCGCCCCAGTCGGAAATGACGGCGCCATCGTAATCGAAATCCTTGTAAAGCATGTCGTTCAACCGGCGGTTGTGCGTGGCCCACTCCCCGCGCACCCGGTTATACGACGCCATCACCGCCCACGGGTTCGCCTCCCGGATCGCGATCTCGTAAGGGCGCGCATAAATCTCGCGGAGCGCCCGCTCGGAAACGTCGACATCGATACAAGTCCGCGCCCATTCCTGGTCGTTGAGGAGCCAGTGCTTGATGCACGCCGCGATGCCTTCCTTCTGCACGCCCGCGATATACCCGGCGGCGGTCATCCCCGCGAGGTAAGGGTCTTCGCCGAAATACTCAAAAGTTCGCCCCCCCAGCGGCGTGCGCATGATGTTGACGCCCGGGCCGAGGATCACACGCGTGTTGGTGGCTTTGCACTCTTCCGCAATCGCAGATCCGATCCGGTTGACCGCATCGGGGTTCCACGCGGCCGCCATCGCGATCCCGCAGGGATATGAAGTGGCCGTTTCCGTACCGCCCCGGCGCACGCCCTGAGGGCCGTCGGCCATGATAAACTCGGCAAGGCCGATGCGCGGCATTTTGCCATAGGTATAACCGCTCGCTCCGTGGATAATCTCCGCCTTCTCCTCGTCGGTCAGGCGGTTGAAGAGGTCTTCAACGCGTTCTTCCAATTCCAGAGACGGGTTGAGATAAGGCGCGCCAATCAGCGCGCGGTCGGCAGGCGGCGGCCATTTTTTGAGGCTGGTTTCAACACCGCCCTCGGCATACTGCCGCGCGGCGGCAGCCGCGGCGATTCCCGCCAAAACAGTCAATACTGCACAATTTTTCATGAAATCTCCCATTAGAGCATATTTCGATTGATCTTTCCGCTTTTTCTTCGGCGATTTTTCTTTTTGAGGAACCCTTGAAAGGGAAACGTAGCAGCGCTCTAAATGAAGGAGGCCGTTTGTCGTTATGGGCGGGGTTCATCGAAACTGCCGCTTCGGAAACCTTCCACATCCAGTGTTACGCGCTGAAAGCCAATCGTTTTCAGCGGTTGAAGAATCTTTGGAATCGCGGCAAGGAAACGGTCGAAATCGTCTTTCGGCAGTTCAATGCGGGCCAACGTGCCGTGCGCACGCAGGCGGACAATCGGAAAGCCGCTCTCGTGAAGGAGGGCTTCGCCATCGGCCACGCGTTGCAGAAAAACGGGTTCAAGCGGTGTGTTGTAAGGCAGGCGCGTGGCCAGGCAGGGCGAAGAGGGGCGATCCGACACGCTGATTCCCGCTTCGCGGGCGGCGGCCCGAACGGCATCTTTCGTGAAGCCCAGCTCGGCCAGAGGTTGCTTGATGCCTAGCTCGCGCAGCGCGCGAAGCCCCGGGCGGTGCGTCTTCAGGTCATCGGCATTGGTGCCGTCGACAATGTGGCGGAGGTGATGTTCGGCGGCGAAGGAGCGCAGGCGCGTGAAGAGCAGGTGTTTGCAGCGGTAGCAGCGGTCGAGAGGGTTGCGCATCATCGCCGGGTCCGAAAACACATTGATGGGGAGAATCAGGTGTGAAATGCCGATTTCCTCCGCCACGCGGCGAGCGTTTTCGAGATCGCGGAGCGGGTGAAGGGCCGTTTGAAAGGTCACGGCCACAACTGGCGCGGACTGCCCTGGATAAACTTGCGCGGCGGCGCGGGCGGCGGCTTTGAGAAGCAGCGCGCTGTCGGTCCCGCCTGAAAAAGCGACGCACACGCCCTGGGGAAGCAGTTCGCGAAAGGTTTCAATGAGGCGTGTGTAGGTTGTTGTCATGATTCATCTCCACTCAGGCAAGCCCGACCTGGCGCAACAGCGCGGCGTCGGCCAACAGGGTTTCCGTGTCGCCGGCCGCAGCAAGCGTGCCGTTGCGCAATAGGATAGCACGAGAACAGAGGGCGCGCGCAAGCTCAAAATCATGCGTGGCGATCCATTGCCCCACGGGCAGGCTTTGAAGGAGCGCAATCAGCGCCCGGCGACCCGGCGGGTCAAGCAAACTGGAGGGTTCGTCGAGCAGCAGGGTTTTGGGCTCGCAGGCCAGCACCGCCGCCAGCGCGGCACGGCGTTTCTCGCCTGCCGAAAGGTGCTGCGAGGCTCGCCGGGCAACCTTCTCAAGGCGGAACGAGGCGATCAGCGGCGCCAGGCGGGCCGCGATTTCGACCTCGCCGATACCTCTGTTTCGCAGGCCGAAGGCGAGGTCGTCGTAAACCGTGGCGCAAAAAAGCTGGGATTCCGGATTTTGGAAGACGAATCCCAGGCGTTGGCGAATCAGCGGGAGCGTTTTCTTCTCAAGCCGGGCATCGCCCACCTCGACCCAGCCCGCCGTCAGCGGCACCAACCCCGCCAGTGCGAGCATCAGCGTGGTCTTTCCCGCGCCGTTGGCGCCCAGCACCGCCACGCGTTCCCCTTCCGCGCAGGAAAAGGAAAGGCCGTTGAGTGCGCAATGGCCGTTGGGGTAGGAAACGCTCGCCTGATGGAGTTGAATCACAAAAACCACGCTCCCGCCTCACGGCTGATGTTCACGCAGCGCAAAACCGCGAAAAGAAAAATCCAGGCGCCGCCCCGCGCCCAATCCGCACGCGACGAAACCGGAAGCGGCGAACAGAGGTGAAAGAGCGCCCCGGTGCCGGCATCGGCCGACCGGAGGATCATCGCCGAGGAAACGCGGTCGGCGCGGTCGAAGCTCCGCAGGGTCAAATGGCCGGCGAAGGGGCCGATGTCGCGCAAGGCCACGCCCTTGACGCCCGGTGCGCGAAGGCGGTAGGCGTTGAACAGGCGAACCGTCTCGGCGAAAAACAGGTCGATGTAGCGGGCGATCAACAAAAACACGGCCACAAAAACCCCCGGCACGCGAAACCGCGCCAAAACAGCTCCCAGCCTCGGCAAGGGCACCCGGCACGCCAGCACATACGCCGCCCCCACGCACAGGCATCCCTTGAGCAGCAGGCTCAAAAACAAAACCCATCCCTCCGAGACCGGAAAAGAGCCGACCGTAACGTGCGGCGCCGGGCGGAGCCAGATTCCCGGAAGCCCCGCGAAAAGCAAAAAGGGAAGCGCCGGCGCCACGCGCCGCGCCAACCGGTTGAAGGGAATTCCGCCGCGCACGATGCCGACCAGCGGGTAGATGGAAAAAGGAACGAGCGCACTGAGCGCACCGGGCGGAAACGAAACCACCGCGACCAAATAGGCGAGCGTCACCGCGAGGCAGACGTCGGGCGGGGCGTCGGGGGCGGACGCCGAGAGGCGCGTGAGGCCGCACACGGTTTCGCGGGGCGAAGCGCTCACGCGGGCCGCCGTTTCAGGCAAAAGGCGAGACCCGCGCACAGGGTCAGCGTGGCGATGCCGCCAATCAGCCCGGCGCCGGCGGTTTCATAATCGGGCATGGGCGCGGCATAGGGCGATTGTTCTTCGGGGGCGGCCTCTCCCGCCACGCGCTCGACCGACCATTCGAGGCCATCGGGTTTTTCCGAGGCAAAAGGGGCAAGGCAAACAACCGTCGCGATCGCCGCCAGCGCCAGCACCGCACACAGGGCGCCAAGCGGCGAGACGCCTTTCGGCGCATCCGCGTGCGTGAGCGCATCGGGGCGATTGCGGTAAATAAAACCGAGCACCGATGCGGTAATCGCTCCTTCCAGAAGGCCGATGAGGAGGTGAATCGGCTGCATCGTGGCCAAAAACGCCGCGAAAGGCAGCGCGGTCACGCCGGAAAGGGTGGTTTCCAGCACCACACCGAGCGATCCGCACTGGAGGCTGAACACTGAGGCGAGCATCACGGCCAGCGTCAGGCGGCGCGGGGTAAAAGCCGTGAGCATGGGTCTGAGAATCAGCGCATCGGCGACGAAACATCCCCAAAAACCCATGTTGACGATGTTGCAACCGAGCGCCAGCAGGCCGCCGTCGCCGAAGAGCAGCGCCTGAAGGACCAGAATCGCGGCGAGGGTGATGAACGCGGCGGAGGGCCCCAGCAGCATCGTCAGGAGCACAGCGCCGCCGATATGCCCGCTTGCGCCGGTATGGGCGATGGGAATGTTGATCATCTGCGCGGCAAAAACCAATGCCCCCGAAACGCCCATCAAAGAAATACTTTTGAGAGAATCGCTTCCGTGCCGGAGTCGACGGGCGGCATACCCGGCGGCAAGAACAGCCACACCCCAAAGCGTGCCGCCAACCGCAGGCGAAACGAGTGCATCCGGCATATGCATGATTATCTCTCCCCTGCCGTGGCGGCTTCAAGAATCAATGTTTCGGCGGCTTCCCAGCCGATTCCCTGCGCGGCCGCCAAAGCCCGAACAGAATCGGCTTCGGGCTTAACCCGCAATTGCGTGATCTTGACCTTAGCCAGAAAACCATTGGGAAGCGTCACCTCGCGAATCTCGCGTGGCAACACCGTGCGCTCCACCCGATAACGCCGCAGACCAATCGCGGTTGTTTCACGAAGCAGAAGCGTCTCCAGCCGAGGGAGGTGCGCCGCGTCGGCAATCACGCGGAGCAGCCAGCCGGGGCGCCCTTTCTTCATCACCAGCGGCGAGGCCGAGGCGTCGCGCGCTCCGGCGGCCATCAGCGACTCGACCGCATAGGCGAGCTGTTCGCCGGTGCAATCGTCGAGATTGGTTTCCACGACCCAGACCGATTCCTTTTCGGGCGCGGTTTCGGGGCGAATCAACATGGCGCGGAGCACGTTGGGCGCTTTGAAGGTGCGTTTTCCCGCGCCGATGCCCACGCGTTCGATGGTAAAACGCTCCGGCAGGGCGGGTCGCGTGCGCAGTGCGGCGGCGATGGCGGCGCCGGTCGGGGTGATTTTTTCACCCGGTTCATCGGTTATGCACACCGGAAGCCCGTGCGAGCGGATGATGTTCGCGGTGGCGGGTACGGGCACGGGAAGCAAACCGTGCTGACACATCACATGGCCGCAACCTTCGCGAAGCGTGGAGATCACCACGCCGCCGGGCGCGAGATCGTCGATGCAGACCGCGACGGCCACGATATCGACAATCGAATCAATCGCGCCCACTTCATGGAAATGCACCTCCTCAACCGGCTGGCCGTGCGCCTGCGCTTCGGCCTCGGCCACGATTTGAAATATCCGTTTCGCAAGCGCTTTCGCCTCCGGAGAGGCATTGGCCGAATCAATAACCGGAAAAATATCCGACAGGCCGCGATGGTGGTGATGAGGGTGATCGTGCAGGCGCACATCGAAATCGCAGGCGTCGATTCCCTGCGCGTTGACGCGGGAAATTTTAACGGAGTAACCCGCGAGGTTCAGGCTTTCAAGTGCGCGGGTCACTTTTTCGCGGCTTGCGCCCAGATCCAGCAGCGCGGCGACCGCCATATCGCCGCTGATTCCCGAAAGGCATTCCAAATAAAGCATCATTCGCAGATTCGCTTTCCGTTGATTTGCGCGGCGAGGTAGCCGGCGCCGAAACCGTTGTCGATATTCACCACGGCCATTCCCGCCGCGCAGGAGTTGAGCATGGTCAGCAGCGGCGCCAGGCCGTTGAACGACGCACCGTACCCGACCGAGGTCGGCAGGCCGACGACCGGGCAATCCACCAGCCCCGCCACCACGCTCCCCAGCGCTCCCTCCATACCGGCCGCCGCAATCACGCAGCGCGCCTTGCGCAATGCCGGAATCTGCGCCAGCAACCGGTGGATTCCCGCCACGCCCACATCGTAAATCCGGGTGACGTTCGCGCCGTAAAATTCAGCCGTCTGGGCGGCTTCTTCCGCGACCGGCAAATCCGACGTGCCCGCCGCGCACACAGCCACGCATCCTTCGCGGGCAAGCGGTTCGCGTTCCACGCGGATCAGGCGGGAGAGCGAATCGTAAACCGCTTCGGGGGCAACCGCCCGCACCCGCTCGAATTGTTCCGGCGCCGCCCGCGTGCCCAGCACATTTTTGGAGACCGCGCACAACCGTTCGAAAATCGCCGCCAGGTGCGCATCGGCCTTTCCCGCGCAAAACACCACCTCTCCCCTACCCGAACGCAGCGTGCGGTGATGGTCGAGCTTGGCGAAACCCAAATCCTCATACGGCAAATCGCGAAGCAGGGCTTCCGCGGCCGAGAGCGACATCGTTCCCTTTTGGACCTGTTCGAGAATTGAGCGTGTATCCATAGCTAAAAAGCCCATTCGGTCGCGGAGGGCGGCGGCGGTTGATCTTTTGGTTTGAAATAGACATCGGGGTCGAGCGCGGTGTCTTGATTCGGAACCGCCTTCACCCGAATGGCGCGAACCGGCCGGGTCGGGCAGGCATATTCACAGCTTCCGCAACCGATGCAGAGGTCTTCGTTGACCACCGGGCTGGCCACGCCGTTGCCGCGCATTTCCATTCGAAGCGCGCCGGTCGGGCAATGCTCGGCACAGGCGCCGCACGCGGTGCCGTCGGTATAAGTCACGCACGCGGAGAGTGTAAACTCCGCGAGGCCGATTCGGCGAAGTTTTTTCTCCTTTTCTCCCAGGCGCGGCAACGCGCCGGTCGGGCAAACCTGGGTGCAGGCCGTGCAGTTGAATTCGCACATGCCCGTGTCAAACTCCAGGTGAACCAGCCCTTTTTTACCCGCCGGGCGAAGCACGTTCCCCACGCAGTGCGCCACGCAGAGCTGGCATCCCGTGCAGGTGCGCCGGAAGCGTTCCCATGAGCCCGCGCCGGGAGGGAGGATCAAATCCTGCGGGTTCTCGAGCGGGCGGACGAACGTCGCGCCCACGCCGAGCGCAAAAGCCCCTGTGGCGGCAAAGGTGTGTTTCAGCATTTCACGGCGGGTCAGGTCTTCGTCGGCAGGCGGCGTTTCGCGTTTGACCGCCTTCTTCGCGGCGAATCCATAGCCGATGGCATCGAAGCGGCACGCGGGAAGACAGTTCATGCAGCGCACGCAACGCTCCTGATCGACCATTCGCTCCTCCACGCTGATGCATCCCGTGGGGCAGGCCTTGGCGCACTGCCCGCACCCCACGCACGCCTCAGTCATCCGAATCGCCGCGGGGCTCCATTTCGAACAAAGCCCCAGCACCGTGCCGACCGGGCAAAGCGCCGTGCAAAAAAAACGCGGGCGCCAAAACGTCAGGAGCGCCAGAACCGCCAAAAAGGCCAACGCGGGCACCAGTGCAATCAGCCAATCAGGCTGCACAGGCACCGGGGAATCGGTCAGAAGGTTGTTCAACCGGGTATACACAGGATTGAAAACGCCTCCGGCAATCGAGCCGAAGACCGAGTATGGGTCAATCAATCCCCATACCACGACCAAACCCGAGTAGAGGATCCAGGAGGATCCGATGAAAAGACCGGCAAACGCTCCGGCGGCAACCATGTAGCGCATCGACATGAGGTTGGGCTGAGGCGCGGATTTCCGCCGCGTGACCCACTGAACGGCATCCTGCAGAATGCCCAGCGGACACATCACCGCGCAGTAAACGCGCCCGAAAAGCGCCGCGGAGAGGAGCGCTGCGGCGATCGCCAGAAACGCTCCGCCGAAGGTTCCCGCCGCAATGCGCGCCGCCTGAGCCCCCAGCTGCGTGGCCGGCCAAAGCGCCGCCACGCGCGAACTGATGCCGAAAGCCGTCAGAGCCAAGACAAAGGAACACGCCGCAAGGCTCATGCGCAGAATGCGCCAGCCGTGTCTTTTCAGCCGATTTTTCATGTTAGACGGTGATGCGCTCAATCTTCAGCTTTGAAATATCGGCCGTGCCGAGCTTGAGCTCCTCACCGTAAGCGATATACGCCATCTCCGAAACGGGAAAGCCGATGACTGCCGCGCCCAGCACGTCGGCGGCGACGGGGTCGCGGGAAAGAATCAGGTATTTCCTGAGCGCGACATCGTTTTTGGAGACGCCGCGGGGGCCGTTGGCCGTCATGACCCGGTAAGCGTCGAGCACGTTCAGGTCGGGCTTGCGGTAGAGCACGGAATCGGCGATGGAGCGGTTGAGGTCATTGCGGTGCATCCAGCCGCGATCCCACACAAGGCCCATGTAATTCTTCATGCAGGCGGTCATTTTCGTGCCGCTGTGATGCTTGAGAACCGGCACGTTGATGTAGACGTCGGCATCGATCACCGGTTTGAAGATTTTGGCCTTCTTCATCTTCACCGCCTGGGGGCGCTCGACCTCCACATAATCGCTCTGGGAATCGGCGGAAAGGATTTTGCCGCCGGCCTTTTCGACGGCGTCTTTAATGCCGCTGTTCGCGTAGCACTTCGCCCAGGCGTTGCAGGTATGGTCGAAAACGATCACCTCGGCCGCGCCGGCGGCCACGCATTGTTTCACAATTTCGCCCACCAGGTCGGGATGGGTGTTTCCGGCCATTTCCGGCGGCTGATCCCAGCCGATGTTGGGCTTGACGACGACTTTCTGCCCCGGCTTCACAAAGGCTTTCATGCCGCCGAGCTTTTCAATCGCCAGGCGAAACATCTCAACGGGTTCTCCCCCGAGCGCGGCGACCACATCGGGCTCTTTCTTTTCATCGGCGGCCAGCACCGGCAGGGCGGCGGCAACCGCCGTAGCGGCGGCAGTCTGCTTCATAAAATCGCGTCTTTTCATAAACAACCTCCAGATGAGCGTAAACCAAGCGCATTTGCCGTTATTGTTTCACGGATGCGCGCGCGAAACAAGCAAAAAAGCCCCGCGTTTCCGCAGGGCTTCCGTAAGGACGCATCGCCGGGGTCAGTCGGCCGCCATGCCGCGCACTTTGCCATCCTTCTTGCGCTTCTCGGTGATGGTCTCGGAAAGCTCGTAGGGGACGCCTTCATAGTGTTCGAAAACCATCGTGAACGCGCCGCGACCCTGCGTGAGGGTGCGGATGGCGTTGGAGTAACCGAACATTTCGCCGAGGGGAACGAAACCGTGGACGAGGCGCGCGCCGCCCTTTTCATCCATGCCTTCCACGCGGCCGCGGCGCTGACAGAGCGAACCGGTCGCCGCGCCCATGTAATCTTCGGGAACGGAGACTTCCACGCGCATCACAGGCTCGAGGAGCTGGGGATCGCCCTTGAGGAAGAGGCGGCGGAAACACTGGTAGGCCGCTTCGATGAAGGCGAATTCGCTGGAGTCGACTTCGTGGTAGGAACCGTCGTAAACAATGACCTTGACGTCGACCACCGGGTAACCGGCCACGGGACCCGATTCGAGCGCCTTGATCACGCCCTTTTCAACGGCGGGAATGTATTCGGAAGGAATCGTGCCGCCTTTGACTTCGTTGACGAATGAGAAGCCTTTGCCCGCATCCTGGGGTTCGATGCGCAGGCAGACGTGGCCATACTGACCGCGACCGCCGGATTGTTTGGCATGTTTGTATTCGCCGTCGGCCTTCATGCGGATGGTTTCGCGGTAAGCCACTTCGGGGCGGCCCACATCGCATTCCACATTGAATTCGCGGCGGAGGCGGTCCACGATGATTTCCAGGTGAAGCTCGCCCATGCCGGAGATGATGGTTTCGCTGGTTTCCTGGTCGTAGGCCACGATAAAGGTGGGGTCTTCCTGGGCGAGGGCGTGCAGGGCGGTGCCGAGCTTTTCGTTGTCGCCGCGGGAGGCGGGCTTGATGGAGATCGAAATCACGGGGGCGGGGAATTCGATGGCGTCGAGGTGAATGGGGTTGGCGGGATCGCAGAGCGTATCGCCGGTGCGGGTCTTGCCCAGGCCGACCACGGCCACGATGTCGCCGGCGTGCGCTTCTTCCAGGGCTTCCTGGTGGTTGGCGTGCATGCGGAAGAGGCGGCCGATGCGGGTCTTCTGATCCATGGTGGCGTTGAAGATTTCATCGCCGACTTTCAAGGTGCCTGAGTAAAGGCGGATAAAGGTGATTTTACCCATGTGCTTATCGGCGATGATCTTGAACGCGAGACCGCAGAAGGGCTCTTTTTCATCGGGATTGCGAACGATGGATTTATCATCGGAATCGGTCACGGCGGCGATGTCGAGCGGGGAAGGGAGGTAAGCCAGCACGCCGTCGAGCATGATCTGAACGCCTTTGTTTTTGAAGGCGGTGCCGCAGAAGGTCGGGACGATGGTGCGGGCGATGCAGCCCTTGCGAAGGCCGGCGATGATTTCGTCTTTGGAGAGGGTGCCTTCCTCGAAGAACTTGTTCATGAGTTCTTCATCCTGTTCGGCGGCGCGCTCAATCATTTCATTGCGAAGTTCTTCGGCTTTGGCCTTGAGCTCGGCGGGGATTTCTTTGATGACCTGGTTCTGGCCCTTGGAGGCTTCGTCGAAATAAACGGCATGGCCTTCCAGCAGATCAATCACGCCTTCAAAGGTTTCGGCGGTGCCGATGGGGTAAACCATCATCACGGGGTTGGCGCCGAGGGTATCGCGGATTTCGCCGACCACGCGGGGGAAGTCTGCGCCGATGCGATCCATCTTGTTCACGAAAGCGAGCTTGGGCACTTCGTATTTTTCGGATTGCCGCCACACCTGCTCCGACTGGGGCTGAACGCCGCCGACCGCGCAGAAGAGGGCCACGGCGCCGTCGAGCACGCGCAGGGAGCGCTCCACTTCGGCGGTGAAGTCGACGTGGCCGGGGGTGTCGATCAGGCTGATCTGGTGGTCGCGCCAGGTGACGACGGTCGCGGCGGAGGTGATGGTGATGCCGCGTTCCTGCTCCTGAACCATATAGTCCATGGTGGCGGCGCCGTCGTGCACTTCACCGATTTTGTGGCTTCTGCCGGAATAGAAAAGGATACGTTCGCTGGTGGTTGTTTTGCCAGCGTCGATGTGCGCCATAATGCCAATGTTGCGCACGTTGTTGAGGGGTGTCGCTCTGCCCATAGCCGTGTATACTCCTTTGGATTCGTAAAACAGAGATAGGAGTATATAAGGTTTCGTTCCGTTGCACAAGTCAAAAGCCGGTTAACGGATAAAAATATTTTTCACCGGATCAGGGCTTCGCGGACGGCGGGGGTGCCGTAAAGCCGATCGAACCACTCGGGCCGGGCCGCCGGGTGTTTCCAAACGGCGCGCGGGCCGTGCAGGCGCTGGATGGCGGCCAGGATGCGAAGCGAGGCGGAGGCGGGTTTGAAGCGGTCGGCATCGGTCACGGTCAGCCTCAGGGCGTCGAAGGCGGCGCCGTCTTTGCCCACATGGCGGTGCGGGTGGAAGCTCACGCCGGGAAGCGCCTCTTCGGCGAGCGCATCGGCCACGGCGCCGGCTTTCATGCGCGGGAACCCGATCAGGCGGAAGGCCAGACCGCTCTCCCGCGCGCAGTCGAAGTGCGGAAAGGCTTCGCAGAAGACTGTGGCCGGATAGGCCTGCGCGATGCGCCAGCTCCGGATGGCCGGCGAAGGGGGCGCGAATTCGGGCGCGCCGGGGAGCGGCTCGCTTTCGCGGTTCCACCCGGCCAGGGGCGCAACGGTTAAATCCACAGAAAGGTTTTCGCGTTCTTTGAGCCAGCAGGCGGTTTCGCCGGGCGTCATCCCATAGACCAAAGGAAGCGGGCAGGGCGCCACAAAGCTGAAACAGGAGGGGATGGCGATGGGGCCGTCGACGGTGTTGGGCAACGGGATCGGGCGATCCAGCACAAGAACGGGGATCTTCGCCTCGGCGCAGGCGTGAAGCATGAGGCGGAGCGTGGCGAGGTAGGTATAGCAGCGCACGCCGATATCCTGAAGGTCGCAGACAACCAGATCGAGCCCTTTGAGCATGGCGGGGGTCGGCTTGCGGTGTTCGCCGTAAAGGGAATAAACCGGGATGCGCCAGCCGGGGTAACGTTCGCTCCGGGTGCGCACGCCCGCGCCGGCAAGACCGAAATACCCGTGTTCGGGGCCGAAAACGGCAGCCAGGCGCGAACCGAGCTCGGCGCGGAGGCGTTGCGCGGCGGTGGCACCGGCGGCATCAAGCGCGGCCTGGTGGCTGAGAAGGCCGATGCGGCGAAAACCGGCGAGCAGGTCGCGGCGGGTATCGAAAAGGGAATCGAGACCCACGCGGAAAGGAACCGTTTGCGGAGCGGGCTGCCGCGGATAAAGCGTATAGGGTGTGTAGGTGTTCATGCGGGGAAAATATCACAAAGCATGCACGCCTGAAAAGCGGTTTTGGATGATATTGACACTTTACCTTAAAATAAAGTATAATTTTGCCCGTTTGTCAGTGGTTCGTGGAAAAAAGAATGCTATTTTCAAAAACATCCCTATTGTGCGGCGGATGGCTGGCGGTTTTTGCGCTGGCCGGGTGCAATTTTTCTCAAAACTTCCGAGTTGAACGCGCCCGGCAGGCGCTTCTTCATTTTGACCGCGCCCAAAAAAGCACCCTGGGCGAGATTAAAAAATTCACGTTGCAGGATTGCGTCGACATCGCGCTCAAACAAAACCTCGATCTTCAGCTTTCACAGCTGGAGCAGGGCATCGCCCGCGAGGCGCGCACCGCGGAGATGCTGGGAATGCTTCCCTCGCTCACCGTCTCCGACGCCTGGGGCGCGCGCAGCAACACGCCTGCGGCAAGCAGCGAGAAGGTGGATCCCAAAGGCCTGACCTACGGCTATTCGGCTTCCAGCGAGCGCCAAGCCAATGTGTTCAACGTGGAGGCGGCGCTGGGCGTGCTGGATTTCGGCCTGGCCTGTTTCAACACACAGCAGGCCCACAACCGGATATCGCTCGCCAAGCTGCGGACGCTCCGCCTGATGCAGAACATCACGCTGGATGTGCAGCGGGCCTATATCCGCATGGCCGTCGCCCAGCGCTCCATGACGCTTTACCGCCAGGCGATCGCCGATTCCCAAACGCGTTACGCCTCGTTTTCCGAATTGCAGCGCGCAGGTAAAATCGCCCCTTCGCGCGCTTTCGATGAAGCCCGGGATCTGGCCGCCATGGAGCGCCGCCTGGCCGTGTGCGCGGGCGAATACGATGCCGCCTGCGTGGAGCTCCGCCGCCTGATGGGGCTGTACCCCGGCGAAAGTGTTTCAATCGACGAATCCCTGCTCAACGCATCGCCCCAGCTCAACCTACCCGGCATTGAACTGATGGAACAAATCGCCCTGCTCCAGCGCCCCGAGCTTTATGAAGGCGACCTCCAGAAGGAAATCAACCTGATTGAATGCCGCAAAAAGCTCCTGCTTCTCTTTCCCAACGTCCGCCTCTTCGCCTCGTTCACCGACAGCACCGATCGCTTTCTTTACAATTCGAGCTGGTGGGATCTGGGCCTGCGCGCCGCTTACGACCTTTTCCAGACCCCGCAAAACTACCGGCGCTACAAAATCGCCAAGCTCGAAAACGAAACCGATGATCTTCGCGCTTACGCAAAGGCCATTGGCGTGATGGCGCAGGTCCGCCTCGCGCACTCCACCCTGCTGGCCGCGGAAGACCTCAACGGCGTCAACACCCGCCTCTGCAAACGGCTCGACGCCGACCTCGACTACGCCCGCGAACACATCGCCGAAGAGGTCACCCCCGTGTTTCAGGTTGAGCTCGACCACATCACCCGCATCACCCTCGAAGCGCGCATCGAACAGTGCCGCAGCACCGGTGAAAGCCACGCCGCGTTTTACCAGCTCATCAACATCCTCGGCATGAAGAACCTTGAACGGGCCACTTTCGACGCCCTTGAGGGCGAGCTCAGGCTCGCAACGATCCGCGCCTCGGCCGCCCTCCGAACCGCGCAGGCCGAAACTGACCGGCGATACGGCCGCCTCGCCCAAAACGACCTTTTCATCGACCCTGCACGTTTCGTTCCCGAAGTGACGCCCAACCCTTACGGATTCACCGCCGCCTGGACGCCTTGGCTCTGATCCTATGAACACCCCCTCGCCAGCACGCCCCTACCGTTCGCTCCCGACCTGGGCGCTGGTCACCATGGCCGTGGCTTACCGCGAGGGCGACCGCCCCAGGCAGGCCCGCCTCGTTCAAAACGAGCTCGACGCCCGCACGCTCGACATGACCCCCGACATCCCCTGGGCCGACCACTTTCCCCTCATGGCCCGCGCCGAGCGCCGCCCCCTCCCCGACCCCTCCTCCTGGCTCCCGCTCGACGAAGCCGCCGTCTGCGGCATCTTTGCCCCGCAAGGCCCCCTCGCCGCGCTGATGCCCGGTTACGAACCCCGCCCCGGCCAGGTCGAAATGGCCGGAGAAATCGCCCGCGCCTTAAACGAACGCCGCCATGTGATGATCGAAGCGGGAACCGGCGTGGGCAAAAGCCTGGCCTACCTTGTTCCCGCCGCGCTGTGGGCCTATGCCAACGGCGTGCCCGTTGTCGTCAGCACCAACACCCGCAACCTTCAGTCGCAACTGCTTTCGAAAGACGTCCCTGTGATGAAGGCCGCGCTTGAGCGCATCATCCGCGCCGACCGGCCGCTGCGCACCGCCGTGCTCAAGGGGCGATCCAACTACCTCTGCCTGCGCACGCTCGGTTTTTTGATCGAGCACGGCGTGACCCAGCTCGAACGCGAGGAGCTGATCGGGTTTGCCCAGGCGCTCCCGTGGATTGCCACCACGGTCGACGGCGATCTCGACGATCTCTCCGCCGCGGTCTCCCAGGTTGAAACCAGCGGCATAGGGCGTCAGCTCGGATCCGTCGGCGAAGAATGCCTGGGGCGCGGCTGCCGTTTTTTCCGGCGCTGCTTCCTCCAGAAGGCGCGCCAGCGAGCCGCCGAGTCACACGTCGTCATCGCCAACCACGCCCTCGTCTTCACCGAGATGCGCGTCCCCGGCAGCGCGCTTCCCGCCTATGCCCAGATCGTCTTCGACGAAGCCCACAACCTTGAGGAAGCCGCCACGCGCCACCTCACCGTGGAAATCACTCCCTACCGCCTCTTCCAGCTCACGCGCCGCCTCTCCTCCGGCAAGCCCGGCATGAACGACAAAGGGCTGATGCCTTACCTGCGCAAAACCGTGGTCGACGGCGCCATGCTCGGCAACGAGCCGCTTCGCGTGGCCATGCTCGCGGCCATCGCCGAGCTCCTTGAGCGCCTCCCGGGGTTCGCGAAGGCAGGCGTGGATCTTTTTTCACTGCTCTACCGCTTTGTGGAGAAAAACAGCGAACCCTGCCGTTACCGCACCGTTGCGCTCAGCGAGCAACCGCCGGTTTACCGGCGTGAAATCGTCTACTCCCGCAGCTTCGTCGACGCTGAAACCGTGATTCCCGAGGCCGAAATCGTGGAAGCTTCGGCGGCGTTCAGCCATGCTTCGCGCGCGATCACCGATCTGCTCGGGCGCATGGCCGATATGATTGACCGCCTCACCCCCGAAGGCCAGCTTCCCCTCTGCGCCGACCAGGCGGCCTCCGTGCTGGGCATGATTGCGCAAATCAAGGAATTCCACGACGAACTCGCCTTTCTTCTCGCCGCCAACGACCCGCACTACGTCTTCTGGATCGAGCGCCGGGGGAGCAAAGATCACCAGGCCCAGCTTCTTGCCGCGCCGCTTTCCATTGCCAAGCGCCTCGCCGAAGCGCTTTACAAGGAGAAGAGCAGCGTGGTCTTTTGCTCCGCCACCCTTCGCGTGCGCAACGAATTCAACCACATCGGCAAGCGCCTGGGAACCAGCCTTCTGCCCGAAACCAATATGCCCGGCTACGTGGCGGAAAGCCCGTTTGATTATCCCGGCCAATGCGCGGTCTGCGTGCCGGAGTTTCTCCCCGAACCCTCCGCCGGCCGCGGCGGCGACGATGCGTATGTGCTGGAGCTTTCGCGCATGATGTATCGCCTCTTTGTGCAGACAAAGGGGCGTGCGCTCGGTCTTTTCACCAGTTACGAAATGATGACCCGCGCCGCCGCCCTGCTCGAAAAACCGCTGGCGGAAAAGGGAATCCGCCTGCTGGTGCAATCGTCGGGCGGAAGCCGCGACCGGATCACCCGCCTCTTCCGCGCCAATGAGGAGGCAAGCGTTCTTTTCGGCACGCACTCCTTTTGGGAAGGCGTCGACGTGGTGGGCGATGCCCTCAGCTGCGTGGTCATGGCCCGCCTCCCGTTCGACGCCGTGAACGACCCCCTCCTTGAAGCCCGCTGCGAACAAATCACCCGCGACGGCGGCGCCCCCTTCCGCGAGCTCACGCTTCCTCAGGCGGTCATCCGTTTCCGCCAGGGATTCGGCCGGCTGATCCGTTCCAAAAAGGATCGCGGTCTTGTGGTCGTGGCCGATTCGCGCATCACAAAAAAGAATTACGGCTCAAGTTTCTCCCAATCGCTCCCGGTCGCCCCGCGCCCGGTGAAGACGCTTGAAGAGCTGCTCCGGGTGAGCGCGGCTTATTGCCCTTCGGAATGAAAAAGGGGAAACGGCTTTCACCGCCTCCCAAACACCCGATCCGTAAGCGGATCCGCACGTGAGGTTTCACCGGGATTGAGAATGAAAAGATCGGGATGCGGCCGGGCGCGGAGAAGCGCCTCGATGAGGGCGGTGGTGCCTTGCACGTCTTCGGGGCCATCGTGAGCGCATGGCGCCGTTCGGATGAAAAGCGGCGTTTCGAGATGCAATTCGTGCCGGAGGCGCCGGGCTTCTTCCTCGCCGTAGAGCGCGGTGAGGTTTTCCAGTGAGAGCGGATCGGTCAGATTTCCAGCGCAACGGTACGGGCGCGAAGGGTTTTCGCCAAAGACCCCGCGCCAGCCCTTCATGCCGCCGAGAAGGATTCCGGCGCAATCGTGCGCGCGGGGGATGATGACCGGAATGTCGCGTGCGGTCAGCCCGGCGGTGGCGTTGCCGCAAAGGCCGAAAAGAAGCAGAACGGCACCGACACCTTCGGCGGAGTCGATTTCGGCTTGAAGGCGGGCACGGAGGCGGTCGGGCGCGATATGCGCGCCAATCGGCACGAAAACCGCATCCGCATTCCCGAGCTCGGGCTTAAAGACCGCGCAGCTGATCAGCTTGAATTTCACGAATCACCTCATGGCGCGCCAAGGCGGCGACGGCATCGCGAACCGTTGAGACAGCGGCGGCGACGGTCGGGGCAATGCCGGCCCGGGCGGTGGGGCCGCCCATCGCGAGCACGTCTTTCCCCTCCAGCGCGGCGGCGCCGAAGCGACCAAGAAAGACCTCCACGGCGGAGGCGCTGGCGAAGAAGACGGCGTCAAAAGGCGGGAGCGCATCGCATGGCGCGGGTTCGTTGCGATACAGCACCGCGTCATCCACCTCCGCGCCGCGCGCGCGAAGGGTATCGGCCACGGCGCTTCCGGCTTTTTCGGAACGCACGCGCAAGATGCGGCGACCTTCGAGGTTTTGAAGTTCGGGAAGAGCTAAAAGACCTTGAGTGGAAAAATCGCTTTCGGGCATAAGGTCGGCGCATAGACCGAAAGCCGCAAAGGCTCGGGCGGTTCCGGGGCCGCAAACGATGATTCGAGGCACGGTGCGCAAATCAAAACGGAAGCTCATGAGGCACCGCACCGCGGCGGGCGAGGTCACGATGAGATCGGTGCAGCCGCTCAGGCGCGCGGTTGGATCCGTTTTCGGAACGAGGCGGATGAGGGGCCGGCAGACGGGTTCATAACCGAAATCGATCGCGGCGGCGCGGGCTTTCTCGATGATGTCTTCACTACAGGTCAGAAGCAGGCGACGTTTTTCGGGAAAACCGAAGCGGGCGTTTTCGCCGAGAATGAGCAAACCGGGAGCATCGCTTTCAATGGCGTGAAGCGAATCGAGCGTGGCGCGGATGATGCGCTGATCGTCGGCGCCGGCGTTGAGGACCACGGCGGCGGGCGTATCGCCCGGCCAGCCGTCTTCTTCCATCAGCGTGCGGGCGACTTCCCCTGCGCGGCTCAATCCCATGAAGCACGCCACGGGCAAAGCGGCACGAAAAGCGGCGTTGACGTTTTCCTCGCCTTGGTCGCCTTTGTTGCGGGGCGTGAGGGCGCAAAAACCTTTGGAGACGCCGCGCACGGTGAGCAGAATCCCGGTGGCGGTCGTGGCGGCGGTGAGCGCGCTCACGCCCGGCCAGACACGAAACGGCAAACCGTAATTCTCAAGGTGTTCAGTCTCTTCCATGAGGCGGCCGAAAAGACCGGGGTCGCCCCCCTTGAGGCGCACCACGCGTTTGCCCCGGCGGGCGCGGTCAAGAATGAGCGCGGTGATGGCGCGCTGATCCAGCGAGTGCGCCCCCGCGCGCTTGCCCACGAAGATTGTTTCGCAGCCTGCCGGAAGCAATTTGAGGAGCGCGGCATCCATGAGCACATCGTAAAGGCAGCATTCGGCGTTGGCAAGCTCGCGGGCGCCGGCAAGGGTGCAGAGCTCGGCGGAGCCGACGCCCGCCCCGATGAAGCGCACGGCTTTGGTGTAGAGTTTGCGCAAACGGGTGAAAAAGGGGTCGCGGTTGCGAAAGGTCACGGCGAGGTAACCTTGACCCTCGGGCGGAGGGAGGTCTTCTTCGGAAATCCATTCGGCGACGCGATCGGCAAGGCCGAGGCGGTTGAGCGCGGCGCCGGCCATGAGGAGCGCATCGTAATCGCCGCGGTCGAGTTGCTCAAGGCGGGAATCAATGGCGCCGCGAACGGAAAGGAGCCGGGCGCCGGGGAGGCGTTTGAGGCAATAGGCTTCGCGGCGGGCGCTGCTCACGCCGACGCGCGGATTTCCAGGAAGGTCGGCGAAGGTCTTGCCGGGTGCAAGCACCCAGGCGTCGCGGGGGTCTTCGCGCCAAGGGAGCCAGAACCAGTCGATATCGCCGCCGTCAAGCGGATACTCGGGAAGGTCTTTGGCGCTGTGGATGGCGCAATCGACGACACCTTCGCGGAGCGCGTCATCGAGGTCGCGGGTGAAGAAATCGGCCGGGGTATGGCGCAAATCGGTGGAAAGGTCGCGGTCGCCGGGGTTTTGAATCACGGCAAGCTCAAAGGTAAACGGCAGATCCTGAGCGAGGCGTTGAAGCGCGGCGCGGGTTTGCCGCACGGCGAGCTGTGAACCGCGCGTGCCGACGATGAGATGTTTCACGATTCAGTCCTTTCATCGCGCAGGGTTCCGGCGATGGCCTCGTACTCGGGTCGGTGGTTCTCAAGAAGGGCGGCGGCACAGGCGGCGGCGCGGTCAAACATGCCGTTGAGGCGGCGGTGGCGGTTCTTGAGGGTATCGAGGTCGGCGACGGTGTAATTGGGCTGGTCGTCGAAAGCGGGGTCGATGTTGCGGGGCGCGCCGAGATCGACGAGGCGGCAAGGCGTTTCGCGGGTCATCCGCTGCGACCAGGTGAAAAACGGTTGAGCCACGTCGATCGCGGAGATCACGGTATCGGCTTGGGCAAAGACCTCTTCCCACTGCGCAAGCGGAACAAAGGTGATTTGGGCGATCTCTTTTTCGGAGAGCTTCGGCATACGCGTGCGGTAGAGGCTCAGGCAGCGGATGCCGCGCCTGAGGAGCCCGCGCAGAACGGCGGCGCCGAGGATGCCCGTGCCCGCCACGGCGACGGTGGAACCGGGTTCGGCCCAGCGCTCCGCTTCGAGCCAGTCGAAACACACATGTTCAATCTCTTTGACCGCCACGAGCGGTTCGAGCGCGGGGCGGAGTTCGCGGGCGGTTTTGAGCGCGGCGTCGCACCAGGCGGAAAGCGCGCCGCGCATCCAGCCGGCCGTGAGCGCTTCGTCTTGCGCGAGGCGCATTTGCCCCACGATGTGCGCCTCGCCCGGCACCTGTGATTTCATTCCGGCCAACACCAGCGCAAGGTGCGAAAACGCATCGAAACCGCTCTTTTGATACCAGCCTCCGGCCGGCAGGCGGTCAAGCCCCATCAATCGCGGCACCACGCCGCTGGCGCGCGCCTCTTTTGAAACGACCGCAACGGTCTCAATCCGGTTGCAGGTGTTGAGGATCAGAAACTCATGCACGCCCCACACTTCGGCCAGCATCAAGCCCAGCGCCCGGCGGTCTTCTTCCAGGCAATGCAAAGCGCTGCGTTCGCGCAAGGCGAGCTCCTCATGGCTGGTGCCGGCCACGAACAAATCGCCGCTGCTGATGGCGGAGAGGTGCTTGGCCAGGCTTTCCTTCACGAGTTTGGCCTGACGGCAGGAACGGCCGTTGGTCGAAATGGCGATGACCAGATCGCTGGAACGGATCACGGCGGGAGTGGTGAAATCGCCGGCGGCCCAATGACCGTCGGCGCAGCAACACAACACGCCGGCTGCGCGGGAGGCTTCGAGAATGGCTCGGTTGACGTGTTTATCGTCGGTGCACGCAAAAACCACAGCCGCGCCGACCGGGTCGGTTGTTTCAAAGCGGCGCTGCGCCCATTCGATGCGCCCCTCGGCGGCGAGCGCTTCGAGCTCAGGCACGCAATCGGGGCAAATGAGCCGCACCGCCGCGCCCGCATCAAGCAACTGGCCCACTTTGCGCAACCCCACGCGACCGCCTCCGATCACTGCGGCAGGGCAACCTTCAATGAGCAGATTTACAGGCAGCGTGTTTTTTACCGGCCGCATCATTTTGCCTTGGGTTTTGCCGCTTTGCGCGTTTTTTTCGCCTCGGGCGTGAAGGTGGCTTCAAGGCGGCTCTTGTCGGGAGAGGGCGCCATGCGGATGGTGCCGCGTGTGTGCGATTCGCTCAAAATCAGCTCCGAGACCGGGTCTTCCACAAACTGTTCGACCGCGCGGCGCAGCGGGCGCGCGCCCAAATCGGGCTGCATGCCTTTTTCGGCGAGAAACGCGAGCGCTTCGGGGCTGAGCGTCAACGCAAGACCGCGTTCCTTGAGGCGGCTTTCCACGGCGGCGACTTCATTGACCAGAATCTTTTCGATTTCAGGGCGGCCCAGCGCGCGGAAAACGATGAGGTCGTCGAACCGGTTCAGGAATTCAGGTTTGAAGGTCTTTTTCGCTTCTTCGAGGATTTTGGCTTTGAGCGCGTCGTAAGGCAGCGAGGCGCCCAGGCGGGGATCGGAGAGGAAGCCGAGGCTGGGTGTGGCGTCGGCAAAGCTGAACCCGAGGTTGGAGGTCAGAATCACGATGGTGTTTTTGAAATCAATGCTTCGCCCGAGGCTGTCGGTCAGGCGGCCTTCTTCGAGGATCTGGAGCAGCATGTGGGTGACGTCGGGGTGGGCTTTCTCGATTTCATCGAACAGCACCACGCTGTAAGGGCGCCGCCGCACGGCTTCGGTCAGCTGGCCGCCCTCTTCGTGCCCCACATAACCGGGAGGAGAGCCGATGAGGCGGGAGGTGGCGAATTTTTCCATATACTCCGACATGTCCAGCTGAATGAGCGCCTTTTCGTCGTCAAACATCTTGGCGGCCAAGGCTTTGGCGAGCAGGGTTTTGCCCACGCCCGTCGGCCCCAGGAAAAGAAACGAGCCGATGGGGCGGCGCGGGTCTTTGAGGCTTGCCCGCGCCCGGCGGAGCGCGCGCGCAATCACGCCGACGGCGTCATCCTGCCCGATCACGGTTTCCTTGAGCGCCGCTTCCATGTTGAGCAGGCGGTGGCGCTCGCCCTGGCTCATCTGGCGGATGGGCACGCCGGTGATGCTCGCCACGGTCTCGGCGATTTCGCTCTCCGAAACCGTCAGAAGCGTTTCCTCCGAAGCGGCTTTCCACTCCTGAATGTTTTTTTCGAGCAGCTCCTTCAGCTCAACCTCGCGATCCCGGAAGCGCGCGGCGTTGGCAAAATCCTCGAAGGCCACGGCGGCCTCCTTCTTTTCGATCACTTCGCGCAGCTCTTCCTCTTCCTTGCGGATTTCGGGCGGGCGCACCGCGGCCATCATGCGCATACGCGCCGCGCTTTCGTCGATCGCGTCAATGGCCTTGTCGGGAAGCTGGCGCCCCGGCTGATAACGGGCGGTGAGGCGGGCGGCGGCTTCGAGCGCCCCGGCGGTATAGCGCACATGGTGGTGCTCTTCGTAGCGCGGGGCAATCCCTTTGAGAATCTGCACGGTTTCGCCGACGGAGGGTTCGTTGACGATGACCGTTTGAAAGCGGCGCTCCAGGGCGGCGTCTTTTTCAATGCCCTTGCGATATTCGTTGAGCGTGGTCGCGCCGATGCATTGGAGCTCGCCGCGCGCGAGGGCGGGCTTGATGATGTTGGCGGCGTCCATCGCGCCTTCCGCGCCGCCCGCGCCGACAATGGTGTGGAGCTCATCGAGAAACAAAATCACATTGCCTTCCCGACCGACCTCCTCGATGACGGTTTTGATGCGCTCTTCAAATTGGCCGCGGTATTTGGTTCCCGCGACCATGAGCGCCATATCGAGCGCGATGACGCGTTTATCGCGCATACGCTCGGGCACGTCGCCATCGGTTATCGCGTGGGCGAGGCCTTCCACAACGGCGGTCTTGCCCACGCCCGCCTCGCCGATGAGCACGGCGTTGTTTTTCGAGCGGCGGCTGAGAATCTGAATCACCCGCTGCAGCTCTTCTTTGCGCCCGACCACGGGATCGAGTTCGCCCAAAGCGGCGAGCGACGTGAGGTCGCGGCCAAACATATCGAGCGCCGGCGTGCGACCCTTTTCACCCTGCCCTTGGAAAGCTTTGTTGACGTCTTCCTCCTCGGCTTCAAAATCATCGTCGCCCTCGTGGGGCGGCATTTCGCCGCGCGGCGGATGCGCGGGCGCCTGCCCTCGATCGGCGAGGATGCGGCTCGCGCGGTCATAGGTCACACGAAAATGAGCAAGCACCGCCGCGCCGACGCCGTCGCCATCCTGAAGAATCGCCAGCAGCAGATGCTCGGAATCCACTTCCGAGCGATTGCGGATATTGGCCTCGGCCACGGCAAGCTCGCAGACCTTGCGCAGACGCGCCGTCGGCGGCAGCGTCATCGGCAGGTTTTCGACAACACCCCCTCCGCCAATGGCCTCGACCACGCGGCGGCGAACGTCGTCCACCGAAAAATTGAATTGCGAGAGCACTTCAACGGCCTCGCCCTCCCTGAAAGCAGTCAGCGCAATCACCACATGCTCGGTGCCCACATGGTCATGCATCAGGCGGCGCGCCTCGGCTTCGGCGCGGTCAAGAACGGCTTTTGCCCGGGGTGAATAATGTTCAAACGGATTCATGGTGCACCTCCCTTTTATTTCCCGCACATTATACACAAAACGGGCGGTTTGACCACAACGAAAACAAAGGGAGCCCCCTACCCTGCCCACCGGAACAAGCCGGTCATGCGCCCTGCCTGGATTCCACGAACCGCGCGAGGGCGGCGGGGCTGTTGAAGTGAGCAAGCTCGAAATCTTCGGCCGACATCCGTATGCCGAAAACCTCCTCCAACCCCACGATGAGCTCAAGCAGGCTCACCGAATCAACGCCGAAATCCTGCATGAGCGAGGCCTCGGGGTGGAGCTCTTCGGGAGGCACATTGAGATAAAGGCGCTCGGTGATCATCCGGCGAACAGCGTCAAGAATTGAAGGCTTCATGCGTTTTCCTCCTCGTTGAGCACGGCATCTAAAATTTCAGGCGGCACCGCGCACCCGGTCTGAACCTGGCCGATGGCGATCGGCAACACAAATTGAACCGTGCCGCCGGCCTTCTTCTTATCATGCAACAGCGCCTCGCGGATCGCGCGGCGATCCAGGCGCGCGGGGATTTCAAAGGGCAGGCCCAGCGCGGCCAGATCGGTGACGAGGGCTTCGGGCAGTTCGGCAGAACAAAAGCCCATGCGGGCGGCAATCTTCGCCGCGGCCACAAGCCCGACGGCCACGGCCTCGCCGTGCAGAATATCAAACCCGGAAGCGGCCTCCACGGCGTGCCCGAGGGTGTGGCCGAGATTAAGCGCGGCGCGGATACCGGTGCGTTCGTAAGGGTCGGCGGTGATGGCGCGGATCTTCACGGCAAGCGAACGGCGGGCAATCAGCGTGAGCAGATCGAGGCTGTCTTCCCGACCGGGCAAAAGCGTCAGAAGCGGGATAAGCCCCGGGTCGCCGATGAGGGCGTGCTTGTAACTCTCGGCCACGCCGCAAAGCAGTTCGCGGCGCGGAAGGTGAAGCAGGGTTGTGGTGTCGCACAACACGGCGGCGGGCGGATGAAAGGCGCCGATCAGGTTTTTGCCCTGAGGCAGGTCGGCGCCGGTCTTGCCGCCGATCCCCGCGTCGACCATCGCCAGGAGCGTGGTGGGAAGGTTGACCCAGCGCACGCCGCGCAACCAGGTGGCGGCGGCAAAACCGGTCAGGTCGCCCGTGACGCCGCCGCCGACGGCGATGACGGCATCAGTCCGCTCGATTCCGGCGCGGCTCATCGCCTGCCAGAGCGTCGTGACGGTATCCATGGTTTTTGTGGTTTCTCCGGCCGGGATCGTGAAATGGCAAACGGGGATGTTTCCACAGGCGGCGATCACACGGTCGCCGAAGAGCGGCAAGGTGTTGGAATCGCCGACCACGAGAAGGTGCCGCGGCGGCGGGTCGAGCGCGGCAAGAGTCTCGGCGAGGCGGTCAATGGCGCCGGGCGCCACGGCGACGGCATAAGGAGACCCCATGCCGCGCACATAAAACCGGCCCAGCGCGGCCTGAATGTCGTCCGGTGCGGTGTCGGCGTTTTCGGTGGTGACTTCGATATAGAGCGGGAATGATTCGTAGTGCTCGCGGCGTTTTTCGAGGAGCGCGCTTACGGCATCCTCCGTATCGGCCAGAGGGCGCGTTCCGGGCTTTCCGGCTACCCGCCCGGTCAGCAGGCAGGCGGAGCAGCGAAGGCAAACCACCATGCCGGCGCGCTCGGCCATCACGCGGTTTTCGGAGCGCAGGAGCGTGCCGCCGCCAAGGGCGACGATGGCGGCGGGGCGGCGCTCGCAGACGGAGGCCAATGCGGCGGTTTCGGCATCGCGGAAGGCGGTTTCACCGTCTTCTCGGAAAATATCGGGGATGCTTCTGCCGGTTTGCTCCTCGATGACCTGATCGAGGTCGATGAAGGCCAGGCCGAGGGCTTCGGCCGTGCGGCGGCCATAGGATGATTTTCCCGATGCGGGCGGACCGTAGATGAAGATGGTGTTCATGGCTGTTGCCCTTCAAGGCGCCCGGCGCGAAGCATTTCACGGGCGTGGTCAAGCGTCACGGAAGTCAGGTCGCGACCGCCGAGCATACGGGCGATTTCGTCGGCGCGGGCATCGCCCTCCAAGGGCTCGATGGCGGTCACGGTACGGCCTGAGCGAGTCTCTTTGGTCACTTTGAAATGATGTTGCCCGTAGACGGCGGCCTGCGGCTGGTGAGTGATGCAGATGATCTGGCGGCCCTCGGCCACGCGGCGAAGCTTGATGCCGACGGCACGCCCGGTTTCGCCGCCGATATTGGCGTCGATTTCATCAAAGATCAGCGTGGGGATGCGGTCGTGGCGCGCAAGAACGGCCTTCACGGCCAGCATCACGCGCGCGGTCTCGCCGCTGGAGGCAATGGCGCGCAACGGGCGGGCAGCTTCGCCCGGGTTGGGCGCGAAGCAGAAGGTCACCTCATCAAGCCCCGAGGGCCCGGGTGCGGTTTCTTCGCACAGAATGGCGAAGCCGGCGCGGGCGAAGCCCAGATCGCGAAGCTCGGCGGAGATCGCCTTTTCAAGGGCGGGAATGGCGCGGCGGCGGGCTTCCGAAAGCGTTTTTCCGGCGCGGAGGAGATCGGTTTCGGCTTGGGCGACGGCGCGGGTCAGCGCTTCGAGGCGATCGTCGTGGGAGGCGAGATCGTCGAGGCGGGTTTTGTCGCGGCGGCGGCGCTCAAGGATTTCTTCGACGGTTTTACCGTAGCGGCGCTTGAGGCGCTGGATTTGCGCCATACGCGTTTCAAGCGCTTCAAGCGCCGCGGGGTCGGCGTCGATGCTTTGGAGGCGGCTGGCGATGGCTCGGCCGAGCTCCTGAATCTGCACGGCAATGGCGCGGAGCTCGTCGACCCAGGCGGCGGCATCGGGAAGCAGGCGGGCGGTTTCGGCCAGATCGCCGCGCAGGCGCACGAGTTGGTCGAAAAGCGAGGTTTCGCCATCGGTCAACGCATCGGTCACCGCGCTTCCGGCCTGGAGGATGGCTTCGGCGTTGGCGGCTTGGGCGTGGCGGGCGATGAGGTCGTCGTCGTCGGCGGCGGTGGGGGCCGCATCGTCGATTTCCTTAACGGCAAAGGCGAGGCGGTCGATTTCCTGTTCACGCTCGGCGGGGTCGCCCTGGAGAGCGTCGAGCGCGGTCTGAGCCTCCTGAAGCGAGAGCCAGGCGGCGCGGTAAGCGGCAAACGGAGCCGAAGCGGCGGCATAGGCCGTGAGCAGGTCGCGCTGAAAGGCGGGGTCGAGGAGCGTCTGCTGATCGTAAGGGCCGTGGATGTCGATGAGATGCCGGGCGAGGCGGCGCAGAAGCGCGGCGGTGGCGGGGGTGTCGTTGACTGCGGCCTTGCCCGCGCCGGCAATGGAAACGGCGCGGCGGATCACAAGCTCGCCCCCTTCGCAGGGAGGCAAGCCGGCCTCTTCGAGAATGGCGTCGATGCCGACGGTATCGGCGAGCTGGAAGACGGCGCAAACCGAGCCCTCTTTCTCGCCGTGGCGGATGAGCGCCTTGTCGGTGCGTTCGCCGAGAATGAGGCCGAGCGCCCCCATGAGCACCGATTTCCCCGCGCCGGTTTCACCGGTAATCACGTTGAGCCCCGGTTCGAAGGGAACCGAAGCCTCCTCCACAATGGCCAGATTGCGAACCGTGAGCAGGGCAAGCATGGTGATCAGGCGCTTTCTTCTTTGGCGATGTCGACGCCATTGGCGGCGAAATAGGTTTCCACGGCCTCGCGCCCCATGTAACGGCCAAGAATCTTGGCCGGGGTCTGCGTGAGCTTCACAATGATGAGACCGTCGACGACCGTGCTGAAATCGGGGTCGACGTTGAAGGCCACAAGCTCGCCGCCCAGGCGCATGTATTGGCGGACCAGCACGGGGATATCGCGCTGGTTGCGCTCCACCTCTTTGACGAAGTCCGACACAAAATCCACGTCGTTAAGCAGGTAGGCATATTCGGGGCGCGTCCACTCCGAAAACTTCGGCATCTTCGGCGGAATGCGCGGCGAGACCAGCTCGGCCAGTTTCTGGTTCCAGCAGGTCTGGCGCAGGCAGGCGAGCATCATGCAGCGCGAGGCCTGGCGGTATTCGTTGGTGATCGAAACGGGGCCGAAGAGCGTGGTGTAATGCGGGTGGCGGGCGATGAAGGTCGAAATGCCGCGCCAGAGGAGGAAAAGCGAGTTGAAGGCGCGCTGATATTCGGTGCGCACGAAGGAGCGGCCGAGCTCCACGGAGGGGCCGATGTCGGTCAGGAAGCGCTCGTCGAACTTGAAAAGCGTGCGCGTGTAGAGCGCGGTCACCTTGCGGTTGTCGAGCACGCGATCCACGAGGCCGAGGCGGTAGCTGCCCACAATCTCCTGGCGCACGCGATTCCACATGAAGAGGTGGTTGTAGTAATCATCGAACTCGTCCAGATCGATTGCTTTCCCCGTGCCCTCCCCGACCACGCGGAAGGTCAGCTCGCGCAGGCGGCCTATCTCGCGGATGATCCGGGGGATGGCCGAAGCCGGCGCGCACCACACTTCGAGGTCGCCGTTTTCCACCATCAGGTAATCTTTCGAGAGGGTGGCGAGCTCTCCGGCCAGAACCTCTCCAGGCTCGGCGGCCACAATCGGCTCCTGGGGGGGGGCGGCGCCGGTAAATGAGAGAAAGCGCAAATGGCGGCGGGGTTTGGGCTGTTTGCGCTCTTCCAGCAGATAGGTGCGGAAACGCAGATAAAGCATCGTGTGCAGGTCGTCGGTCGTAAAGGGTTCCAGATCTTTCTGCCTGAGCGGGGTGCCGACCGCGACCTCCACGCCGGATCCGCGCAGGCGCAGCATCTGGCGCGGCAGCAACGCCGTGCGCAGCAGCGGATGGACAAATCCCAGCACATTGAAAATCACGGAGTTGCGCCCCGGAAAGAAACACGGCACCACCGTGGCCTCGCCCGCCTTGCGCAGCAGCGCCGCCACGCTCGGGCTCCATTGCGGATCGCGGATGCGCATCGCCTTGCGGTCGAAGCTTGAAACTTCGCCTGCGGGAAAAACGATCAGCACATGGCCTTCCTTCAGCCACAGCACCGATTCTTTCATCGATTTCACATTGGTCCGCACGGCGTCTTTCGACCCGAAGGGGTCGACGAGAATGAAATCGTCGCGTATTTCGGGGATCATTCCCAGGATATAATTCGCCATGGCCTTCACATCGGGGCGGCGGCGCTTGAGCATCTCGATCAGGATAATCCCTTCCATGCCGCCGAAGGGATGGTTCGCCACGACCATGACCGGGCCCGTTTCGGGAATCGCGTCGAAATCCTCCTGATTGTAACGGGGCGTCACTTCAAACCAACGGAGGATTTTCGCCACAAACCGGTCATTGCCCGGCATCGCCTGAATGGCCGAATAGGCTTCGTTGAGCTTCGTGAGGCCGAGCATGTTTTCAAAAAGACGGTGCGTGCAACGCAGGAAGAACCGTAAAACCGGTTGCCGGACTTTTTCCCAGGGAATATCGCAGATGTGCGCTTTTTGCTTCATGATGGGCGCCATTATAAAACAACCTGCCCGAAATAGGAAGCACCTTCTGTTTTATGCGCCAAAAATATCTTCGCTCGAGCATGTTAAGATTGAAACTTCTCAATTTTTCGAAAGGTATTTTTCTTTTTGGTGAATTCTTGAAGTGAGCCGTAGCAACGCTACGGCGACCTGAAAGGATGAAAGCAAAAAGGAAAAGAACAGAGAAAAAGAGAAGTTTAATTCTTAATATGCTCTATTTCCTCACGAGTTTCAAGCCGGGCTCGGCCTGGGCGGAGGCGAGGGTGAAACCGGGCGGAAGCGTGAGCGCATAGCGGAGGGTTTTGCCTTCACGCTTCCAGCTGAGCTTCAGGAGGGCATCGCCGACCGGGAGGGTACCGGAACACGATTCGAGCGGGAGGTCGGCGAAGCGCAGGCGGACGGTTTTGGAAACGGGGTCGACGGCGGCCACGCCGAGGACGTCGCGGTTGAGCACGCGGACGATGTGGCTGGCGAACCCGTGGCAACAGCTGGCGGAGGTGTTGTCGTGTTCCCAGAGGGTGCCGGTGCGGTCGGCCATCTTGAGGAAATAGTCTTTGGTTTCCTTGAGGATTTTGGCGTTTTGCCCGTTGCGGGAGAGAATTTCGAGGCGGAGGTAGTTGCCGATGAAGGCATTGGCGAAGGCCACATCGGGGTAACGTTTGGTCTGGTGGCGCCCGGGGCCGAATTCGTCGCGGAGTTTTTTCCAGAGCTCGGGGTGGGATTGAGGGGTGGCGGTGTTGAAGAAGAAGGCATAATACTGGCAGGCTTCGGTGCGCTGGCCGGTGAGCTTGAGGGTGCCGTCGGGCTGGCGCTTGGCATTGTCCACAAAGAAGGCGCCGTCGAAAGACTGTTCGCGGATTTTGGCGCGGAGGGCTTCGGCCTGGGCGAGGCGCTCGGGAAGGTTGTAGAGGCGGCCCGCGATGGAGAGCACTTCGGCGTAGGTCATGTTGGAGGGGTAGCTCACATCCTGCACGAGGTCGTTGGCGCGCGACCATTCGATGAAGACCCACGAGGGGAGCTTTTCGAGGAGACCGTCGGAATTGCGGTAGCCGTCGAGAAACTCGATCAGCGCGAGCACGCGAGGTCTGAGGGCGTCGATCATTTCGCGGTCGCCGCTGCGGCGGAGGTATTCTTCGAGCTCGACCACGAACCACATGGCCCAGTTGGGGATGAAATTGTTGTTGTAGTCGGCGGGGTAGCATTTGGGAATCATGCCTTCGGGCAGGCCGGGGAATTTTTTAGGCAGAAGGTAGTTCTGGAAGAGCATGCGCTCCTGGGCGGTGTTGCCGCAGAGGTCGAAGGCGGCGCGGGCGGTGAAGAAGGAATCGCACAGCCACACGGCGCGCTCACGGCCAGGGCAGTCGGTAAAGAGGTCGACGGCGTTTTGCTTGAAGGTTTCACGGGCGGCCTCGAAAAGACGGTTGAGGGCCGGATCGGAGGCGTTGAACGCGGCGCGGCCCGTGGTGGAGTTGACGTATTCGCGGAGGTAGACGCCGGAGACTTCGCAGGCGCCGTCGAGCGTCATGAGCTTGAGGTAACGGAAGGTGTAGGGATCGAAGGTTTCGAGGCGGTAGGTTCCGGGCCGGGTCAGGTTGTAAACCACCATGTTGCAATCGCCGCCGTGAAGCGCCGAGACGTCGCCGTCGAAGAGGATTTCACCGAAGATCAGAAAGAGGCGCGTGGGGGCGCTGCACGTTACGGTGGCGCCGATGAATCCGGTGTCGTTCTGAGCGAAATCGAGGAGAGAGAAGCGGTTGGCGCCGATCGAAAGGGCGGTTTCGGAGCACAGGGCGAGATTGGAAGGTTTGCGCTCGGTGACTTTGATCTGCTGAATTTCGTAGAAGGGGTTGGCTTCGAGCTCACGCACCGGATAGCCCGGCCAATACCATTCGCCATTCACCGTGCGGGGCGACCAGGGTTTTTTGTCGGTCACTTCCTTGACCACGCTGCCGGTGGAAACTTCTTTGACGGGGCGGCGGAGGTCAAACGCCGGATAAGGCGCGCCGCGCTCAATCAACGGAAGCTGCGGGCGCGCCGCGAGCTTTTCGGAAACCATCGCGCCACCGGTGCGCCAGGCATCGGCATCCGGCGTGGTGTTGTAGACCTCGGCGAAGGGGCGCTGAAAGCTGAAACGGTGGACTTTCTGCACGCGCTGCGTGAGCAGGGTGGCCTCGAAGTTTTTGCCGGTTGAAGCGAGCACGTCTTTCCCCGAAACAACTTCGGCCTGAAGGTAAGGCGGCTGGGCGAGAAGATAAAAACTCTTGATGTTGTAGCCGCCCACTTCCACGGCGAGGGTGTTTTTACCGGGTCTGGCTCTCAGCGCCCATTCGTCGACGCGGTCAAAGCCGTGCGGCCCGCGCGCGGGACCGTAACCGAAGAATTCGCCGTTGAGGAAGATGCGGTAAACGTTGGATCCGGCGATGCGCAGCGTCAGATCTTTTCCCGGCCGCGCGGTGAAGGTTGTGCGGAACCCGGCGGTGCGGTTCATTTCGCCTTCGGGGCGGCCGTCGAGCCAAACGGGTTGGGCCGCTTCAAACGCAAAGCAGGAAACGGCGGAAAGAAAAACCAGCGCAAAGACCTTCAGCATGCAACACCTCTTTTCAAAACGTTACGCGAATTATAGGCGATTTGAAAGCGGGTGTAAACGGGGAAGCGGCTCGACCCCGGTCATATGAAACCTGCTGAACGCAGCCTCAGGCCTGCCGCATGGATTTTGCGCCGTTCACGGCAGCTTCTTCATTTCTTCGGGTTGAGCGCCGATGAGGCGCTTGAAGCGGCGGAGCAGGCGGGCGCGAAACGTCATGCCCGGAAGGCGCGGCGCAAACCGGGCGTTGAGCTCGGCGGCGAGGCGGGGGGCAAACCAGGCGAGGGCAATCGTCCACCCCTGGTTTTTCTGAAGGGTCTTCCAGGCGAGGCGGTTGAAGGGAGGCGGCAGGCGGTTGGCGGCGCGGATGTGGTCGCGGATATCGGCTTTGGACCGGTAATGGCCAATCCATTTGGCGGTGGAAAGGTAATTGCCCAGAAGATGGAATTCGGCGATGGTCATTTCATTCGTGAAACGGTCAAGGAGGTTTTCACGGGTGAGAAAGGCGCGAATCTCGGCGTAGGCGAGGTCGAGGGATCGGAAGTTTTTGAGGCTGGCGCGGTGAACAACGGAATCGATGCGCTGGCGGTAGAAGTAGAGCGGCGTGTGATCGCGAACCATGCCGCCGGCGTAGGTGACCATTTGAATCATCATGAGGAAATCTTCGCCGATGGTGATTCCTCGGGGGACGGTCAGGCGGGCAAGGAGGGCGCGGTCGATGAGCTTGCCGTGAATCCACCCGATGGTGACGGTGAGCAGGGCGCGGATCGCGTCGTCGCGGGAGAGTTGGTCGAAATCGTAAGGAATCATCGGGCGGGCGGGAAGCGCGGCGCCATAGAAAAACATGTAGTCGCAGACGACAAGGCGGGCGCCGGTTTCCTGCTGGCGGAGCACGAGGCGCTCGACGGCGTCGGCGGCGAGAAGGTCGTCGGCATCGCAGAAGAGAATCCAGGGCGAGGTGGCGGCGGCGAGGCCGGCTTCACGGGCGGCGACGACCCCGCCATTGGGCTGATGGATCACAATGAGGCGGGGATCTTCGGCGGCGAGAGCGTCGAGCATGGCGCCGCTGGCGTCGGTGGAACCGTCGTCGACGCAGATGACTTCAATGTCTTCCCAGGTTTGGCAGAGGCACAGGCGAACGCAAATCTCGAGATAGAGCGCGACATTGTAAACGGGGATAATAATGGAAACGCGTGTTTCGGCCATACGGGTCCCCTCTCTTTTATTTAAAGCGTTTGAAAAGGCGGCGAAGGCGCACGGGAAGCGTCACAAAAAAAACGAACGCCTCCACGGCGAGGCGCGGCGAGAACCAAGCCAGGGCAATCATCCACCCCTGGTTGGGCTGGAGGGTTTTCCAGGCCAGGCGGCTGAAGGGGCGCGGCAGGCGGTTGACCGCGCGGATAGCGGCTCGGATCTCGGCCTTGGAGCGGTAAAGGCCAATCCATTTGGCGCTGGAAAGATAGTTGCCCAGGAGATGGAAATCAGCGATGGTCATTTCATTCTCGAACCGGTCAAGGAGGTGTTCGCGGGCGAGAAAGGCGCGAATTTCGGCATAGGCGCGGTCGAGGGATTGGAAATTTTTAGCGGAGGCGCGATGGACGGCGGAGTCGGAGCGCTGGCGGTACACATAAAGCGGTGCGGGTTCCCGGGCCATGCCGTCGGCATAGGCGGCCATTTGAATCATCATGAGGAAATCTTCGCCGATGGTGATCTCGCGGGGAACGGCGAGGCGGGGGAGGAGATCGCGGGCGATCAGTTTGCCGGGAAGCCAGCCGATGGTCACGGTGAGCAAGGCGCGGATCGCGTCGTCGCGGTCAAGCTGGTCAAAGTCATAAGGGATCAGATGGCGGGCGGGGGCTTCACGCTCGTAGAAAAAGAGATAATCGCAAAGGATAAGGCGGGCGCCGGTGGCCTGCTGGCGGCGGATGAGGCGCTCAATGGCATCGGCAGGGAGAAGATCGTCGCCATCGCAGAAAAGAACCCAGGGCGCGGTGGCGGCGGCGAGGCCGGCCTCGCGGGCGGCCACGACCCCGGAATTGGGCTGATGGATCACAATGAGGCGGGAATCTTCAAGGGAAAGGGAATCGAGCATCGCCCCGCCGGAATCGGTGGAACCGTCGTCGACGCAAATAATTTCAAGCTCGCGCCAGGTCTGGCAAAGACAGAGGCGCACGCACGCTTCAAGGTAGGGCGCGACGTTGTAAACCGGGATAATAATGGAGATTTTCACGTCGGCCATATCATCTCTTTTTAGGCTTCAAAGCGAGCGTGGGAGGTGAGAAGGCGGGCGGAGGAACCGTCGGTCGTGAGCACCGCGCGCTCGGTATGAAACGCGACCCAGATGCCGTCCTGGCAGATGCGGACGGTTCCCGGCGGGCAGGCGGCGACCATAGGCTCGTGGCGGGCCATCACGCCGAGCGAACCGTCGAAGGTGCGGATCTGCACTTCGGTGACTTGCCCTTCAACGAGGGTTCCATCGGGAGTGAGGAGGCTGAAAGGGAAGGTTGCGTTCACGGTGTTCAGGCCTTTTTGGTTTCAGGGGCGAGTTTCCGGGCTTTTTCGCGGACGTCTTCAATGGTTCCGGCCATGTAGAAAGCCTGTTCGGGGAGTTCATCGCACTTGCCGTCGAGCACTTCGGCGAAGGAGCGGATGGTATCCTCAAGCTTCACATAAACGCCTTTCATGCCGGTAAAGGTCTCGGCCACATGGAAGGGCTGGGAAAGGAGGCGTTCGATTTTACGGGCGCGGGAAACGGTCATCTTGTCGGCCTCGGAGAGTTCGTCCATGCCGAGAATGGCGATGATGTCGCGCAATTCCTTGTAGCGCTGGAGCACTTCCTGCACGCCAAGCGCCACGCGGGTATGCTCCTCGCCCACAATTTCGGGCGCGAGCATGGAAGAGCTGGAGGTCAGCGGATCCACGGCAGGGTAAATGCCCTTTTCCACGATGGCGCGGGAAAGCTCGGTCGTGGCATCCAGGTGGGCGAAGGTCGTGGCGGGGGCGGGGTCGGTATAGTCGTCGGCGGGCACATACACGGCCTGCACGGAGGTGATTGAACCGTCGCGGGTGGAGGTGATGCGCTCCTGAAGCTCGCCCATTTCGGTGCCGAGCGAAGGCTGGTAACCCGCGGCGGAAGGAATGCGGCCCAGGAGGGCCGACACTTCCGCGCCGGCCTGGGTGAAACGGAAGATATTGTCGATGAAAAGGAGCACGTCCTGATTCATCTTATCGCGGAAATACTCGGCCACGGTGAGGGCGGAAAGCGCCACGCGCGAACGGGCGCCCGGCGGTTCGTTCATTTGGCCGAAGACCATGGCGGTTTTGTCGAGCACGCCGGCTTCGCCCATTTCCTTGTAAAGCGCGGTGCCTTCACGGGTGCGTTCGCCCACGCCGGCAAAGACGGAATAACCGCCGTGTTCGCTGGCCACATTGTGGATGAGCTCCTGAATCAGCACGGTCTTGCCCACGCCGGCGCCGCCGAACAGGCCGATCTTGCCGCCTTTGCGGTAGGGGGTGAGCAGGTCAATCACCTTGATCCCCGTCACGAGGATTTCGGCCTCGGGGTTCTGATCCATGAAGGGCGGCGGTTCGCGGTGAATGGGATCGCGCTCTTCGCTTTCGACAGGCCCCTTGCCGTCGACGCCTTCCCCAAGGAGGTTCATGACGCGCCCCAGCGTGGCTTTGCCCACGGGCATGGTCATGGGCGCGTCAAGATCAAGCACTTCAGCGCCGCGCACGAGGCCGATGGTGGAATCCATGGCGATGGCGCGCACGCGGGAATCGCCCAGGTGCTGGGCCACTTCGAGCACCAGGTTGTTGGGTTTGTCGCTGAGAAGCGGGTTGGTGGTGCGCAGGGCGTATTGCAGGCGGGGGCGGGCGCCGTCGGGGAACTCCACGTCGACCACGGCTCCGAGAACCTGGATGACTTTGCCGATGTTGTGCTTTTGGGCGGGTTCGCTCATGAGAGGCTCCTTAATTCAAAGATTCGGCGCCGCTGACGATCTCGGTCAGCTCGTTGGTAATGGCTGCCTGGCGGGCGCGGTTGCGCATGAGAATCAGCTCTTTTTCGGTGCGGTGAAGATTGACGGTGGCGTTTTCCATGGCCATGACGCGGGCGGCGTGTTCGCTGGCCACGCTGTTGAGCAGGGCATAGTGAAGCGTGAGCTGAATCCAGAGCGCCGCGAGCGTTTCGAGCATACGGGCGTCGTTGGGTTCAATGAGGCGGGGCGGCTCGCCGAGCGCAACGGGCGCGGGCGATGCTTTGGGCGGATCCGGCGGCTTGGCGCGGGGTAAAAGCCGGGTGACCGTGGATTGCTGAACCAGGGTGCTCACGAACCGGTTGTTGATGACCCAGACCTCGTCGTAAGTGCCGTCGAGAAAGCTCCGCATGGCAATGCCGGCAACCTCGGAAGAATCTTTTACGAGCGGATGGGAGGGCACATCGTAGATCCTGAACGCGGCGGGGTATTTCGCCCTGAGCGCCAAAGAAGCCTTCTGCCCCACATAAAGCACGCTGATTTTACTCCGGCGCTTCTCCTCCTGATCGGCAATCCACTGCCTGGCTTCACGCACCACCGTGCTGTTGAACGCGCCGCAGAGACCGCGGTCGGCACTCATCACAATGAGCAAAATGCGGCTGTCTTTCTCCGGCGGCGGCTGCCCCAGGCGGTGGTTTTGAAAACGCGGCTGCATGGCCACAGGCAGAAGCGTGCGCAATTGCAACGCAAAAGGCTCGGGCTTTTTAAGCTCGGTCTGAATGCGGTGCAAATGGGAGGCCGCGACCATTTTCATCGTGGCGGTCACGCGGCGCATACCGCTCATGGCGGCGAGGCGGGTGCTGAATTCCCTGAAGTTTGGCATGGTCAGGCAGTGGCAAAGGGGTTAAGAGCTTGGTCGATGAGTGCTCCGAGAAGGCTTTTGAGCTCGTTGTCGAGCACGGGCGACTGCTCGAAACGGCGCGTGTAGGCAATGCCCTCGCCGGAGGTGTCAATGAGGGCAAGCAGCGAGGCGACGGCATCCTTGAAACGGACTTCCGGGATGCGGACAAAGGCCTTTTCGGTGCCGGCATACAGCAGGGCGACCTGTTTGTGGGCGTCGACCGGGTGGCCGGGGATCTGGCGCAGCAGGAGCATAAGCGAACGGCCAAGCGCGAGCTGGGCAAGGGTGCCGGCATCGAGATCGGAAGAGAAGCGCATGAAGGCTTCGAGCTCGCGATACTGCGCGAGAAGCACGCGCAACGGCCCCGAAGCCTTCTTCATGGCGGGAAGCTGGGCGTCGCCGCCGACGCGTGAAACGGAAACGCCGGGGTTGATGGCCGGGCGCTGGCCTTCGTGGAAGAGACCCGATTCGAGGAAGATCTGACCGTCGGTAATCGAAATCACATTGGTGGGAATGTAAGCCGAGATGTCGTTGGCCTGGGTTTCCACGATGGGGAGCGAGGTCAGGCTGCCGCCGCCTTTGTCGTCGGAAAGCTGAGCGGCGCGCTCAAGCAGGCGGCTGTGCAAATAGAAGATATCGCCGGGGAAAGCCTCGCGGCCGGGCGGGCGGCGCAGGAGGAGCGACATCTGGCGGTAGGCCTGGGCGTGCTTGGTGAGGTCGTCGTAGACCGTGAGGGCGTGGCCGCCGCGGTCGCGCCAGTATTCGGCCATCGCGCAGCCGGAATAGGGCGCGAGATACTGGAGCGGGGCGGGCTCGGAGGCATTGGCGAGAATGATGGTGGTGTAAGCCATCGCGCCGGAGTCTTCGAGCTGCTTGTGAAGGGCGGCGATGGTGGAGAGCTTCTGGCCGATGGCGACATAGAAACAGTGAACCCCCTTGCCCTTTTGGTTGAGAATGGTATCGGTGACCAAAGTTGTTTTTCCGGTCTTGCGGTCGCCGATGATGAGCTCGCGCTGACCGCGGCCGATGGGAGTGAGCGCATCAATGGCTGTGATGCCTGTCTGAAGAGGGGTGTTGACGTTTTTACGGTCGATGATGGAGGGAGAAGGAGCCTCCACCGGGAGAAAATCGCTGGTTTCGATGGCGCCTTTGCCATCGAGCGGGCGCCCGAGCGCATCGACCACGCGGCCGGTAAGCGCGGGCCCGACCGGAACGGAAACCACGCGGTTCGTGCGGCGGAAAACATCGCCTTCGCGCACACGGGTCGCGCCGTCGAGCACCGCCACGCCGACCACGTCTTCCTCCAGGTTGAGGGCGAGACCGGCCACGCCGTCGTCGGTTTCCACGAGCTCGTTGTACATCACCTTGGAGAGCCCGTCGACGCGGGCAATGCCGTCGCCGATGCTGAGGACGGCGCCGCATTCGGCCACATCGACCGCGCGGTCGGCGCCTTCCATGCGCCGGCGCAGAAGAGCGGAGATTTCATCGGGTTTGAGTTGGTTGGCCATAGAGAGCGCTTTCTTGGAATCTTAAATTCCGGTTTGGGCGAGGGCTCGTTTGAGGCGGGCCACGCGGCCGGCCAGGGAGGCGTCGATCCGTTTATCGCCAACGCGGATCACCATGCCCGCGAGGAGGGCCGGATCCACGGCGGTTTTCAGGATCGCGCCGTTTCCAAAAGTGGAATGGGCTCGTTTTTCCAAAACGGCCAGTTCGTGCTCCGCCGGTTCGCAGGCGAAGGTGACATGGACGCCGACGCGTTTCTCGGCGGCATCGGCCAGCGCGAAAAAGGGCTTGAAAAGCAGCGGGATCAGCTTGAGACCCTGCCAGGCGGCGAGCGTCTCAATCAACGTCAGGGTCGGAGCGGAAAAAGAATCGCCCCAGATCCGGCGCACGCGCAGCGCATCACCCTCCGGCGGCCCGGGCATATGCACAGCGCAGAACGCGCGCAGCTCGGCCGAACCTTCCCATTGGGCCTTCAGCGCCTCCATATCGGCCCGCACCTCGGAAAGGAGCCCCCGGGCAATGGCGGCTTCGGCCAGGGCGCGGGCATACGAGCGAGCATAGACGGCGGGATCGGTCATGCGGGAGATCCTTCTTCGAAGGAGACTTTTTCAAGCATGCGCTTCTGATAAGCGGCCTTCTGGTCGTCGGTCAGCATCTCGGGCAAAAGCAATTCGAGGGCGCGGCTGAGGTGAGCGGCGGCGTCTTTACGCAAGTGCTCCATCGCGGCGGCCTGATCGGCTTCGATGCGTTTGGCGGCGTCGGCCCGCTTCTGGGCGAGGTAAGCCTGGGCATCGGCCTCGGCCTGCCGGGCCCGGAGGGCGGCGTTGCGGGAGGCCTGTTCGGCGGCGTTCATCGCCTGAGCCTGAGCCTCGGCCATCACGGCGCGCCCCTTCTCCTCCGAAGCGGCGACCGCTTCCCGGGCGGCCTTGGCGCCCTCGAGGGCGGAACGGATCTCTTCCTCGCGCCCTTCCACCGCGTTGAGAATCGGCCTCCAAAGAAGCTTCTTCAACGTAAACGCCGCAATGAAAAACGCCAGCCACGTCAGGATCAGCATCGACGACGACACATCCATCACATTGGGCGGCGTCTTTTGAATCAGCTCGGGCACCCCCGGCACTGATTCATGCCCCGCATTGGTCTCGTTGCTCATGGCGTTTCCCCCGGCGAATTTTAAGCGGCGCGCATGCAAATCACCAACCCGAACAACGCCACGCCCTCAATGAGCGCCGCGCCGATCAGCATCGCGAGCTGAAGCTTGTTGATCATTTCAGGCTGGCGGGCCATCGCCTGAATGGCGAAACCGCAGAGAATGCCGATACCCAGCCCCGCACCCAGCAAAACCAGCCCCGCGCCGATCGGACCCATATTGGTAGCCAGAACCATATTCCTTCTCCTTCAGTAAGCAGCTTAATGCTGCGGATTGACCATCATTCCCATGAAAATGGCCGAAAGCAATGTGAAAATATAGGCCTGAAACACGGCCACAAACACTTCAAAAAGATAAATCGCAATACCCAGCAGGAACGACGGGCTCGCCTGCCACCCCATCACAAGCGAAAGCCCCAGCAGCGAATAAAGCACAATATGGCCGCCCATCATGTTGGCGAAAAGGCGCATCGCCAGCGCAAACGTGCGGGTGCAGAAGCTCAGCGCCTCAATCACAACCATAACCGGCCGCAGCGCCACAGGAAGCCCCGATGGAAGAAACGCGGCCTTAAAACCGTGAAACCCGCCGAAACGCGCCACCCCGAAAAGGCTCATCCCGAAAAAAATCAACGCAAAGGCCGCAGTCACCCCCAAATTGCCGGTAACAGCTGTAAACAGCGGAACCAGACCCAGCAGATTGGCCGTTAGAAGAAAAAGAAACGTCGTGCAGAAAAAGGGAACAAACGCCTTGCCCTTTTCAGGACCGAAATTGGCGTAGACGATCTCATCGCGCATGAACACCGCATAGCGCTCCATCACCGCCGCGATACCCCGCGGCACGCCCCCCGGGCACAGGGCGGCACGCGCCCACAAACCCAAAACGATAAGAACACCGGAGACGATGAAAAGAACAACCGAATCGTAGTGGAGCCATTCAAGAAAATCGAGATGGAGAAAAGGGAGATTCCATGCCTCCGGTGAACCCGAATGGTTCATCACATGGTGATTGATAAATTCATCGAACTCCGCCTGTTTGCCCATGACCTGCAACACTCCTGACAATGCGGCGAAAAACCGCCGCGCCTCACAATGTTGCAAGCCATTGTATTCCTATTTTGAAGACGTTGTCAACCGGTAAAAAAAATAAATTTCCGAAGCGCTCCCTTTCATATTTAAGCGCACCGGAAAACATCCCCCTTTTCACGGCTTGCCCACCCGAAAACAAACCTCCCGAACGTGTTTTTCCGAATCGCATTGACTTTTTCACGCGTATGGGCTTTAATAATGGCGTTTTGTATGACTTGTTTTTCAGGGAATTCCCCCAACGGAGGTTCAGGTGGAAAAAATCGAGGTAATCCGTCACAGCGCGGCTCACATTTTGGCCGCAGCCGTCTGTAAAGTGTACGACAACGTGAAATTCGACATCGGCCCCGCGACCGATGAAGGTTTCTATTACGATTTCGACCTCCCCCACCGCCTTTCCACCGATGATTTCCCCGCCATCGAAACCGAAATGAAAGCCATCATCGCCGCAAACCTTCCCTTCGAGCGCCTCGAAGTTTCCCGCGCCGAAGCACAGAACATGTTTGCCGGCCAGCCCTACAAGCTCGACCGCCTGGCCGACATCCCCGAAGGCCAAACCGTCTCGATTTATAAAACCGGCGCCTACATCGACCTCTGCCGCGGCCCCCACGTGGCCTCCACCGGCGAAATCGGCGCCATCCGGCTCACCGCCGTGGCCGGATCCTACTACCGCGGCGACGAAAAAAACAAAATGCTTCAGCGCGTCTACGGCATTGCCGCCGCCACCCAGACCGAGCTTGACGAAATCGTCAACCGCATCGAAGAAGCCAAAAAGCGCGACCACCGCCGCATCGGCAAAGAGCTTGAGCTCTTCACCATCACCGACGACGTCGGCCCCGGCCTCGCCCACTGGCTCCCCAAAGGCGCGCGCATTCGCGTGGCCATCGAAGACTACTGGCGCAAAGAACACTTCCGCGCCGGCTACGAAATGCTCTTCACCCCCCACGTGGGCCGCGCCCAGCTCTGGCAGACCTCCGGCCACCTCGGATTTTACAAAGACGGCATGTTCCCCAACATGAACGTCACCGAAGGCGAAGGCGACAAATCCTTCACGGAACAATACTACGTGAAGCCCATGAACTGCCCCTTCCACATCCAGGCCTACCAGGCCCGAAAATACTCCTACCGCGACCTGCCCCTGCGCTTCGCCGAGCTCGGCACCGTCTACCGCTATGAAAAAGAAGGCGTCCGCCACGGCCTCCTGCGCGTGCGCGGCTTCACCCAGGACGACGCCCACATCTTCTGCGCCCCCGACAAAATCGAGGAAGAAATCCGCTTCACCGTCAAATTCTGCCTCCACATCCTCCACCGCTTCGGCTTTAACGACATCACCGCCTACCTCTCCACCCGCCCCGAGAAAGCCGTCGGCAACCCCGAAGACTGGGAAACAGCCACCGCCTCCCTCCGCAACGCCCTCGAAGCCGAAGGCCTCGCCTACCAGGTCGACGAAGGCGGCGGCGCCTTCTACGGCCCGAAGATCGACATGAAAATCAAAGACGCCCTCGGCCGCCAGTGGCAGCTCGGCACCATTCAGTTCGACTTCAACATGCCCGAACGCTTCGACCTCACCTACACCGGCGAAGACGGCAAAGAGCACCGCCCCTACATGGTCCACCGCGCCCTCCTCGGCTCCCTCGAACGCTTCTTCGGCATCCTCATCGAGCACTACGCCGGCGCCTTCCCCGTGTGGCTGGCCCCCCTGCAGGTGCGCATCATGCCCATTACCGACAAACAGCTCGGCTACGCCAAAGACCTCGAAGCCAAGCTCAAAGCCCTGGACTTCCGCGTGGATGTCGACGCCGACAACGAAAAAATCGGCGCCAAGATCCGCAAAGCCCAGCTTCAGAAAATCCCCTTTATGTTAGTCATCGGCGGCCGCGAAGCGGAGGCGGGCGCCGTGGCGGTCAGAAGCCGCGAAGAGGGCGACAAAGGCACCATGCCCCTTGAAGCCTTCATTGAACTGCTCCGCGAAGCCCAGCAGGCCTAATCCCTGCGCAATCTGGAGGTGTATCATCGCTTCGTTCGTCCGTACCAACTTTAAGATCCGCGTCCCCAACGTCCGCGTCATCGACGCCGACGGAAAAATGCTTGGCGTGATGGCCACGCGCGACGCCCAGCGCATGGCCGAAGACCAAGGCCTCGATCTGGTTGAAATTTCGCCCAACGTGGAACCGCCCGTCTGTAAAATCATGGACTTCGGCAAATTCCGCTACGAAGAAAGCATGAAGAAAAAGCAGGCCAAGAAAAACCAGGCCCGCCAGCAGATCAAGGAAATCAAGTTTCACGCGACGGTCGACGAAAACGATCTCCAGATCAAGACCCGCCGCATTCATGAATTCCTGGCCGAGGGCGACAAAGTCAAAGTCACCCTTCAATATCGCGGTCGTGAAAACGCCCACAAAGAGCTGGGCATGGAAGTGATCGAGCGCGTGATCAAAGCATGCGAAGAGCAAGCCGTTGTGGAACAGTCGCCTAAAATTCTCGGTCGCGTGCTGGGTTGCCTCCTCGCCCCCCGCCCCGCCGGCAAGGCCGACAAACCCAAACCGCCCCCCCCCCCGCGCCCGGCCATCCCTCCCCAAGCCTGAAATTTCGATTCGAATCGATTCCGGGAAACTTGAATCGATTCGAATCGAAACTCGCCCTAGGAATCCCTCACATGCGCATCCTGATCACAGGCGCCGCGCGGCTGGGCGCCGTCATGGCTCAAAACCTCATCCACGCCGGGCATACCGTGATCGTTCACGGCAAAACCCGCCGCCCGCCCGTCGCCGCCCCCTGCGTGCTCCACCCGCTCGATTCCGCCGAAGATCCCCCCGCGCTTTTCAACAAAGCCCTCGACCTCGCCCAAGGCACCCTCGACGCCGTCATCTGCAACGCCGCCGCCTTCGAGCGCACCCCCGGCTTCGACTTCCCCCCCCACACGGCCGAACGCCTCTGGCGCACCAACACCCTCGCCCCCATCCTCCTCACCCGCTGCCTCCACAACCACCTCAAAGCCCGATCCTCCACCGGCCAAGTCATCCACATCCTCGACCAGCGCATCGCCGCCCGCGACCTCACCGGCAGCCTCCCCTATGCGCTCGCCAAAAAATCACTCGCCGATTTCACCTCCGCCGCCGCCATCGGCTACGCCCCCATCCTGCGCGTCAACGCCGTCGCGCCCGGCGCCATCCTTCCCCCACCCGACCCGGCCCACAGCGAAAAGGCAGGCCGCTTCCTCACCGCGAAACCGCGCCCCGAAGACATCGCCACCGCCATCCGCTTTCTTCTCGAAACCCCCTGCGTCACCGGTCAGATCCTGTTTATCGACGGCGGCCAGCATTTACTTTAGGAGCACCCCATGAGCGTCATCAGCATGACCGGCTTCGGCCGGGGAACCACCGCAACCACCGACCGCACCGTCACCGTCGAGCTCAGCACCGTCAACCGCAAACAATTTGATTGCTCCGTGAGCCTGCCCCGCGAATGGGTCTCCTTCGAACCCCGCATCCAGGCCCGCATCCGCACCCGCGTTTCCCGCGGCTACGTCAAAGTCAACATCAGCGTCACCGCCCAGCCCAACGCCCAGCCCCAGATCCACCCCGAGCGCTTCACCGGCCAAATCTCCGCCCTGCGCGCCTACGCCGCCGCCTTCGCCTTGGCCGACGACCTCTCCGCCAAAGACCTCCTCCGCCTCCCCGACCTCCTGCGCAGCATGGATTCCCTCGAAGCCACCCCCGACCAATACACCACCCTCGAAAACGCCCTCGACCAAGCCCTCGACGGCCTCACCGCCATGCGCCGGCACGAAGGCGACCACATCGCCGCCGACATCCGCCAGCGCCTCGCCGGCCTCGACAGCCTCCGCGCAAAAATCGCCGAAACAGCCCCCGGCATCCCCACACATTACCGCGACACCCTCCTGCGCCGCATCAGCGAACTCCTTGCCACCGCCAACACCCACGCCACCGACGAACAAATCGCCCGCGAAGTCGCCCTCTTCGCCGACCGGTGCGACATCTCCGAAGAACTCACCCGCCTCCAGGCCCACTTCGCCCACGCCCACACCCTCCTCAACGACCCCGCCCCCTGCGGCCGCTCCCTCGACTTCCTCTGCCAGGAACTCTTCCGCGAAATCAACACCACCGGCTCCAAAGCCACCCACACCGGCATCACCCAGACCGTCATCGCCTTCAAAGCCCTCCTCGAAACCCTCCGCGAACAAATCCAAAACATCGAGTAACCAATGGCATTCGATACCATCATCCGCCGCGCCACCCTCCTCGACGGCACCGGATCCCCCCCCGTCACCGCCGACCTCGCCATCCAAAACGACCGCATCGCCGCCATCGGCGACCTCCCCCCGGCAGAAGCAACACGCGTGATCGACGCCGCCGGCCTCACCCTCACCCCCGGCTTTATCGACGCCCACACCCACTCCGACGCCTTCATCCTCCTCGAACCCTTCTCCCCCAGCAAGCTCACCCAAGGCGTCACCACCGAAATCGGCGGCCAATGCGGCGGATCCGCCGCCCCCCGCCACAACCGCGCCCCCCTCCCCTCCGACTGGGAAGCCCAAACCTACCCCGGCCAAACCGCCCCCGGCCCCTACTGGACCACCTTCGCCGACTACCGCACCGCCTTCCAAGCCGCCCGCCCCGCCACCAACCTCATCCTCTTCGCCGGCCACAACACCCTCCGCAAAGGCGTCATCGGCAACACCCCCCGCCCCGCCACCCCCGAAGAAATCCGCGCCATGTGCCGCAACCTCCAAGCCGCCCTCGAAGAAGGCGCCTGGGGCCTCAGCACCGGCCTCGCCTACCACCCCGGCACCCACGCCCACCCCGAAGAAATCCTCGCCCTCGCCCACACCGCCGCCCGCCACGGCGGCCACTACGCCACCCACATGCGCAGCGAGAGCGACACCCTCCTCGAAGCCCTCCAGGAAGTCCTCACCCTCACCCGCGCCACCGGCATCCCCACCCAGATCTCCCACCTCAAAACCGCAGGCCCCCCCAACTGGCATAAAATCGACACCCTCCTCCACACCCTCGCCACCGCCCGCCAAGACCTCCCCCTCCACGCCGACCGCTACCCCTACACCGCCGCCGGCACCGACCTCGACATCATCCTCCCCGCCTGGGCCACCGCCGGCGGCCCCCCCGCCATCCTCACCCGCCTCGCCGACCCCGCCGACCGCGCCCGCATCATCGCCCAGCTCAACGATTCCGGCCACGACCCCGCCGCCATCATGATCGGCGGCGCCTGGACCCCCCAGACCCGCCGCCACAGCGGCCAAACCCTCGCCCGAATCATCGCCCAAACCGGCGAAACCCTCGGCCACGCCGTCACCCGCATCCTCCAAGCCGACCAAACCCGCACCGGCGCCTTCTTCTTCGGCATGAGCGACGCCAACCTCCGCCGCATCCTCCGCCAGCCCTGGGTCATGCCCGGCTCCGACGCCTCCCTCCGCGCCCCCTGGGGTCCCCTCTCCCTCGACCACCCCCACCCCCGCGCCTACGGCACCCACCCCGCCTACTACCGCCTCCTCACCCACGAGCTCGGCATCCCCCCCGCCGAAACCATCCGCCGCATGACCAGCCTCCCCGCCCAAGCCTTCGGCATTCCCCGCCGCGGCCTCCTCAAAGAAGGCTGGTTCGCCGACCTCGCCCTCATCGACCTGCCCGCCTACGCCACCGCCGCCACCTACGAAAAGCCCCACACCTTCGCCACCGGCGTCCGCCACGTCTTCATCAACGGCGCCCACGTCCTTAAAGACGGCACCCTCAACCTCGCCTCCCCCCGCCGCGGACGCCTCCTCACAAAAACGGTCTAAAGGAAACACTGATTAGAGCATGTCTCGAATGAGATTTCCGGATTTTGCGAAGGTGAATTTTGGTTTTGACAAACGCTTAAGGTGAGCCGTAGCAACGCTACGGCGATCTGAAAGGGTGAAGTTCAAAAAAAAAAGCACCGAGAAAAAGCGGAAAGATCAATCGAAATATGCTCGAATGAAGCCTTGTTCAGTTCTCACGCGGAGTGCGCGGAGCTATTTCCACGCCATTTTGAGTTTTATTTCAAGGAAATAGCTCCGCGCACTCC
>JAVBLT010000052.1:0-39446 GCA_031553315.1 Kiritimatiellia bacterium
AATGAGATTTCCGGATTTTGCGAAGGTGATTTTTGATTTTGACAAACGCTTGAAGTAAGCCGTAGCAACGCTACGGCGATCTGAAAGGGTGAAGTCAAAAACAAAAAGTACCGAGAAAAAGCGGAAAGATCAATCGAAACATGCTCTAGAATGCGAAGCGGGGCGCGCAGGCTTCGCCTTCGGTGAGGCGGTTGTAGCACTGCTCGTAGATGGCTTTGGTCTTGGCGATCACCTCTTCCGGCAGCGGGGGCGGCGGGGGCTGACGGTTGAAAGCGATGCCGTCGAGCCAATCGCGCACAAACTGCTTGTCCATGCTCGGCGGGTTGGAGCCCACGGCATAGGTGGCCTTGTCCCAGAAACGGCTCGAATCGGGCGTCAGGATTTCATCGGCCAGCACCACCTTGCCGTGTGCATCAAGGCCGAATTCAAACTTCGTGTCGGCCAAAATGATGCCGCGGGCATCGGCGAACGCCGCCGCTTCGCTGTAGATGCGGATTGAAAGGTCGCGGAGCTGGGCGGCGAGATCGGCGCCGAGGTCTTTGGCCATGGCTTCAAACGAAATGGCTTCGTCGTGGTCGCCGATTTCGGCCTTGGTCGAAGGGGTGAAAAGCACCTCGTCGAGCTTGGAGGCGTTTTGATAGCCTTCGCGGAGTTTTGTGCCGTTGACGGTGCCGTGCTTCTTGTATTCAGCCCAACCGGAGCCGGTCAGGTACCCGCGCACGATGCATTCGTAGGGCACGATCTTGAGCTTCTTCACAATCATCGAGCGGAAGGCCAGCGCGTCGCGCACCGGGGCGAGGGCGGCCGGGTATTCGGCGGCGTCGGCGGTGATCATGTGGTTGGGCACGAGATCGGCGAACTTCCGGAACCAGAAGGTGCTGATGCTGTTGAGGATTTTGCCCTTGCCGGGGATGCCGTCGTCCATAATCACATCGAACGCGCTCAGGCGGTCGGTCACGATCAGCAGCAGGCTGTCGCCCAAATCATAGAGATCGCGCACCTTGCCCTGCTTCGGAGCGGGAAGCCCGGGAATCGCGGTGGTCATCAGCGCATGGCGTTTATCATAGGTCATAAACTGTTTCCTTTATTTCTTGAGCCTAACCGGAATACCCTTGGCCGCGACGGCTTCCTTGATGCCGTCGCAGGTGAAGCCCATGCTGTGCACCATCGAGGCCACCAGCGCCGCATCGGCGTGGCCCTTTTCGAAGGCGTCGACGATATGCTCGTTGCTGCCCGCGCCGCCCGAAGCGATCACCGGCACATCGACCGCATCCGCCACCAGCCGCGTGATTTCAAGCTCATAACCCGTGCGCACGCCATCGGTATCAATCGCGTTGAGGCAGATTTCGCCCGCGCCGAGCTCCACCGCCTTCTTCGCCCATTCCACGGCATCGAGACCCATCGGCTGGCGCCCTCCGCGAATCACCACCTCATAGCCGGAGGGGATCTTTTCGGAAGGCTCCACCTTCTTCGCGTCCATCCCAAGGATAATGCACTGGCGCCCAAACGCCTTCGCGCCCTCCGTGAGAATTTCCGGGTGCAGCACCGCCAGCGAGTTCACCGAAACCTTGTCGGCGCCCGCCAGAATCGCCGCGCGCATATCCTCCACATTGCGGATACCGCCGCCGACCGTAAACGGCACAAAGATACGCTCCGCCGCATGTTTCACCATGCTCAGATCCGTGGCTCGGTTCTCCGCCGAAGCCGTGATATCATAAAACACAATCTCATCGGCCCCCTCCTTGCAATACTTCTCCGCAAGCTCCACGGGATCACCGATATCGATGTTATTCTCAAACTTCACGCCCTTCGTCACGCGGCCATCGCGCACATCCAGGCAAACAATAATCCGTTTCATCAGCATGGGTTTCCTTTCCAGTTGGCAAAATTATACAGCATCTTCAAGCCCGCGTCGCCGCTGCGCTCCGGGTGAAACTGCGCCGCAAAAAGATTTTTCTTTCCGGCCGCGCTGGTGAAATCAAAACCATACTCCGTCACACCCAGCGCCGCGCCATCGGCATAATAGGAATGCACAAAATAAAAAGCCTCGTCCTGAGCGATACCCTCAAAAATCGGGTGGGGGAGCACCTGCCGCACGCTGTTCCAGCCCATATGCGGAATCTTCATCCCCGGCAACCTGCGCTCATAAAAGGATCTCACACTCCCCTTGAGCAATCCAAGCCCCTCAACCCCACCATCCTCCTCGCTCCGCTCAAACAGCATCTGCATCCCGAGGCAAATCCCCAAAATCGGCTTCCCCTTTTCAAAGGAATCCCTCAGCAATCCATCAAATCCAAATTTTCTCAGCCCGGCCATCCCGCTCTCCGCCGAACCCACGCCGGGAAAGACAATCCGTTCAGCCCGCGCCGCCTCAGCCGCATCGGTTGTGACCTTAACCGCCACCCCCAGCCGCTCAAACGCCAGCCTCACACTCGTCAAATTCCCTGCCCCATAATCCAAGATCGCAATCATCAATTCTCCAAAAAAAAGCTTACTTTTTAAACACAAAAAGGTATTCATGGGCCAGTAATAAAAAATTATACTTTATACTATTTGTTTTCCAATATCCAGTGGCTTTACAGTTGTGTTGTTCTTTGATGATAATTTCTTTGAGTTTGAATTTCGCAGATTCAAATATTTTTAAAACTTCAAAACTCATTGGAATTACCGATCCTTTTTGACGAGTGTCGCCCATTAGAATTGCACAAAATTTATCTTTTTTAAGAACCCGATAACTTTCCAATGCCACCTTTTGCATTTCAATAAGAAAGTTATTTACTTTTAAATGCGATAGATCGTTTTCAATATTTTCGCTATACTGAATAATATCTGCATAAGGAGGGTGCGTGCACACGAAATCAATTGAATCATTAGGAATAAAATCAAGATTTCGAGCATCTCCCTTATGTAAATATACTTTTCCTGAGGGTTCTCTTTCAAAATCGCATTTTTCACGACACCGTTGCAAAGCCTCTGGGTTAACATCAACGCCAATACTATTACGATTTAACAACTTAGCTTCGACAAGAGTAGTCCCTCCACCCGAAAACTGATCAAGCACGAGATCTCCCTCATGTGAGTAGCGCAACAAAAGATTTCTTGGAATATATGGAGACCAATTTCCACGATATTTGGCGTCATGCGTTGCCCAATTACCACGTTGTGGAAAACTCCAGACTGTATTCATCTCGAGTTCAAAATTTTCAGGCTCCCATTGTATAATTTTTTTGTTCATTTCGGAACCGGAAGTCCAAGTTTTGCAAGAGGAATATACTCAAAATAATACTGACATCTCACGCTGTGGATATAATCTAGTGTATCTTTATATTTTGGATTTCGAAACCAATTACAAAGTAAATATATATACTCGACATCAATATTGGCTTTTGACATCAGTTTTTGATATTGTTTTCTCTTAAAATCACATGTTTGCAACTTTTCATCAACGGAACCTTCAACCTGTTGAAACTTGCACTCAATAATAAACAATGTGTTATTGATAATGACAAAAATACAATCATCCGGAAAAAGTCGTTTTGAAAGAATCTGTTCCCAGTTTATCTCAAGTTCTTTCAGAAATACATTATAAAACGAATGTTTTTTGAAGACCCGAGCAACGAGAGAGTCGTTGTAAAAAACCTGACTTTCATCAATTCTATACCCAGATTGCTGTGAAAGAAAAGTAGACAGATCGACTTTTCCCTCAAAAATAAGTCCAGTTTGTGTATTTCCTCCACCTTTCCCACCTTTAATCATAATCCCTCCAATTTGTCAAACAGATCAGTGAAAAAACCGTTTTCAATATCAGTAATATTGTAAAGATGAGGCATAATACCAAACGTTTCGTTGAGATTCTCTCGTGCTTTCTCCCAACCTTTGCCATCTGTGATCCAAACAAATGTAAAACCCTTAATTGAATTTGATTCACTGGCAAGAGTTTTATAACTACGCGCTGTTTCGTTAAGTTTTGAACCACCGTTAGTATAAAAACTGGTTTCAATGCCATAAACCATGTCATTTGTTTTTATTACAAAATCAAATCGTTTTTTGGTTTTCCCGTTATTTGATAATTTGGAAAGGTTCATATTCCAGTTTTTTTCAATTTTGCTTAAATACATCTCTTTAAAATAGGTTTCATTACGAATGAAACCAGCCTTTTCAATGTAACTTTCAATGAGGTTTTCCATCAAGTGACCGCCTCGGTTTTTTCGTCCGTTCGAGTCAAGGCCTGTTTCAACTCCAGTTACATAGTCAAGCAGATTTGTAATATGTTTTTTTGACATCAAATCAAAAAGTCCTGTTTCAAGCATGAAAACAAGATACTGTTCGATCGGGTAATTCATTTTATCAAATTTGTATATCAAATTTGTAATCGATTCGCGTACTTGTATTTCTGTCTTTCGAACAGCAAGGAGTAGGGGAATGCACTTTAAAATTTCGGGGTATTTTGTCACGAGTTCGGTGAATTTCTTTTCAATATCTTCACATCCAAGAAGAGAGTTCATGAGATGAAGCTCTACCCGAACCATATCAACATTCTGATACACTTTTTGAAAATCCACATAGTAACCGTAATTAGCGATGCAATCTCGAAATGTAGTGAACCATTCTGAAAAAATGCGCTTGGACATGACTTATACCATTCTTAATAATTACGGATGAGAAGTTCGCTTATTTGCCCACGATTCGCAGCATTGCTGTTTATCATGCGCGTGGCTTGAACGCGATTTATTCTGTGTTCCTTATACAACACATCAAAAAAATCGTCTTCTGGAGTCACATTTTTAGGATCAGAGTTGCTGATAACAACTTTTGCTCCTTTTTCAGTAATGGATTGAACAAACAAAGCGAGTTGAATTTGCGAGTTGTCATCAAATAGTTGTTCGGTATATGACGTAAAATTAGCAGTTTGCGTCAACGGGCGATAAGGAGGGTCAATATAGACAAATGTTTTTTCATCAATAAAATCAAAAGACTTTCGATAATCGCCGCAAACCATTTGAACATTTTGTAACGCTTTTGATACGGCTTTCAAATTTTGGGGATCAGAAATTTTTGGATTTTTATAATTTCCCTGAGGAACATTAAAAAATCCTTTTTTGTTTACCCGATACAATCCGTTAAAACATGTTTTGTTTAAAAAAATAAATAAAGCGGCTTTCTCAATACTGTAACTATTTTTTGTTTCCGACTTCAATGAATTAAATTTTTCTCGCATATTGTTATAATATATACTTCGGGATTCACTTTCATGCTGGGCAGGAAAAGTAGTTTGCATTTCTTCTATATGTTTGATGAGTGTGGAAACATCATCTCGGATAACCTGATAAGTATTTATGAGCTCTGCATTGATGTCACTGATGTAGACTTCTTTTAACTTTCGGTGTGACAGAATATCAAATAACACAGCCCCTCCACCCACAAATGGCTCAGCATATTTTGTAATGCTCTCTCCAAGTGCTACTGGATATGTCTTGCGGATTTGTTCAAGCAACTGGCCTTTTCCGCCAGCCCATTTTACGAAAGGTTTAGGAGATGGGTTCACTTGTGACACCTCTTTCATTTGCGTGCATGATACCAAAAATCAACGCGTCAAATTATACCCATTTTTGATTTTATTTAGAAGCATTTTAATGATTGGGGCAGGAATAGTACCAGGTTTTGGGATTGCCGCAGGGGCAGCGAAGGTTTTTGTTGAGCTCTTCAAACCATTTTTCGGGGCCGATTGCGCGGATGTGTTGGAGGTTTTCGATGGCTTGGCGGTGGTGGAGCATGGCAGGATTGTCGTAAATGCGGGTGTGGTCGCAGGGGAAATCGGGGCAGTCGGCGCAGCTTTGGAAGGCTTTCGAGGAGGCGCAGTCGCGGATGGCGCAGGGGCCGCAGATGCTTTTTCCTTTGCAGGATTCGCAGGCGGGGGCGGTGAGGTCGAATGGCACCTCGAAGGGGAGGGCTTGAAGATGCTGTAAATCGCCGGTTTGGGCGGCGATTTTGAAGGAGCATTGTTGGCAGTAGATACCGCAATAGGCAAGCATGCGGGGATTGAAGGGAGTTATTCCCATTCGATGGTTCCGGGGGGCTTGGAGGTGATGTCGTAGACGACGCGGTTGACGCCGCGGACTTCGTTGACGATGCGGGAGGAGATGTGGCGGAGGAGGGTATCGGGGAGGTTGACCCAATCGGCGGTCATGCCGTCGGAACTTTCGACGACGCGGAGGGCGACGACGCAGTCGTAGGTGCGGAGGTCGCCCATGACGCCGACGGTGCGGACGGGGAGGAAGACGGTGAAGGCTTGCCAGGTTTTGTAATAGTAGCCGGCGGCTTTGATTTCGCTGACGAAGATTTCGTCGGCCTCGCGGAGGATGTCGAGGGTCTTTTTGGTGACGGCGCCGAGGTGGCGGACGCCGAGGCCGGGGCCGGGGAAGGGTTGGCGGAGGACGACTTCATCGGGGAGGCCGAGGAGGCGGCCGACTTCGCGGACTTCGTCTTTGAAAAGGCGGGCGAGGGGCTCGAGGAGGGTGAAGGCCATCTCTTTGGGGAGGCCGCCGACGTTGTGGTGGCTTTTGATCATGGCGGCGGGGTTGCCGTTGATGGAGACGCTTTCGATGACGTCGGGGTAGGTGGTGCCTTGGGCGAGGAAGGCGGCGTTGGGGATGGCGGCTTTGGCGTCGTCGAAGACGCGGACGAATTCGTGGCCGATGATTTTGCGTTTGGTTTCGGGGTCGTCGACGCCGGCGAGTTTTTGGAGGAAGCGGTCGGCGGCGTCGACGAAGACGAGTTGCATGTTGAAGTGGTCGCCGAAGAGGTTCTTTACGCGTTGGGCTTCGTTTTTGCGCAGGAGGCCGTTGTCGACGAAGATGCAGGTGAGCTGGTCGCCGATGGCTTTGTGGATGAGGGCGGCGGCGACGGAGGAATCGACGCCGCCGGAGAGGCCGAGGATGACGCTCTGGCTGCCGACGGTGGCGCGGATCTCGGCGAGGGAGCTTTCGATGAATGAGGCCATGCTCCAATCGCCGGCGCAGCGGCAGATGGTGTGGCAGAAGTTGGTGATGAGGCGGGCGCCGTATTCGCTGTGGACGACTTCGGGGTGGAACTGGATGCCGTAGAGGGGTTTGCCGGTGATGGTGATGGCGGCGTATTCGGTGTTGGGGGTGGTGGCGAGGATTTGGGTGCCGGGCGGGGTGCGGGTGACTTTGTCGCCGTGCGACATCCAGACGTTGAGGGTGGGGGGGATGTCGAAAAAGAGCGGGTCTTGGCGGGCGAGGGTCATTTCGGCGCGGCCGTATTCGCGGCGGGAGCCGGGGGAGACTTGGCCGCCGAGGGTGTGCATCATGATTTGCATGCCGTAGCAGATGCCGAGGATGGGGATGCCGAGCTCGAAGATGGCGGGGTCGATCGTGGGGGCGCCGTCTTCATAGACGCTGGCGGGGCCGCCGCTGAGGATGATGCCTTTGGGGGCGAGCTCGCGCAGCTCGGCGGCGGTGGCGGAGAAGGGCATCACGCGGCTGTAGACGCGGCATTCGCGGATGCGCCGGGCGATGAGCTGGCTGTATTGCGAGCCGAAATCAAGCACGACAACGGTCTCGGGGGCGTTGCTGTTCATGGTGTTATCTCCCTGAAAAGGGAAAATATCATACACGGATGGTTTTCATTTGTAAACGGTGTTGTTTGGCTTGTTTGCGTTTTTTTCTTCTGGTACAATTCAAGCGGGAGAGAAGATTATGGGTTGGTTTAGTTTTTCAGGAAAAATCGGGCGCGGGGCGTTTTTGTTCCGTCTTTGCTTTTGCGCGGTGACTGCCGGCGCGCTGTTTTCATATGTCATTAATGAACCGCAGACGCTTACGCTTTGGAAGTGGTGCGGGGCGGTTGCGGGGGTGTTGCTGTGGATTCTTACGGCGGCTTCGGTTCAGCGGTTTCGTGATTTGCATATTTCGTTCTGGTATCTGTTTTTTTTGTTGGTTCCGGTGGCAAATGCCTGTATTGTGTTTGCGTTGATCATGGTCGAAGGCGGTTTCACTCCGGAACCTCAGCAGAGGAAAGAATATGAGATTGATGAATCCTTTGTGCCGCCGGAGGAGTATCCCGAGCAAACGGATGAGTCGTTTGACCGGAGGTTGACGCATGCTGATTTGCCTGAAGGATGGCGTTGGAACAACGGCCCGGCATGGATCTATAAACCGGCTCCCGTTCCGCTTCCGTCCGAACCCAAGCCGGAACCTGAACCGGAGTCTGAGATTGATGATGGTGTTTATCGGAAGATGGGGTTGAAGCCGCCGAAGAGGAAAAGATGATGATTGTTCAAAAGGAAATCGCGCTGACGGCGCGGCGCAAAGGGTTTCATCTGATTACATCGGAAATTCTGGCGAGTTTGTCGCCGCTTCCGACGACGGGGCTTTTGAATCTGTTTATTCGCCACACCTCGGCGGCACTTGCGTTGAATGAAAATGCGGATGCCGATGTGCGGCGCGATTTGGATGCGGTTTTTGACCGGCTGATTCCGGCGAATGCGCCGTTTTACCTTCATACCTGTGAGGGGGCGGATGATATGCCCGCGCATGCGAAATCGGCGCTGGTGGGGGCTTCACTTTCGATTCCTATCACGCGCGGCCGCCTCAATCTCGGCACATGGCAGGGCATTTATTTGTGCGAATTTCGTGTGTCTGCCGGTTCGCGCACGGTGGTCGCAACGGTGATTGGAGAATAAAATGAATAATTTGAATCCTGATGCGAAACCACCGCGTTTTTCCTGGAGAATGAGCCGGACGGTCTTTTATTTTTGGTTTCTGGGGGTAGTTGTTGGGTTAAGCGTTTACGGTACGATGATTAAAAACGGATCCGAAATCAAGGAGGGGTTTTGGTGGGTTTCACTCCTTTTGATTTTCACGTTTTTTGCAGGTGCGTTTTTGCGGGTGCGGGATTGGGCTGAATCGTGGTGGCCTTTCTTTTGGCTGTTTGTGCCGGGGATCAATTTCGGGGTGGTGTTGTTATGTTTCATGCTGCCGCGCCATGTGGCTGCAAAACCGGTGCCTCCGCCTGTCTATCTCATTGATGAAACGTTTGAACCGCCTGAAGCCTACCCGGAGCAAACGGAACCGCGCGAGGAAACCAGTGTGATGCGCGCGAATCCATCGCAACTTGGCGGGTGGACGTATGCCACGTGGGAAGGTCCGTCTTTGACTTCGATTCAAGAGGAGGGTGATCCGGCGTTGCGTGGAAATAATAAAAATTCCTGTTGACGTTTTGTGCCTCGATGTGATAGGGTCGTGCGTATGCAAAGCGGAAAAACCATGTTCAACGCCTCCCGATGGTATTGGCGGCTTACGTCGCCGAGACCATGACGCTTTGCTGTGTGCAGTGAACAGCTAGGAAACGGCGATTCAATCCAATCATAGGTTTGAGTCGCCTTTTTGTTTTCCAAAATCGAAGCCGTCTGATCCCGGAATGTTTTTAAACCCGGGGCAGACGGTTTCTTTGTTTTTATGCGAGAAAAAAATGACCACGATTCCCGATTACCCTACCTTTGAGCGCTTGTGCGATGCCGGCAACCTGGTGCCGGTCTGCCGCGAGATGCTGGCGGATCTGGAGACGCCTGTTTCCGTGTTGGCGCGGCTCATCCATGAACCCGACCTCTTCCTGCTCGAAAGCTGCGAGCAGGGGGAACGTTTTGGGCGTTATTCGTTTATCGGCCTGAGGCCGCGCGGGGTTTTTCGCGTGGAAAACGGGAAGGCGTTTCTAACGGAACAGGGGGAGACTCGTGAGCTGAGTTTCGGGCAATCGCCTTTTTTCGCGCTTCGGGAGCTGCTGAAAGAGGTTCATCCGGCGGTTTATCCGGGGTTGCCGCCGCTTTTCGGGGGGGCTGTCGGCTATATGGGTTACGAAACGGTGAATGAGTTTGAGGCGCTGCCGCCGCCGAAGCAGCCGCTGGAGGATCCCGCGTCGCTCTTTTTGCTGACGGATGATATGCTGGTCTTCGACAACATCCGCCATATGCTGACGGTTGTGGCCTGTGCGCGGCCGGGCGAGTTTCCGAACCGCCGGGCGGCGTATGAGGATGCCGTCGCCCGGATCGATTCGCTTTGCGCGCTGCTCCGCAAGCCGCTCGATTTTCCGGCGCCGGTGCGCATCAGGCCGCCGCGCCTTTCGGGCAATATGAGCCGTGAGGGTTTCTGCGAGATGGTTGACCGCGCGCAGCATGCCATTCACGAAGGCGAGTGCATTCAGGTGGTGCTTTCGCAGAAGTTTGAGGCGGAGCTGCCGGTGCCGCCGCTGGCGCTGTATCGGGCGCTCCGCCATGTGAACCCCTCGCCCTACACCTTTTTCCTGAAGCACAACGAACGCATTCTGGTGGGGTCTTCGCCCGAAACGATGGTTAAGCTCGAAAACGGCCGCAGTGCGCTTCGGCCCATTGCCGGCACACGTAAGCGCGGCGCCACGCCCGCCGAGGATCGCGCGCGCGCCGATGAGCTCCTGAGCGATGAAAAGGAGCGTGCGGAGCATCTGATGCTGGTGGATCTGGCGCGAAACGATCTGGGGCGCACGGCGGTCGCGGGAAGCGTGCAGGTCGGCAATTTCATGCGCGTGGAGCGGTATTCTCATGTGATGCATCTCGTGAGCGATGTGGAGGCGCTCTTGGCGGAGGATAAGGATGGGTTTGATCTGGTCGCGGCGGCGTTTCCCGCCGGTACGCTTTCGGGGGCGCCCAAAATCCGGGCGATGGAATTGATACGGGAGCTGGAACCCGGTCCGCGCGGCGTCTACGGCGGCGGCGTGGGGTATTTCGGCTACACGGGCAACCTCGATCTGGCCATCACGATCCGCACGGTGCTGCTCCGGGGCGGGCGGATCACCATTCAGGCGGGTGCGGGGATTGTGTATGATTCGGTTCCGGAAAAGGAGTATGAGGAGACGCTGAACAAGGCGGCGGCGCTCTTCTCGGCGATTCGTTTCGCCTGTGAATTGGGGGCTTAAAATGATTTTTGTTTTGGATAATTACGATTCGTTCACCTACAATCTCACGCATATGCTCGCCATGCTCGGCGCGGAGGCGGTGATCCGGCGCAACCGAGAAATCGGCGTGGATGGGGTTTTCGCGCTTCGCCCGGCGGGGATTCTGCTTTCGCCTGGGCCGGGGCGACCGGAAAACGCGGGTATTCTCTGCGAACTTGTTCGGGAGGCCGCCGCGCGGCGCGTGCCGGTGCTGGGCGTCTGCCTCGGGCATCAGGCGATCGGGCAGGTCTTTGGCGCGAAGGTCGTCCACGCGAAAGCCGTGATGCACGGCAAGACCTCCGAAATCACCCACGACGGCAAAGGGATTTTCAGCGGCATCGCCTCACCCTTCAAGGCGGTGCGTTATCATTCGCTGGCTCTGGGCGACTTGCCGGATTGCCTCGCGATCACCGCACAAAGCCCCGATGGCGAAATCATGGGGGTGCGGCATGTGTCGCTCCCGATCGAGGGGATTCAATACCATCCTGAATCGATTCTGACCGTGACGGGGAAACGGCAGCTCGCCAACTTTCTGGAAGGAACCGGAACATGCTGACGCCTTACCTCGCAACCGTGCTGGCCGGGCGCGACCTTTCCGAGCGCGAGATGGAAGCCGTGATGGGGATTCTGCTTCGGAAAGAAGCGCCCGACCCGACCGTCGGGGCGCTGTTGGCGGCGCTGCGGATGAAGGGCGAATCGCGAAGCGAACTGGTGGGCGCGGCGCGTTTTTTGCGGCGCCACGCGGCGTTTATCGACACGGGGTTCCGGAGCTGTGTTGATATTGTGGGCACCGGCGGCGACGGCGGCATTTCTTTCAATATCTCGACCGCTTCCGCCTGTGTGGCCGCCGGGGCGGGTGTGTGTATCGCCAAGCACGGCAACCGGGCCGTTTCGGGAAAGAGCGGCGCGGCCGATGTGCTGGCCGCCTGTGGGTTCAATCTCGGCTGTTCCGCCGCCGCGATGGAACACAGCATCCATGCGCACGGATTCGGTTTTCTTTTCGCGCAGAAGATGCACCCGCTGCTGGGCGCGGTCGCGCCGCTGCGCCGGGCGCTGGGGATTCGCACGCTTTTCAATATGACCGGGCCGCTTTGCAACCCGGCGGGAGCGCAGGCGATGGTGCTGGGCGTTTACGCCGCGCCGCTCACCGAGCTCTTCGCGGAGGCGCTTCTGGATTTGGGCGTGAAGCGGGCGATGGTGGTGCACGGGCTCGACGGCCTCGATGAAATCAGCTGTTGCGCGCCGACCCGCGTCACGGAGATCCGGCAAGACGGTTCACTCGTCAGCTATGCGCTTTTCCCTGAGATGATTCTGGGGCAGAGCTATTCACCCAGGGAAATCGCGGGCGGCACGCCGGAGGAAAACGCCGCGCTGATGAAGGGCATTTTACGCGGAGAGGTTCGCGGCGCGCCGCGCGCGGTCGTGGCGCTTAACGCGGGAGCGGCGGTCTATGTTTCAGGCGCCGCAGCCTCGCTTGCTGAAGGAGTGCGCGCGGCCGAAGCGGCGATCGAATCGGGCAAGGCTGTCGACATGCTTGAAACATTGATTGAGGAGAGCCATCATGCTTGAAAAAATTCTGGCGGCAAAACGTGCGGAAGTGGCGCGTGCAAAAAGCGTAACGACCTTCGCGAATCTCGATCGCCTCCCCGCGCCGCGCGATTTCGCAGGGGCGTTCCGCAAACCGGGAACCCGGATTCTCGCCGAACTGAAAAAGGCGTCGCCCTCCAAAGGTCTTATCCGCGCGGATTTTAATCCCGCGGCATTGGCCAGGGAGCTGGAAGCGGGCGGAGCGGCGGCACTCTCGGTGCTGACGGAGCGGAATTTCTTTCAGGGCGACCTTGCCTATTTGCGCGAGGTGCGGGCGGCGGTTTCACTGCCGTTGCTTCGGAAGGATTTTATTTTTGATCCGTATCAGATGATGGAAGCGCGCGCGAACGGGGCCGATGCGGTTCTGCTCATTGCCGCGATGCTCGATGACGCTGCCCTGAATTGTCTGACCGCCTGTGCGCATGATCTCGGCCTTCAGGTGCTGGGCGAAGCACACACCGCCGAAGAGGTCGCACGCCTGGCCGCCACAGCAGTTGACCTGATGGGCGTGAACGCCCGCGACCTCACCACCTTTGAAACCGACCTGGGGCGTGTGGCCGATTTGCTGCGGCTGGTGCCGCCCGACCGGATCGCCGTCGCGGAAAGCGCCATTCGCTCGAGGGCGGATATTGAGGCGCTCGGCGCACAGGGTTTTCTGATTGGCGAAGCGCTGATGCGCGCGGAAAGGCCGGGAGAAAAATTATGCGAATTGCTGTGAAAATCTGCGGCATTACCCGTGAGGAAGATGTGATTGCAGCGGCTGAGGCAGGCGCCGATCACATTGGATTTGTGTGTTACCCGCCGTCGAAGCGTTTTGTGTCGCTGTTGCGGCTGACCGAGCTGGCGCGCAGCGAAACGCGGCTCAAGCGGGTCGGGGTCTTTGTGAATCCTGATTGGCCTGCGCTTGAAACCGCCGTCTGCCTCGGCAGGCTCGATGTCGTGCAGCTTCACGGCGAGGAACCTCCCGAAATGGCCGCCGCCATCACCTGTGCCGAAGTGTGGAAGGCCGTTCGGCTCGCTTCGCGCCGCGATGTGGCGCACTATGCCGGTTATCCCGCGGCCAAACTCCTCGTCGATTCCGCCGAGGGCGGCTCGGGCCGTTGCTGCGATTGGTCGCTTGCCGCCGAGCTGGCGCGGATTCGCCCGATTGTGCTCGCGGGCGGCATCACCCCGGAAAACGCCTGCGAAGCGGTTCGCAGGGTGCGGCCGTGGGGCATTGACCTCTCAAGCGGCGTGGAAAGCGCCCCCGGAATCAAAGACCTCGCCAAAATCCATGCTTTATTCAACAACCTGAAAGGACAGCTATGAACACACACTACGGCATCTACGGCGGGCAATATGTGCCCGAAACGCTCATGCCCGCACTTCACGAACTCAACGCCGCGTTTCGGGAGGCCTTGGCCGACCCGGAATTTCAGCGGGAATATGAGGCGCTGTTGAAGGATTACATCGGGCGCGAGTCGCCGCTTTATTTCGCGCGGCGCCTGACCGAGCAGTGCGGCGGCGCGAAAATCTACCTCAAACGCGAAGACCTCAACCACACCGGCGCCCATAAGGTGAATAATACCCTCGGCCAATGCCTGCTCGCCAAACGCATGGGCAAAACACGCCTCATCGCCGAAACCGGCGCGGGGATGCACGGCGTGGCGACGGCCACCGTCGCGGCGCTTCTCGGAATGCCCTGCGAGGTCTACATGGGCGCGCTCGATGTGGAGCGCCAGGCCCCCAACGTGGAGCGCATGCACGCCCTCGGCGCGCGCGTCATCGCCGTGGAAAGCGGCTCGCGCACCTTGAAAGACGCCATGAACGAAGCCATCCGCGATTGGGCCGCCACCTCGCGAGAAACCTTTTATGTGATCGGCACCGTGGCGGGGCCCGCGCCGTATCCCGAAATGGTGAAGACCTTTCAATCCGTGATCGGGCGCGAAGCCCGGAGGCAGTGCCTTGAAAAGGAAGGGCGCCTGCCGGCCGAAGTGATCGCCTGCATCGGCGGCGGGAGCAACGCGATGGGCATCTTCGCCGGATTCCTCGATGACGCCGTGACCTTGACGGGCGTGGAAGCCGCCGGCGAAGGCCTTGAAACCGGCCGCCACGCCGCCAGCATCAACGGCGGCCGGGTCGGCGTGCTCCACGGCACCAAGACCTTCCTCCTGCAGGATTCTGAAGGGCAAATCATCGAAACCCATTCCGTTTCAGCCGGGCTCGATTATCCCGGCGTGGGCCCGGAGCACGCCCGCCTCGCCCAAACCGGCCGCGCCCGCTACACCGCGGTTACCGACCGCGAGGCGGTGGCGGCCTTCGACATTTTGTGCAGGCTGGAGGGAATCATCCCCGCGCTCGAATCGGCACACGCTGTGGCCGAAGCACTGAAACGGGCACCGCGCCTCGCAAAAGACGATCTGATTATCGTCAACCTCTCCGGCCGGGGAGACAAAGACATGCAATCCGTTCGCCGCTATAAGGAAACCCACTGAAATGAATACCCGAATCGACCGTATTTTTGCCCGCTGCAAAGCGGAAAACCGCCCTGCCCGCATCCTCTTCGCCTCCTGCGGCTTCCCCACCCTCCAACAGAGCGAACGCGTGATCGAAACCATGATTGAACAAGGGGCCGACATCATTGAGCTGGGCGCGCCTTTTTCCGATCCCGTGGCCGACGGCCCCGTGATCCAAGCCGCCTCGCAGCAGGCCATCGCCCACGGCGCCACGCTCCGCGGCATCCTCCAGATGGCCGCGCGCATCCGCCGGCGCCACCCCGAAACCGGGCTGATTCTCTTCAGCTATTTCAACATCCTCCTCAACGCGCGCCTGGAGGCACTGTGCGACCGCCTCGCTGAAACCGGCATCGACGGTATTCTCTGCGTGGATCTGCCGTATGAAGAGCGCGATGAGCTGAAACCGCTGTGCGATGCACGCGGCCTTCACCTGATACCCCTCGTTTCGCCGGAGACCGACGAAACGCGCATTCCACTCGTGACCTCCGGCTGCACAGGCTTCGCCTATGCCGTCACCGTCAGCGGCATCACCGGCGCGCGCCGCGCCTTTCCACCCACCCTCGCCGCGCGCCTCGAAACCATCCGCCGCCTCACCACCCTCCCCGTGGTGGCCGGGTTCGGCATCGCCGATACCCAGACCGCCCGCGCCATCGGCCTCCATGCCGACGGCATTGTGATCGGTTCCGCCGCGATTCGCCCCCTGCTGGAAAACCAGGCGTTTGAAGAGGGGCTCTTCAAGATGACGACATTTCTCCGAAACCTGTTCGGCGGGTCGACTCAAGGAAATCAAAACCTCCCTTCAAACCCCACACCCCCATCCTTCACCGACAATAGATCTCCTGCGAAATTGTGAAGCCATGCTTTTTTTTTCACGCGGAGGCGCGGAGAACACAGAGCCTGTCTGTAAAAAATCCAAAACCACATACAGTGAAGGAGGTGTTTTTCCCACAGCGCCTCAACACATCCCGCTCCGCCCGCGCCGCCGTAGTTTGCTCCTCAACCATAAAATTCCTTCCGTTTTTAACAGATGTAGCCGAAATACTACATACGTGGTATTTTATCAATGGATGTGGTGAAAATAAATTTGAACCCCGGTTTTCGATTTTGTTCTTTTTTTTTTATCATATTTTAACTATCATTTACACCGCAATCAGTTCAAATTTTCAAGGATTTCTGCTATATGATTTTTCAACATGTTTTGACGAAATTTCGCAACGATTCAAAAACTGAAAAAGAAAAGGGCTCACAGTTTGAACGGTTGATGCAGCTTTACCTGCAAACGGAACCTTACTACACTCAGGTTTTGAAAAAGATATGGTTGTGGAATGAATTTCCATTTCGCAATGAATTCGGAGGAAAAGATCTTGGCATTGATCTTGTGGCACAAACCACGAATGGCGGGTATTGGGCGATTCAATGCAAGTGTTATGACGAATCGGTTAGAATCACAAAAGCGGAAGTCGATACATTTCTGTCTACCGCCAGCCGTTTTTTTGTAGATGATCAAGGTAAAACAAACCAATTTGAACGCTGCCTTTGGATTTCCACCACCAATAACTGGGGAACAAATGCAGAAGAAACCATCCGCAACCATGTACCTGCCGTTTCTCGGCTTTCACTCCATCATTTACAGAATAGCAGTGTAGAGTGGGAAAAACTTTTGGACGGAATGTCGGGTGAAGCAGCGCGTAAGCCCCGCCACCAACCCAGACCCCATCAGCAAGACGCGATTACCGCCGCAACATCGCATTATAAAACTGCCGACCGCGGTAAATTAATTATGGCGTGCGGTACGGGCAAGACGTTTACCTCATTGAAAATTGCCGAAAAACAAGCGGGGGATAATGGCCTTGTTTTGTTTCTTGTCCCGTCGATTGCATTGTTAGGGCAGACGCTGGAAGAGTGGTTGGCGAATGCCGAGCGTCCAATCAATCCCATTTGTATTTGTTCAGACCCTGAAGTGAGCAAACGAAAAACTAAGAATGAAGACTTCGATGCGGATAGCGTGGTTGATCTGGCGCTTCCTGCTTCCACACAAACACCCGAAATCATCAAGCAGTTGGAACTGGCCCGCGCTAATACCGGAATTACGGTTGTTTTCAGTACCTATCAATCCATTGAGGTCATTGCAAAAGCCCAGCAGGAATACCGGAAGCAGTATGGCGAACAGGCGGGAATCTTTGATTTGATTGTCTGTGACGAGGCTCACCGAACAACCGGAGTCACTTTGTCGGATAAAGATGAATCAGCGTTTGTAAAGGTACATGACAATAATTTTCTTACCACCAAAAAGCGCATGTACATGACCGCAACGCCGCGCCTTTACCATGACGACGCGAAGAAAAAGGCGGCGGATAATAATATGATTCTTTGCTCCATGGATGATGAATCGCTCTATGGTAAAGAATTTTACCACATCGGCTTTGGCGATGCCGTAGAGAAGGATTTGCTTTCTGATTACAAAGTACTCATTCTTACCGTCAATGAAAATGATCTCAGCAAAGCGGCGCAATTGATGATTGCGGCGGGTGAAAATGAAATTCCGGCAGAAGATGTCAACAAGTTAATTGGTTGTATCAATGCGCTCAGTAAGGAAATTTTGGGAGACCAGACGGTTAAAGCCAGCGACCCTGAGCCAATGTGCACCGCTGTGGCGTTTTGCCAAAACATCAAAATTTCAAAGGCGATTACAAAGACCTTCAACCAAATGCGCGAACTGTATTACACGACTCTTCCTGTTGAGCAGCAACAGAAGATGGTTGTGGTGGATAGTAAACATATTGATGGCACCATGGCGGCTACCGAACGTGGTGAAAAGCTGATGTGGCTGAAAAATGTACCGAAGAGTGAAATGAAGTGCCGGATTTTGACCAATGTGCGCTGTTTGAGTGAAGGCGTTGATGTGCCCTCACTTGATGCGGTCATGTTCCTTTCCGCCCGTAACTCGCAAGTCGATGTGGTTCAATCGGTAGGGCGCGTCATGCGCCGTTCTCCCGGAAAGAAATACGGTTACATCATTATCCCCATTGTGGTGCCCTACGATGTTGAGGGAGAGAAGGCTCTGAGCAATAGCAAGGAATATGGGGTCGTCTGGACGGTGCTCAACGCGCTTCGCGCGCATGACGACCGCTTCAATGCCACGATTAATAAAATCGAGCTCAACAAGGCAAAACCGGAAAGCATCGTTATTGGCGGAGCCTCGCATGGCAGAGATGATCATGGCGGCACGGAAACCGTGGGCGGTGATGATACCCTGACCCAGCTGACCTTGAAATTCAAGGAGATGCAAAGCCTTCTGTATGCCAAGCTCGTTGAAAAGGTCGGTGAGCGACGCTATTGGGAACAATGGGCCAAAGACGTGGCCGCAATCGCTACCCGTCAGATTGAGGGAATCCGTGAGCTTGTCGAGAAAGATAAGAAACACAAAAGCTCTTTCGAAAAATTCATGAAAGGCTTGCGTAAAAACATCAACCCTTCTATCTCTGAAAACGATGCGATTGAAATGCTCGCCCAGCATTTGATTACCCAGCCCGTGTTTGAGGCGCTTTTCGAGAACTACTCCTTTGTCAAAAACAACGCCATTTCCCAATCCATGCAGCAGATGATTGATCTGCTCAATGAGCACAAAGATGAAAAAGACACCGAAACCCTCCAGCGTTTCTATGATTCCGTGCGTGAACGGGCGAAGGATATCGACAACGCCGAAGCCAAGCAGAAAATTATTATTGAGCTTTACGACAAATTTTTCAAAACCGCTTTTCCGATGATGGTTGAAAAGCTCGGTATCGTCTACACCCCCGTCGAAGTGGTCGATTACATCATCCACTCGGTCGATGCCGTGCTCCGCCGTGAATTTGGCCGCTCGCTCTCTGATAAAAATGTGCATATTCTCGATCCCTTCACGGGAACCGGCACCTTCATCACCCGTCTTCTCCAAAGCGGCCTGATTCAACCGGAAGACCTCCAGCGCAAATACGCCCATGAAATCCATGCCAACGAAATTGTTCTGCTCGCGTATTACATCGCCTCGGTCAACATTGAAAACGTCTATCATGACCTGATTCAAGAAAAATCAAATGAATACACACCTTTCAACGGTATCTGCCTAACCGATACCTTTCAGTTGGGCGAAACCAAAGAGGGCGAAGATCTTTTTAGTGATATGTTCCCGCAAAATTCGCATCGTGTGCAAGAGCAACAAAACACCCCACTTCGTATCATTATGGGAAACCCGCCGTATTCAATTGGCCAAAAATCAGAAAATGACAATGCACAAAATCAATCCTACCCGAAGTTAGATATGCGAATTGAACAAACGTATTCCTCAGCTTCCAATGCTGTAACTAACAAATCGTTGTATGATGCTTATATCAAGGCTTTTAGATGGGCGTCGGATCGTCTTGACCCAGAAAATGGTGGCGTGATTTGTTTTGTTAGTAACGGATCTTGGATTGACGGAAATAGCACTCAGGGTGTCCGCGCATGTCTTGAAAAAGAGTTTTCCGCCATTTATATTTTTAACTTGCGCGGCAATCAACGCACAAGCGGGGAAATTTCTCGAAAGGAAGGTGGTAAAATATTTGGTGTAGGAAGTCGTACACCGATCAGTATTACCTTGCTGATTAAAAAAAACGGTTGCCAAGATAAGGCTGTGATTTATTATCGCGATATTGGTGATTATTTAGATCGAAATGAAAAGCTGTCCATTATAAAAACCATGAAATCAATTGAAAGCAAAGTGATGAATTGGCAGATCCTTGTCTCAAATTTGAGCCATGATTGGATTAATCATCGAAGTGATAAGTTCAGTGATTTTATCCCGTTGCACTCCGAAAAGAAATTTGATCTTAAAACCAAATCAATTTTTGTGACTCATTCTCTGGGGACTATTACAAGTCGTGATGCTTGGGCATGTAATTTTTCTAAGCCTTTTTTGCTGAATAACATGGAGAAAACAATCGATTTTTATAATTTACAGGTTAAAACATACAATTTCCTACCTCCATCCCAAAAACCTCCAGTTTCTGATTTCATTGATATGGATAGTAAAAAAATTGCATGGAGTAGCAGTTTGATTCCCAAATTGGAAAGAAATATTCGAGTTGTTTTTGATACAAAAAATATTTCTCCTTTTCTTTATCGACCCTTCAATAGAATGTACATTTACATGAATGAACACTTCATCCACAGGCGTGGACAATTCGATCAATTTTTTCCAACTCAACACCAACAAAATTTAATTATTTGTATGTCGGGGGTTGGCTCAAGCAAAGACTTTTCTCTTTTGATTACGGATAACGTTGCTGATTTCCAGTTATTGATGAATTCCCAATGTTTTCCATTATACTGGTATGAAGAACTTGATGATACAACTGCGGAAACTTTGTTTGATCATGTTGCTGGAGTTGAAACCAAGCAATATGTACGGCGAGATGCGGTCAGTGATTTTATCTTTAAACTTGCACGAAAACAATATGGAGAAGTGACTACCAAGGAAGACATTTTTTATTATGTGTATGCTTTTTTGCATAATCCCAATTATCGGACTCAGTTTGCTTCTGATTTGAAAAAATCATTGCCTCGTATTCCATTTGTTGACGATTCTCTGACGTTTTGGAAGTATGTTGAGGCCGGGCGACGCTTAGCGGAACTTCATTTGAATTATGAAAGTCAACCAGCGCCTGGTTGTATCGTTGTTGTATACGATACAATTTCAAAGAGAGCCATTGAGACCTCTTTGAAAACAGGTGAATTGAATGCCATCAATTTGCATGTAGAGAAAATGCGTTTTCCAAAGAAAGATCAGAAAGATCGGATTTTGTACAACAATCAGATTGAAATCCGCAATATCCCCGCCGAAGCCTATGAGTATGTTGTCAACGGGCGTAGCGCAGTTGAGTGGGTGATGGAGCAGTATCAAATCAAAACGCACAAAGAAAGCGGTATTGTCAACGATCCCAATGATTGGGCTGATGAACATGAAAATCCGCGCTACATTCTGAATCTTCTTTTGAGCGTGATGACGGTAAGCATCGAAACTATGAAGATTGTAAAAGCATTGCCAAAGGTGGAATTATGAGCGAAGAACGTGGTGTTTTTGAGTGGCTTATGATGATCGGTTCTTTAGGTGGATTAGGTAGCATTGTTGTTGGAATATATAGGTGGCTTGTAAAACCAAAACTCATTATTAATCTTGATGATAATGCAGCGATTTCGTATTCAGAAAATACTGGAAACAGTATTGCTCTCAAGATGTCGTTTTTGGCTGAACGTAAAGGTGCTGTTGTTAAAAGATTAAAAGTTACTCTGACGCATAAATCAGGTGCTGCGAAGATACTTGTTGGCGAATATATAAATGAGCATTTTGGGGATTCATCTGTTTCTTCAAATGGTGCGAATCTTTCTATACGAAATGCAAAATTCCAGAAGATGTTGGGGTTATTTGTTTCAACAAACTATTTTTCGGATCGGACTGTGTTTTTTATTGATAAGGAGTTTTTGGAGTCTAATAACAAACTGATAACAAGTCTTACTGATAAAATTCTATTCTATAAAAAAACATGTTGTGATTTGATGGAAATAAAAAAAGCAAAAGAATATATCGATATAATTGACAATTTTAATAAAAGTCAGTATTGGCGAGAAGGCCATTATAATGGACTTGTTTTCATTGAATCGAACGGGAAAGAAAAGAAAAAATCATTTTGTTTTGATCTTTCCGAGAAGGACTTGGAAGTGTTGAATCAAAATCGGGAAATATACGCACGAAATTTTGAAAAATTTGTTTTTAATAATTTAAATGACGAAACGAAAGAAGGATATAAAGATGTTTATTGTATATTGATGGATTGTCATAAAGTATCGTAATTATTGGTGCGAAAACTTGTTTGATGAATGAACGGCGCTTGGGGAACCGAGCGCCGTTTTTATTTTTCCTGGGTGCCGGTGAATTCGGGCATGGTGGCTTCGCCGGGGGCGGTGATGCCGCGGCGGGTGAAGGTCTGGGTGAGGGTTTTGAGGAGGATGTGGAGGTCGAGGCGGAGGCTGCGGTGGTCGACGTAGTAACAATCGAAGGTGAATTTTTCTTCCCAGGTGAGGGCGTTGCGGCCGTTGATCTGGGCGAGGCCGGTGAGGCCGGGGGAGACGAGGTGGCGGCGGTTTTGCTCGGGGGTGTAGCGGGGGAGGTAGCGGAGGTGGAGGGGGCGGGGGCCGATGAGGGCCATGTCGCCGGAGATGATGTTGAGGAGCTCGGGGAGTTCGTCGAGGCTGGTGGAGCGGAGGAAGCGGCCGAAGGGGGGGAGGCGATGGGCGTCGGGGGCGGTGCCGGGGTGCATGGTGCGGAATTTGAGGAGGATGAAGGGGCGGCCGTTTTTGCCGGCGCGGGGCTGGCGGAAGAGGATGGGGGGGCCGAGCTTGGCGCGCACGAGGAGGGCGAGGATGAGGAGAAGGGGGGCCCAGAGGGGGGCGGAAAGGAGGATGAGGAGGAGCTGGAGGGGGCGGGGCATGGGTGGTTGACGGTTGGCGGTTGAGGGTGATTGTGGGGGCGATCTCCCGGTGAAGGAAAGAACCCGGCCGGATTCGCGTGTGGGGGGTGGGGTGGGGGGTGCGAATCCGGCCGGGGGTTTTGAAAGGTTAGTCTTCGGTGTTGAGGTTGGGGTTGTCTTTGGCGGCGTCGGCGATGATTTTGGGGGTGATGTTGGAGGGGACGATGTCGTAACGGGTGAAGGCCATTTCGAAGGTGCCTTGGCCGCCGGTGATGGAGCGGAGCTCGGCGGCGTATTTGAAGAGTTCGGCGAGGGGGGCTTCGGCGGTGATGATCTGGAGGTTGCCGTCGGACTCGAGGCCCATGATGCGGCCGCGTTTGTGGGTGAGGTCGCCGTTGATGGCGCCCATGAAGGTGTCGGGGATGGTGATGGTGAGGGTCATGATGGGTTCGAGGATGACGGGGCGGGCTTGGGTGGCGGCTTCGCGGAGGGCTTTGGAGGCGGCGATTTTGAAGGCGATTTCGGAGGAGTCGACGTCGTGATAGGAGCCGTCGGTGAGGTGGATTTTGATGGCTTGCATGGGGTAGCCGGCGAGGGGGCCGCGGAGCATGCCTTCGTCGACGCCTTTTTTGACGGCGGGGATGAAGTTGCCGGGGATGGCGCCGCCGACGATTTCGTTGAGGAAGTAGTCGGTCTCTCCGGGGGGGAGGGGCTCGACTTTGAGGGTGACTTCGCCGAATTGGCCGCGGCCGCCGGATTGCTTTTTGTGGCGGTGGTGGCCGTCGCCTTTGCCGGTGATGGTTTCGCGGTAGGCGACTTTGGGGATGGCGGTGTCGACGGAGACGTTGGACTGGCGTTTCATGATGGAGATGGCGACGTCGAGCTGGATGTCGCCCATGCCTTTGAGGATGACTTCTTTGGTTTCGGTGTTTTTCTCGACTTGGAGGGTGGGGTAGGCTTCGGCGATGCGGTGGAGGGCGACGCTCATTTTGTCTTCGTCGGCCTGGGTGTGGGCTTTGATGGCGAGGAAGGTGACGGGTTTGGGGAAGGTGGGGGGGGGGATCTGGCGGGGGGCGCCGGGGGAGGTGAGGGTGTGGCCGGTGGTGACGTTTTTGAATTTGGGGATGGCGACGCTGTCGCCGGGGATGGCTTCGGTGATGGGGATCTGTTTTTTTCCGAGGAGCTGGGTCATGCCGCTGACGGTTTCTTTTTCGCCGGTGGTGGCGTTGAGGAGTTCCATGCCGGTTTTCAGGGTGCCGGAGAGGACGCGGATGAAGTTGACGTGGCCGAGGAAGGGGTCGACGATGCTGCGCCAGACGTAGCCGGTGAAGGGGGCGGAGGCGTCGGCGATGATTTCGTTGCCGGCGGTGTCGGTGAAGGGGCGGCTGCCGGGGGGGGGCATGAGGCGGCAGAGGTTGTCGAGGAGCTGGTCGATGCCGGTGCCTTGGAGGGGGCAGACGGTGAAGATGGGGTGGGCGGTGCCGGCGATGACGGCGTCGTCGAGGCCTTTTGCGATTTCGGCGGCGGTGAGTTCTTCGCCGCTGAGGAATTTTTCGGTGAGGGTGTCGTCGGTTTCGGCGGCGTATTCGATGAGCTGGGCTTTGAGGTCGATGAGGTCTTGGGAGAGGGCGTTGTAGGTGAGGATGTCGATCACGCCGCCTTTGCCGTCGGGCACGACGGTGGGGAGGCAGCTGGCGCCGAAGTGTTCCTGGATGGCGGCGATGGCGGCGGGGTAGTTGGCGTTGTCGCGGTCGGTGCCGGTGACGATGAAGCCGATGGCTTTGACGCCGTTCTTTTTGCAGGCTTGCCACACGCGGTGGGTGCCGACCTGGACGCCGGCGGCGGCGTCGACGGTGATGAGGGCGAAGTCGCAGGCGCTGCAGGCGCAGATGACTTGGCCGTAGAAGTCCATGAAGCCGGGGGTGTCCATGAAGATCATGCGGTAGGTTTGGCCGTTGTGCTCGAAGGGGGCGTCGAAACTGGATGAGAAGAGGGTGGTGAGGCGTTCTTTTTCTTCGTCGGTATTATCGGCGATGCTGGTTTTATTGGAGACGAGGCCCATGCGGTCGTTGAGGCCGAGCTTAAACGCCAACGCGTCGGTCAACGCGGTTTTCCCCGTGCCGCTGTGGCCGAGGATGACAAAGTTGCGAACGTTGGCGACGGAAGCTGCATTCATAGCATTTCTCTCCTTAAAAAGCGTACCGGAAAATGAAGAAGCCGAATCTCAATCTGTTTCAATCATGGCACAATTCCTCACATAAAACAACACAAAACGGCAAAAAAGCGTATCTGGCGGTTCTTCTGTGTTAGGCGTTGCAAACGGGGTTTAAAACCGGTATACTGTTTCATTCATTTTTCTTACTTGAAAGGGTGCAGATTATGGCTTTGTTTCTTCTGCCGGGGTCGGGTGCGGCGCTTTCTCCGTTTCGCGTGGAGGCTTATCAGGCGATGCTCGCGGAGGGTGGTTTTGCGGGTGCGGCGCTCACAACGCGCTGGATTTACCTGCTTTCCGTAACGGAGGCTCCCGCAGGCGAAACGCTGGCCCGGATCCGCACGCTGCTTGACGCCGCCGCCGAAAGCTGCCCCGTGGGGGGCTTTTGCGTGGCGCCGCGCATGGGCACGATCTCGCCCTGGTCGAGCAAGGCGACCGACATTTTTCATTGCTGCGCCGTGCCGGGTGTGGAGCGGGTGGAGCGCGCGCTTTATATGGAAATTCGCCTCGGCGGTCGTTTGCTGGCTCCCGCCGACCTGGCGCCGGTCGTCGACCGCCTCCATGACCGGATGACGGAGGGCGTCTACACCGATCTCACGCATTTCTTCGCTGAAGCCAGGCCTGCGCCGGGGCGTTCCTTCGACGTGCTGGGCAAGGGCCGCGCCGCGCTCGAAGAGGCCAATGCGGAGATCGGTCTCGCGCTCAGCGCGGAGGAGATCGACTACCTTTTCAAGGCGTATGCCGATGAGCGGCGCAACCCGACCGACACGGAGCTTGTGATGTTCGGCCAGGTCAACTCCGAGCACTGCCGCCATAAAATTTTCAACGCCGAGTGGATGATCGACGGCCAGAAGCGCGATATCTCCCTCTTCGGCATGATCCGCAACACCCACACGCTTCACCCCGAGGGCACGCTTGTGGCCTACAAGGACAACTCGAGCGTGATCGAGGGCTTTGAGATCGACGCCTTTGAAGCCGATCCCTCCACGAACCGCTACGCTTTCTCCCGCCGCCGCATGGAGGTGCTCATGAAGGTGGAAACCCACAACCACCCCACCGCCATTTCGCCTTATCCGGGCGCGGCGACGGGGGTGGGCGGTGAAATCCGCGATGAAAGCGCCACCGGGCGCGCCTCGCGCACGAAGGCGGGGCTCTGCGGGTTCTGTGTGTCGCACCTGCGCATTCCGGGGTTCGAGCAGCCGTGGGAGCGCCCGTTTGCGGAGCCTCCCGCGCGCCTCGCCTCGCCGCTGGCGATCATGACGGAAGGGCCTATCGGCGGCGCGGCGTTCGGCAACGAATTCGGGCGCCCTCAGCTGTGCGGCTTTTTCCGTACCTGCGAGGAACGCGTGGCGGAGCGTTACTGGGGCTACCACAAGCCCATCATGCTCGCCGGCGGCATGGGCAACATCCGCGGCGACCAGGTCGCCAAGCTTCCCGTGCCCCCGAAGGTGCTGATCGTGCAGATCGGCGGCCCGGCGATGCGCATCGGTCTGGGCGGCGGCGCGGCTTCTTCAATGGCTTCGGGCGCAAACCAGGCCAAGCTCGATTTCGATTCCGTTCAGCGCGGCAACGCCGAAATGCAGCGCCGCTGCCAGGGCGTGATCGACGCCTGCGCGGCGCTCGGCGCGGGCAATCCCATTCTTTCGATTCACGACATCGGCGCCGGCGGTCTCTCCAACGGCTGCCCCGAGCTTGTGGAAGCCACCGGCGCGACCTTCCGCCTGCGCGCCGTGCACAATGAAGAGCCCTCGATGAGCCCGATGGAAATCTGGTGCTGCGAGGCGCAGGAGCGCTATGTGCTCGCCATCCGCGCCGAAGACCGGCTGCTCTTTGAATCGTTTTGCGCGCGCGAGCGTTGCCCCGCGGCTTTCATCGGCGAAACGCGCGACGACCGCCGCCTTGTGCTGGAAGACGCCCATTTCGGCAACACCCCCATCGACATGCGCGTGGATACCCTGCTCGGCAAACCGCCCCGGATGCTCCGCGATGTGCGGCACCTGCCGCCCGCCGGCGAGGCGCTGAGTTTTGCGGGGGCGACGGTCGAGGCCGCGCTGGAGCGCGTGCTGCGCTTCCCCGCCGTGGCGAACAAGACCTTCCTGATCGCCATCACCGACCGCAGCGTGACGGGGCTCGTGCACCGCGACCAGATGGTGGGCCCCTATCAGCTGCCCGTCGCCGATCACGCCGTGACCGCCACCGGCTACACCTGCACCACCGGCGAGGCGATGGCGATGGGCGAGCGCACCCCGCTGGCCATCGTCAACGCTCCCGCCTCGGGCCGCATGGCCGTGGCCGAAGCGATTCTCAACATCGCCTCCGCCCCCGTCGGGGCCATCGGCGCCGTCAAGCTCTCGGCCAACTGGATGTGCGCCTGCGGCGAACCGGGTGAAGACGCCCGCCTCTTCGATACGGTTCAGGCGCTGGGCATGGCGCTCTGCCCCGATCTGGGCATCTCGATTCCCGTGGGCAAAGACTCGCTCTCCATGCGCACCGTGTGGAAGGATTCCAAGGGCGCCGAGCACAAACAGGTCGGCCCCCTCAGCGCGATCATCACCGCGTTCGCGACGGTGACCGATGTGCGTAAAGACGTGACCCCCGAGCTGAAACCCGGCGATTCCGTGCTCCTTTTCGCCGACCTCGCCTGCGGAAAAACGCGTCTGGGCGGCTCCGCCCTCGCGCAGGTCTACAGCCAGATCGGCCTCGAAACGCCCGACCTCGAATCGCCCGAGTGCCTCAAAGCCTTTTTCAATGCCATGCAGGAGCTTGTCGGAGCCGGCCTCGTGCTCGCCTACCATGACCGGTCCGACGGCGGCCTCGCCGTGACCCTTGCCGAGATGGCGATGGCCGGCGGGCGCGGCGTGATGGCCGACCTGCCCGGAGCAGACCCGCTCGCGGCGCTCTTTAATGAAGAGCTCGGCGCGGTGCTTCAGATTGCCGCCGGCGATTTGCCCGCCGTTGAAGCCGTCTTTGCCCGCCACGGCATTCCCGCCGCGTGCATCGGCCGCCCCGTGGAAGAGAAAACCTTCCAGGTGATGGCCGGCGGCGAACCCGCGCTCGACACCACCCTCGCCGCGCTCCGCACGGCCTGGTCCGAAACCACGTATCGCATGCAGGCGCTTCGCGATCACCCCGGCTGCGCGAAGCAGGAATTCGAGCGCGCCGCCGACGAGGGCGACCCCGGCATGACTTTCACGCTGACCTACGAGCCCGATGAAGCGCCGGCGGCCTCAACCGAAAAGCCGCGCGTGGCGATCCTCCGCGAACAGGGCGTCAACGGTCACGTCGAAATGGCCGCCGCCTTCACGCTCGCCGGTTTTGAAGCGGTCGACGTGCACATGACGGATCTCCTCTCGGGCCGCGTCACCCTCGAATCCTTCAAAGGTCTCGTGGCCTGCGGCGGTTTCTCTTACGGCGACGTTTTGGGCGCGGGCTCGGGCTGGGCGCGCTCCATCCTTTACAACGCCGGCATGCTCGCGATGTTCTCCGCCTTCTTCCAGCGCCCCGACACCTTCACCCTCGGCGTCTGCAACGGCTGCCAGATGGTGTCGCAGCTCAAGGGCATCATCCCCGGCGCCGGCCACTGGCCCCGCTTCCTGCGCAACACCTCCGAACAGTTTGAAGGCCGCTACTGCACCCTCGAAGTGCTCGATTCGCCCTCCGTGCTCCTCAAGGGCATGGCCGGGTCGCGCATTCCGATCGCGGTGGCGCACGGCGAGGGCCGCGTGGCCTTCGATTCGCCCGCCGACCAGGCCGCCGCCGCGGCCTCGCTGCGCTATGTCGACGGGCGCGGCCAGCCGACCGAAGTTTATCCGCTGAACCCCAACGGTTCGACCGGCGGCCTCACCGGCTTCACTTCGAGCGACGGCCGGGCCACGATTCTCATGCCGCACCCCGAGCGCAGTTTCCGCGCCGTTCAGCTTTCCTACCGACCCGCCGCATTCTGCCCGGGCGAGGCCGGTCCCTGGATGCGGCTCTTCCGCAATGCGTACCGCTTCGCGACCGGGCAGCAGTAAGAGGGAGGCCTGCCATGGCGCGGCGTTTCTTCAACCAGTTTATCCAGCGCATCAAACATGAGGCGCGCCACCGCCCCGGCGATGTGACCATCACCGACAACAGCGGCAAAAAGCGCACCTTTGAAGCCTACGACTGGGGGTGCGACACCTTTGTGTTCGAGACCCGCCTGGCTTCCATCGAGGACAACGCCCGCCTTCCCGTCTCGGTTGTGCGCAAATCGGTTCTGGTGCGCGGCGCGGCGGGGTTCGTCTTCATCGCCACCTGCGGGAACCACAGCGTGGCCCTGGCGCCGCTGATGAACGGCATGCTCTGGAACCTGGGGCAGGTCGCGCCGAAACACCGATCGGCGGCCATCCGCGAGCGGGTCGTCGTCGGCAACGTCAACGAAAACGCCATCGACATTTACCAGCGCGATACCCTCCTCGATGCCATGCAGGAGGCCGACGACTGGTTCAGAGGCGTGGGGCTCGGCCTGGATCGCGTCTGCTTCGTGGAGCGCATTCCCGCCACGCTTGAGCGTTACCGCGCGTGCGGTCAGGAGTGGCGCTTCCGCACGCAGGCCTGCACGCGTTCGGGCATGGAAGCCTTCTGCCGGATGAGCCACCGCTCCATCGACACCTCCGCGCAGTATTATTACGGCGTGAAGGGGATTCATTTTCTCACTTACCCCGAATTCGTGCGCGTGGTGGGCCTGGCGCGCGAAGATCCCGCCGCCGTGGTGGCGGTTTTGCGCGAATGGGTGGCGCTCTCCAACGGCTCGCGCTTTTCCAATATGCGCCTGCTTAAATACCAGGGGCACAGGGAAATCGATTTCTTCGGCCTCAAAACCGGCCGGGCCGAAAGCCTCATCGTGCCCGGCCTTGAGCGGATGCTCGAAGGCATCACGATTGGCCGGTCGCTCCCCGGAGATGTGGCCGAAACGCTCGCAGGCATTGCCGCCGTCTTCAAACAGGCGCTTGAGCTCCCCGCCTATGCCGATGAAACCAGCGATGCCTTCATCCTCGATCTCTACCGCCACCTCACCGGCGCCGTTTACCTCGATGCCGACGAAACCCTTTCCCCCCATTTCGACGACCGCCGCGTGGCGCTTCCCGGCGCCACCTACAGCGGCGGAAAGGCCGAGCCGCACCCCAACGCCGATGCCCGTTCGCTCTCGATCATTGCCCAGCTCGAACACATGCTCAACTTCAACGAAAGCATGGAATACGTCAACATCTACGAAATCCGCTCTTGCGAAGATCTGCCGATCGGTCAGGGCAACACCCGTGAAATCGTCTACAAAACCAACCGGAAACCCCTCGTTTCGAGCCTCATTGAAAAGCGTTTCGCCTCATCGCGCCCCGGCTACGGCAGCTACATGCTCACCCGGGTGAACGCCTTCCGCGCGCTCGGCGCCACCTATTGCTCCTACCAGCTGCTCACACGCCTCAACGACCGAAACCGCGCCGAAATGCACTTTTTCCTGCGCGATTGGTGCCCCGGAAACTCCATCGACTTCATCTCCCCCGGCTGCTTCGTTTCCTCCGGGAACGATTCCGACCAGACTGAAGACGCGGAGATTCTCGAGAAGCTCGTCTTCCTCTACGGCGAAGCCGCCGCGCAGAACCTCATCGCCAAAAAATACGTGGCCGAAGAGAATTCCAACCGCTACGGCATCGGCAAGGAAATCTTTGAATTCGCCTTTGATCCCCGCCGCATGAAAGAAGTGCCCGTGGCGGTGCGCATCTGCTCCATCCGCGGCATCATGGGGTGGCCCAACCATGCCCAGACCCCGGAAAACCTCCAGGCCGTCTACCGCTTCTACCTGCGCGTTTTCGCCGAAAAACTCTGCGCGTTCTGGCGCAGGCACAGCGCCGCCTGCCCCCTCAACACGCTCGCCAACGCCTATTTTGAAGGCTTCGCCGCCAAAACGACCGAAATGCATTGGAATTACCGCATGCGCCAAGGCGCGTTTGACACCTTCGAGCCGCATCTGCGCCCCGGTTTCGAGTTTGAAGCGCGTTGGGAATTCGCCCTTTGGGCCCTCTGCGAACAATTCAACAGCCTCGCCGTCTTGCGCGAACAGTTTATGGATTATGTGCGCGATTGCCTGATCGCTTCACGGCAGAACGGAAAATCATGAACATCGCTCTCGAAACCCCGGCCGTCGCCCGCATCCGCGCCGCACTGGCCGCCCAGAACATCGACGCCTGCCTCATCGGCATGGCGATCAACCAGCTCCACGCCGTCGGCCGCATCTGGCTGGGCTTCCTCTACGTGCCCGCCAAAGGCGCGCCGCTGGCCTTCGTCAAACGGCCCAACGACTGGTCCGGCGAGGGTATCGTGCCCTTCCGCCGCCCCGAAGACATCCCCGCCCTGCTCATGGCCAACGGCCTTGCCCTCCCGCGCCTCGCCGCGCTGGAAGACGACGATCTCCCCTGGTCCGAGCGCCACCGCCTCGCCATCTGCTTCCCCGGCGCCGCCTTCGCCAACGGTTCGCTCATCCTCCGCCGGCTCCGCGCCGTGAAGCTCCCTTCCGAGCTCGCCGTGATGCGCGAAGGCGCCCTCCGCCATGCCGCCGCCGTCGACCGCTTCGCCTCCCTCTGGCGGCCCGGCATGACCGACCGCGAATTCGCCAACGCCATGAGCGCCGAAGTGCTCAAAGCCGGCAGCCTCGGCCTCTTCCGCGCCGCCGGCCGCAGCATGGATGTGTTTATGGGCAGCGTGCTGGGCGGCGACAACGCCGCCGCGCCCTCGCCCTTCGATTTCGCCCTCGGCGGCCGCGGCCCCGACCCCTCCATTCCCGTGGGGGCCGACGGCACCGTGCTCAAACCCGGCATGACCGTCATGGCCGACGTGTCGTACAACTGGCACGGCTACCTGACCGACCTCTCGCGCACCCTCGCCATCGGCCAAATTCCCGAAGAAGCCCACCGCCTCCACGCCCTCGCCATCGCCATTGAAGACCGCGTGGCCGCTCTGGGCAAACCCGGCGCCGGGTGCGAGGCGCTCTATGAGGAAGCCCTGCGCATGGCCGCCGAGGCCGGCGCGGAGGGGTGTTTCATGGGCCTGGCGCAAAAAGCCAAATTCATCGGCCACGGCACAGGGCTCGTCATCAACGAATGGCCGGTCATCGGCGCGCGCTCCCGCGACGTGCTGGAAACGGGTATGGTCATTGCCCTTGAACCCAAATTCATCGTGCCCGGCGTGGGCGCGGTGGGCGTGGAAGATACCTTCGAGGTCACCCCCAACGGCATGGAGCGCCTGACGCTCTGCGACCGGGCGATCAAAACGATCAAGGATTGAAGAAATGCTGTATTGGATTGCACCGTGGCTTGAGGCACATGCCTGGGGGCCGTTTCGTCTTCTGGGGTCACACAGCGTGCTGCTCGGCACGGGCGCCGCTCTGGGCGCTTTCCTCGTGTGGCTCTTCCTGCCGCGCGGGTGGGGCATTTTGCCGACCGACCGCGGCAAAGCGGCGGCGGCCGACGGCGGCCACGCCTCCAAAGGCAAGCCGACCGGCGCGGGGTACCTGATCGCCTGGATCCTCCTGCCCGTGATTCTGTTTTTCGTGCCGCTGACGCTCTGGGATTTCGGCGTGGTCGCCTGCCTCTACGCCAGCATGCTCTTCGGCTACTGGGATGATAAAAGCACCTGCCCCTGGGGCGAGCTCCGAAAAGGCCTGCTCGATGCCGCCGTGGCGCTCTTCGCCGCGTTTTGCCTCTGCAAGGGGCACAGCGTCACCATCTGGCTGCCGCTCACCACGCACGAATTCCTCATTCCCGTGTGGGCCTATGTGCCCTGCGCCGCGGCGCTCCTCTGGCTCACCACCAACGCCACCAACTGCTCCGACGGCGTCGACGAACTCGCCGGGTCGCTCACCCTGGTCTCCCTGGCCGCCATGACGGCTTTCCTCTATGTGATCGTCGGCCACTTCGGCGTCGCCGCCTACCTGAAGCTTCCCTTCGCCCCCCTGGCGCCGCGCTGGGCGATTCTTTCCGCCATCGCCGCCGGCGGCCTCGCCGGCTACCTCTGGTACAACGCCGAGCCCAGCAACGTGCTGATGGGCGACGCCGGCTCGCGCATGTTCGGCTTCCTCGTCGGCATCATGGTCCTGATTTCCGGCAACCCCTTCCTCATTCTCATGGTCTCGCCCGTGGTGCTCCTCAACGGCGGCACCGGCCTCGTGAAGCTCGTGCTTCTGCGCTCCTTCCGCTGCATCGGGTTCGACGTGCGCTCCAAAGACAAACGCGTGGAAAAACCCGGCTCAAAGCCCGTCATGCCCGGCCTCGACCTCTTCCACGCCGTGCGCTTTCCCCTGCACGACCACTGCCGGAGAAAGCTTCACTGGAGCTCCTCCCAGATCGTCATGCGCTTTGTGCTGATGCAATCGTTCCTCATTCCGGTCTTCTTCATCCTCCTGGTGAAGATCCGATGAGCGACAGCCTCATCCTCGCGCCCCTGCGCGGCGTGACGGGGCTTCAGTTCCGCACCGTTTTCCAGCGCCACTTCACCGGCCTCGACCGCGCCGTGGCGCCCTTCATCCCCACCGTGGCGGGCGAGAAAATCAAGCCCGCGCTGTTAAAGGAAATCGATCCCGCGCTGAACCCGCCCCGCCTCCCCCTCACGCCGCAGGTCATCGGCCGCGACCCCGCCGAGCTCCGCGTGATGCTCGAAGCCATCCGCGCCCTCGGCTACACCGCCTGCGACCTCAACTGCGGCTGCCCCTGGCCCTTCGTGGCCAAAAAAGGCCGCGGATCCGGATTGCCCGCCGATGAAAAACGCTTCGCCGCCATGCTCGAAGCCGGTTGCGCCGCCATGCCCGGCGGCTTTTCCATCAAGATCCGCCTCGGCGTGAAAACACCCGACCTCCTCATGAAACGCATGGATCTGATCAACGCCTTTCCCCTGTGCGAGGTCACGATCCACCCGCGCACCGCCGCGCAAATGTACGAAGGAAGCGTGGATCTCGACCGCTTCGCCCAAGCCGCGGCGGCCTGCCGCCATCCCGTCGTCTACAACGGCGACATCCGCACCCTGGCCGATTTCACCCGCTTCAAAGCGCTTTTTCCCGCCATTGACCGCTGGATGATCGGGCGCTGGGTCGCCGCGAACCCCTTCCTGCCCGAAATGATCAAAAGCGGCCAAGACTCCCGCGCCCCCGACCGCCTCCAAGCCTGGCTCCACGATTATTTCGAAACCTGCCGCGCCGCTTCCTGCGGCGACGCCCCCCTGCTGGGCCGCATGAAGGAGCTCTGGAGCTACCTCCACACCGGCCTCCACCAGGGCCAGCGCCTCTGGGATCTCATTAAAATCTGCCGCACCGCCGACGAATACCGGCGGATTGTCGATTCCGCACGGTTCCGTTTTCAACCGTTTTAGAGCATATTTAAAATGAAACTTCGGCTTTTTTCACCGCTTTTGCTTTTTCACTTCATCCTTTCAGGTCGCCGTAGCGTTGCTACGGCTCGCGTTCAAGGATTCGTCAAAAATCAAAATCAATTTCAAAAATCACGAAGTTTCAATTTAAACCTGTTCTAACGGTGTATACGGCGAGACGCACCTCTTTGCCAAAAAAAGAACAACGCTTGTTTTGTTGCGGATTTCGATTCATAATCCCTTTAACGGAAGGATATTGATATGAAACCGCATTTATTTTTCGCACTCTTTTTCACCGCACTGCGCGTGTGTGCCGAGCTCCCCGCTCCGCTAGTCTGGTATCCCATGAACGGCGCGGGTGATCCCGCAGCCAACCAAGGCGATCCCGCCGCGCTTTCCGCCGCAACGGGCGCGCCGACCTTCACCCGCCGCGCGCCAGCCGCCGATGCCTCCGTCTACGCACTGTGCGACGCAGTCTTCGGCGAAGGCACCTCAACCTGGGGCGCAATCCTTGCCTCGCCCCTCCCCACCACCGGCGCAGACGGTTTCACCTTCGTTTACGCCGGAACCTGCGGCAGCATCGCCTGGCGCAGCACCTTCATTTTGGAATTCACCTCCAGTCAGCGCCTCGCCTTTCAGCGCATCGACGACGCTTCCGCGCTCTGGGGCTTCTACAATGCCGGCGCCGTGGAAAACTGGGGCACCATGGCCGGTACCCGCGCCGATTACTCCAAAAGCTTCTCCATCGCCGGAGGCACCTATACCCATTTGGTTGTGACCTGCACCGGCAACACCGTCAGCTTTTACCTCAACGGCGCCCTCCAAGGCACCTTCGCCCTCAAAAACACCATCCAGGCCTTCAGCAAAATCTACACCGGCGGCAGCACCGTCAACGCCGACAACCCCCAAAGCAACAAGGCCGACGACATCCGCTGCTACAATCAGGCGCTTTCCGCCGACCAGATCACCGAGCTTTACGCCTCGTGGCTCCCGCTCAACGCACCCGATTCCCGCAGCTCGCGCGTGCTGAGCCTCAACTTCAACAGCCCCGCCGGCTCCATTGTGGCCCAGCCCGGATCCTTCGGAGCCTGCGCCGTGCCGACCGCCTCCTGGAACGACCTCTCCGGCGGCACCTTCACCGCCTCGCGCCTGCGCGTGCGCAATCAGGATTACGACGGCTTTTCGCTGGCCGACATCGCGCTCTCCGTGACCTCCGCCGACACCGGATCCCAGACCCGCTCCGACCCCGCCGCCCCGCTGCTCAACGGCTACCTCGCCGACGACGCCGTCATCACCCTCTCCGGTCTCAACGCCGCGGGCTTCACCCGCTACGCGGCCTACATTTACCTCGCCAACGGCGACCCCGCCAACACCTCTTTCGACCCCATTCAAATCAACGACCGCCTCTACGGCATCGGCTCGGGCAACGTCACCCGCACCCTGGCCTCGACCACAGCGTGGGGCGATTCCACCGCCCCCGGGATCACCGAATCGGCCGCCGGCAACCTGCTCGTGGCGCGCGACCTCTCCGGCGATGCGCTCACCATCAGCGCCGTGCGCCAAGGCGCGCCGCACACCTCCATCGCCGGCATCCAGATTGTCGGGCTCGACCGCGTGACCTCCAAACAGACCCGTTCCGTGGGAGGCGCGGGAGCCGTGTGGATCTCCAGCAAGTATTGGACTTACGACGGCAAAGGAAGCCAACCCTGGAAAAACAACGGCAACGCCGTCACCGAAATCACCAACACCACCACCTCCAATTATCTGTTCAAAGTGGATGGCGCCATTGAAATGGGAACCTTAATCGTCAAACAGCGCGATATTCTTTTCAATGGCGAACCCGGAGCCTCCTGGTCGTTTGGCTACGCCGCCACGCTTGATTTTTCCGCCATGACCGACTCCTCCCGCCAGGTAACCGCCAACCTCCCCGTCCACGCCGATTCCCTCTACATCGTCGGCGGAACCTTGCGCGCGCAACAGCCCCTCACCGCCCGCACCGCCGCCGCCCCCACCATTCTCCTCGGCGCCAACGGCCAGCTTGACCTCGCCTATGCCGCCGCCGCGTTTGCCGAAGTGGGCGGTTCGGGAACCCTTAAACTCTCCGCCTGGAATTTCGCCGCCGCCGCCGCCACCGCACCCTCGGTCGGCAGCGTTTCAGTCGCGGCGATCGCGCTCCCGCAAGGCCTGGCCCCCCAGCTCAACGCCGATGAGGAATACATTCTTGTTCAAAACGTCGAGACCTGTCCGCAAGCTCCTTTCCTCGCCTCGGGCAATCAGAACCTGAGCGCCGGCGGCTGGGTGATTGAGTATGAAAACAACACCCTCCTCCTGCGCAACCGGCAGGTCTACGACCTCGTCTGGCGCGGCGTCGAAAGCACCTGGAGCACCGCCCCGTCCTCGCTCGGCTGGCTCGCCGGCGGCACCCCGCGACCCTTTGCCAACGGCGACTCCGCCACCTTCGCGGATCTCTCCGGCAAAACCTCCGAAAACATCACCCTTGCCGGCAATGTGGCGCCCTCCGCCCTGATTGTTTCCAACGAAACCACCGGCTACGCCATCGCAGGCGAAACCGGCATCATCGCCGTGGCCGGCGGCATCGCCAAGACCGGCGCGGCCTCCTTGGCGATTGACCCGCGCATCACCGCCCAAAGCCTCGCCTGGACCGCCGGCGACCTTGCCATCGGCAACGATTCCTCCCGGATCCCCACCGCGGTGACCATCCCCTCCGGCGCCACGCTCACCCTGCCCCAGATGGCCGTCTTCACCTCCTGCGCCGTTCCGGAAGGCACCACCCTTCGCCTCGCCGGCGGCACCGCCGCCGCCACCGCGCTCCCCGGCAGCCAGCCCGGCACCGTCATCCTCGAAAAATCCGTGGCCCTCTCCGACGCCTTCACCCTCAACAACCGCGAAACCCTCACCCTCCGGGGCAACGCCGCGCTCGCCATGGGCGGCAAAAACTTCAACATGGGCAACGCCACGCTCAACATCCAGGATCATGCGGTCATTGACGGCATCGGCGTCTACCGCGGCGGCGATGTCGCCGGCGACGCCCCCGTCATCACCCAGACCGGCGGCCGCATGGGCGTGACCACCACCGCCACCCTCGCCTCCGGCGGCGGCACCGATTACCTCGTGACCCACACCATCAGCGGCGGCACCTTCAGCGCGCCCGCCGTCGACGTCACCGGCTCCTGGTACGGTTCCCTCAACCTGACCGTCACCAACCCCGGTTCGCTCATGCAGGTCAGAGGCTTCAACCTCTCCTCCGATACCGGCGCCACCGCCGCCCGCACAGTCAGCGTGACCCTCGGCAACGGCGCCGTGATGGAAGTCGGCGCCGCCGGCATCCGCCGTTCGCAGGGCAACGCCACCTGCACCTTCACCCTCGCCGGCGGCACCCTCCGCGCGACCGACAATTTCGCCATCGCCTTCCCCCTCACCCTGGCGGCCGACAGCGCCCTCAACGCCAACGGCAAAACCGTTTCGATCGAGCGCCTTCTCAAAGAAAGCGCCACCCTCGCCGTGAGCGGCGGCACCCTTCGCCTCGCCGCTTACAACAGCGAACCCACCGGCCTGACCGGCGGCCTCACCCTCCGCAGCGACGCCACCCTCCTCGTCGAAAACGAAAAAGCCGCCGCCGGAAGCCTCACCATCGAAAACGGCGGGCGCTACCAGCTCGCCCCCTCGACCGCGCTTCTCACCCTCACCGGCGGTTTCACGCCCGCGCCCGCCTGCTTTGTCTTCGCGCCCGGCTACACCCCCGCCGAAGATTCCCGCACCCCCGTGCTGACCTTTGCCGGCCCCCCGCCCGCCGAGCCCCTCGCCGCCGTTCAAAATGCCGACGGTTCGCCCACCCCCTGGAAGATCCACTACAAAAGCGCCGGCGACCGCGTCACCGGCATCCTCGCCATACCCCGCCTCGGAACCCGCATTCTGCTCTATTGAGATTGACACCGCGCCCGTTTTTTTCTATCTTAACGGTATGAAAAAACATGCCGTTAACATCGCGGGAATCCAATTTGAAAATCCCTTCATTCTGGCTTCCGCACCGCCGACCGCCGAAATCGAGAGCATCAAAAAAGCGTTCGATCTCGGCTGGGCGGGCGCCGTGCTCAAAACCATCTCTCCCGATCGGTTTCAAAATGCCGACGTCTCGCCCCGCTTTGCCGCCATCCACGACGGCAGCCGCACAGTCACCGGCTTTGAAAACATCGAGCTTCTGAGCAAACACACCCTCCATGATTGGAAAGCCGGCATCACCGCGCTTAAAAAAAGCCACCCTTCCAAAGTGATTGTCGCCAGCATCATGGCGCCCCTTGAAAAAAACGCCTGGCAAAATCTGGTCAGAGAGCTGCAGCAAACGCCGGTCGACGCCTTCGAGCTCAACTTCTCCTGCCCCCACGGCATGCCCGAAAAAGGCGTCGGCATGGCCATCGGAACCGATCCGGAGCTCTCAAGCCGCATCACCCGGTGGGTTAAAGAAACGGCGACGGTACCCGTCTTCGTCAAGCTTTCCCCCAACGTCACCGACATCGCCGCCATTGCCCGGGCCGTCCAACACGCCGGGGCCGACGGCATCTCCGCCATCAACACCGTCTCCTGCCTCATCGGCGTCGACCTCGAGACCCTGACCCCCCTGCCCGACGTCGCCGGGCACTCCGCCTACGGCGGCTACTCCGGTCCCGCCGTCAAACCCATCGGCCTCAAATGCGTGGCCCAGATCCACACCGCCACCGGCCTTCCCATCCTCGCCATCGGCGGCATTAAAACCTGGCGTGACGCCGCCGAATACATCGCCCTCGGCGGCAATGCCGTTCAGATCTGCACCGCGGTCATGGTCGGCGGGTACCGGATCATTCGCGATCTCATCAGCGGCCTTGAAAATTACATGGCCGAGCGCGGCCTCGCCTCGCTGACCGATCTCCACGGCGCCGCCGCGAAGAAAATAACCACCCACGGCGCCCTTTCCCGAAGCGAGCGCCACGTGGCCGTGATTGATTCAGCCCGGTGCCGGGCTTGCCGGAAATGCGTTGAGCTTTGTTCCGAATCGGGCTACTCGGCCATTGTCGAAACCGGCGGCGGCGTCGCCGTTTTGGAAGCCAAATGCGACGGTTGCGGCCTTTGCGCCTGCGCCTGTTCCCACCGGGCCGTGACCATGCGGCGGAAATAAAATGTGAAGTGCAAGTCAAATGCAACATTTTTTGATTTCATCCTGTTGCGCTTGATGGGCGGTTTTTCCATCGAGGGTTTTGCGGTGAATTGAGTTGATGTGGTTTTGCACATGAGCGATGTCCTTTCGGGTGTAGGTTTTCA
>JAVBLT010000053.1:0-15507 GCA_031553315.1 Kiritimatiellia bacterium
ATCAAAGCCGCCGCCCTCGCCCTCCAGCGCGAAAAATGGGAGGCCGCCGAAAAGCGCCTTGCCGCCGTGAAAAACGCCGTGGCCGAAGCCCGAAAGGGCGGCGGCCTCACCCCCGAAACCCTCGCCAAAATCGAAGAAGCCGCAGGATTGCTCTAACCATGGGCCGTGCCAAAATCATACCTCCCAAAACGCTCCTTCTGCCCTACCAAACCCGGTGGGTGAAAGATGGCTCGCGCCTTAAAATCGCGCAGAAATCCCGCCAGATTGGCTGGACGTGGGCGACTGCTTACGGCTTGGTGCGCCGCAAATCCCTCAGGAAGGCCGCCCTCGATGCGTGGATATCCTCGCGCGATGATATTCAGGCAAGGCTCTTTTTGGAGGATTGCAAAGCCTTTGCGGGGCTTTTGGATGCCGGCGCGCAAGACCTCGGCGAACGCGCGGTCGATGAGGCTAAGCACTCCGCCTATGTGCTGCAGATGGCCAACGGTCTGCGCCTCCACTCCATGAGCTCCAATCCCGATGCCCAGGCCGGCAAGCGCGGCGACCGCACTCTCGATGAATTCGCCCTGCACCTCGACCCGCGCAAGCTCTACGCCATCGCTTACCCCGGCATCACCTGGGGCGGCCAGCTCGAAATCTTTTCCACCCATCGCGGCACCGCCAACTTCTTCAACCAGCTCATCCAGGAAATCCTTTATAAGGATAACCCCAAAGGCTTCTCCCTTCACACCGTCACCCTCCAAGACGCCCTCAATCAGGGCTTTCTTTTCAAGCTCCAACAAAAACTCCCCGAAGGCGACCCCCGCCAGGAGATGGATGAGGGCGAGTATTTCGACTTCATCCGCGCCGGTTGCGCCGATGAGGAAATCTTCGCGCAAGAATACATGTGCGTGCCTTCCGATGATGCCAGCGCCTTCATCTCCTATGACCTCATCGACGGCTGCAAATACGCCCCCGGCACCGATTGGCAAACCATCGGCCAAAACCCCCTTTACCTCGGCGTCGATATCGGCCGCACCCACGACCTCACCGTCTTCTGGCTCGCCGAAGAAGTCGGCGGCACCCTCATGACCCGCAAAGTGATCACCCTCAAAAACGCCCCCTTCCATGAGCAGGAAGCGGCCTTCTGGCCGCTGCTTGAGCTCCCCAACCTGCGCCGTTGCTGCATCGACCACAAAGGCATCGGCAGCCAAATGACCGAGCGCGCCCAAGACCGCTACGGCAAGTACAAAGTGGAGGGCGTGGAATTCACCAACGGCAGCAAAGAGGAAATGGCCTACGCCCTGCGCACCGTGATGGAAGACCGCACCTTCCGCATGCCCGACGACCGCGTGATCGCCGCCGACTTCCGCGCCATCCGCAAGACCACCACCTCCTCCGGCAACATCCGCTTTGAGGGCGAACGCACCAAAGACGGCCACTCCGACCGCTTCTGGGCCGCCGCCCTCTGCCGCCACGCCAAAGGCCAAAGCCGCTACGCCTCCTTTGTTCCCACCCCCTTCAGCTTCGGGAGTTTTTCTTTATGAACCTTTTACCCGCATCGCCCGAAAAACAAAAACCCGTCCTGGCCAAGCCCGTGGCCAGCCGCCTCATTGAGAGCGCCGACGACCTCCAAAACTGGATTGAAGGCACCAATCCCCTGCGCGGCCTCTCCCTCCGGCAGGCTCAGGATATCTACGACATGGCCCGGCGCGGCAACACCGTTCGCCTCCAGTGGATTTACCAGGAGATCGAAAAGACCGATCCCACCCTCATGATCTGCGCCGAGAAGCGCGGCGCCGCCCTTGTGGAGCTCGACTGGTGCATCCGTCAGCGGCCTCAGAACCGCACCCGCGCCTTCGACCCGGGGCTCGCCGCCGACCAGGCCGCCCTCCTCGAAGCCGAGTTTGGCGATGCCGAGCAAACCGCCCTTCTCCCCGCCATCGAGCATCTCTCCCTCGCCTTCTTCCGCGGCTTCGCCCATGCGCTTCCGCTTTTCGGCCAGGGCGACCGCAACCTTCAGGGGTTTGAACCGCTCGACACCTGGAATTTTTGCCGCGACATGAACACCGGCACCTGGTTTTGGACCCCCAAAGCCGCCGAGACCGGCCTCGCGGACCTGCAGCCCATTGCGCCCGGTGCCCTCGTCACCGTCGACCGCGCCCGCGCCATCGACTACCCCGCCCTCGCCATCTACCTCCGCGCCGCCCTCGGCGAGAAACGCTGGGGGCAGGTGCTGGAGCGTTACGGCATTCCGCCGGTGATCATCACCATGCCGCCCGACATCGACCCCGCCTCGAAGGACGAGTATATGCGCTGCGCCGCCAAAGTCGCCGAGGGTGCCAGCGGCGCCCTGCCTTCCGGGTCGACCGTCTCCTACGCCACCGAGGCGCGGGGCGCCAACCCCTTTACGCCGTTTCTCGACCATCAGCAGCAGCTCGTCGTCCTCCTCGCCACCGGCGGCATCCTCACCTCCCTCAACCAGGCCACCGGCATCGGTGGCGGCGCGACCGACGCCCACGAGGCCGCCTGGCGAACCATCGTCCGGCGCGACGCGGGCATCATCGCCACCGCCCTCAACCGCACCGTCAGCGCCCGCCTCCTCGCCGCCCACTTCCCCAACCGGCCGCAGTTTGCCTATTTTGATTTCCGCACCGAACCCCAGCTCTCCCCCGCCCAGGTCTTTGAAATCGCGGGCGCAGCCCGGACCGCCGGCTACATCATCGACCAGGCCCAGCTCGAGGAGCAATCCGGCTACACCCTCAAACCCGCGCCCGAGCCCGCGGCGCCGGGCGTGACCCCCGCCCTTCAGCCGACGGCCGCCGCGCCCGACTCCGGAGGCGCTCTCAACGGCGCCCAGATCGCCAGCATTGTCAGCGTGGTCAAAGAGGCCGCCGCCGGCGCCATCCCCACCGACGCCGTACTGCCCACGCTGCAGACCGCATTTCCGACCGTGGCGCCCGACAAGCTCGCCCAGATCGTCAAATCTCTCGAGGGCTTCCGTCCCGCCGTCACCGACTACAACGAGCCGGCGCCCGCCGTCGAACAGCCCCACGCCGCCAACCGCCGGCGCTCCGCCTTGCGACCCCCTTGCAAAACGACAAAACCCCCTTGCAAAATCGCCGCAAACAAAGAAACGCCCAATGAGACGTCTGAAGACGGCTCCGCCTTGAAACGCGTTTTAGAGGCCTTTTCCGCCGACGCCGCGCCCGTGGCCGCCGAGGTGGAAAAACTCCTCGCCCTCCCGCCCGAAGAACAACCCGCCGCCGCCGAGGCTTTGCTGAAGAAACTGCCCGGCCTCATCCCCGCCGACCCCGAGCTCGCCGCCATCCTCGCCGAGGAAATGGCCACCGCCTTCGCGGAGGAGTTCGAGGGCGGCGCCGTGGCCAATAGAGCCGAACGTTGCCCCGAGTGCGAACAATGGCTCGATACCAACGGCACCTGCACCAACTGCCGCGGCACCGCCGAAGAAAACGGCGTCAACCCCGATTCTACCAAAATGCAAGCCGCCGAAATCGGGAAAGGGAAAACCGCCCTCGCCCAAAGCCTCACCGAAAAGCGCGATATTCACGATGCCGTCGTCCGCTCCGATATCGGCGCCATCTCCTTCATCTACGGCCAGCCCGGCGACCCCGCCAACGCATACAAGGGTGGCTTCGGCATCAGCCACATCGAAGCCAAGCACGGCAAAGAGGGGATTCTTGAAAAACTCCCCGAAGTATTGATTCGCGGCAAGGTGGAACCCGGTGCGCGGGGCGGCAATAAGAAAGACATCACGCTCGGCGAATACAAAGCCACCCTCACCCGCCCGCTGAAAGAAAAAGGAAAAGCCGAGCAACCCGACACGTGGATTATCACGGCTTTTAAGGTATTCCCCGAAAAAAAGAAGGAGGCGGTGAAATAGGGCAGGTTAGTGCAAACCCTATCCTACGGCTACGAGCCTATATTTAGTCGTCTCGTAACTGGTGCGCCTCCAACTATCAACACCCTACCACACCCCCTTACGAAAGGCAAGCCCAAATGCCACGCCCCCCAGACCTTCCCGAAAAACTGAACCCCGGCGACATCATCGAAGCCCAAATCTGCCCCTTCGGCAGCCACCCGGCCACCGTCGGCAGCGAGCGCATCGAGCAGCGCTGCGACCAAAAAGCCTTCGAGCAGCTCGTCGCCGCCTTCAGCAAAGAGATCCTCGTCGATTTCGAGCACAAGGCCGAGACCGGCGGCGATACCGACGCGGCCGCGTGGATTCAAGCCCTGCGCATCGACCCCGAAAAGGGGCTCATGGGCACCTTCAAGTTTACCGATATCGGCGCGGAGGTCGTGACCCACCGCCGCCTGCGCTTCCTCTCCCCCGTCTGGCCGCTGGGGCAGGACAATCGGCCGCAGCGCCTCGTCTCCGTCGGCCTGACCAACAAACCCAACATCCCCGTGCTCCCCATCCTCAACAGAGAGCCGGGTCAATCACACGTTGAGGATAAGGATAGAAAAATGGATAAAATCGCCCAAGCCCTCGGCCTGCCCGCCGACGCCACCGAGGCCGACATCACCGCCGCCATCGGCGCGCTCAACCAGCGTCTCACCGAGCTCGAAAACGCCACGCTCAAGAGCGAAGCCGAGCAGGTCGCCAACGCCCATGCCGGCCAGATCGCCAACCGCGAAGCCTTTATCGCGGGCTACGTTAAAAACAAGGCGGCCACCCTGGAACTGCTCGCCGCGCTCAAACCCGCCGCCGCCGCGCCCGTCGTTCCCAACCGGGCCGAGGCCAAGACGCCCGCCTCCTTCCTCCCCGGCGGTTCCGCCGGCGCGGAAGACCCCGTGTCCGTTCACAACCGCTGGTCCGCCATGCCTCACGGCCCCGAAAAAGACGCCTACCTCATCGCCAATCGCGCGGCCGTCGACGCCGGTCTCAAGGCTCTCGCCGCCAACAAGTAACCCCCTCACGAAAGGAACCCGCCATGCCCGGAACGTTTAATTCCCTCGCCCTCAAGATTGCCGCCCAGGAGGCCATCCATGTCGCCGCCCTGCGCACCGCCCCGCTCAAGAGTTTCGTCAAAACTTTCACAGAGGCCAGCGCCGCCAAAGGCACCGCCGTCGTTGTCCCCGTCTGGGGCGAGGGCGAGGCCAAGCCCTTCGTCCGCAAGGTCAACAACTACACCGGTACCGAGAAGGGCGTCGTCGGGCGCGAGGTTGTCCTCGACCAGCACCTGGTGCTGCCCTACTACTACAGCGACCTTGACTTCACCGCCTCCGACATCAACTTCTGGAAGGGCGCGGGCGAAGCCATCGGCGCCGCCCTCGGCCGCGGCATCGCCGGCAACATTCTGGGACTGCTCGGGAGAGACAATTTTGAACTCGAGCACGTCTTTACCGAGGCCGACGCCGGCAACCGGCGAGTTGTGGCCAAGCTTTACGCGATTGCCGCCAACGCCGGCATCGACCCCGCCGATGCCGCCCTCATCCTCAATCCCGTCTGCTTCGCGGCCCTGCTCGGCGAGCTCGACTCCGCCGTCTACGGCGGGGGCGACGCCATCAGCCGCGGCGTCATCCCCAGCCTCTTCGGCTTCGACACCGTGGTCTGTTCCGGCCAGCTCCCCAAGGGCGAGAACCTCAACGGCGTGCTTGTCCACAAAGCCGCCATCGGCATCGCGGGGCGCACCCTTCAGCCGCAAAGCACGAAGAGCCTCGAGGAGTTCGCCACCGTCGTCGACCCCGCCTCCGGTCTGGCCCTCGGGTTCCGCCGTTTCGGCGAGGCCGCCGACGGCGACAACTACATTGCCGGCGAGGCGCTCTTCGGGCGCGGCATCCTCCAGGCCGACAAGGCCGTGCGCCTGGTCTCCGCCGCCACCACGCCGCCCGCGCCCTGACCCCAGCCGCCGCCCGGTCTCATCCGCCGGGCGGCGGCCCCCTCCGTTAACCGCCAACCGCTCCAAAGGAGCCCCCCCCATGTGGCAAGAGCTGACCCCCGCCCTGCTCAAGAGCCGCCTTACCGCGACCGAGGCCAAGAACCTCCAGTCCGCCGTCGGCATCGAGGCGGACAACGTGTTGCAGACCATCGCCAAAGAGGTTGCCTCCGAATGGCGCGGCGCACTGGCCCGCTTCACCGCGCTCGACACCCGCCCGGAAGCCGTGCCCTCGGAGCTCCTGATCCACATTCTGGCCGACTTCCGCTACCGGGCCTACACCCGTTTTCCCGGCATCGAGCAATGGCTCGGCGAGCGCCGCGTGGAGGAGTGGCGCCGCGCCAATTATGTGCGCGACAACCTGGGCAAGGTTCAGATTGCGCCTCCCGAGCCGCCCCACGCCCCCGGTGCCGCCGCCCAGTCTCTGCCTTTGCCCGCCTTTGCCGTCGCCGAAAACCACCTTCTGGATTAACCCGCCATGCCCACCGCCGCCGATATTCTCCGCGCCAAGACACCCGTGGCCACCAGCCTCGGCAGCGCCGACCTCCGCCGACTCGCCGAAGGCATCCGCCAGCGTGCGCTTTTTTCGGCGCGGTGCACCCACGCCGGCTATCTGCAGCGCCTCAAAGAGACCCTCGCCGAGGTGTCGACCGGCCGTTGCTCACCCGGGGAAGCGACCGCCAACCTCCAAAAGCACCTCGCCGCGCTCGGCTACACGCCCGAGAGCGGCTTCGAGGGCGACGCCGCGCGCGGCGTGCCCGCCGCCGAAAAGGGGAGTCTGCGAGACCTCTCGAGCGTTCGGCGCATTAAGCTGCAGTTCGACACCAATCTCCGTCAGGCCTCAAGCCTGGCCAAGCGGGCCGCCGGCAACAGCGGCTACCTTCTTCACGCCTTCCCCGCGTGGGCGCTGGCGCGTATCGATTCGCGCGTCAACCACCGTCTCGACTGGACGGCCCGCTGGGCCGCCGCCGGCGAGGCGTGCGGCTGGGAAGGCGCCAGCCGCGACCACCTGGTCGCCCTCAAAGACTCCGGCATCTGGGCCGCGCTCGGCGCCGGCGCCGGCGGCTACACCGACACCCTTCACACCGACATTCCCCCCTTCGCCTACGGGTCCGGCCTCGGCTGGTCGCCCGTCTCCCGCGCCGAGTGCGTCGCGCTCGGTCTCATTACCGGCGACGAGGCGAGCGGCCCCGCCGACCTCAACGCAGCCCCCGACCCCGAAGCGGCCCGGGCCGCCCTCGAGCGCCTTGACCCCGACCTGCGCGCCCGCCTCGCCAAAGACCTGGAGGGCTGGTAATGAGTCTCACTGTCCGAATCATGCTTCCCCCCATGCCCGCCTCGGCCAGGAGATTTATGGAAGCCCTCGCCCCTGCCCGGCGCGAGGCGCTCAACCGGCAGGTGGCCCATGCCGTGCAACATCAGGTTTCGACCCACCTTGCCGATGCCGCCCGTGGCCGCCACGCCACCGCCGACCGTCTCGGCGCCACACCGACCGGCCATCTCGAGCGGGCCGCCGAGAACGTCGGCGCCGAGGCGACCGGCGAGGGCGCGGTCATCTCCATCGAGTCGCCCGGCATCGGGCGCGCCCGTGGCCCCATCACCATCACTCCCCGCGAAAAAAAATTCCTGACCATCCCGACCAGCGCCGAGAGTTACGGGCGAAAGGCCGGCAGCCTTTCCCTCCGCCTCTTCCGTCCCCAACAGAAAGGCTCCACCAAAGACGCCCCCAAGCTCATGCGCTGCCTCGCCACCACCGACGGCGGCACCTTCCGCATTCTCTACGCCCTGGCCGAGCGCGCCACCCTCAAGCACGACCCCGGCCTCCTCCCCTCCGACGAGGCCATCACCGAGGCCGCCAAGACGGCCATCAAATTCCAACTCGAGGCCGAACGCCGCTCGGGAGAAGGAGCCTCCTCATGATTCTGTCCGACATCCAGACCCAGATGGTCGACCTCCTTCAGCAAGACGCCTGGCTGGCCGTCCACCGTGTGGCCGTGCTGGCCGAGAACCGCGCCGACTTCGCGGCCGAGGTCGCCCGCCTCAGCCAGGCGCAGAAAATCAGCGCCCTCGTGATGACCGCCAACTTCGCCTCGAAAAGCAAGGCCGGAAAATCCATCGTCGGCGAGCTCGACGTCATCGTCCAAATCGACGAATTTCCCGCCGTCAACCGTGAGGAGGCCGGTTACGCCACGGCGCTCGACGCCGCCGAATACATCGCCGCCCGCTACAATCTGGAGACGCTTCCCGGTCACGGGCCGTTGGTCTGCAAAGGCATTGCAAGCCCCGCCAGCGAAGCCCTCTCGCTGATTTACACCGTCACCTTTTCAACCGTCGTCACGCTCTCCCTCATCCTTGATTAACCCCCCCCGAAAGGAACCCCGCCATGGCCGCCACCATCGACCGCACCACCATTCTCCGAGGCCCCGGAACCGCCGCCTACGCCGGCGCTACGCTCTACGATGCCTCCGGCATCGAGGCCTCCGTCGAGACCTCGACGAAAGAGATCCCCTCTTCCGTCTCCGGAAAGCTCGACACCATCAAGACCGACCAGCTGATCAAGGTCAGCCTCACGCCCTGCGGGCAGTTGAACGCCGCCATTCTCGCCGCGCTTTACCCCCACCAGACGCCGGTCATCGGCGCCTCGCTCTGCGGCGCGGTCGACCGCGCCCTCGTCATTCACTCCCTCGCCGGCACGGAGCTCACCCTCCTCAACGCCGTCGTCACCAAGTGCCCCGAGCTCATCCTTTCGCCCGTGGAAACCGCTTTCGGCCAGGCTGAAATCACCGCCCTTCTCGGGAAGGGGAAGAAGCCGGTCGACGCCGACGCTCTCTACAAAATCGCCAGCAAGGCCTACGCCTCCGGCGCGCCCGACCCCACCGGCATCACCGGCGCCTACTACACGGCCACCTACGGCGGCCTGCAGATCCCCGACACCGTCGAGGGCTGGAAAGTCACCGTCGAGCTCCAGACCCAAGCCGTCCAGACCGACGCGCTGGGCACCGTCGACTACACCCTCTCCGGCGTCACCGTCCGCGCCGCCTGCACCCCCCTCGGCCTCACCGAAGCCCAGCTCCTCACCCTCGCCGGCCTGAACAAGCCCCGCGGCGCCTCTCTCGCCGGAGCCAGCGACCTCGTCATCACCGGTCAGGGCGGCCTCACCGTCACCCTCCGCCACGCCGCGCTTGTTCAAAGCCCCCTGCGCTGGGGCAACACCCAGAATCGCATCGGCGAAATCGCCTTTGAAGCCCACCGCGCCTTCTCCGGCGCCACCCCCGGAGAACTCTACACCATCGCCCTCGCCTCCGAAACGGTCAACGGTTAACGGTCAACGGACAACGGAATCATGGATATCACCCTCGACAATTACCTCCTCTGCAGAAGCGACGGCCGTTATGACGACGGCACCCCCGTCGGCCCCGGCAAAATGACCGGCCGCCTCACCCCCGGCACCCTCGACCGCGACTACATCGGCGCCGAAGGCGTCGACACCGAGCCCATCGGCTGCGACCGCAAAATCCTCCACTTCAGCGCCACCCGCACCTATCCCGCCGAAGCCCTTGCCCTCGCCGGCTACCTCGCCGCCTTCGACTGCCCCCGCTCCGGCGAAATCAAAATCGGCGGCAAAACCCTCATCAAAAAAGCCACCCTCAAAGACCTCGCCGCCGACGTCGACGGCGTCACCCTCACCCTCGACTACCAGTTTCTAGGCTGGTAACACTCGGGGGCGCCGCCCACCGTCAACCGTCCACCGTCAACTGTGAGCGAAGCGAACTATGGCAGATAACGACACCCTCACCATTTCCATCAAAACCGCCGCCGACACCGCCGGCCTCACCGCCGTCGCCACCGCCGAAAAAGAGCTCGCCGCCGCAACCCACGAAGCCAACCAGGCCGGGCAAGCCCAGCAGCAGCAAACCGTCAGCCTCACCGGAGCCCTCAACCAGCAGACCATCAGCGTCGGCAACCTCGCCAAAGCCAAAGATGCCGCCGCCAAATCCGGCAACGGTCTCAGCGTCACCATCCGCACCCTCGGCGGCGCCGTCAACGCCCTCGGCGGCTCCTTCGCCGGCATCGGCTCAAAAATTGCAGGCCTTTTCAGTCCCGGCGGCATCGTCGCGGCCGCCTCCCTCGCCGTCGGAGCGCTCACCGCTGCCATCGGCGGCTATTTCCAGCGCCTCAGCGAAGCCCGCGAAAGCGCCGCCGAGAAGCAAATGGAAAAGCTCAAGCAAACCGTCACCGACCTCGCCACTGCTTACGACACGCTCACCGAATCCATCAAAGCCGCCGACGATGCCCGCCGAACTCAGCAAACCCTCGCCGACGAAGAAACCGCCGCCGCCAACGAAACCGAGCTTCAAGATATCGAAGCCCGCCGCCAGCAGGAGCTCGCCGGAAACACCCCCGACGATGAATTCGCCAACCAGCGCACCAACGCGAAGTTTGATCAGGAACGCAATCAGGCACAGTTCCGCCAGAAACGCGCCGCCACCCAGACCGAAATCGACCGCAAAACCGACGCCGCCGCGCTCTCCGAGGATCGCGCCAAGGCGTTTGTCGCGCAGGCCGACGAACTCGGCCCCCAGATCAATCCCCTCCAGAAAACCGTCGAAGACAACAAAGCGAAAATGGCCAAAAACGACAAAATGTTAAACGGCAAAGCCAACGGGGTCGCAGAAGGCGGTCATTGGCACAAGAAAATGACAAAAGAAAACGAGACCCTAAAAGCGGAAAACGAGCGGATCAAGCCCAAACTCGAGAAGCTCCTGAAACAACGTGAAGCCCTCGAAAGCCAGGGCGCCGCCGAAACGCAAAACGCCCAAATCCTTCGCTCCTCCGCCGAGATCAGCAAAAAAAAGCTGACAAGCATCGGCCTTGCCGAAGCAAGCGACACCCAAGCTTCCGCCGCCAAATCCGCCGCCATCGACCGCGCCGAAGCCAAAAAAGCCGACGACGAGCAGCGCCGAAAAGACGAAATCGAGCGCCAGCGCAAAAAGCACGACGACGCCATCGCCCGCATACAAACCGAGAAAGACGCCTACCTCGAAAACCGCCAAACCCGCACCGATGAACACCAAACCGCCAAAGAGCGAGTCAGCACCGCCAACGACCGCCTCGCCGCCATCAAAAAGCAACAAGGCCACAAAGCTCTCAGCCCCCAGGAAAAGGCCCGCCTTACCGCCGCCACACACGAGCGAGACGCAGCCGCCGCCGACTACGCCCCCATCGAAAAGCTCTTCACCCAGTTCACCCAGGCCGACGCCGGCGCCATGAAAGCCTTTGAAAAAGGCCTCGAAGCCGCCATCCGCCAGAAAAAAGAGTGGGAAACCACCCTCGCCGCCAAATCCGCCACCCTCTCCTCCGACCACCAGGCAACCCCCTAAGGCACCCATGCTCAACAAAACCTACCTCCTCCAGGCCAAAACCGCCCACGGCACCCTCACCCTCGAGGCCGAAGGCTGCACCGTCAACTACACCCGCCGCAGCGGCGCCACCGCCCGCCTCACCGGCGTCAAGCCCGGAACCCTCGCCGTCGGCGACCTCATCCGCATCGCCCGCGACACCGGCGAAACCGACGAAATCACCGGCGGCGGCCTCGTCCGCCACGTCTTTTGCGGAACCGTGAGCCAGCGCACCCGCCGCACCGCCGGCGGCGCCGTCCATGAAGACTTCGCGGCCGAAGACAACCTCGCCGCCCTCGGCCGCCTCGTCTACAAACAGGATCGCGCCCTGCAAGTCTCCGCCGAAGGCCGCCCCGTCGCCACACCCTCCTCCCGCGTCATCCTCAACCAAAACCCCGCCGGCGCCCCCTGGCCCCTCCGCAACCAGATCCTCGACGTCCTCCGCGCCGCCGGCCCCGTCTTTGAAGCCGCCTCCGACATCGGCGGCCTCACCCTCCCCATGGAAGAGCTGCGCGACATCACCTGCCTTCAGGCCCTCGACCGCCTCCTGCGCCTTCTCCCCGCCTCCCTCGTCCTGGGCGGCCTCACCGCCGACTGGCCCGCCTCAGGCTGGCCCCTCGGCACCCTCATCCGCCTGCGCAAAACCGCCCTTCTCTCCACCGACGACGTCATCGCCGCCGCCCGCGATCAAGGCCTCATCCAATCCCTCACCGAAACCACCGACACCCCCATCGCCGGCGTCCTTCTCGAAATCGAAGCCACCGGCAGCCACCAGGGCGAAACCGTCATCGCCCGCCGCTACCAGACCGCCGGCGACACCGGCAACCCCGCCAACCTCCTCCACGCCACCCTCCAGCTCGCCGGCAGTCAATACAGCTCCACCCGCCAATCCGTCACCCTCCGCACCGAGCCCATCCCCGCCAACCTCAACAACCCCGCCTGGTGGATCGCCAAACACCCCCGCCTCGCCGGCCTCGCCCCCAGCCAAGTCGCCATCACCGCCGCCAAACGCCAAACCCCCGGCGGCAAACCCTCCCAAAACTATCCCAACCTCACCGCCGACCCGATCCCCGACATCAAAGACGCCGGCAAAAACGCCCTCCTCGAAACATTCACCGCCCTCGCCACCGTCACCAAACGCGAAAACGGCGACTCCGGCGAAATCGTCTCCAAAGAGGAATCCATCCCCCTCGAAATGGAGCTCGTCACCACCGACGCCGAAGGCGGCCCCGAAGGCAAAGAATACACCTGGATCGCCGAGCAGGATCTCACCCACGCCGAAGAACCCCCCGCCGGCCTCGCCCAAGCCATCTACGAAGCCCACCGCACCGCCGGCCGCACCGCCGAAATCACCTTCCGCTTTCCTCACGGCTTCCACGGCCCCGACCTCATGTTCATGCACCACAACGGCCTCCCCGCCCTCGCCGCCCCCCTCGACATCGCCACCGACACCGCCACCCTCCGCTTCGGCGCCACCCCCCTCGCCGCCGAAGACCTCGCCGCCCTCCTCACCGGCTTCCGCCTCCACCGCCCCGGCTGGACCCACGCCTCCCGCAAAAGCGGCAAAGCCGCCGACCAGGCCGCCGGAAGCGTCAACGCCAACATCATCGCCCCCGCCAAAACCACCGGCTCCGCCCCCGGCCAACCCATGGTCGCCACCATCGGCAAAGACAACGCCAAAGCCGTCATCGACCCCACCGCCCTCGCCACCCCCGCCAAATTCCAAAAAATCACCCTCCTCACCCCCGGCGAAGACGGCAAAGCCACCCCCGCCACCCTCACCCTCCTCGCCACCGACCCCATCGCCGCCGACCCCGTCGACATCGGCGGCCTGCCCGACGGCACCGAAATCTACGGCCCCGTCGAATACATCCCCCCCACTTACGACGCCCCCGCCAGGCTCACCCAGAAAAAGCTCAAATGGGTCGCCAAAACCGCGCAATTCGTTGAATCCGCCACCCTCACCGTCACCGACCTCGCCCCCCACGCCGCCGAACACCAGGGAGCCCCCCAATGAGACCCCGCAGCACCCCCCTCCACAGCACCTGCGGCCTCCCCCTCTTCGGCGCCGCCGGCACCCCCCTCCACTCCGCCCACTCCTCCATCCTCACCATCACCTTCAGCCTCGCCGACTACACCGCCAACCACCTTTGGATGAGCTTCGCCACCGACCCCGCCGGCCTCGACCGCATCCCCGAAGCCGCCCTCCTCGAAGGCAGCTACTACCGCGCCGGCGGCGTCATCACCCAAAGCGTCAGCACCCAGGGGCGCATCGCCATCGACCTCCTCGACCTTCCCCCAGTCGCCCAAAACGGAGCCATCTCCACCTACCGCCTCTACATCTTCGCCAACGCCTGCAACTGGGGCTGCAACGGCCCCGACCGCCTCCCCCGCGCCGTCGCCGTCCAAATCAAAACCCCCACCGCCCTCCTCGCCGCCCTCACCAAAACCGTCCCCCAATCCACCCGCCCCGACCCCGGACAAGAAACCCCCTACGCCCTCGCCCAGATCACCTACGACGCCTCCGCCAAAACCATCCTCGCCACCACCCTCACGGCTCTCTAACCCAACCGAAAGGAAAAACCATGAAACACCGCATCACCCTCCACCCTCGCCCCTCCACCCTCCACCGCGCCTGCATGGCGGCCGCAATCCTTGCGGCCACCCTTGCAGAAGCCGCCCCCCTCACCTACCGCTGGACCGTCGAAGCCAGCAACCCCCAACCCTACAGCGCCACCGTCATGCGCGGCGAAACCGTCAGCCTTTCCGCCACCCTGCGCGCCTACGGCCAGCGCGTCGACCTCGCCGGCGCCGATGCCGTTTTCTACTGGCAAACCCCTGATATGGGAGCCTCCTGGTGGAGCGAGCCCGCCACCGTCAGCGGCGACACCCTCACCGCCGCCTGGTCCCCCCTCAACGACCCCGGCGCCGACCGCTACACCTTCTTCATCGCCGCCACCGCCGGCAGCGCCACCCTCTACCGCGCCTACGGCACCCTCCAGATGCGCCCCGCCCCCGGCTTCAACCCCGTCACCCTCCCCCCGCCCGTCTCCGTCGACTACGCCACCCGCGACTGGATCGCCGCCCAAGGCTACCTCACCGCCGAGGCCGACCCCACCGTTCCCGCCGCCACCAACGCCCTCATGGCCGCCGCCATCGACCGCTTCCAACCCAAAGGCAGCTACCTCACCGCCGAAACCGACCCCACCATCTACCCCTGGGCGAAGGCGCCAACCAAACCCGCCTACACCGCCGCCGAAGTCGGCGCCCTCGCCGAGGGAAGCGTGCCCGCCGCAAGCTGCGCAAGCCTGCCGCCCGACGAACCTTCCGCTTCGTTTCTCATCCGGCGCAACACCGTCTCCAACCGGGAGTTTCCCCGGTGGTTCGAGGAGCCGGTCGATATCTTCCTCGACAATTTCGGGCGCGACGACGCCGTGATCGACGACGCCGCCCTGGTCGTGACGTTTAACGACGACTACGCCTCCGCCAGCCTCCGCTGGCCCGCCGGCGCCCGCTTCGCAAACGGCGAAATCCCCGCCATGAAAACCGGCACCTGGCTCGTCCGCTTCATGCAGAGCCGCGGCGTTCTGCTCGTCTCGGTCGAAGGCCCCTATCTGCCGGCCCTTCTCCACTAACCCAAAACCCCGCCCGCTGAAAGGAGCAAGCCTCGCCGCGACATTGAAGCCGTGTGAGGGGCTTGCCCCCGAAAGTGAAACGTCAAAGGAACCCCGACCATGAACACCCCCAAACCCGTAACCGCCACCCTCGAAAGCCCCGTCCCGAATTATAAAAAACCGCGCTACTGGCTCGTCACCGCCGCCACCCTCGCCGCCCTGCTGACGCTTGGCCAGGCCTTTCCCGAAGGCACCCTCGGCGCCCAGATCATCGGCTGGATCCAGACCCTCGCCACCGCCCTCGGCGTCGGCGCCGTCGCGCTCCCCACGATAAACAAAGGCACCCCCATGCTCCTGCTCGGCGCCGCCCTCACCCTCACCGCCCTCACCGGCTGCAGCGGCATGGGCATGACCCCCAGCCGCTCCACCGCCGTCACCCAAACCCTCACCTTCCGCGACTGCACCGTCACCTTCGGCGAGCCCGCCTCCATCTCCGAACACACCTACCCCCGCTCCATGCAATTCGGCGTGGTCGACGTGCAAAGCACCAACGAAGGCTCCGAGGCCACCACCGCCACACCCACTCAGACCATCACGCCTCAAACCACCATCCCC